>DFZC01000016.1 GCA_002383685.1 Synergistaceae bacterium UBA4066 | reverse complement strand
AATCCCACGGTCATAAGACTGGCGGCCAAACTGGGCTTCAAGGGTTTTCCCGAGTTCCAGGTAGCCCTTCAGGATACAGTGCGAGCCAGGATACGATCCATATACCGTTATGCTGCCGACCTTGACGAAAGCGAAGAATCACTTTCCCAGAGAGTCCTGTCCCTTGAGTTCCACGTGTTGGGGGAAATGAAGAGAAGGCTTGATGAACAGTCACTTCAGGATGCGGTGGATCTGCTGGCAGGGAAAAGCCGGATATTCATTATCGGTTTCCTGGCAAACATCTGCCACGCAGAATATATGTACTACTTTCTCGGGACCCTCAGAGGGGGAGTCCACCTCATAACCAGGGCGGGGGAAAATCTTTTCGGACAGATACAGAATGCCGGAAAGGAGGACGCAGCGATAATCTACAGCTTCCCCAGATATCCGGCTGCGACCCAGAAGATCGCCCTGTACCTGAAGAAAAGGGGTGTTCCCGTCATAGGGGTTACCGACAGTTTTCTTTCCCCGCTTGCGGCCTGTTCGGACATCCTGCTTGAGGCTCCGATGAAGTTCCTTTCATTTATTGACCCCTGTGCGGGGGCCTTCGCCTTGAATCACTGTCTTCTGACGGCCTTTTATTTCAGAAGCCCGGAAAAGATGAGGGAAGCACTTCGAGAGTTTGAGAATTACTCACACAGCCAGAACCTTTTCTTGAGGGAAGACATAGACATCATCGATCTCGCATAGACAGATCGATAACTTAAAGGGGGGTGCATTCATATGGAAGTAATGCTTATATCTCAGAAGGAGATCGAATCGTTGAAGATCCCTGTCAACGAGGTCATGGACGTAGTGGAAAAAGGGTTTGCGCTGAAGGGGGAGGGGAACATGGAGATGCCGGCCAAGATAGGTATCCACCCCCGGAAGGATTGTTTTATCCATGCCATGCCCTGCTACGCCGGGGGGAAAGCTGACGTTGCCGGGATCAAGTGGGTTTCAGGTTTTCCGATCAACCAGGCAAAAGGTTTGCCGTATATCTCGGGTATCATGTGCCTCAATGACCCTGAAACCGGTTTTGTGAGAACGATCATGGACGCCAACTGGATCACCGCCTGGAGGACAGGAGCCGCTTCCGGGGTCTGCGCAAAGCACATGGCCGATCCCGATTCCGAAACCCTCGCCGTAGTAGGCCTTGGGGTTCAGGGTAGAACCAACACTGTTGCCATTTCCGCCGCTCTTCCGAAACTCAAAAAGGTAAAGGTCTACGACAAGTTCCAGCCCCAGATCGCAAAATACACCAGCCTTGTAAAACAAGACCTGAAAGACACCGAGATAGTGGCCTGCGGTACCGTAGAAGAAACCGTCAGGGATGCCGACGTGGTCGTTACATGTACCCCGATAGTGGCTGATCCCGACAGGTTTGTGAAAAATGAATGGCTCAAAGATGAGATGCTTGCTATTGCAGTGGACTACGACTCGGCTTTTGATGCCGAAGTCATGTCCAAAGCGACAGCTTTCGTATGCGATGACATGAACCAGTACCTCTGGACGCAAGAGCACGGGGCTTACTTCCAGAATGGATACCCGACCGAAAGCCAGATATTCGGGGATATGGGGCATCTTTGTTCCGGAAAGAAAAAGGCTGAACTGAAGGGGAGGCGGGGTGCGGTCCTTATGGGCATAGCCAGCCACGACGTCCTTACGGCGGATCTTATTTACGGGAAGGCCATAGCCAGGGGTCTTGGCAGGATAGTGGAGATCTAGATAACCAGCCTGCAAGGTAAATGAGAAGGGGCTTCCGAAAGGAAGCCCCTTCTTTGTGTTCTCAGGTGAGATGATCAGTGATAATTCCATTGATCTCCCTAATCTTTTCGAGAATCCTGAAGGGGTGTTCTGGAAACCTCAAGGAAACGGTTCAGGTCTTTTACGTCCAGGCAATGACCCACGGCGGTCTCGTAGGATATTAGCCGTTCCTTTACAAGGGTCGCCAGGTTTTGTTCCAGGGTGTACATCCCGTCCTTGGGCGTTGTCATGATGATGTTCCGCAGATGATGCGCTCCCCCTGTGCGGATCCTGTTCCGGACTGCACTGGTCCCAACAAGCATTTCAGTGGCAAGGATCCTGCCGCCTCCGGTCTTTGGAATAAGCAGTTGACAGCAAATTCCAAGCAGGGTATTAGAAAGCTCTGCCTTTATCTGTTCCTGCTGGACGCCGGGAAACACGTCAACTATTCGTTCTAGGGCGCTGGCGGCATCCCTGGTGTGAAGTGTTGCGAGGACCAGGTGACCCGTTTCTGCGGCTGTAACCGCGAGGGAGATGGTCTCCAGGTCCCGCATCTCTCCTATCATGATAACGTCGGGATCCTGCCTCAGGACCTTTGTGAGCGCATGGCCGAAACTCCTGGAGTCCTTGCCGATCTCCCTCTGGTTAATAAGGGCTTTTTTGGGGTGGAAAACATACTCAATGGGATCCTCCAAAGTAACGATATGGACATTCTTGTGGAAGTTTATCTCCTCAATGAGGGATGCCAGGGTTGTTGATTTGCCGCTCCCGGTTGGTCCGGTTACAATGATAAGCCCGCTGGTGCTCCTGGCGAGTTTTCTCAACACCCAAGGCACTCCGAGCTGGGTGGGGGTAGGGATCGCAGATTTGATATGCCTGACGCTAAGTGACGGGGATCCCATTGAAAGAAAGGCATTCATGCGGAAGCGTTCGCCATTCGGCATAGCGTGGGCGAAATCTATCTCACGCCCCGCGTTAAGCTCATTGAAAAGCTCACTGCCAAGCAGGTTCTCAATAAAAGAAGCGACGCTCTTTTCTTCCAGGGGTTCCATGTTGCCCGCCACGTGGAGTTGAAGGTTTTCCATCCGGAAGATAGGGGGGAAACCTACCTTGATGTGAAGATCGCTTGCCCCCAGGTCGATAATGTTCTGGAGGAACCGGTTCCCGTCAAGCCTCGGGAAGCCTACCGGAACAGGAGGGAACCTGTCATACACTGGCTGGTCGACAAAAGACGAGCCGTCAACAAGAATTTCTTCGATCTCTTCGTCCCAGCCAGGATCTTCAGTTACCGGACCTTTGTCTTCCTCTATCACTTCGTCGAGCCAGGGTGTCTTTGGGTTGCCTCCCACAAATGAAGCCTCAGCAGCGGAACCATTCGCGGATGGCTCCGGCGGTGATTTGCTTGTCCCCGACAGGGTGTGAATGATAAAGAGAAAGTGCCCGGTCTTGCCTTTATTGCGCAAGGGATGGATGGCTATTGATGATTCTATTGAATTGCCGGCCTTGCCCTGCATGACGATATTCCCGTCAAAGCGGGGAGTAAGGCCCTTGTTAAGGTCTGCAAAAAGGCTTTCAGGAATGCCCCAAAGACTCGGGTCCCATAGTTCCTGAAGTCTTTTGGAATCCATCTCTTCCCTGCTGAAACCGAAAATTCTGGTTGTCCTGTCGTTGCAGAAAACGATCCAGCCTTTAGGGTCAGTCAGCACCAGGGAGAGAGGGCATTCTCCGGAAACCGATTCCAGGGAGGATAAACGTTGTTTAAGTCTATCCCTGAAGCCTTCCCCGGACAGGTCAGAGACTGAGAGCACACCGCTGATATCGCTGATAATTCTCTCGGAAAGAATTGCGTCCTTCTCGTCCATGGCAGTTTGAAACTGGTTGTTAAAGATAAAACCTTCGCCTCGCGGCATGACAACCTCCCCGAAATCTTATTCCGAACCAGAAATGCTACAAAAATTAAATTATAACAATACTTTTGTACAGGCAATTATAAACCAAAAAAAGACAATCGCCATACTTGAATAAAGATTTAGCAATTCGCAGACGTGATAAAAGGTATTTATGTATGGATTATTTCAGTCTCACATTTCCCCTCTGGCTGGTATCCTTCAAAATCCTGACGACAGGCTTCAGACTCTATTGACGTTCTACCGCCGCAATTCACTGGATACTTCAATGACCAGGGGTATAATGTCTTCCTGCTGTCATGATTCGGTTTGATTAATGATACTATCAAATATCATTGCAGATACACTGATGCCTTTGGTTTCCCTAAAGAAACCCTCTGCGGTACCCCTCACAAAGTCCGGGGTTCTTCGTCTGCGTTCTTAACTACGCTGGCCTTAAGCCAGCCAGGTCATAGCCAAGCCTGCCCAGTTGATATCCCTCGAGGATCTACTCGGGGCTATGCGCTCGGGGCGCCTTGTCCAGAAACGATTCAATGAGGGACCTTGTTTGTGTTGCCAGATTTGGTCGTTGTTTAGATCTTTCGTCACATTTACCCTCTACCGTCTCAATATTCTGATCTTCCTCATGTTTTGTATATTTGCGCCCTTCCCTTACGCTGTCTCCAAAAACCTGTTCAGTTCTTTCACATCTATCGAGTGGCCCACTGCGGTCTCGTAAGAGATCTGCCTATCCCTCACAAGGTCTGCCAGACTCTGTTCAAAGGTGAACATACCGTCCCTGGGGCCGGTCATGATGATATTGCGGAGTTGCTGTGTTCCTCCGGAACGGATCCTGTTCCTTACGGCATTTGTCCCCACCAGCATTTCCGTCACCAGGATCCTTCCCCCATCTATCCCGGGCAGAAGCTGCTGGCAGCATATTCCCAAAAGAGTGTTGGAAAGTTCAGCCTTGATCTGTTCCTGCTGAACTCCCGGGAACACGTCGACGATCCGCTCTATGGCGCTTGCCGCGTCCCGCGTGTGAAGAGTGGCAAATACCAGGTGTCCCGTTTCCGCGGCAGTTATCGCCAGAGCAATGGTCTCCAGGTCCCGCATCTCGCCTATCATGATGACATCAGGATCCTGCCTCAGGACCTTTTTCAGGGCCTGGCTGAAGTTCTTTGAATCCTTTCCCATCTCTCTCTGGTTTATCAAGGCCTTTTTAGGGTGGAAGACGTACTCGATCGGATCCTCGAGAGTTACCACGTGTACGTTCTTGTGAAGGTTTATCTCCTCGACGAGAGATGCCATTGTAGTTGACTTGCCGCTTCCTGTCGGTCCGGTAACAATGATCAGTCCGCTTTTGGATTGTGCCAGTTTTCTCATTATCCTGGGGATCCCGAGCTCATCGGGACAAGGGATCGCAGACTTGATATGCCTGACGCTAAGTGACGGGGATCCCATTGAAAGGAATGCGTTCATCCGGAATCTTTCCCCGTTCTGCAGCGCATGGGCAAAATCTATCTCGTGTCCATTCTGCAGGTCCTCAAAAGTTCTTTCATCAAGCAGTTTTTCAATAAAGCCGGCAATTTCAGCCTCTGCCAGGGGATCCATGTTCTCCGCTACATGAAGCTTCAGGTTCTCCATGCGGAAAATGGGGGGGAAACCTGCTTTCAGATGCAGGTCACTTGCGCGCAGTTCTACGATATTCCTTAAAAATCGGTCTCCGTCCAGATACTGATGACTTACTGTAACCCCCGGAAAGCTTTCAAAAAACTGGTCCTTGATATGAAACTGATCACCACCATAAAGACCTTTATCCCAATCCTGCCAGTCTACTGAATCCAAAGCATTATCCATCTTTTCCATTGCGCTCCAACTCAATCTGATCCTCCTCCTTCCCTGTACCTCTTCCACACCTCCGCCCTTGCACTTTTTTGTCTTTTCCCTGCTTTACGTGTGGTGCAAAGGTTATGGCTCGGTATTTTCCGCCTTACGACTCACACCTCACAGCTCAAAAACTTTTCCGGAGACAGAACAGTGAGAGGGCCTGCAGCCGAAGTAAAAACTTCGCTCCTGGAAATTACAGGCACTCCTGCCGAAAGGGCGGCCTCCACGAAAGGGCGGTCTCCTTCGCTGATCAGGGGGCCGTTGTATCTCTGTGGAGAGATCCACATTCCTTTTGCCTTCACCAGGGCAAGCACCGGCTCGACAAGAGATGGAGAAAGGCGGAAGCGAGGTCTTTCAAGAACGTCCCTGTATTCAAGGTATATCCGCGAATCCAGGATAAGAGCGATGGACATGTTAACCAGTTCGTTCAGTATCATCCCTGCCGCGCTGTCAGAACTCAGGAAACCTGAGACCATGACATGGGTATCGAGAACGAAGTAACTCATATATCCTTCTTCTCCTTTCCCCGGTAATTCCTCTGGGAAAGTATCTCCTTCTCTATTTCTTTTTCATCGATCATCCCTGTCCCTTTGCTTCTTGCCTTGAGGCGCGCCTTTTCAAGGGCCGTCTGTGCCCTCATTCGTAGGATCGTGTCGGCAAGGGAGATCACATCCTCACCTTCCGATACCGACACGCATACGGCCATCGGTTTTGATCTGGATAACACTAAGGTCACATCAGAATCGGAAAGAATTCCAGGGTTGTTCTTGAGATCCCTGCTTGAAACAGTGTTCAATGAACGTCCCCCTTAAAGTCCCTTTCAATATCCCTTTTAATGTCCTCTTTAATGTCCTCACATTATACACCTATTGTCAACCCCCGGTTTTTGGAGGGACAAAATTCACAGGAGAAGAACGATAAGAGGCAGGTTCCAGGAAAGGCAAGAGCGTGATGCTTTTTGCCATGAACGAACTTCTCGTCGTTTCGGATGGGACCGAGGCTCGTGTCGGCACGCTGACGGGTGAGAGGGAGTGGTTCAAACCCTGGCGAACGATCACCGGCGAGTCCCTGGCAGGCCCACATATCCCCGAACTGCAGGTGGTGATCCAGGGTCTTCTTGATAGAAACCGTTTTTTGACCTTTATTCGGGACTTCATAGTATTTGAGGATGACGGCAGCGGAAAAATCTCCAAGAAGATGGCAGGGTATCATCAGTTTCACGCAGTTCAGGCAGCGGTCGAGGAGACGCTTCGCGCATCCATGGCAACAAGCGATCATTCATGCCGTGTTGCGTCAGACCTGAAAAGGTACAACACGAACAAGGGGCAAAACTCTCAATACGGCGACAGACGGATAGGCGTCGTGTGGCACACCCAGGGCTCCGGCAAGAGCCTTACCATGGCATTTTACGCCGGGCGCATAGTCCGCGAACCTGATATGGGAAATCCGACTATAGTTGTTCTCACCGACCGGAACGACCTGGACGGTCAGCTCTTCGACAAGTTCTCACTTTGCCGCGACCTTCTGCGCCAGCCGCCCATGCAGGCGGAAAACCGGGCTGATCTGAGACATAAGTTTTCAGTAGAGGCCGGCGGAGTGGTCTTTACGACGATCCAGAAGTTCTTCCCCGAAGAAAAAGGAGACCGCCACCCAATGCTTTCCGACCGGCGCAACATCGTCGTAATTGCTGACGAAGCACACAGGAGCCAGTACGATTTCATCGACGGATTCGCGAGACACATGCGAGATGCGCTTCCCAACGCCTCATTCATTGGGTTTACCGGTACTCCGATAGAAAAGACCGATGCAAACACGCGCGCCGTATTCGGCGACTACATAAGCGTTTACGACATCCAGCGGGCCGTCGATGACGGCGCGACGGTGCCTATCTATTACGAGAGCCGCCTCGCAAAACTGGAACTGGATGAGGATGAGCGCCCCAGGATAGACCCCGACTTCGAGGAAGTTACCGAGGGCGAGGAGATCGAGCGCAAGGAAAAACTGAAATCAAAATGGGCTCAGCTTGAGGCGATCGTCGGGTCGGACAAAAGACTAGACATGGTGGCCCGCGATATCGTCGACCACTTCGAGAACCGCCTGGAGGTTCTCGAAGGCAAGGCGATGATAGTCTGCATGAGCAGACGGATATGCGTGGAACTCTACCGCAGGATAGCGGCGCTTCGCCCACGCTGGCACAACGATGGAGACGGCAGGGGCGAGATCAAGGTCGTGATGACAGGTTCGGCGTCAGACCCGCACGAATGGCAGCAGCATATTCGAAACAAGCCCCGCAGAGAGGCCCTTGCAAAACGCTTCCGAAATCCGTCGGACCCGATGAAGGTTGTTATTGTCAGGGACATGTGGCTTACGGGCTTTGACGCACCTTCACTCCACACCATGTACGCCGACAAGCCCATGCGTGGCCACGGACTTATGCAGGCCATCGCGCGGGTCAACCGCGTATTTCGGGACAAACCTGGCGGCCTCGTGGTCGATTACATCGGGCTTGCTCAGGATCTCAAGGCGGCGTTGGGCACCTACACCGAAAGCGGAGGCAAGGGAAGCACGGCACTTGATCACGCCGAGGCTGTTTTCGTGATGCTTGAAAAATACGAAGTCTGCTGCGATCTCTTCCACGGTTTTGATTGGGTGCTCTGGTCAACCGGTACTCCCCAGGAGAAGCTGGGTCTTCTCCCTACCGCACTTGAACACGTCCTCGCCCAGGAAAACGGCAAGGACCGTTGTCTGAAGGCGGTCCAGGAGCTCTCGCAGGCTTTCGCACTCGCGGTGCCGGACGACAAGGCCCTTGAAATCCGCGACGATGTTGCCTTCTTCCAGGCGGTAAAGGCGAACCTTGCAAAACGGGCTCCTCAGGATGCACGACCGGAGGAGGATCTCGATCACGCCGTAAGACAGATCATCGCCAGGGCCGTCGCCCCCGAAGGGGTCCTGGACATATTTGCGGCGGCAGGCCTGGACAAACCGGATATATCGATCCTCTCCGACGAATTCCTCGCCGAGGTCAGAGGCATGCCCCAACGCAACCTCGCGGTGGAACTGCTTCAAAAACTCCTAAAGGGCGAACTGCGAACAAGAGGCCGCAAGAACGCTGTCCAGGCAAGATCATTCGCGGAAATGCTGGAACAGACGCTGAAGCGCTATCAGAACCGTTCCATCGACGCGGCGCAGGTGATCGAAGAACTCATCGCCCTTGCAAAAAAGATGAAGGATGCCGACCGTCGCGGCGAGGATCTTGGTCTAAACGAGGACGAACTGGCATTTTACGATGCTTTGGAAACAAGCGACAGCGCCGTGGCGGTCCTCGGAGATAAAACTCTGCACAAGATCGCCTGCGAACTGGTCGAGACGGTTCGCAAAAACGTCACCATCGACTGGACACTCCGCGAAAATGTTCGTGCCCATCTCCGTGTCATCGTCAAGCGCATCCTTCGAAAATACGGCTATCCGCCCGACAAACAGGAGAAAGCCACCCTCACCGTCCTGGAGCAGGCCGAACTTCTTTCTCACGAATGGGCGGTGGCGTGAGGGGGGAAATGCAAGAAACCTTAGAGGTGTCTACCATTGAATTATTGCATTAGACGGACTCCTTGGGTTGGTTTATTATTGAGAAGACGGAGGTGTGGCTCTTGGGGTCGGTAGGCCGGTTATCCGGTCTTACTTGGGTCTGAAATGCCGCCTCCGTCATTTATTTGTCGTCCGCTGGCGCGAGCTGGAATGATGCCGGCCCGGATAGGACAGTGGCTTGAGTAGTAGACGAGACGCCGAGAACCTCAAAGGGGCCCCGGAGATGCAGCCCCGGGGCTTCGTTCAGGAGGGTTTGGGAGGTACTCGTCATGCAGATGAGAGAAGGCGGTGTTCGAGAAGTTTCCTGCTGCGTTCTGCCGGCTGCTGTGGCTTGCCTCATCTCCTGCGGCACGTTTCTTACCCTACGGCTGGACTTTCTGTGAAGCATCCGCCAAATTACCGGTAAGCACGATCGGAAAAACTGCGTGAAGAAGGGAGCGAATTTTTGTTTGTGCCGATTGAGGGGAAACCCGGAAAAACAACTTTGTTTCGCTTGTCAGGCTGGAAGCAGGCAAAGCTTACGAAGGGTATGATATAATATCATACCAGAGGTGGTGGAGATGGGAGTCGCGAAGATCGGCATTACCGTGGACAGCGAGACCCTGAAGCGGCTCGACAGGCTCGTGGAATCCAGAGTGTTTCCCAACAGGAGCCGTGCGATCCAGGAGGCTCTTTCGGAAAAGCTCATGCGCCTGGAAAAACGAAGGCTTGCGACGGAGTGCGCAAAGCTCGACCCGGCTTTCGAGCAGTCGCTGGCGGAAGAAGGATTGTCGGCGGAGCTTGACCAATGGCCGGAATACTGAGGGGCAGCGTCTATTGGGCCGACCTGAACCCTGTGACCGGAAGCGAACAGGGCGGGTTCAGGCCGGTTCTCGTTTTGAGTCATGACGTTTTTAATTCGCGCTCTGGGACGGTCATTGCCGTAGCACTGACGAGCCGGCCCCAGCGGGCGGCCTTCCCGTTGACACTGGAGCTCTCTAACGAAGAGCTTCCCAAAAAATCGTGGGTGAAGATCAGCCAAGTGCGGACTCTCTCTGTAGAGCGCATAAAGGGAAAGATTACCGGAATAACCGAAGAAGAACTTTCTCTCGTCATAGAAGGGCTGAACGAAATCATCGGCGGTTGAGAGGGTCAATCAGCCTCGGTGGAAAGATCAAGCTCCACT
Source organism: Synergistaceae bacterium UBA4066 (assembly GCA_002383685.1). GTDB lineage: Bacteria > Synergistota > Synergistia > Synergistales > Thermovirgaceae > UBA4066. The sequence goes on along the minus strand of DFZC01000016.1, from coordinate 103,778 downwards.
TCCAGGGTTCGCGCCGAAACGTGCGGGACGATTCTGNNCGATATGGTGTCAGACCTACACTTTTGACAAAGACCCTTGCTTTAGATTGCTTCCTGCTCTCAAAAAACTGGATGAGGATCATTCAAAATGCCCGGAAAGCATGATTTGTCAAAAGTGTAGGTCTGACACCTATAAGGTTCTAAATGCCCGGAAAGCATGATTTGTCAAAAGTGTAGGTCTGACACCTATAAGGTTCTACGTGAAGGGAATAAAACTTCACGATCTCTGTAAAAAAACAGGGTGGCCCGAACAACTTCGCTACAAGCATTCAATACCCCTCATAAAATTCATTTACGCCATTGTAAGTTATTCGGGCCACTATGTGGTAATGGTTCCTTTCCTTACGGGCTGACACGTTGCCGAAGAAGCTTCTTTTTCCGAGAAACCAAAATGTTGCCCCACCCTGAAAGATTACAGGTCAAACAACGGGATACCCGGCATCCTTCCAGGCGGAGACTCCCCCTTTGAGAGCCTTGACGTTTTCGAAGCCCTTTTTCTTGTAGGATTCCGCCACACTGGCGGAAGTTTGCTCGGCCGGTCAGGCGCAATAGAAGACAATTTCCTTGTCCTTGCCGAGCTCACCCTCCTTCGCCTTGAATTCCCCTAAAGAAAGGGCTCCCTCCAGGTGTACCTGCCTGAACCTGTCTTCAGAATCGTAGGCGCACACAAGCAAAGCTTTTCCCGACTGAACCTTTTCGAAAACATCCTGCGGTGTAACTTTATCGACAGCCATATGACGTTCCTCCTTTTTCAGGAATATCTGTAATCCTTATAATATTCTACCACAGTATTCGAAACGTCCTGTAAAACAATTTACCTAATGAACCTGAATCCGCACCATGAAAAATAAAAAACCTCTCTGGACTGTTCCAGGAACAGTAATCAGGTATCTCCTCTACACCATGGTTGGGAAAATAGTGAAGCACGGAAGGCGGACCGTGCTGAAGATCTGGACCGGAGACCGGGGAGGAACGCTCTTCGCCTCGGTCATGAAGAGGCTGGATCTGCTGCAGTCCATGCCGGACTGAAGAAGAGCGGGGCATTCCCATAGTCCTCTATCTGCACGGAAGAACATCTTCCGTGCAGATGGGGTTTACCCACAAAACGGGGGAAGAGCTTCAACCACCCGAAAAGGAGGCAAAACAGACAGAACGGGGAAACAAAAACGGTTCATTTCTCCGTTTGAGTGTCTTTTCACTTCCGTAAGAGATCGAACCTGCGGATTTAGGACTCACTCCGCCATGCGCTATATATCGAAATGACACCCCCTTCCTCTCACTTCTCACCTATCACGTCAAACGTCTCGTCCGACGGGGTTTTCTTGTGAAGCGCAAAGAGAGGAATCTTGTTTTTGGAAAAGCAGACACAGGCACTGCAAGATACTTCGCGCAGTCATCCCGGGGAACGAAGAAGAATCAAGGGATCCGGGATAGTGGTTAAGGATGAACCATGTTTTCCCTGGATCTATAATATGCATGACCTTTTCTTGACAGGGGGTGTTCCCTTGATCGATCTTCATTACGGCAGGCAGGTCTTCGATTTCGATTGCGGCGCAACGGCGCTTCAGACAGTGATGGCCTATTACGGCGTTGAGGTCCGCCTGGATGAACTCATGGAGACCCTGGGCACCGACGAAGAAGGAACCAGTATATACAGCATGATCAGGACCGCGTTCAGGTACGGATTCGATGTCAAGGCTCGCTCGGGTTGGAGCCTGAAGGAACTTAAAAAGAAGATCGACGAGGGGATCCCCGTAATAGTCCTGCTGCAAGCCTGGGCAGAGCGACCCAAAACCCTGAAAGAATGGGAGCAGGATTACGACGACGGGCACTACGCCATTCTGATAGGGCACAAAAAGGGAGTTCTGCTATTCGAGGATCCGTCATCTTTTCGAAGGACATGGCTGAGGGAGAAAGAGTTTCTGGCCCGATGGCACGACCGTGATGAAAGAACGGGAGAGGTCTTCGATCATTTCGGAATGATGCTCCTGGGCAGGGAGCCTGTTCTGAGAACGCCGCAGTATATGGGGTGAAGGGAAGGAGCCCAAGAAGGGAGAGTGGGCCAGGGAAGGGTTCACACAAAGAGGCCAGGGTTCGACCAGGGGGAGATCATGGTCCGTTCGGTCCTGGGGAATGATTTCCACTGGATCGTTCCTTTGCGGTTCGGATATTTGCGGTCCACCTTCACAGAAGGGGCCACCTTTGATGATCAGGCCCGGGCATACGCTTTCCTGCTGGACAATTTAGGCATTGACAAGGTGGCGGTGGTTGCGCTGTCTCATGGGGGACCTTCGGCCCTGTTGTTCGCGGCCATGTACCCTGAACGAGTTTCCTCCGTGGCAATGATCTCATGCGGGGTGTCTTCATCGTCAGCGGGGGACCAGGCACGCGCTGACAAAAAAGGCAACCTCCTGGTTAAAGTATACGAGCATGACCTGCTGTACTGGAGCCTGACAAGGTTTTTCAGGAAACAGTTCATCGGGCTGATGGGGGCAAGCGGGGAGATATACTCAGGCCTTTCTCCAGGACAGAGGGCGCTTGTGACGGAGGTCATCGACTACATGAACCCTTCTTCGTTGAGGTCTTCCGGGGCAGCCTTTGACAACAAGGCCAGTATGCCCAACGAAAGGGTCAGAAGGATCCAGGTTCCTGTCCCTGTGCTTCATGCAAGGGACTATACACTGCAACTTTTTCACAACGCCGAATACGCCGAGGCCCACTTTCGTAACCGACGGCAACGAAAGGTCTTTAGGTGTGCTGAAAAATCCTGGTTTCGAGGTTGAAGGACTGTTGCGCCATTGCGACTGGGCCCGTGGAAAGTTCCAGGACCAATGGGTTTGTTCAATTCTTGCAAATGATTGATGGTTTCCCCTAAAGGTAGCCTTTGGGCGGGTATAAACGCTTAAGCGTTCCTCACCTATCGGTTGATAGAGCCCGCAAGGTATGAATTGTTGTTTTTTCAATGTCAGGCAAGAAATCGCAAAGGAACTGACATGGTTTATGGAACAGGTTGTATGGCCTATGGTTTTCCCTGAACTTCAGCTTTTTGAGATAAAGGAGTAAGAAATTTCGAGGGACTCCTTGATCCATTATCAAACTTTTCCTGGCAAAGTTACAGAAGCCTCCCAACCCCATCAATATTGACCTTGCCGCTGGAAAAGTTTTTGCGGTGTCAGGACAATAAGACTGCCCAGCGCACCAAAAAATGCATGGACCCACGGGGTTGATGTAAGATTGTTATGGAACATTATCCTCTCCGGTATATATCACGGGACCGGGAACACGGGAGTGGTGGAAGCGATGAGATCCAGACCCATCGGTATCGGCGCACTTTTCGTTTTCCTGCTGTTCGGGGTGGTCTTCTCCCTGAACCGTAAGGCGGAAGCCCAGGTGGATGCCGCCGCTCTTTCCAGGGCGATGCAGTCCATTGCAGTTCTTTCCGCTGAAACAAAAGATGGAAAGGAGAGCAAGGGGCTGGCATTTCTCGCTGCCTCCGAGGGCAGGGCTGTAACAGCTGCCCATCTGTTGAAGAACGCAGCCAGGGTAACTCTACGGTTCCAGGACGGCATGGAAGTTGTTTCCGGGGGTATCCTGGCGGTAGATGAAAAGAGGGGAGTTGCAATTATAGAGGTCTCGGTCCCTGGAAGGAACTGCCTCACCTTTTCCCAGATAGGGATCAGCCCTGGGACAGTTATACACTGCGGAGCAGTAAGGGATGGGACCTACGGTTTTGTGCAGCTGTCAGTTTCAGAGGTCCACCAGGGGCCAGGAGGGGTGGAAAGGTACGCCCTTTCGGGTGAGGCTCCCGCGGGAAACAGCGGATCCCCTGCCCTGGATCAAAAAGGGAATGTCACAGGAATGGTGATAGAGACAGATGGAAGAAGGGTTCTTGTCCCCTCGGCGTTTATTGCCGCAATTGATCCTTCTGTTCCCCTCAAGCCATGGAGTGGAGAGGAACAGGCTCCCGTTACAGCCGATGCGCCCCAGTCGATGCCAGAGTCGGGACCGATGGACGAGATAGATCAGGCCATTCTCGATTTCTTCATTATTCTCCATGACCACGACAGCATCTACAGGTGGGCCGATGAAAGGACAATGGGACAGGGATACCTGCAGGGTGTTCCTCAAGATGTATACCACTACCAGACAAAACTTGAGATGGCCATCAGAAGGCTTTCTGGATTCAGCAGCGATGATCCTCTGCGAAACATGCTGATCAAGGCTCTGCAGGAAGTCGGGAACCACCAGGTCGCCGGTCTGAATTACTTCATTCAGGCTGTGGTGAGAGGACAGGAGACCAAGGACTGGGGTGCACAGTCCCAGGACTTGTATAAACGAGCAAGGGCTGCAAACAACATAGCGGCCGAAGTCCTGCTCTCGGAATTTTCTTCGTTGCACGAACTTTACGATCGATCGAAAGTTTTGAGCGAAAACATGCACAGGGATATCAAGTACTACCTCGGAGTGGAGAAGCGGTTAGCTCCCTTTGCTTTGGGAGCGGTAACAACCATTGAAAAACCCTTCTATCTCCTTGTGTTATACGGTGATACATTTGGAGAAAGCCTGGGTCTGAAAGCAGGGGACACGATCATTTCAGCTGCCGGGTCAAAGTTTGATGCCGAAGGTTCAATTGAGGATTTCAAGGCCGTCATCATGAACAACCTTGGGAAGGCTATTGACGTGATCGTAGAGAGGGACGGGAAACAGAAAATTTTGAAAATGAAGATCCCGGAGGATGTGCCGGAAAAGTACATGCTTCCGGAAATCTCCTGAGTTATCCAGATCTGGATGCAGATCAAGACAAGGGCAGGGGCCAGGCTTTTTAAACCTGGCCCCTGCCCTTGGGATCTTTGCTGTGCCTAGCAGCCCCTCAAAGACCCCTACACAAACCGGGATTGTTCCCGGTTGATGGCTTTGTTCTAGTAAAAGAATACTACAACGCTTTGCTGTTAAAGTCAACTGTGCGCCTGAAATATTTTGTGGCCGGAAACATTCACATCAATTTACAATCGAACCTGTCCTGCCAGATCCGGTATTGTTCAGAGAACTCCATTTTCTCGCCAGATCTCCGTTTATTTTCGCTTTTTGACTTTGTCGCCATCTTGTATTTTGCTTTTTTACTGATTTCATGAGTCTCCTTATATCTTAGAATACTGGTGCTCGTGTGCTTTGTTACAAGAAATCTCAAGGCTAAAAAGCCTTTAGGGGTTGGTTTCAAGTGAAGGTCAGACCAGAGGTAAGTCCTTTCATAGTTGCTTCAATCCTGTCAGGCCTGTTGATCTGGATCCTTTTAGCCCTTTTGGGGGCTGCCTGGCGCACAGCCCTGACCGCGGGGTTCTTTCTTGGAGCGTCTTCTGTTGCCTACATGCTGTTTTTCTTCCGCGACCCGGACATGGTCACACCTTCAGAACCAGGGGCAGTGGTTGCCGGGGCGAGCGGTAAACTGGCCAAGGTCACCGAGGTTACCGAAAACGAATATATCAAAGGGGAATGCCTGCGGATCAGCATTTTCCTTAGCCTTTTCGACGTCCACGTCAACCGGTTCCCGATCAGTGGCCGAGCTGAATTTCTGGGGTATTTCCCCGGGAAAAGGCTCTTCACATTTGAAGAGAAATCATCAGACGTTAACCAGCATAACGCTATACTTGTCCGTGGTGAGGGCACCGTGTGCTTGGTCCGCCAGATCGTCGGCCCTGTCTGCCGTCGTGTTGTTTATTGGCTTTCCCATGACGAAGAGACGGAGGTCCAAAAGGGTGACAGGCTGGGGATGATGAAGTTCGGGTCCCGGCTTGATATGTACTTCCCCAAGGGGGAAATAGAAATGGTGGTCAGGATAGGGGAACAGGTCACTGCAGGTGAGACGGTCATAGCCAGGATCGTCAGGAAAGATAAGCCATGATAACGGGAAAAAATATCAGGCAGACTGTTCCTTCCCTTGTGACGCTGGCGGCCCTTTTCTTCTCTTTCGCCAGCATTTTCTCGACCCTTGAAGCGATGCGCCTTAATATGCCTCTCCTGATGGCCCGGTCGGCAAAGTACATAATCCTTGCCCTGGTCCTGGACGGGCTGGATGGAAATCTAGCCAGGTGGATAAATGGTTCGACGTCATTCGGAGCAGAGCTGGACACCTTCGTGGATTTCACAGCCTTTTCCCTGGCCCCAGCTGCCCTGCTCTTTTCATTGCTTCTTTTCGGCCCTAACCCTGTATGGCGATGGATCCTCCCTACCGCTATTGTTTTTTCCGGTGCAACGAGGATGTCCAGGTTCCGTTCAGGAGATCCTCTCCGTGGTCAGGGAGGCTTCATAGGCCTGCCTATTACGGCAAACTCCTCCTGGATCGCCCTGGTCGTGTTTGCGGCACTGATATTGAAGCCTGATCAGAACATCCTTGTAAGGGGGCCTGTCAGCATTCTGTTCCAGATCCCCATCCTTGTTATGATCACGCTGCAACTTTCTATCTTCCGTTACCCGAAGCCTTCAAACAGGGTACGGTACTTTGCCCCTGCAGCTCTTGCCATTTTAGCCTTCCTTGTCCTTGGCGATTTTTACGCGGCATGGCTAGCCCTGATCATGGCAGGAGCCTGCCTTCTCTATGTTGTCATCGGGCCTTATGTTCATAAACGGTCATTAAGCCACTGATATTTCAGGTCTCCAATCCAGATAGAATAATAATTCCTATCGTACGTCGTGATGAGAGGCTTGGAGTGAAAAAGACGTGACCTTGCTAACCAGAGAAAAAGAAAGACCTTGAAGGATCAAAATTAACCAGAAACCGACCTGGTATCCGATCTGGGAATATGATCCTGAAGCGGGGTCGGCAGGGAAAAGATCCAGCATCAAACCGGTACCCCATTGGAACACTACAAGAAAACCGTAGATCAGGAGGTTAAGAAGGCCGATTACAGTCCCCGTCCACCTTGCTGGCGTAAGTTCCCTTATGGCGTTCCCCATAAAAACAAACGCGGCCCCGCTGAAAAATCCTGTCAGAAAACCAGAAAACCCCAAAAGTTCAAGGCTACCACCAAAAAATGAGATCATCATCCATGAGATCCAACTCAACTGCGTAAGGATGCACATAATAAAAAAAGATTTTTTGCTCCCGCCAACTTTCCGAACAATTAACCCACCTGCCAGTGGACCAACTACCATTCCAATACTTATCCAGGTGGCACAGGCGCGGCTGGAAAGAATACTTCCATTTGTTGTTGTCTGTATCCATGAAACTGCCCAAAGGCCCTGAAGAGTTGATATCGAGGCGGACGATGTGACCCAGGTCAGAACAATTACCAGAAGAGGGAAACTGCAGTAAATAAGCCTGGCACCCATGCTTATGTCGGAAATAAAACGGGAAAGGGAGACCGGTTCTTCATCCTTCTTTGCCTCCAGAAGGACAGGATCGTACCTTCTCCAGGCCAGAAGCATAAGACCTATGGCAAGTGAAGTTATGCCAAGTACGTAGTAGACACCCTTGATCCCAAGCGCATCAAGGGCAGCCCCTAGAGGAGCTATGGCGATAACCGTTCCAGAATGACCCGTCATCATGATTATGCCGACAAGGAACGAGTATTTATCCCTGGTGAATGTCTGGGCTGTATAAAGCATTACACAGGTAACCGGCACTGGACAGTCCAAACCCGGAAAAGGCCCTGCCTATCCCTATCGTTACTGGAGTTTCGGCATGTGCGAGTATAGCCGAGGCTGTGGCAGCAATAATAAGCGAGAGCCCACATGTTCTGAATGCGCCCCACCTGTCGGCTACAATACCCCAAAATACGAAACTGACCCCGTAAGTGTAAAAGAACAGGCTGGATAGGAAACCTACCATGGAGGCGCTGATCCCGAGAGACTCTGCGAGCGGGGGAAGTATTACTACCCCCGAGATCCTCAGCAGGTTGCTGTATAAAAAGGCGAAAGCAAACAGTGAAAAAAAGAACCAGTTTCGAATTTTTCGATCTCCCAAGATTCAATCTTATAAATAGAAAGAATTAATTGATTACAGAGAAATTTGATAGAACGTATGGAAGTAAGAAATCAAACTTGACATAAATCTTATGTCCGACATATGATTTATGTCAAGTAAACGGGAGGCATGCAAATGTTTAACAAGCTGAGCAGTGAAAGAAAATCATCCAGCGTTATGAAGCAGATCCTTGAAGCCATAGAAGAAGAACGGCTTAAGGAATCCGACAAACTCCCAAACGAGCCGGAACTTGCCAAACAGTTCGGGGTCAGCCGTTCAGTCGTAAGGGAGGCTATGTCGGGGCTGGTCGCAATGGGTGTCGTTAAAAGGGTACCAGGCAATGGGACCTTTGTTCAGCAGAGAGAGAAGTCTTTTGCGCCTATGGTCGCCGAGTCCGCATCATTCTGGGAACATCTACAGGGTGCGGGTTCCACGGATGCATACATTGCCAGGCTCATTATTGAACCGGTCATCTGGGAATATGCGGCCGGAAGGATCGAACCCAAAAACCTGAGGTCGCTGAAAACAATATTTAAAAAAATGCAGAATGCGATCCGTGAGAATGATCATAATGGATACCGGGAACTGGATACAGCCTTTCACCTGGAGCTCGCAAAGTCCTCTGGCAACCAGGTTTTATTTGAAATTCTGAAGAATTTCATAAACCTTACAGGGCTGGACCGTTTCGACATCGGGAAGATCTGGCCGTCAAACAGCATCTCCATAAACAGGAGCCTGGATGATCACAGGGAACTGCTTCAAATGCTTGAAAGCGGTACTCCCCAGGAGGTTAGAAGGAAACTTGAGGCGCATCTCAGGGCCGCTTTCTGGGAGTATGGAAGTAAAAACATTTACAGCGACTGAGGAGGTTATCAATTTGCCAAAGGGGAAATATCTCTATCTCAGGAATGGCAGCATATGGACCGGCGACGCTGCAAACCCTGAAGCCGAATCGTTGATAATCGGGAACGGGAAGATCATGGCCCTGGGAAAGACAGCGGATCTGGATGTTCATCCATTCATCGAAGATGCTGTCCGCCTGGAACTGGAAGGTGTCAGCGTAATACCGGGTATGAGTGACTGTCACCTTCATGTTCTTGCCTGTGCAAAAGGAATGCAGTCCATAGATATGTCTTCGGCAAAATCAAACGAAGACGTGATAGAAAAACTTCAGGAACGCTCATCGAAAGTCGCACCTGGATCCTGGATATACGGAACCATGCTGAACGAGAACGACTGGGACAGCCCCGTACTTCCGAATGCCAATGATCTTGATAAGGCCGGGATCGATAACCCCGTCATTATCCACAGGATCTGCACTCACGCTTCTGTAGCCAATTCAAAAGCCCTTGAGCTGTCGGGGATCTCCGGAATGGACCTGCCAGGTATACGAAGGGATGTCTCAGGAAAACCGACAGGAATTCTTGTAGAAGGCGCCCAATTCCCGGTTTACGCAGTTTTGAAAAATGAGCTTTACAAAAAAGAAACACTTTTGAGTTATCTTGACGAATACCTGAAACATGCAGCCTGCCATGGTCTTACCACTCTCCATTCCTGCAGCGCTTCCAGCCTTGGAATGGAGGAGGAACTTGGGCTTTACCAGACCCTAATGGAGCAAGACCGACTCCTGTGTCGAGTCTATAGCACACACGATGAGTTGTCCGTGCCTTCCATGGGTGGTGTCCTGGGTAATGATCTTGTGCGTTTTGAGGGTTTCAAGCTTTTTCTCGATGGAAGTCTGGGTGCCCGCACTGCGGCCATTTCCTTTCACTATGCTGACGATCCGGATACAAACGGTATGCTGATCCACCAAATTGACGAACTTGTTGAAAAACTCTGCGAATCGACACGCCGCGAGGATCATATACTTGTTCACGCCATAGGCGACAGGGCGATCGACCAGATGCTCAACGCCATAGAGAAGACGTGCTCAATATACCCGGAACCAAGGTATCCCTACCTGTTGAACCATATAGAAATTATCAGGCCCGACCAGATCGAGAGAATGAAGAAACTGCCGGTGGCATGCGTTATCCAGCCCAGCTATGTCCCTTCAGATATAGATATGGTACCCACCCGGCTTGGAGATCACCAGAAGTATGCCTGTGTATGGAAAGATCTGGTTGATGCAGGATTGATGCTCTGCGGCTCCAGTGATGCACCGATAGAATCCCTGGACCCGATGTGCGGGATCTGGGCCCTCGTAAACCGAACCAGTTATGACGGGAAAAGGACGTGGCGTCCAGATCAGAAACTTGCATTGGACGAAGCCCTGCACGTATACACCACCAACCCAGCCAAGGCACATGACACATGGGACTGGAACGGGAGCATCACGCCAGGGAAGGCAGCAGATCTCGTGATCTTTGACAGGGATCTGTTCGGTATTCCTTCAATGGAACTCCGGGATGTCAAGATCGTGAAGACCATCGTGGATGGAAAACTGTCCTTTGGTCGGATCCATGGCTGGGAAAGCTTCATATAGGAGCGTGTCGCGATGAGTGAGTTCAAAACCGGTATATACAGTGTCGTTAACTACAAAGAGATCGATATGGAGACGGAGATCCTGAAAACCGCAGGATCTGAGGTGCTGCATCTGAAAAGCGTAGAAGAATTCGATATGAATTTGCCGGAAATTGACGGACTTATTTGTGATATTACCCCGATAACCGCAGAAAGAATATCGCTGATGAAGAAATGCAGGATTGTTGTAAGGCACGGCATGGGTGTCGAGAATATCAATATTCCTGCGGCTACGAAAAAAGGGATAATAGTATGCAACGTTCCCGCCTTCAATCTTGAGGAGGTCTCCGACCATGCCCTCGCTTGCGCACTATCACTGGTGAAGAAACTCCCTCATTATACCTGGAGGGTGACCAGGGACAGGTCATGGAAACTCGAGGATTTTCCCCCGGCTGACCAGTTCCAGGAACTTACCCTGGGCATTCTGGGTTTTGGGCAGATAGGTCAGATACTGGCCAGAAAGTCAAAGGGTCTCTTTGGGAACGTTATTGTCTATGACCCCTTCATTGACAGGCAGAAAAGCGAAGAGACAGGTGTGGATGTCGTTGAGGACATGGACGAAATTTTCCGTACTGCCGATGTCGTCAGTATTCACGTTCCTCTCAATGATGAGACTCGTTATTTTGTTGACATCACGAAATTGAAACTTATGAAATCCACCGCAAATATCATCAATACCTCACGGGGCGGTCTTGTAAATCTGGATGATCTTTCATATGCCCTTCGCCATGGAATTATTGCAGGAGCCGCCCTGGATGTAGTAGAGGGGGAGCCTGTGCCGGACATGACCCACCCGATATTTGACGAACCCGGGTGCCTGATAACCCCCCATACGGCCTGGTATTCAAATTCCTCTCTCAAGAAACTAAGAACAATTGCGGCAGAGGAAGTCAGGGACGTATATCTGGGCAAAAGACCTGTCGGCCAGATTAACACAGTCGAAAAGATCAACGGAAAGGGAAAGGAGATGTAGATCGATGAATATTCATAAAAAGAGCAAGCGGATATCGCAATGCTCGTTCGAAGGCGGTATCAGGGATATTTTTGAGGCGGCCCTTAAACTTCAATCTGAAGGAAAGGAGATCTTCCACCTTGAGATAGGTGAACCGGATTTCGATTCGCCCATTGAAGCCAGGCAAGCGTGCATTGAAGCGATAAACTCCAGTCGGACCCACTACACTTCGATGAACGGTATCCCGGAGCTCAGAAAGGCGATAGTTGATCATGAAGCAAAAAGAGGGGTGCTTCTGGATCCGGAAAATATCGTTGTTACATGCGGTGCCGAAGAGGCCCTTATGGCGCTGCTGCTCGGGCTGCTGGACCAAGGGGATGAAGTCATACTAATCACTCCATGTTATGTGGCCTACAAGGAACAGTGCTACTTTGCCGGTGTTGTTCCTGTAGAAGTGCCAGCTGACCTGGGTGAATACTATGGATTGAACATTGACAGGATATCTGCTGCGGTCACAGAAAAAACAAAAATGATCATGATCAACTCACCAAATAATCCTTCGGGGTGCGTGGTCAACAGGTCTGATATGGAAAAACTTGTGGACTTTATCAAGGGTAAAGATATCTGGCTGTTGACCGATGAATGTTACTCGGCGATAATTTACGATGAAGAACATGTCAGCTCGCTGAAGTATCCCCAGGTCAGTGACCAGGTCCTCTATGTCAACTCTGTATCGAAGACTTTTGCAATGACGGGTTGGCGTATTGGTTACGCCTCTATGCCACCGCAAGTAGTTCCTTGCATCGCTAAGTCCCACCTGATGCTTACCAGCTGCGCACCGTCATTTTCCCAGTATGGAGCGGCGGAGGCATTTCGGAAGAGTTCAGATTATACATCCCTGATCTGTGGCGAATTTAAAAAGCGGCGGGATGTAGTTGTTTCTGCATTGAGACAATGCCCCGGAGCGGATTTCCCCTCCCCAAAAGGGGCGTTCTATGTTCTACCATCTATTGAAAGACTTGGAACTACCCCCCTCGAGTTCGCGATAGGACTTATGAACAAATTCGGTGTAGCTGTGACTCCTGGCGATGCCTTCGGCATTAAGAACAGGGTAAGGATCGCCTACACTATCGACATAAAGAAAATCAAGCGGGCTATGGAACTGTTCGTTGTCTACTACAACGAATGCCTTGCAAAAACAGGCCGCTGAAAAATAAACAGCAAATAAACGGTTCTATGACGGACCGTAATAAAGGAGGCGTTCTTCGTGAAAAGACTGGTGCTTTTGTTAATGTGCGCTCTTATGCTCCTCGCTACGGCACAGACCGCCACTGCAAAGGTCTACAGGATGAAGCTCCATTCAGTCGGTTCAGAAACTCACCAATCCCACCCGTCGCTTCTTGACTTCAAAGCGTTCGTTGAAGAGAATACCGGCGGCAATGTTCAGGTGACCCTCCATATCAACGCGGCTCTTGGCGGAGACCGCCAGGCAACCGAAGCTATGCAGCTGGGTACTGTGGAATGCGGAATAATCGGTAGCTCGACCCTGGCAACTTTTGCTCCCAGGTTCAACGTTTTCGATCTCCCCTTTGCTTTCAAGGATTTTGAGACCGCCTACAAACTGATCGACGGCCCGCTTTCCGAGAAACTTGCCCCCGACCTGGAGCCTCAGGGTCTTCGCATCATAGGATGGGGAGTTAATGGCTTCAGGAACGTGAGCAACAACAAACTGCCGATCAGGACCCCTGCCGACATGAGCGGCATGAAGATCAGGTGCATGGAGAACCCGATCCACATAGCTATCTTCAAGGCCCTGGGGGCCAACCCGACGCCGATGAGTTTTGCCGAGCTTTACACTGCGCTAGCACAAAAGACAGTTGATGGCCAGGACAACCCGGTAGTACTTACCTATTCATCCAAGTTTTACGAGGTCCAGAAGTATTATTCTCTGACCGGACATATTTTTGCCGTTGCGCCTCTGGTAGTTTCAGAGAGTTTCTTCCAGTCCCTGCCCAAAGAGTACCAGGAAGTCGTATTGGAGGCAGGGAAGCGCTATGAGGCGAGTGAGAGAATGGCTACGGAGAAACAGGATGTCGAAATGCTTGAACTTTTGAAGGCTACCGGCATGGAAGTAAACGATCTGACAGATTCCGAAAGGGCACTCTTTGTCAAAGCTACTGAACCTGTTTATGCTGAATTTGAATCAGTCATATCCAAAGAAATAATGGATATTGTCCGTGAGGGGCAGAAATAGGGAAAACAATAACATTAAGTGACAGGATAACGACAGGGCAAAAGAATTCGGGCAGCGTTTATCAATAAAGAGACACCAGACAGAAAGATAGGGGGGCGATTTTCCTCGCCCCCCTATGGATCAGCGGATAACAACCCTCGTCTCTGACGATGATCAAGCAGGATGTGTTTAATTCTCAAAATGGAGCGATGTGGGAAAGCATACTGATGTTGATCTTTACCCAGAATGTAAGCTTTGGGAAACTATATACCTGGATCGCTTATCTCGGGCTGAATGATGATTTTTGAGCCTGAAAACAGGGGAGTATTGCAATGATCCGATTAGGTGAGTACTACAACAAGATAGAGGAGAACCTTCTGTATTTTTCCCTGATAGTCACTGTAACGTTGATATTTGCCCAGGTTGTGATGAGGTATGTTTTTTCGAACTCCCTTTCCTGGAGCGAGGAAGTTGCACGTTACGTTTTCATATGGCAGACATGGGTAGGAGCAAGTTATGCAGTCAGAAAAAGACGGCATTTGAGAGTTGAGGCGCTTGTAGACAGATTCAAGGGATTCCCGAGGAAAGTTCTGGAGTTGTTAGTTCTTTCCCTGTGGATCTTTTTCGGATGTTTCCTAGTGTACAAGGGTTTCCAGCTCACCCGGATGATCTATATCAGGGGACAGGTTTCGGCTGCACTAGGAATGTCAATGGCAATAGCCTATGCGGCGGTTCCGGTCGGCAGTCTGTTAATGACGTCAAGGCTTGTCAGTGAATTTTTCTGCGTTTTGAGAAATCAAGAACCGGCAGGATAGGAGGAAACTAATGGATATTGCACTGTTGATATCTCTCCTGTTCATATTCCTTACTCTGAGTATTCCGATCGGAATAGCTCTTGGTCTTGCAACCATGATCACGATGTATTTCACGAGTTCAGTTCCGGTGATAATGATAGCCCAGACGGCATTTACGGGCATAGATTCTTTCCCGCTCCTGGCCATTCCCTTCTTTATGCTTGCCGGATCCCTTATGGGTTATGGCGGAATTTCAAAGAGGATCGTAGACTTTGCAGAAAGCCTTGTTGGATTCATGGTGGGCGGACTTGCGATGGTAACCGTTACAGCGTGCATGTTCTTTGCGGCCATCTCTGGTTCTGGGCCGGCAACAGTTTCAGCTATCGGATCATTTATGATACCGGAGATGAAAAGCAAGAATTACGGTGCCCCTTTTGCGGCGGCTCTTACTGCAGCTTCAGGTTCAATAGGAGTGATAATTCCGCCATCGATACCGTTCGTGATCTTTGCGGTTATCTCGGGCACATCAGTTCTAGAACTTTTTGTGGCCGGTATTGTTCCAGGTGTCGTTATAGGAATATCCTTGATGACCTTGTCCTGGTTTATAGCAAAAAAGCGGAATTATCCAAGGGCAGAAAGGAATTACGGACTTAATGACATAGCTACCAGTTTTGTCAAAGCTTTTTGGGCGTTGTTGGTTCCTGTGATAATCCTCGGAGGTATCTACACGGGTGTTTTCACTCCAACTGAAGCAGCGGTGAGCGGGGTGGTTTATGCTCTCCTGATCGGAAAGTTTATATACAAGGAATTGGATGCAACATCCATAAAGGCTGCTTTTATGGATGCTCTTGTTGTTAACGGTGCAACCACGTTCATGCTGGGACTTTCGCTCGCCTTTGCCACCTATCTTACTATGGAAGAGATCCCCATGAGGGTTGGAGAGTGGATTATAAGTGTTTCAAGTACCCCCTGGATAATTCTTCTATTGATCAACATGATGCTACTGGTGGTTGGCTGTTTTGTTGACAATATTTCATCTATGATTATTCTGACCCCCATTTTTCTTCCAGTGATGCGATCTATAGGAGTTGACCCGGTACATTTCGGACTTTTCATGACCGTTGCTTTGGCGATAGGGTTCATTACACCTCCCTATGGTGCTAACCTTTTTGTTGCCTCGGCAGTATCAGGCGAAAAACTGGATACTATTTCCAGGAATATTTTCCCTATGGTCTTTGTGATGATGTTTTGCCTGATCCTTTTTATCTATTTCCCGATATTCAGCATGGGACTTGTCAATCTTCTTATCAGGGGTTGAAAAGAGTTATAAGGAGATATCCGGTTGATAAAGGACGTCATGATCCTTCATTTTTTATACTGACTGAGGAGATAATTTTAGAGAAGCAGGACAGAAAACGGATGACTTTTACAACCTGGGGAAAGAAACTGCACCTTCTTGTTGACGAAAAAGAGATGTAACGCCGCAGGGCGGATCTGAAGCCATGGTCCCAGCCGATCGACAGCCCATTTTTAAATCGCTATCGAGCTTTTGTAACTTCCGGTGTGACCGGGGCAGTACTCAAGGACGTTCAGGATACCTAGATCATGGGAAAGGCCAGGATCAGGTTGACTGCGCCCTGATCGGGAATTACAAGGGAAAAGGTGGGAATACATCATTTTTCCAGGGGTTCTTGAAAAGATCTCTTTCTTGTTTATCTCTCTTCACGCCTGGCGGCGCATGATCTGGCTGCCATGAGCCTGGGGAAAAAGCAAAGGGCCGGGGTATTACTCCGGCCCTTTGCTTTGATAACAGTACAATTATTCACTCACATCTTCCGATACAACTTCCTGGGGAAGCACTTTTGTCGGCACTGTCACAGGCGGTATTGGTTCCGGTTTGATCTCAGGTGCTTCATCAGCCGGATCCTTCTGTTCCTGTGGTGTTTCTTCCCGTGCCTGGGTCGCAGGTTTTTCCTCCGGTTTTGGAGCCTGTTCCTCTACATGTCCTTCCGATGTTCCTGGTTCGGGCGTCGGTGCTTTTGCCGGTTCCTGTTTGACTTCAATTGTCGATTCCGCTTCAGGCTCTGGTTTTGTTTCTGGTTCTGGTTTTGGCTCTGGTTTTGTCTCCGGCTCTGGTTTTAGTTCCGGTTCTGGTTTTGGTTCTGGCTCAATTGTAGCCTCAGGTTGCGTTGTTGTTACCTGGACAGGTTTGATAACCGGTTCGCTCTGCTGGGCCGGGGCTGTTTCAGTCTTTACGGCAGGCTGCTCCGGTGCTTGTTTCGGTTCCGGTTTGGCTCCGGGGATCAGCTGTTCCAGGACCTTTTGCTGTATCGTCTGCTCCGGTTTTGTCGGTTCTTCCTTTATTTGTTGTTGTGGAAGTGTGGGTGCCGCCCCGGGGATTATCTGCTCCAGGACTTTTTCCTGAAGTGTCTTCTCCTCTGATGGCGCGGTATCGGCCGCCTCCTGCTTTTCTGATGGGGATATCTTTACGTTTGAGATACCGGGCTTCTCAAAAGTTCCTCCTACGTTGAAACTCACGTCCCTGAAATCATCGTCTCGAAGACTTGTTCCTGTGCCCTCAATAACACCTTGCAGGATGCCTGCAAGGTTCTGAGTAGAGGCGAAGCCGCCAAGACCACCGGTGGCACCGCCGAGGAGCGCGTTGATAACCTTGATGTTCAATTTGCCATTGCATGCGAGGTTAAGCCTGTTATCGGGGCCCACTCCACCGGAAGCCGTAAGGAATTGGTAGAGAGGATCCCCATCCGGGGCCTTGACCAAAGTTTCACTGGAAAGGATGAGTTTGCCGGTCTGGAGATCGAAAGGGGCGTAAATGGATGCATATTGAAGCCCCCTGGTTTTGTGGATAGCGGCGACTAAATCTATGATCTTGAAACCCGAGATCATGCCCTGCCCGGTCTTGAGAAGGCCCTTGCCAGTGTATTTCAACTCATCGCCGAAAGTGCCGTTTATCTTTGCAAATAGTTCCGCCTTCCCTGTAATGCTCCCCTCCAGCTTGTAAGCATCTTTCAGCAGGGCGTTCAAGTCGGCATCCTTAACATCGATCTCATTGAAGAAGGTCATCCCCGCCAGGTTAAGAGCGAAATCATTCATGATCTGTCCGCCGTATAACCTTCCGGTTCCATCGGGAGATGTCAGCCTGCTCCCGTCAAGTTCGAGAGGAAGAGTAATATTGGTAATCTCCATCCCCATAACGCGGACTGAGGAGGAGGTGGCCTTACCTGTGCCGCTGTTCCCTTTTTCGCTGAACTGTCCATTGAATGCCAGATCGCTCTTCCCGGTGATGTTCAAGGGTTCAAGCTTCTCAAACCGTGAGAGAAGGGGGTTCAGTTCAAGGCTTTTGCCATTGACGGAAATATCGGCGGCGAAGGGGGCAGGTCGAACATCGCCCTTGACCGCTATAGAACCATCCCCCACCTTGCCTGAAAGATCCTCTATCCTAAGGTTGTCCGTATCGCCGGAGATCCTGATCTTTACGCTGTCAGCTTTGAGGCCGGCCGCGGCAATGAACGGCGCTGTTGCGTTGACCGATACCTGGGGTTTCTCCACCTTACCGGTCACTGTGACATCACCGGTCAGGATCCCTGCAAGGGGGAGTTTTTTGCCATCCGAAAGGGATATCCTGTCAAGGTCGATGTTCTCGGCTTTTAGAGCAAGGTTCAGGGTGGTTTTTCCAACGGGATCCTCCATAGTTACGTTTCCCCCCGCGGAAAGGGTTCCCGCACCCATGGAAGCGCTACCTTGCTTTACTGTAATGACCTTTGCTTTCTTCTCCAGTTCGACTTTAAGTGCCTGAAGCGTCGCCCCCGCTATGGAAGCGGAATCGGCACTGATATTCAGATCAAGGTCGGAAGGAATACCGTTCTTTAGACCTGTGATCCTGGTGCCTGCCTTGAGATTGGCAAAGCTGTAATTATCCATCAGCGAAAGAGCCCTGGAAACGAGACTGACTGTTACAGAAGGACTGGAAAGGATTCCCTTTACCTGGGCCTCAACAGACATATCTCCCTTCAACCGGTACTCGGATATCGGCGGGTAGAAGGACGAGAAGAAAGCCGAGTCGAGGTTCGCCGCCTGAACGACAATATCTCCTTCCCTGCTTTCGGAGGAGAGAGCTGAAATTTTCCCTCTTCCGGAAATGGCGGCCTGTTTCCACCCTGCTTTCATTTCGGTGAAGGAAAGGGTATCTCCCTTGATATCGTAGTCGAAAAATGTGGAGGGGTTTGAAAGCGCATATTCCCCGAGGGTCATGCTGTCTGACCATGCCTTTCCCGATACGGTCAGGGTATGAACAGGGCCGGAAACCTTGTAATCTGAGTTTACCCTCCCTTTGAGGTCAATCTCCTTCATGGCGGGTGCCAGTTTCTTTAACGATTCAAGCGAAAGGGACCTTAAGGTACCCTGCAAGGATGCAACAGGATCTCTCATGAAATTTGAGACAGTTCCACCCAGAGTCAGAGGAGCACCTTCGAAGGCGCTTTTACCGGAAATGCTTACATCGCCTCCCCTCACCCTTGCTCTGATACTGGTATCGCTTGCGGAATATTCCCTGAAGCCCAGTTTCCGGGCCTCAAAATTGATCTGCCCTTCCGGGTTGGAGACCTGGCCCTCCAGGAGTATCGAGAAGTTGTCCATGGTCCCCTTCATGCCCTTCAGTTTAGCCGAGACCTGGGAGAGCGCCTCCAGATCTGCAGCTGATCCCTTGAGGTCGATGCGCATGCGGGGAGGTGATTTCGGATCGAATACAAAGGCCAGGTCGCCCTTCAGGGGGAAACCAAGGGTAAAGACATCCAGGTCGGCTACGTCAAGACGGTTGTTGAAAAATCTCCAACGGGCAGTTGCCTTTTCCACGGGAATACCTGAGATAAGGTTCCCTTTAAAATCCATGTTTCCAGAGATCTCAGGTTGTTGCCATGTCTTCTGGGCCGAAAAATCTGAAGAGAGAGACCCCTTGTATAGTTCCGGGTTGGCATCCGGCCAGAAACCCACGAGCTTCGCGATATCGATCTCTCTGACCTTGCCCCTGACGGACAGTTCGGGCACAACTTCTCCGGATGCCGTAATTCTCCCCTGTCCTATCGCAAGATCCATCTTCCTGATCGCAGATGCTCCTTCTGTGATAGAAACATCAAGGTCTCCTTTTATGGGGAGTTCGTCGATCATCACATCCAGGTAGGATCCGATCCGGGTCCCGTCAAGAGCCAGGGTCACCTCTTTGATATCAACAGCGGCCCATGGGGTGCTGAAGTTGCTGTCGAAGACCCTGATCTTCCTGAGGGGGAGTTCTCCAGCTTCGCCTCCCGTCTCAATCTTTGAGATCAGGCGGTTGATCCTTTCAACATCGGATTTGAAGCCGGATATCTCCAGGACCGACACAGGCGGACCACCGGTAAGGAAAGCAAGGACCGATACCTTTGCGTTAATTCTTTCGGCTGTGAACACTTCCTCGTTGTCGGTCGAAAGGGATATGTTCTCCATCCGGTAACCCTTGAAAGGATTTCCTTTCACCGATCCTATAGTGATCCGGGAATCGAGTTTTTCGGTAACCGCTTCCGAGACGATATCCCTTACCGTGTCTGTGCCAAGGTTCAAGCTCATGGCGGCCAGAGAAAGGATAACTACAGCCGCTGCCAGAACAAGGAGAACTCTGTGTATCTTTTTCATCTCTTCACCCTCCTGTCTGGTTAAAGTGTTTGTTGTTCCCTTTATTCTAACATCTTATTGAAAGGTCAACCATGGCAAGACACCTGATCAAAGGTTATCCGCCTCTTTCGGATCTCTCCGATCCATTTGGATCGATCATTCGCGAATAAACATATTCTATTTCTGATATTTTGTTCAGTGAGATGAGGTCAGGGGGCTCTCTTTTTTCCCGAAGGGAAGTTCCTTGCAGGGTGGTTTTCCCTGTTTACTGTTTTCTGGCTGCACGCTTTAAAACTACCAGTTTCCGATCCACCTCAGGTAATTTACGGCGTATTCCAGTTCCACGTCTATTCCCTCGGCAAAAGCCAGCACGTTGTCGAGTGTTTTCGGAATACGATAGACAACGGAGACTCCACCGGTACGGTTACGGCTGTCTAACTGTATTTGCCCTTCGCGGTCCACATAACGCCCGAAGGGATATCTGATCTTTAAGTCCAGCGGCATAAATATCTCTCCCCCGGCAAGCCCGAAAGACCCGTTTGTTCCGTGAAATCCCACGGAATGGCCCCTGGGAGACAGTGAAATGTATTTTGCAAGACCCTCGCCGGAACTTTTTGTCGCCGGATTTACCAGAATTACTACCGGCCGTTCAAATGTCGGCTCCTGGGGTTTGATCCTCACTTCCCCGGCCCGGCGGAACGAGCCTGCATTGCTGTCGTATATCTCAAGGTATCCGTAAAAGTTCTCTTCGGGGTAGAAAAAGCCGGAGAGGTCTGCCGCCAATTCGTCCAGACCTCCGTAGTACCCGCGGAGATCGACGATCATTCCCATTACGTCCGTGTCTATAAAGAAACTGACCGCCTCACGGACTTCTTCCAGGATCCGTGCTTTGTAAACGGTCATGTCGTTCAGGTACACCTCGGTCCTGAGTAGAAGGTATCCATAACCTTCCGGAAGTATCCAGTAGTCGATCCTGTCTGAGAAGCCTGGCCTTGAAGCGAAATTCAGCAAAGAGAAAGTGACGCCTCTGTCATCTGCGGCGGTGAGAAACGTAGTCTGGAGGTTTTCAGAACCTGGATTCTTGTACACGACGCACACTCTTGTACCTATTGGGGCTCTCGCAAGAAGCCTGACCTGTTCCAGTCGGTAATGTTCTCCTGTTGCCGGCGGACTCTCGATCCCGGGAAGGGGTTCGCCGGTCAAAGGTCTGTAGGGGGTCGCCCCGACTTTAACGTTGTCCAGGGCCTTTCTTACCGGCAGCCCGTCCCAGGTTATGATCTCTGCACCCGGCTCGATGCAGGCCTGTTCCGCCTGGCATCCGGGGAGGATCGCTGCTGCAATTACACGAAAGTCGTCCAGTTCTGCCAGGGCTAGTCCGTATCCGCCTCCGACCATCTCCATGCTTATAGAGTTTGGAATTCGGGGATCGCCAGCTTCAAGTGCAACATGTCCGTCCGGGATCGAGAAGAGGTATTCGCGAAGCGCCAGGTAATAGGCTTTTTCGTTACCTGCCGCCGAGGCTTGTTCAATACGTGGGAGAAAGGTATCATGCAGGGAGTCCCAGTCGATCTCTTTCCATTCTGTGAATGGGTACTCTCGCGAAAGCTTTTCGTGTGCCAGCTTGAAAGCTTCTGTCCAGTTCCTGTTCCTGAGATCGGCCTTTTGCGGACGTAACTGGCTGTTTGCGGCATCTGCAGTCCCCGTCAGATCGTTCCAGCAAAAAAGAATAAAAAATAAGGAAAGCAAAAACAAAAAGGCCGATCCCTTCGTCCCCTTCATCACCTTTTCCCCTTCCGGAGATACGTTTGGGAAACTGACCCGTTCAGTAGTTTCCCCTGAACACATTTCCTTCATGCAGGGATACATAATCCCCGAAATAGGATCGAAAGTCCATATCCAGATATTCACATACATCCCGAATTTCTTCCATGGTGATGTCGCTGATGGGGATACCGTTCTTCATTCTATCCTCTATTGCCAAGGCTTCTTTCTCTCCGTGGGTGAATATTCTGTCCTGACCTTCTGCTTTTGGCGAATCTCGAAGTGCCTCCAGGAATGATGAAAGGTGTTTTCTTATCTCATCAGGATCCCCGAAAAGTGAAGGGTCGATCGCCATGAAACCGTGACATATGCCGCTTTTTGTTCCCTGCAAGCATTTATTGCTAGTTGTTCCCATTGACAAAACTGAACTGAATATCTCGGAGATCATCCCGTAACCGAAGCCCTTATGACTGCCCGTTAACTCACTGCTCCCTCCAAGAGGCATTATCCCCCCGCCTCTCCTGGAGACAATGTTTTCAAGAACGTAGGCGGCATCAATACAGGGTTTGCCTTCCCTGTCCAGGGCCCATCCTTCTGGGAGTGGTTTCCCGCATTTATTGTAGATTTCGAGTTTGCCCCGGGTCACAACTGTGGTTGATGCGTCAAAAAGAAGATCGAAAGGATCCGCCGGCATGGCAAACGCAACGGGGTTGCTGCCAAGCATGGCCATCCTGCCCAGCGTCGGGACCATAATTGCTTCGCTGTTGGTTGTACTGAAACCTATAAGCCCCTCCCTGCATGCCATCATCGCGTAGTAACCGGCAATTCCGTAGTGATTCGATTCTCGCACCGTAACTATGCCGACTCCGCCAGACCTTGCCTTTTTTATGGCGATCCCCATGGCGTAGTATCCAATAAGTTGACCCATTCCGTCATGACCGTCAATAACAGCAGATACCGCGGTTTCGAAAACCATCTCCGGCTTTGCATTCACGCGGATCATTCCCTTTTCTATCCCCTTGTGATAGCGGACCAGGCGCTGCATTCCGTGGCTCTCTATCCCATAAAGATCAGAGGTCAGGAGAACGTCGCTGATTATCTCCGCCTCTGCGGAAGAGAAGCCAAACCTGTTGAAAACATCTGTGCAGAATCTTTTCAAAAGGGAATATGAAAACCTCACGTATGCCAAGATATTATTCTCCTTTCTTTGAAACTACACTTTTCCAGTTTATATTAAAACTTTGTATAGTGAGCTGCAAAGCCCCAATATCCTACAGGACAGAGTAGCAGTATTAAATAACACTGTCGGGTCAAAAAACCATTTCAGGGGAGGCGGGCAGACAATGAAATGGAAAGGTTCATTGCCCCGGCAAGGGGATTCAGGAGGATAAAAAAGCTAACCTCGGTCCGTGTAGAAGGGTATAGCCTTACGGTATCCTATGAAGTTGAGCCCTAGGCAAAAATTTTGCAGCGGCCCGTCCCTCAAGGGGGCGGGCTTGTTTTTTGCTGCTTCGATCCAGGGCCCAGGCATAATACAATTGGACAGGGAATATTTCAAAAGATCAAAGGAGGACAGTCATGCCGGAAGAAAGGAAGATCGTGATCATCGAGCCGGAAGGACCGGAAGAATGGTATGCTCCGTTGGAAGAGACAGGTAAACTCGAGTTCTTCTACCCTGAGGGCCCGATAGATCAACGTATGGTCAGGAAAGTCTCGGAGCATGCTTACGGGGCGATCATAACCTCCAGTTGCGGTTTTTCCGCAGATGACATGGAAGTTCTGCCGTCCCTTCGAATTATTGCAAAGTGCGGCGGAAAACCATCGAGTGTGGACATAGGTGCCGCCACGGAAAAGGGGATAGCCGTTACCTACGTTCCAGGGGCCAATTCGACCACGGTGGCAGAATTCACTGTGATGCTTCTCCTGGATTGCCTGAGACGTTTTCCTTTCGTATCAAAGGCCATTGGCAAAGGGTTAAACAGGAACACAACCGACATGTTCGGGAGGGAACTCAGGGGAAAGACAGTTGGATTGATAGGGTACGGCGCGGTCGGCCAGGAAGTGGCAAAACTCCTTTGGGGATTTGGCTGCCAGGTTGAGGTATACGATCCTCTGTATGTACCTCAAGGCAATGAGCCTGAATTTGTTTCTTTCAACAAGACGATGGAGGAGATACTACCCGCAGTCGACGTATTAAGCCTCCACTGTTCCCTTAACAGATCTACCAGGGGGATGATATCTGAACGTGAGCTGGGTATGATGAAACCCACTTCAGGAATAATAAATACTGCCCGGGCGCAGTTGATAGACGAAGAGGCAATGGAGCGGGTCCTCAGGGAAAAACGCCTTGCCTTTGCAGCCCTGGATGTGTTTGCGGTGGAGCCCCCAGGACCGGAACATCCGCTTCTGGGCCTGGAGAATGTTATTTTGACCCCCCACCTGGCATCATGGACGCCTGAGGCCCTATACAGAGAGGTGCGGGGAGCGGTGGATTCGGTCCTTGCCCTTTGCAGGGGCGCAGAGATCCCGGGCCTGATCAACCCGGAGTTCCGGGAATACGATCATGCCCGGTAACCAAGACGGAATAACCGGTTAGGCTGTTGGTTCACGACAGCCATGCCAGAAGTATTCCCCCGGCAAGGACTGAACCTATCTGGCCCGCAACATTTGCCCCGACTGCATGCATGAGAAGGAAATTATCCCTGTTCTCGGCTTTTCCCATGCGCTGGATCACCCTTGCCGACATGGGGAAGGCAGATATGCCGGCAGCACCGATCATGGGGTTGACTTTCTTTTTCAGGAACAGGTTCAAAAACTTTGCTGCCAGGACGCCGGCCGCAGTGTCGAGGATAAACGCGACGAGGCCCATGGCAATGACAAGCAGCGTGACAGGCTGGACGAACCGCTCTCCCGTCATGGTGGCGGAGATAGAAAGACCGAGAAGGAGCGTTACAAGATTTGCCAGTTCGTTCTGGGCCGCCAGGGAAAGGCGCTCAAGAACACCGGATTCCCTGACAAGGTTGCCGAACATCAGGAAACCGATCAGAGATACAGAGGCTGGAGCTATTATCCCGGCCACAAGGGTGACAGCAATAGGGAAGAGGATCTTCGTCCTTCGGGAAACAGTTTTTTCAGAGTAGCTCATTGTGATCCTTCTCTCCTGGCGGGTCGTCAGAAGCCTGATCACGGGGGGCTGGATTATCGGGACGATAGCCATGTACGTGTATGCAGCCACTGAGACCGCTCCCAGGAGATGGGGGGCGAACCGGGCAGAGACGTAGATCGAAGTAGGGCCGTCAGCCGCACCGATTATGCCTATGGAGGCCGCTTCCCTGATATCGAAGCCCAACATAAGGGCTAAACCCATGGTAATGAATATCCCCAGTTGGGCAGCCATTCCGAAAAGGAACAAAACCGGCCGGGTCAGCAGGGGAGTGAAATCTATCATCGCACCAACGGCAATAAAGATCAGAAGCGGAAAGAGCTCTGTTGATATACCGATATCAAAGAGCAGGCTCAATGCCCCGACTTGAACCGAACCTTCCGCCATCCTTGTGATCGCTGAGGAGAGAGGGATATTTACAAGGATGGTTCCGAACCCCATCGGCAGAAGAAGATTTGGCTCGTAATTTTTCGCCGTTGCAAGCCATATAAGGATCGCTCCAACAAATATCATTATCAGCTGCCGGTGATCCAAAGCTTCAAAAAGATCGGCAAACCAGGTCATTCTTATCCCCCCTGAAATAAAAAAAGACTTTCAATGCGGCATGGCCACACTAAAAGTCTCGCTGACGGCTGTTAACCGTCGGCACTGCCAGGCGTCTCTTGCGCCGTGATGGTGACAGTGCCGCATAGCTACTCCCCTTTAGCATTTCGATGGCGAATATAGCACATTTCATTTATGAACACAAAGAGGAATTTTCCTGGTCTTTTCGAGGCAAAACTTATTTCCTTGCATGAATTTCATAAGGAATTACCTAATTGCGGCTTTCCCGATCTTGTCGTTTTGATAGAATCAGATCGGACAATTGAGATGCTCCTTCCCGGGAGAGAAAACAGATCGAGCAGCTTTCCGCTTGTCATCGGAGGTAAGATGGAAAACAAGGAAGAACAGAGATGTATAGTTCTGTGCGATGACCTTACGGGGACTTCCGTCCAGTCCATACAGCTGAAGGCCAGGGGCTTCTCACCTATCCTTAAGATAAGCCATGAAGAGAAGGGGAGTCCCGACCTTGAAACTCTGCCTCCCATTATGGCGGTAAACATGAACACCAGGAGCTGCGATCCTTCCACCGCGGTTGAAAGGGTTCGTTCCGTTCTGGAATGGGCCGGACCCGCCCACCGTTTTTCTAAAAGAATAGATACTACTCTTCGGGGACATCTATACGATGAGACGTCGGTCATTCTGGAATACCAGCCAGATTCGATCGCTCTGGTGGTTCCGGCATATCCGGCTTCGGGAAGAACCACGATAGGCGGTTACCAATTATTGAATGGTACTCTCCTTGAAAGGACCGAAGTCGGAAGGGATCCGATCTGGCCAATCTCTACAAGCTACCTTCCCTCCTATTTCAGGGGGCTTTACTCCATATCCCTTCTGTCCATTGAAAAGGTCAAGGAAGGAGTGAGCGATATTGCCGAAGAACTGCGACGTATGTCCGAAGTCAGCAGGGTTTTGATCGCTGACGCTGGAAGCGACGAGGATATTGAAAAGATAGCCAGGGCAGCAGCGGCCATACCGGTTCGTTTCATCCCCGTCGACCCCGGGCCTTTCACTTCTGCCTACTTTTACCACCTGTCGTCCACGGGAAGCAGGAAAACAGCTATAGCGATAATAGGGAGCATATCCGACATCACTATAGAACAACTCAAGTACCTGGAAAGCAAACTGAACGTCGAATATTGCTTTTTAGGGATCGATCAAGACCAGGATAGTGTGATGAGCCGATTTGCTGAAAGAAGCGATAGCCAGCAAAAGGAAAAAGCCGATGTTCTGGTAATGAGACCAAGCGGCAATTTTGAAAGAGGCCGTGAAAAAGAGATCGTTAACAAGTTGGCACGACTGGGTGTCCGCGTTCTCGATTCAATGGGCAGTGACGGAGCAGGGGTCATTCTTTCCGGCGGGGATACGGCACTTAGCTTCTTCGAGCATATTGGAGCATGTTTCCTTGAACCCGGTACTGAGATAGCCCCTTTGATGATGGGTGGTTTCATAAAGGGGACGCGATTCGACGGCATGAAGGTGGTTACCAAAGGAGGCCTTGTCGGAGGACAAGATGGTCTTTACCGGGCAGTACGATGGCTCAGACAAGGAGGATCTTAATGGATGGATCCAGGATAGCCGTGACAATGGGTGACCCCTCCGGGATCGGACCTGAGGTGGTCCTTGGAAGCCTGGCACAAGACCGTGTCTGGCAGGGATGCCGGTTCATTGTCATCGGGGAATTTAGAGTTCTCGAGGCAGTAAGGGACAGGCTTGGTATTTCGGTGGGACTTGTGAGGTCTGGTCTTGCTGAAAATCTGATAGAGGGTGGGAAAAGGGTAATACCGGTAATGGATACCGGTATTGTTGAGGAAGCCAGCGACATAGAAGTGGGCAAAATATCGGCTCTCTCAGGCCGAGTGGCAGTGGAATGCATTTCGAAAAGCGTCGAAATGGCGACGAAGGGGATAGTGAACGGGATAGTCACGGCTCCCATAAACAAGGAAGCCGTAAGGAAAGCCGGTTTCGATCATATAGGTCATACTGAGATGTTCGCCGGTATGACTGGAAGCCAGGATAGTGTGACCATGTTCCTCGTAGACAAAATGAGGATCTTTTTCCACAGCAGGCATGAATCGTTAAAACAGGTTATCGAGGGCCTTACGATAGAAGGAGTGGCGAATTCGATAGGTCTTGCGGACCGATGTCTGAGATCGATATCGGCAGAAGACCGCAGGATAGCCCTTGCGGCCCTTAACCCCCATGCATCCGATGGAGGTCTTTTCGGGGACGAGGAGGCACGTATCCTTATTCCCGCCATCGAAAAGGCAAAGGAAGATGGCATCGATATTTCGGGACCGGTACCGGCTGACAGCGTTTTCCATCATGCTCTTGACGGTGTATTTGACGCCGTGGTCTCCCTGTACCACGATCAGGGACATATTGCAGCAAAGACTTATGATTTTTACAGAACAGTGAGCGTAACTTTGGGATTGCCCTTTATCAGGACTTCTGTCGACCACGGGACGGCTTTCGATATTGCCTGGCAGGGTATCGCAAACCCGGTAAGCATGGAAGAGGCCATGATCACCTGCAGGGAACTTGCCATGGGCTACCGTCCGGATCTGATCTGAACAGGACAGGTCAACTTCCGGGTTGACCTGTCCTGTTAACCGTTTCGGTGCATAACCTTGGAGATCAGGTTTCCCAGCCGTTTTGCGCCTTCCCTGATCCTTTCAGGCTGGACGCTTCCGAAACTTATCCTCATGCAGTTATTGCCCATGCCGTTTCCTTCTATGTAAAATCCTTCGCCCGCCACGAAGGCCACCCTCACATCCGGATCGGCCAGGGATTCGGTGAGCAGTTCAGTGGTATTGAGCCCTCCCGGCAGTTCGGCCCATGTGAACAGTCCGCCGTCAGGGTATGTCCTTTTGGTCCCCTCGGGGAAGAACGCGTCAATGCTCTCGATCATCGCATCCCGGCGCTCCCGGTACAGGCCGCAGATCATTTCATGATGAGCAGGATAGTAACCTCTTTTGAAGAACTCCGCGCAGATGACCTGGGGGAGCATGGAGGTATGCGAGTTCGTGGCTGTCTTTGCATCGAAAAGTTTCGAAGTGATCTCATCGGAAGCCAGGACATAACCAAGCCTGCTTCCGGGGGAGAATATCTTTGAAAAACTGTTCGCCAGTACTGTATTACCGGTCGCGTCGAAGGCCTTGATGGGTGGAAGATCCTTCCCGCTGTACCGGATATCTCTGTAGGGGTCATCTTCAAGGACAATAACATCGTAGTTGCTCCCCAGTTCGGCGATCTTTTTGCGTCTTTCAAGGGAGAGGGTCCTTCCGGTAGGATTGTGAAAGGTGGGGATAACGTAGACCATCTTGGGTGAGTGCAGTTTGATCTTCTCCTCAAGGTCCTCGGGAACCATGCCGTTATCGTCCATGGATACACTCACACATTTTGCCTGGAACATCTCGAAGATCTCCACGCAATGGACGAAGGTGGGCGATTCAACGAGAATAACGTCCCCGGGATCGATGAACAGCTGGCAGAGAAGATTTATCCCCTCAAGGCCGCCGCTGGTGATAAGAATGTTCGAGGAGTCGGCTTCCACTCCTTTGGGTGCCAGAAGCTCTTTCACGACTGACTCCCTCAGGTCGGATAGGCCCAGGACGCTCCCGTACTGCAGGGCTTCCACCCCACGGCTGTCTATCCTGATCACATCGTTTGCGATCATCCGGACGAGGTCAACTGGAAGGGCTTCTTTAGCCGGGGCCCCTCCCCCAAAGGAGATCACCCCAGGGTCGTTCATTGTCCCGAAGAGGCCTCTGATGATCCCTGCAGATCTTTCCATTGACTTCATTCTTTTTGCGAAATCTGCCATGATCATTTTCTCCCTTCCTTCTTTTTCAAATGCAGCCCTGTATCCTTATCTATTGAAAAAATGCCCAAGAGGTAGAATACACCCTTCTGTTAAGATATCCTTGAAACAGTTTTTCAGTCATCTGGCCCCACGGAAAGACGGAACAGGTTCAGATCTTCCTGAGACAACCATCTTATACCATTATCAGGGGAGATCCTGGCATACCCGGTGACGGAGGAGCTTGCCGATGAACCTGCTGGAAAAGAGGAAGGAGACAAGCATTTCGGTAATTCCCATAATGTTCCTTGTGCTTGTTTCCTATCCCATGGTTGCACCTGTATGGTGGTTTTTGTTCCCCGGCTATGGCTTTGAGTTGGCAATGACCTTTTTTGTCCACCGCTCTTTCCGGAAAAGGAGATCCTGCTGATACTTGCAGAGACTGACCGGTCGGCAGCGATATTCAATGTTCTGAAGGAGTGCGACTGCATTGCTCAGCCCGGCGGAGAAATAGCATTCTTGATAGCTGTGGAGGATATCGTCTGGCTTGAGAAGGGACTGGACAGCCGTACCAAACCGTCCGATCCAGGTCGACACCAGGCGACTATTTTCAGCGTTAAACAGGGCCTGTTCGACCAAACCGGTGTGATCCACGAACCCTTCACTGAAATGACAGGAGGATCGGGTATTGTCCAGCCGACATGTCAATGCTTCTTTTCTTTTCTTTCTTGCCGTTGTGATCACAATAGCCCTGCTTCCTTTGACCAGGACCTGGGCTGTAGGCCTGGCTCTTGTTCTGGGAGCGACCGTCAGCAACATTGTTCCCTCATCGACCCCTCTTGCCATTGGTAAAATGAGAAAGGTCACCCTGAACACGGCAGTGGTGTTATTCGGGTTCGGTTTGAATATCAGACAGGTTATCGTGGTCGGAGGCCAGGGTTTCTGGCAGACCGCAGTAAGCCTGGTGATAATTATTTCATTGGGGTTTTTCCTTCTCAGGTTCTTCCGGCTGGAGCCAGACACCCTGAAACTTATCACTTTCGGTACTTCCATTTGCGGCGGAAGCGCTATCGCCGCAATTTCATCGGTCATGAAAGCCAGGGATGAGCAGATAGGAATTTCCATGGGCGTGGTATTCCTCCTGAACACTGTGGCTCTCTTTGTCTTCCCGCTCCTTGCCCGGTTTATCCCGCTTTCTCCTGAACAATACGGCATCTGGTGTGCCTTGAGCATTCACGACACAAGTTCTGTCGTCGGTGCCGCGGCAATTGTCGGGGATGCTTCCCTTCAGACTGCGACTATCATGAAGCTGACCAGAACCTTGTGGATAACCCCGATAGTTTTTCTTGTCTCCATCCGGCAGGGTGAAAAGGGAAGAATTTCGGTTCCCGCGTTCATTGTGCTCTTCCTTTTTGCATCAGTCCTTTCTTCGGTGCTTCCATTCCCGTCACTTTTCAAGGCCCTGGCTTCCGCAGGAAAAGTATTCATGGCTGCAGCCCTTTACATGGTTGGTTTCGGACTTCACCGGACGGTCGTTAAGCAGGCAGGAGCCAGGGGGATCCTTTTCGGCATGATCTTGTGGGTGGTATCTATCGTAACCGGGTATCTTCTGGCCTCGGTCAGTTAGGATCAGATCGGCCCCCTTGCGATGGATCCCTCGAAGGAACCCTTCTCAAATTGACAACGTTTGTTTATCTGACTATCATCAGAAATCATAAAAGCGATATTCGATCCCTTAAACCATGGTTAGAGGTGATCATGATGAGACCAATGCAGAGGATCTGGTTGTTCCTTTTCTTCATTCCTCTTTCAGCAATGGCTGTTCCCTCCGTTGCCCCTCTTTATGCCTCTGAAGTTCCGCCGCCTTGCGAAATATTCACAAGACAGGACGCAGAAGCACTTTTCAATGAGACCATTCCCGATGGAAAAACAAGGGAGGCTTCGTTGCCATCTGGAATAGCCTGCAGGTACACCTTCAAAAAGGGGGAGAACGTTTACGGGATTACGGTAAGATTGTCTACCAGTGATGCGATAGTCGAAGAGGGCATTCATGACTCCGCAAAGGATGTTTTCGAACGCCAGGTCAAGGCACGGAGATCAAACGAAGAAGCCGCGAAGAAGCTGGTAGAGATAGATGACCTGGGGGATGGAGCCTTCTGGGAGGGGACAAGCCTCTGGACCTTGCAGGGCGATCACCTTGTTATCATAACTGTCCATTCTGTGCTTGAAGGTTCTTTCGGCAGCATGGATGAAATGAACGCTGCCCAGGAAGAGCAGGACCTGGAGCTATCAGTTGAAGTGGTACGCACGGTTCTCGAAAGGCTTGAATAAGACCGCCGGATCGGGAGGATCATCATGCAGAAGGGCTTCTTTCGAGAAAGGCGCACAGGTTTTCTGATATCCATCATGATGATCTGCCTGATGTGGCCTGCCGTAACAGAGGCCCGGGAGACACCCCAGCTTACATCCCTGGAAGCACTCGAGATGGCTTTTGAACAGGCGATCGAATGGGACAGCCAGGCAGTTATCTGGCACATCAGCCCGCCTGGTCGAATGCTGGACTATTACTGGGCGGAGAACGATCTCTCCTGGGATTGGCATTTCATTTTTGCCCGTTCAAGGGACATGAAAACATTCAGGGTGCGAATAACCCACGACAAGGTCGCGGAATCTGTTGAGGAGATAAATGTTTCCAGGGAAGAACCTTTTCCCGCTGACGTCCCCGGCAGGAAAGGTATTATTTCCCTTAAACAGGCAGCAGCAGCCGCTTTCAGGGAGGGAGCGCCTCCTTTCGACAGACCAATGGCAATTTACATTACACCGGGGAAATGGTCCGGTGGGACAGGACCTTTATGGGAATTTCTTTTTGGCTCCGTTTACAGGATCTACCGGGTGGATGCAATTACCGGGAAATTGCTTGAAGTGACCCAGTTCGATCCGGACACTAAAAAAAGGGTGGATCATCTCCTGGACACCAGTGAGATGGAAAAGGCCCTTGAGAATAGCGGAGACCTGTTCATTTACAGGTTCATTGATGCGATCGACAAAGGCAGGCACGATGGAGCCGTGGGTATGATGGATCCGTCAATTGTTGGAAATGAACAGATGCGAGATATGTGGATCGCCAGCTTTTCCTCGCTGGGGTTGATCCGGGTGGTTAGCATGGTTAAAGAGTCAGAAAGCAAGTGGCATGAAGGTCACCCCCTTTTCAGAGTGGAACTCTTTACGAGGCCCGATCCGGGGAAGGGGTTTTTCGGGTGGGAAGAAGGGTTCGACACAAGGTGGATCTCACTCTCCGGGAAAGAGGGGAACTGGCAAATACTTGAAATAGCTACTGGTCCATAGGAAAATCTTCTCAGGGGGTATTTCAATGTCCAAGAGGTATTTCCCGTTATCCAGGGTCTACAGCCTTCTTGAACCGGGGCCGGTCGTTCTTGTGACAACTTCATGGGAAGGGGAAAGGGACATAATGACCATGTCCTGGCATACCATGCTTGAATTCGAACCTCCCCTGGTGGGCTGCGTGATCAGCAATGCCAACAACTCCTTCAGACTTCTCGATGCAAGCGGTGAATGCGGTATAAACATCCCTTCAGCAGATATTGCGGATAAGGTCGCAGGATGCGGGAACACTTCGGGGAGGAAGGTCGACAAATTCTCCCGATTCGGTCTTACCCCTGTGCCCTCCAACAAGATAAATGCCCCTCTGATAGATGAATGCTTTGCCGGTCTCGAATGCATAGTCCACGACCGGAGCATGGTGGCAAAATACAGCATGTTCGTGCTGAAGGTCGTCAAGGCCTGGATCGATCCCGACATTAACGATCCAAGGACCATACACCACCTTGGAAAGGGTTCCTTCATGTTCTCCGGCCAGCGGGTTAAACTGGAATCGAAGATGAGATAGTTTGTCATTTGCCTGATTTCATGCCTTCAGTCCACTTCCTTTTCAATTCCCTGATGCTGACCCCACCCTTGAAGTTGCGCGGAATATCCCCGAAAAGAAGATGGTCGGGGCGTGAACCTTTGGTCACGACCTTTGCAGCTTCAGTTATGAAGGTGGCTGCGATCTCCTCCCTTAAGGTGTTCGATATACGTGAAACGTCCATCATGACGCAGCATGAATCATCATGCTCGCTTTCGATCCTGAGGCCTACCACCGCAATGTCGAAAGATCCTTCTTCCAGGCAGTAGCGTTCACGGAGGAAAGCGGCCAGTTCCGCAGATATCTGGTCGCTGGAGTAGTTTGCGCCGCCCTTTATGACAAGGGAAGAATCTCGCCCCAACCAATAGAGGTCATCCTCGCCGTCCTCAGGGTTGACCAGCCGGAAGCCGATATCACCGAAACCCAGGTACCATCCATCGTGTAGCACCTCGCTTGTTGCCTCGGGGTTGTTCAGATACCCCTTCATTATGTTCCCGCCCCTGGCGACGATATAGCCCTCCTCACCAGGCCCGCAAGGCTCCATGAACCCCTTTTCGCCGTGTGTTATGCTTTTAACCACCATTGTCTCAGTGTAAGGGGGATGGGGCCGGCCTATAAAGAATCCGGGTGAAGGGTCCCTTTCCCATCCGGCCCTGAAAGCCTTCATGACATTGACCTCGTCCATTCCTGCCGGCGTGCCAAGGACCTGGAGGCAGGTTTCAGTGGAGCCGAACCTTACCAGGGGAGGGTGACCGGTCCAGCGGATAACCCTTTCAACTGTCGCAGGCCCTACCGGCGATGAGCCCATCAGGAAGGAGACCTTCGAAAGTCCTTTGCGGAGCTTTTCTCCATTGATCGGGAGTTCGCCCCTTGAGCCGAGTTCTTCAAGGAAATCAAAATGCCTTGAAACGCATGGTGCTATAACCAGGCCTTCAGCCTTTTCCGCGACTTCGGCCAGGATGCTCCAGTAAGGAGTCGTGTAGCGTGGAAACATATGTATAACTGCCCCGGGTTCACGAAGAAACCAGTCGGAAAGTGCCGTAGAGTTGGTGTGGTGAAAGGGGTTCACCAGGAAAAGGGACATAGGGTCTTTGCGTATTTTATGGAACATCTGCCTTAGAGCTGACGCGTTGGTCTCGAAGTTACCCCAGGAAAGAACTACACCCTTGGGGTCTCCCGTAGTTCCGGAAGTAAAAATAATGATCTTTTCTTTCAGTTCACCGGGTTCTTCGATCTCGGGAAGTACTTCGGGGATCGGCTCATTTTCGATCTTTCCGGTATCGTAGGTCATTATAGCGGGGTTATGACCCCTTACGGCAGAGATCAGAGCCTCCGGGATAAGGTGATCGATAAGCATTAGCCTGGAAGACGAAAGGTTTGCCTTGAAAGCTACCCTCTCCTGGTTATCGGCCTGCCAGTTAAGCGTTACCGGCGTAACGCCTGTTATGGCTGCCCCCAACCGGAATGCAAGATCTACGGGGGAGTTGCGGCCAAAACCGTTAAGGAAACGGTCTCCAGGCTTCAGGCCCATCCGGGCGATCACCCCTGCGGCGCGAAATGACATTTGAAGAAAATCTCCCCTGGTAAAGCATCGGGGTCCAGGTCCATCCCCTCCCGGTTTCTCGTGGAAGAATATGAACGGTGCCAACTTGTTCCTGAATGCCTCACTGTAGGGCAGTGGAATGCCGTCAACTGGAATGTCCATTTCGTGTCTGGAAAAGCCCTTACTCAAGATATTTCCCCTCCCGTTCTTTCACGGTTCCCATTTCCCATTGCATCATACATTGCCTTCCATGGGTCCTGCAAAAATTGTTGGGGCCATAAAATTGTTTCAACAAAAAATAAACCTGCCTGGCAAGAACAGTTTCCTTTTCTCGTCGATTCTGCATTGAAACATCTGATCCAGCATAAAATTAGGAAAGAAGTCAGTCTTTACAAAAAGGCCCTGGAAGTATAATATTGGCAATACTGAACAGGAAGGATCAAAAACAAACGAAAGTACACGAATGAAAGAAAAGTAAACGATTCTAATTTCAGGTTTAAAAAAAGAGAGGTGCAGAAAATGGAACGTTACAATTCGCAGCAACTTATGGAGATGGAGCATGAATATGGGGCACATAATTACCACCCGCTGGAGGTCGTAATATCGAAGGCCGAGGGGATATGGGTTGAAGACCCCGAAGGGCGGCGCTACATGGACATGCTGTCGGCCTACTCGGCTGTCAACCAGGGGCACAGGCACCCCAGGATCATCAAGGCCCTGAAGGACCAGGCCGATGTCCTGACACTTACCTCAAGAGCGTTTTTCAACGACCGCTGGCCCCTTTTCGCAAAGAAACTCTCCTCTTTCACTGGCAAGGAGATGGTGCTGCCTATGAATACGGGGGCTGAAGCCGTCGAGACTGCCATCAAGACCATGAGGAAGTGGGGTTACCTTGTAAAGGGAGTGGAGAAGGACAAGGCAGAGATCATAGTGTTCGAGGACAACTTCCACGGCAGGACGGTAACCATTGTGTCATTCTCTGTCGACCCGGTCGCCAGGGATCATTACGGTCCTTACACCCCTGGTTTCGTCATAGTGCCCTACGACGACCTGGAAGCCGTCCGGAAGGCAGTCAACAAGAATACGGTGGGGATCCTCGTGGAGCCCATCCAGGGCGAAGCCGGAGTCGCAGTACCCAGCGAGGGGTTCCTCAAGGGACTGGGAAAGATCGCCAGTGAGAACAACGTTCTTCTGGCCATGGACGAGATCCAGACCGGTTTCTGCAGAACCGGAAAGACCTTCGCCTTCCAGCATGAGGATGTTGACCCGGATATTATTATCATGGGCAAGGCCCTTGGCGGTGGTGTTTTCCCCGTATCGGCAATAGCCGCGAACAAGGATATCCTTGGGGTTTTCGAACCTGGAAGCCACGGGTCGACCTTTGGGGGGAATCCCCTGGCCTGCGCTGTGGCTATGGAGGCAATCGATGTCCTCGTGGAGGAAGATCTTTCTGAAAGGGCAGCTGAACTCGGTACCTACTTCATGGATGGGATCAGGGCCATCAATTCGCCAAAGATCAGGCAGGTCCGGGGCAAAGGGCTGCTGATCGGTGTGGTCATGGATGAATCTGCCGGCAAGGCAAGAAAGTATACGACAGCCCTGAAGGAGAAGGGGCTTCTCTGCAAGGAGACCCACGACTGGATAATTCGTTTTGCCCCTCCACTTGTCATCACCAGGGAGGAGATAGACAGGGCCCTGGAGATCATCAGGGAAGTGCTGGCCTAGAAAACCTGAAAACGAATTCCTTTTCAAGCATAAGATCGCATGCTTGAAAAGCAAGGGGGGATACTGCATTCCGGAATCCCCCCTTTTATCATGAATATCATTATGTCAAATATTCGCTCTTCCGGCTTCCATGAAGGCAAGTATGTTTTTCGATGGTGTGTCAGGGGGAAGGTCGCATCCGGTACTCAGGATAAAATTAGGGTGGTCTTTCATTGCTACCCTCAGCTCCATGGTCCTCTCGCTGACAGTCTCGGGGCTGCCGTTAAGAATAACCCTCACAGGGTCAATATTTCCTATAATGACTGATCCAGGCAAATCTTCAGCTGCCTGGTCAAGTTTCACCGCCCAGTCCACGCTCAGGCCGTCGGCTCCTGTTGCGGCCATTTCCGGGAGTATCCTGGTGGTATCTCCGCAGATATGAAGGACTGTCATTGCGCTTTCGGATGAATGGAAAATATCCTTTACGTAACGGCCGGAAAAATCCCTGAACTGCGAGGGGGAAAGCATCGAGGCCGTAGGTTCAAGGATGGTCAGTATATCAGCCCCGGCGTGGACAAGGGCGCGGGCATAGGGGATTATTGCTTCCGTCATCCTTGAAAGGACCCTGTGGAGATAATCCGGATCCTTTATTGTTGCCCGGAGAGTGTTCTCGACCTTCATCATTTCGCCGGCCAGTGTATAGGGTCCGATAACGTAAGCACCTACAGGGACATCAAAATTCTTCTTCATAAGCCTTACAGTCTCGATAAATACGTTCATCCTGCCGTCCTTCTGAGGGTCAGCGGGGTGAACAAGATCGAGCTGTTCCGGTAACTTGAGTGTGTGTTCAAGCACTGAAGGTGGATCGTTCTCCGGGAAACGGATGACCGCACCAAGAGATCCAGCCTCGACTGTCAGAT
Source organism: Synergistaceae bacterium UBA4066 (assembly GCA_002383685.1). GTDB lineage: Bacteria > Synergistota > Synergistia > Synergistales > Thermovirgaceae > UBA4066. The sequence continues at coordinate 66,196 of DFZC01000016.1, read as the reverse complement.
CCATTATGTGGATCAGCGCATCGGGCTGGAAAGCAAGGGCATTCTGCTCTACCGCCAGGAACTGGGCCCGGGCGCTGGTAACTCCTTCGAGTATAGTCCTGCCGGTCATTCGCAGGCCTGGGAATCCCAGTAATGGAATAACCGGTGTTCTTCCCAGGTCCTCGATAAATTCCATGATCCTGTTCATTATTCGATCCTCCGCAAGGATAATGCGCTAGTAGCAGTATTCAACTCCAAGTTCTGCCACCTCGTCTTTAACACGCCTGAACTGATCGACGAATTCCTGCCTTGGTACGAGCCTGTCCATGTCGAAGACTTCCTGGATCTTTTTCCCGTAGTTGTCGACAGGGATCTTTCCTTCATATTTTTCGAGCAGCTTGCCGCATATCTCGTTGGCCTGTTCCCTGGTGAGACGGGATCTGAAAGAGGCTTTTGCTGTCTCGTGGTAGAAACGTGATTCAAGCGGGGTGGCCATGTCGGTGAACTTGTTGCGGCAGGTCGCGCAGCCCCAGGGATGCCCCCCGGAGGGCTCGATGGCGATGGCATGTGCTGCCGCCTCATGGTAGACCTGTTCAGTCCCGGGTCCGGCGTTGGCAAAAAGATTATTAAAGAATATTAGCCTGGAATTGCGGGCCAGAGCCTGGGAAAGGGTGCTCTGTAACCAGAGGAGTTCCCTGGTGGTGGTTGACTGCCACTTGAGATGAAAGGGGAAATGGAGCGTCCAGTTGGTCCCGTAAAGACACGCTCCCTGGATACTGTAGGCGGTCTGCAGTATCAGTGTCCCCTCAAGGCCTCCTGCATATCCACCGTAGATGGCGCCCGCCAGGTTTCCGAAGACGTTACCGTAGGTCCTGTAGTGGAGGGCTTATAACAGTTTCATGCGTAAATTGAAGGCTCACGGAACTTTGGCCTCCATGAACTGTACAATATCTTCAAGACAGGCCTGAAAGGTCGTTTCGCCCATGAAAACATCGAGAAAAGGGGAAAAGCAGATGCCCACTATTCGATTTATGCCCATGGGGATAGAGGTCCCGGCAAGAGAAGGAGAAAAAACCATCGCCCAGGTTGCTGCACGGCTGGGTATCGGCATAAATCAGCCCTGCGGTGGTTTCGGAACCTGCGGCAAGTGCCGTGTCCTGGTCAGCGGGGCTTCTTCATCCCTGACGGAGCAAGAAGAGAGAATGCTGACTCCCGGGGATATCGAGTCCGGATACAGGCTCGCCTGCAGATGTCCCGTTGAGGACGGTCTGACCGTATTCTTTGGGATCACTCCTGCTGAAGGCCGTGGAAGAGGACCGGTACTGACCCGACAGGTTCGTTACGGAGGGACCAGGGAACCGCTGGTTACCAGCATTTCTTTTGACCTGGATATTCCCTCTGTCCGGGACAAGGTGTCTTCCTTTTCCGAGATCGCGGCCTCAGCGATGGGGCTTTCCGGGGACGCTATCCCAATTGGCCTGATGGATCCTCTTCAGAGGATCTTTTCAGGAAATAAACCCGGAAAGGCGGTTATTTCAAACAGGCGGCTGGTGGCCCTGGAGGCTGGGGACAGCTTCAAGCCCTACGGCCTGGCAACAGATGTCGGGACTACTTCCCTTGTCTTGTGGCTAGTGGACCTTGAAGAAGGGTCTGCGGTAGATGCCCTGTCGGACCTTAATCCGCAAGTACGCTTTGGAGCTGATGTCCTGACGAGAATGTCTCATATCACAAAGAAGAAGGATGGGCTTTTTGAGCTCAGGGACTCACTCCTTTCCGCCCTGAACCGAATGATCGGGTGCATTGCACGGAGGAACGGGATCTCCCCTGGACAGATCTGCGCGGTCACAGTGGCAGGGAACACCTGCATGGAGCATATCTTTGCAGGGGTCGAACCTTCGTCTATAGGGAAGAGTCCCTTTATCCCCCCCTACCGGGCTTTCCCCCGACTTGATGCAGTCGTTGCAGGACTTGAGATCAACCCTCTTGCCGAGGTGATAATGATCCCGAACATTTCGGGTTACGTTGGTGGGGACATTACGGCCGGTATCGAGGCTTCCGGGATGACTAAAGGAAGCGGGGTGACCCTTTTCGTCGACATCGGGACCAATAGCGAGATAGTGCTGGGGAACAGGGATTTCCTGATCTCATGTTCCGCCGCCGCAGGTCCGGCTTTTGAAGGGGCGAGGATCAGTTGCGGGATGAGGGCGGCAATGGGGGCCATAGAGAGGGTATCTGTTGTTGACGGGCGGCTCTCGCTGGGCGTGATAGGCGGGACGGAACCTGCCGGGATATGCGGTTCCGGCATAATTGACCTTGTCTCTGAAATGCTGCGTCAAGGACTTGTTGATCCGAGTGGGAAAATGTCTAAAGGCCCCTTTTCGGATATCGATATTCATATTTGTGTTGACGAACGAGGGATGAGGCATCTGGTTCTTGCAGGAAGCGAAGATGGCAGTGAAAGCAACAGACTCGTTTTCACCCAGAAAGACGTCAGGGAGGTACAGCTTGCCAAAGGGGCAATTGCAACCGGGATCCAGGCCCTGCTCGAGATGAAGGGTCTTCAGGTTGACGACTTGTGCAGGGTAGTTGTAGGTGGAGCTTTCGGCAACTTCCTCAACCCGGTGAACGCAATCTCGATAGGAGTGCTTCCAATGGTGCCGATCGAAAAGATCGAGTTTATGGGCAACACATCCATAATTGGAGCTTTTCATGCACTGGTGTCCCGCGAGGATCATGCGTTCATGGAGAAACTGCCGGGCAGGGTTGAATACCTGGAGCTTTCAACCTTTGAGGATTTCCAGGCCAGGTTCCTCGCCAACCTTCGCCTTGGTCCTGTCTTGTCCCGAAAGGAGTAGGGGCTGTGGATCCTTTCAAGGTTCACATAAGGACTTATGAGGGGGAATGCGGTTTTGGTCCATCGGAAGAGATCCTTTGCGGACCAGCCGAAATAGATAACGTATCCTTGAGGACGTTCTTTTCAAAACAGGGTGCCGCAGCTGCAAGGTCTTGTGAGAGGTTCCTGAGCCTGTGGGAGGATAAGGATCATCAAAATGTCATGACTCCAGGGGCCTGTGTCGCCTTTTCCCCCCTTGCAGCTCTTCCTGTGGGTCTGCTCCAGAGTCTTGATGCCTATATAAACGACCAGGGAGAAAATGTTTCCGTTAAGACGGTTGTGGCCGCTGCTGTGGTCTGGACCGCAGGCGGGGGAATTGATGTCTGTATTTCTCGGCTTCTTGCAGGAAAAGATCACCTCACAGGGATGATCATGGATGTTGCAGCAACACAGGTCCTCAACAGCATGCACCGTATTCTCAGGCGCCTTGTAAAAAGGGAGTCTGTTCGAAGATTTGCCCTTTACCCCGTCCAAGAGTACTTGCCCGGGACAGGGGGAGAGGGACTGGAACACATCCCCTGGCTGATAACCATGACTGGGGCTGACAACGAACTGGAAGTAAGCGTGCAAAAGAGCATGATGCGGCCGATAAGATCGCGGTGTTCAGTGATGCTTCTGGCAGAAGGTCCGCCGGACATTGATCTTGCAGATCTGCGCTGTGAGCCATGCAGTGGGGAAAGATGCCTTTACAGGCAGATAGGTGGGTGTCAGCTCCCTTGAAAAACTTTCGGCCGACGACAGGGCAGAGTGCTCGCCGATATATCGTAGGACAGGCAGCGCTGCTTTCCCGGCCGGGGATTACAGTTATAATGAGGTTCATCAGGGGGGTAAATTCAGATGCATGATAAACGCCCGGGGTGGGACGAGTACTTTATGTCCATTGCGGCTGTTGTTTCGACCAGGAGTACCTGTTTGAGAAGAAAGGTCGGGGCAGTGATCGTAAAAGACCGACAGATCGTCAGCACAGGATACAACGGTGCGCCCAAGGGAACACCCCACTGCTCTGAGAGTGGGTGTGTAAGGGAAAAGATGGGAATCCCGGCTGGGGAGAGACACGAAATATGCAGGGGGTCCCACGCCGAGGTCAACGCCATCGCCCAGGCTGCCGCGATCGGGTCATCAACCGCAGGCGCTGTCATCTACAGCACCCATGAACCATGTTCCTTTTGCACTAAAGCAATAATCAACGCTGGTATAAGGCGTATAGTGTTCGTCAATTCATATCCTGACACCATGGGGTGCCTCCTTCGGGAAGAAGCCGGGATCGAGGTGTTGCGCCTTCCCGACGGAGGGCTATCTTGCACTGATGAGAGGTGAACCGGATTGGCCATAGAGATATCCGGAAGGAAAAAGACCGGACCCGGGGTAAGCATAGACGACCTGATAGGACTGGAACCCATCAAGAGGGAACTTAGGAAGATCGAGGCAATGCTCTGGCTGAACCAGCATCGCAGGAGCGAGGACCTGAGCGAACTCAGGCTCCAGTCATTCCACTTCAGTTTCCGCGGGAACCCGGGTACCGGAAAGACTACGGTCGCCAGGCTCATAGGTGATATCTTCCACAGGTACGGCATACTCCGGGTGGGCGATGTTGTGGAGGTCGACAGGGCAAAACTGATTGGCCCCAACCCGGGAGAGACAGAGATCAAGGCAAGAAAGGCAATAAAAAGCGCACTTGACGGTGTTCTGTTCGTGGACGAAGCCTATACCCTGCTGGGTTCAGGTGACAGCTCCGATCCGGGGATGAGGGCCCTTGAGGTGATCCTCAAGGGGATGGAGGATTACCGCGATGTCCTTATAGTTATTTTTGCGGGTTACCCTTCAGAGATGGATTCCCTTTTCGAAGCCGTAACAGGCCTGAAAAGCAGGGTACCCTTTCACCTGGAGTTCCCGGATTATTCTCCAAGGGAACTGCTCGATATTATCCTCTTTATGGCTGCCAACGAAAGGCTTGAACTATCAGACGAAGCTTCCCGCAAATTTCTTATGATCATGGAGGACAGGATCGGGAAGCAAGACTTCAGTAATGCCAGGGAGGTGCGCAACATCCTCGATCAGGCCAAGGCGAGGCTTTCCCGCCGTCTCCAGTCCCGCAGGAAGGTCTCGCAGTGGGACATGAAAGTCCTTACTGCTGTCGATTTCGAGGATGAGGGATCACAGACCTTGCTTTCCCTGGAGGCTGCCCGCAAGGAGATGTTCAGGGCGCCATCGGATGCAGGGTCAAGATCGGCCTATGCCAGAGCTTGTGTTGATGCGGGACTCTGGTCCGATGCTGCCTCGGCACTGGAAACAGTTGAGAAGGACCTCTCTCCAGAGTTCAGAGCTTTGTTCGGCCGATCCCTTTACACCATCGGGGAACGGAAAAGATCCTGGGATGCATTTTCAATGATGGGACCTTCCCCCTTCGGGGCATTCTACAAGGGGCTGGCGGCCCTCTGGTCCGGTGATCCGGCCGGTTCCTCTGCGATGCTTGCAGAAGCATCATTGTTGGAACCCGACAACCCGGATATTCTTTTTGCTCTTTCCGCGGCCCGTTTTTTCGGGGCAGATTTCCGCGGGTCCACTGATTCCTTCCACGCCGGAATTGGAATGGCGGGAACGAGACTACCACCGGCCGTGTTAAGGGATCTGCCATGGGATAACCTTCCGTGGCCGTCAAGTGCCGCCCCGCTGAGGGGAGCCATGTATTTTGCCTACGGCTACGCTGAAAGATCCAGGCTTTTATTTACTGAAGCCCTTATAGCGACCGGGGATGATAGCGCACTTGAGCCTGCCGAAGCGGTGGTAATGGAATGCATCGACCTCATTCCCGACGACCCCGCTGCACACAGGATGATGTCACTCATCCATCAATCTTCAGGAAGGTCCAGAGAGGCAGCGGCATCCCTGGAGATATCCCTGGAACTGGAACCACGGAACACCGATGACTGGAGAAGGCTGGCCAACCTTCTTGAGGAACTCGAACAGACGGAAAGGGCTGAAGAGATATTCAGGGATATCCTTGAGGAGGACAGGACCGGGGCCGCCGGAATTCGTCTAGCCATGGCTGCAGAGAACAGGGGGGATACGCAGGAGGCACATGATCTCTTCAGGAAAGCATGGGATGGAGGAGTGTGCGGTGAAGAGCGTACACTTTGTGCAATGAAACTGGCAATTTATGCCGCTACTGCCGGGCGGTTTGGAGAGAGTCTGCGTTTCTTCGGCGAGGCTGGAAGTGTGGCGAATGATCCAGCCGGTTCCTTCTGGCTTGCAAGATCTTTGATAGAGGAGGAAAAATGGCAGGAAGCCGAAGGGCTTCTTATGACCCCCTTCGAAGACGGAACGATCGGGATCCCCAGGATATACTGGCTGGGGCGGATCTTCCTTGCAAGGAGGGACTTTTTCAATGTAAGGAACCTCGAATTCAAGGACCCGCAAAACCCCTATCTCCGTCTTGTCAAAGGAGTGGCGGAGGCTCTTTCGGGTGACAGCCGCTCCGTTGAGACCCTGTCAGGCCAACCCTTGGCCGGTATGGGGAGTGATGCCCTTTCTCTCCTGTGTTCGGCCCGGGCAGCCATGAAGGACTGGGAAGAGGTCCGGAGGCTGGGAAGAATGGCCCAGAAAAGCGAGTATGGCCCCTTCCTCTGGGAAAGACAGGCCAGAAGGTCCAGGGAAGAGGCCGGCTATCTGGCTTCGATCGCGGACGCACACCTTGGTGACTGGGGTGCGGCCAGGGAGGGCTTCAGGAAGAGCGCCTCCAGTTTGAGGCATCCCGGCCCTGTGTTTGCGCTTGGAGTATCCCTTGTAGCCCTTGGAAAGATCGATGAGGCCAAGGTTATTCAGACCCAGTTAAAGGCGTCCTCTTCAACGCTTTCGAAAAAACTAGAGGAACTTATTGCACAGAACAGCGGGATCAGGAAAATGCTGGCTGACCCGGTAGACCCGGGCATCCTGGTCCTTTTTGCCACTATCTGACCTTGTTCTGAAAAACGTTTACGATCCAGGGAGGCGATCATTGTGGAACAAATTAAAAGGGAAGATGCGATGTCCCTGCTCAGGGAGCACAACCAGGAGATCAACCATATCAGGCATGCCCTGGCCGTCGAAGCGGCGATGAAGTATTTCGGCCGGATGAACGGCGAGGACGAGGAACTATGGGCACTTGCCGGCCTTGTTCACGATATTGACTGGGAAACAACTAATAGCGATCCTTCAAAACACACACACCTGGGGGCTTCGTGGCTCAGGGATGCCGGTTACCCTGACAAAATTGTCAGGGCAGTACTTGCCCACGGGTGGGGTATTTGTTCCGACGTTGAGCCCCTTTCATCAATGGAGAAACACCTTTATGCCATTGACGAGCTTACGGGTTTTGTCACCGCTGTTGCCCTTGTGCGTCCGGGAAGATCCCTGCAGGATCTCACCGTGAAATCCGTCAAGAAAAAATGGAAGGACAAGGCTTTCGCCAGGGGGGTCGACAGGGATGTGATCGAGAAGGGAACGGCTATGCTTGACAAGCCGCTGGAAGAACTTGTCGAAGGTGTTATTGAAGCGCTGAGACCGATAGAAAGGGAGATCGGGCTGGGGGAGTGAGATCAGTCGGCAAATTCAGAATCAAGAAGGCGCCATTGAGTTTGGCCGGTATCAGTATCGAAACGCAGAAGCATGTAGCCACCTATATGTCCGTCCTCAACCCAGGCGATACACCATCGGGGCCCGATGAACCACACCAGTGAAGGGTCATATATTTTCATTGTTCCACCGTGAATGCCCTCCCATGGGATTAGATCCTCCCTTGCCAGGAGGTTTTCGAGGACCAGCGAACGCGGATCCGGCCGGGCTCTGGTCCTCATCTTTTCCCAGTCAGGAACCGGCAATCTATCAAGTTCAGGGGTAACCTGATCCCTTGATCTGGCGCTGTCCAGTTCCTTCAGGGCCAGGTCCAGTTTCTCGTTCAGCAGGGCGTTCTGTTCCAGTACCCGGGAATACCTCCAGAAAACAACCCCGGAAGCAGCTGAAAGAAGAATCACAATAAGGGCAATAAGAAAAACCCACTTTTCCTTCATTGTCTTTTCCTCCCTTCAAAAAACCTCCGGGATTTGTGTTAATGTCTGATCGCAAGGTACTCTAATAGTGTAACATCGAAACGAAAAGGAGAGAGGCCTGATATGAAATTAACCCAGATCCCGCAGGAACTTACTACCCGGTCGATGGTCCTGGCTGCCCTCGGCTCGATCGTGATCGCGGGCAGCAGCACCTATGTTGCCCTGCGAATTGGCGCCCTTCCCTGGCCCACTATCTTCGTCGCCGTTCTTTCTATGGCTCTGCTCAAACCATTTGGAGCCTCCCTGAGGGAGATCAACGTGGCTCATACCGGAATGTCAGCCGGCGGTCTTGTCGCGGGAGGTCTTGCCTTCACGCTTCCGGGTATATGGATGTCCGACCCCTCTTCAACCCTTGGCATACCCGTTGCTGCAGTAGCAGCCCTGGTCGGTGCCGTTCTAGGTATTGCATTTACAAGTCTTTTGAGGAAACATTTTGTGGATGAACTCAAACTTCCATTCCCCATGGGAGTCGCAGCTGCAAGGACTTTGCAGGCTGGAGACCAGGGCGGGAGAAAAGCTTCCACCCTTGTTGCCTCCTGCGGGGTTTCCGGGCTGGTGACCTATCTCAGGGACGGTGCCGGGGTTATCCCGGCAGTCCTGGGGAAAGGCCCTCTCTTCAGCGTATGGATGTCACCAATGGCAGCAGGTATAGGTTTTATTATCGGGCCCCTTTACATGGGGACATGGGCTCTTGGAGCGATCTCCGCGCACTGGTTCATGGTCCCGGCAGGGTTGTCTTCAGGCTGGTTCTCCGATGGGGAGGCGGCGGCAGCTTTCAGGAGCAGCCTCGGGATAGGGGTTATTGTCGGTGCAGGAATAGCTGTCCTGTTTCGCGGGGCGGCAATATCTTTTTTGCGGAGCCTCTCCGCCTCGGGTATGAATTTTAAAATAGTCGCCATAACCGGAGCAGCCTCGGCCTGCGTACTAACCCTTTTTGCGGGTGTCCCTTTCGTCCCTTCCCTTCTTGCAACGGCCGGCGTCTGGGTTACGGTCGTTATGGCTGCGACCATTACGGGACAGACCGGCATCGATCCCATGGAGATATTTGGAATTCTTGTGCTTCTGGCGATAAGGACTGTCTGGTATATAGGAGGACAGGAGGCCTTTCTTGTAACTGCCGTGGTTGCCGTTGCTACCGGTCTTGCCGGGGACGCCATGCAGGATTTTCGGGCCGGAGCGATCCTTGGTACTGATCCCCGCGCGCAGCTGGTGAGCGAAGCTGTAGGGGGACTGGTTGGGGCCCTTGCAGCTACCCTTACGATCTTTCTCCTGAAGGAAGCTTTTGGCGCCATGGGGCCAGGTACGGATCTTGCCGCTCCTCAGGCCTTTGCGGTTAAAAGCATGATCGACGGCCTTCCGGACAGGGTAGCGTTTCTGGCGGGGCTAGCGGGAGGGTTCTTTCTCTCCCTGTTGGGGGTCCCCTCCATGACCGTGGGGATAGGTATTTACCTTCCTGTCGCGATATCCCTTGCCGCAGGGGCCGGAGGTCTGTTCAGGGTCCTTTCCGACAGGTTCATGGAGGATCTGAACGAAGACATGACACTTGTAGCCTCCGGTTTCCTGGGAGGGGAAGGAATTGCCGGTGTTATCTTCGCTATATGGAAGGTCGTAACTCTTGGGTAGGGAGTGAGGCTGATGTGGCGGATAGGACATGCGCAGGATCACGAAAAAGGGACGGGCTGTACCGTTATCATCTTCCCCGAAGGGGCCACGGCTTCCTGTGACATCAGGGGAGGGGCGCCCGGCACGAGAGAGATAGCTCTTCTCGCACCGGATTGCATGGTAGAAAGGATCACCGCGATCGTCCTGGCCGGCGGAAGTGCCAGGGGATTATCTGCGGCAGACGGGGTCATGCGCTACTGCGAGGAACGAGGGTGGGGGTTCGATTCCGGTTACGGGGTTGTCCCGATTGTCTCCGCAGCCTGCCTTTTCGACCTTCCATGCGGTGAAGCCGACGCCTGGCCCGATCCTGCCATGGGCAGCGAGGCATGCATGGAAGCCCGACCCCTTGAAGAATCGCCCATGGGTAACGTCGGGGCCGGCACCGGAGCAACCGTAGGCAAGTATTACGGGATGGCAAAGGCCATGAAATCAGGTTTCGGCTGGGCGAAAAAGGTGTCTGGACCCTTCGAGGTTTGTGCCGTAGCGGCGGTAAACGCTTTCGGAGCGGTAAGGGACTGTTCAGGAGGTTTTATGGCAGGGGCCCTTGATGGTGACAACATTCTTGATCCCGGTTCCATGACCGGGTCCGGCGATATCTGGAATGATTGGGGGAAGAATACAACTTTGGGAGCTGTTGTGACCAACGTAGCCCTTGACAAGGCTGAATGTAGAAGGGTGGCCATAATGGCCCAGGCTGGACTTTCAAGCTCGATTTTCCCCGTTCATACCCCTTTTGACGGTGATTCCGTTTTCTGTGCTTCTGCCGGAAACGAAAAGGCGGAAACAATTCTTGCGGGTTGGCTGGCGGCTTCCGCCATGGAAGAAGCGGTCAGGAACGCAGTTCTTTTTGCCAGGGCAGCCTATGGATTCAGGTCTTTTTCTGATATCCGATGAATTTCCTGGACACAAAGTTAGGCAGTCCTGCGGATACGAAGGACTGCATGATGTCGGATACTTGTAGCCAGGATCATTTGTCCTGAGAACAGGGAGGTGTCTTCAATGGCTATCAGGGTTATTCTCGCGGACGACCATCCATTAACACGAGCCGGATTAAGGGATTACATCGCCAAAGAGAGGGACCTGGTACTTGTGGGCGAGGCCTCTGACGGAGATGAAGCCTGGGACCTCATCGAGAGGGAACGCCCCGATGTTGCACTCCTTGATATACGGATGCCTGGTGAGAACGGTGTTTCGCTGGCCAGAAGGATCAAGGAGTCCAGCCTTCCCGTTATACCGGTCATGCTGACGTCATTCGATGCCCAGCAGTACGTGATGGCTTCCCTGAGAGCAGGCGCGAGAGGCTACATCCTCAAGACCGTGACGCCAGAGGAACTTTCCCGTGCGATCAGGGTGGTGGCTCGCGGAGGCCTTTACCTTGACGGGGAAGTCGCGAGAAGCATAGAGGATGGGGATTCCGCTTTCGAGTCCCTTTCGGGCAGGGAAAGGGAAGTACTCCTTTATGCCGCCAGAGGACTTTCCAGCAAGGAGATAGCCAAGGACCTGATAATCAGTGAACGTACAGTCCAGACCCACCTCGCATCGATCTACGACAAGCTGGGCGCAAGGAACAAGACAGAAGCCATGCTCCTTGCCCTTAAATACGGGATCGTAGCCCTGGAGGAACTTATTGAATGAGAAGGCACCTTCTTATCCTCCTTACCGTTGCAATAATGATACCTTCTTTCGCTGCGCTTGTTCTTGGCGGTATCGGGCTGGTCCAGCATGAAAGGGCGATGGAGAGAGTGGCTAGGTCCTACGTTGTGGATATTGCCGAGAGCGTTGCCTCCAGGCTGGATATGAGCTGGAGCAGGGCCAGGTCCTTCCCCCTTAACGACAGGGAGAGATTCCTTCGCCTGAGACAGGTGACATGGGGCCTCTCTATCCCGGGCTGGGTCGCTGTCGTGGATGTTAACGGAACTGTCCTTGTATCAACAGCTGATGCCGAGGTCCTAAGGCTACTCTGGCAAAAGGGGATCCCCGTCGGTTCGGCAATAGAGGTCGACAGCAGGGAGGGGGAGAAATATACTCTCGCAGCTTTCCCGGCGGGGGATACCGGGTGGTATGTAGTTGCCGCAGTGTCCTGGGACAAGCTTATGGGACCCATGATGCGATTCAACAGATGGCCTATCCTGGTAGGGTTGATAGGTTTCCTCGGGATTGTTTCCGTCCTTGCCCTGTGGAAATGGCTCGTGGCACCCCTCAGGGTTCTCGGGAACGAGGTTTCCAGTCTTCAGCTCGGGAAAGACATTCCGCAGGGTGATGACCCAAGCGCGGTCTTCGAGATCCGAAGATTGAGACAGGTCCTTGAACAACTTGCAAGAGGAGCCGTGGAAAGGGCTCAACTGATGAAACAGTACGTCGGGGACATTGTTCGCGTTCAGGAAGAAGAGAGGTCGAGGATCGCAAGGGAGATCCATGACGGGCCACTTCAGGATGTCACGGCGCTTATACACCAGATCAGGCTTTCACGGATGGTCAAGGACCCGAAAAATGAGGATACCCGGCACCTGGAGAACGCTGAGGACGGAGCCATCCATGCCGTTAGCGAGATGAGAGCCCTCTGTGACGAGCTTTCTCCGCCATGGCTGGACCTGGGGCTATCACAGGCTCTTGACGAACTGACGGAAAGGCTTTCCAGGCACCTTGGGGTTGAGATCCCGGTGGAGGTCGATTGTGACGAAGAGCTTCCTGCTGACGTCACTCTTTCTTTTTTCCGCGTAGTGCAGGAGGCTGTACATAATTCTGTCCGTCATGGAAGGGCTTCAAGAGTATCCCTAAGGCTTTCCTGCGACAACGGGAAGGCCTTGCTTGAGATAGCCGACGACGGGACAGGTTTTGAACCGCCTGGCGATTTTGAGGAATTGAGGGTAAGGGGGCACCGGGGGTTGGCGAACATGTCCGAGAGGATGTCCCTCATCGGTGGGAAACTAGAAGTCGGATCTTCCGATGAGGGAGGGACTCTCATCCGCTGTAAATGGGGGCCTACTTCCTCTTCTGCCTGAAGTGGCCTCCCCAGACGCTTTTTACTTCGGAGGTAAAAACGAAACCCCTGTTGCCCACCAACTGTGCAACATGACCGATATCCTGTCGCTGGCAGATGATCTTCAGGATGATCCTTTCTCCGGTCTTGCCTGACCCGGTGACAACAGTTGTCCCGAACCCCTCTTGCCTGAGGTTCTCGACCGTTTCAAGCATCTCCTCGGTTACCGGGCCGACAACCTCTACCAGAACGAAGGAGCTGAGTATACGTTCTTCCAGGGAGGCTCCAAGATAGCTTCCTACGCCGAATCCTCCGGCATAGGCCAGAAGCTGCAGGGGCCCAGTGATACCTTCCTTGAGAACGTAGCCAAGAGCTACAATGTAGACTGCTGATTCAAAGAACGCGGTCAGGCTAGCATGGAATTTCCTGCCTCTGACGAGGAGAAGGATCCTGAAAGTGCCGAGGGAAACGTCAAGAAGCCGGGCCCCGAATATCAGGAGTGCCCCGATGGGATCCATGGGAAAAACCCCCTATCTGAATTTGGGGATCGTGACCATCAGCTCGACCCCGTCATGAGATTCTAGTATAGAATGAAAGTAATTGGAAGAATATCCGAAAGGGGGGAGCCCCCAGGGGCAGACACATGAGGTTGAGAATACTTGGCGCAGCAGAAGAAGTGACCGGTTCCAACTATATCCTTGAGACAGGCAAGTCAAGGATAATGATCGATTGCGGGCTTTACCAGGGTAAAAGTGAAGAAAAGAACAGCGAACCGCTTGACTTTGACCCTACAACAATTGATGCGATTTTGATCACCCACGCCCACCTGGACCACACGGGAAGGGTCCCGTTCCTTGTGAAAACTGGTTTCAGCGGCAAGGTTATAGCGACAGCCCCGACGGTGGAACTGACGGATGTTCTCTGGAGGGACTCCGCAAAGATACAGAAAGAGGATGCTGAATGGAGATCGAGGAAGAACAGGAGGAAAGGCCTACCCCCTGAAGAGCCGCTTTATACAGAGGAAGACGTGGAGAAAGCTATCGGAATGCTCGTTCCGGTGGCCTACGACGAAGTCATGGAGCCAGTTCCCGGTATCAGGGTGCGCTTTCGCGACGCGGGACACATCCTTGGAAGCGCGAACCTTGAAATATGGGGCAATGCGGATGGCGAAGATATCAAGCTGGTCTTCTCCGGAGACCTGGGTCCGCAGAACACTGTAATGGAAAGGACCCCTTCCGTGATAGAGGACGCCGATTACGTGGTGATCGAATCAACATACGGCGACCGTGAACACAAGACGAACGAAGAAAGCCGTGAGGAGTTCCGGGTTGCCATGAAGGAGATGATAAAGGACCATGGTAAGGTCCTTATTCCTACTTTTGTTGTAGATCGTGCCCAGAGGGTCCTTTACGAACTTATGCTTATGCAGAAAGAGGGCATCCTGCCACCCGGTATCCCGATATTCTTCGACTCCCCAATGGGCCAGAAGGCGACCGATGTTTATAATTCGTACCTCTCACTTCTGTCTTCGGAGATACAGTCCCAGATCCGTGAGGGCAGCGACCCCTTTGCACCTGAAAACCTCCAGGTGGTGTCAGATGTAGAGGAGTCCAAAAAGATCAACGAGATAGGTGAGGCAGTGGTTCTTGCTGGCAGCGGCATGTGCAACGGCGGAAGGATCGTTCACCATCTCAAGAACAACCTCTTCAGGGAGACCACCGATGTGGTTTTTGTGGGCTACCAGGCAAAGGGTACCCTGGGAAGAAGGCTGGTAGAGGGCGAAAAGACAGTAAGGGTGGCTGGAGAGGAAGTCAACGTCAAGGCCAAACTGCACACGATCAACGGTTTCTCCGCCCATGCCGACAGGAGGGACCTTCTTGCCTGGGCGAAACAGTTCAGGACAGATCCCCTGTTTTTTATTACCCACGGAGAGCTGGAATCCGCGCAGGGGCTTTCAAGGACGTTCGAGGAGAATGGCATAAGATCTTTGGTGCCGTCAGCCGGGAAGGAATACAATCTTGTCAAGGCCAGGGAAAAGTTCGTTGCCGAAACAAAGGTGCCGGAAAGGGTGTCCGTATTGTCCGAAGCCCCATGCAGGGGGTTAGGCAGGATGGAAAGCCTTCTTTGCGAGATAGTGTCCCTCGCAACGGACCTCAGGGAGGATGGGGTAGGGATCCCAGAGGAAGAAGCGGTAAACCTCGCGGTCTCCGCAAGGACACTCCTTGAGACGCTTGGGAAGAAAAAAGGCAGCAAGCAGAAAGACGGTAAGAGGTCCTGATTATTGCGGGGCCAAAGTATAACCACTTGTGCTAGAATGCGGCGTATCCTTTTTTAGAATTATGGCGGTGATAGGTTTATGCGTAAATGTGGATCCGGCGTGTTGTTTGCCGCAATGTTTCTGGTGACCTGGGTAACTGTTGCGATCCTCCCATGCTCCGCAGAAGCCGATGTCGGGGAACTCAGCTGGAAGCAGGCCTGGGCCCTTATCCTGGAGAATAACCCGGGGCTGGACTCCGCCAGGCAGTCCATTAATGCTGCTCATGCTTCCCTGAAATTGTCAGCGGTCCCGACAAAGGTGACAGCCGGTCTTTCCGGGACTTCAACAAAAGATGAGGGTGGGCGGTCTTCCTCCAGCGCCGGTATGACCTTCTCCTACAATACCAGCCTCTTTGACAGGGAAAAGGCCTCCATTGAAGCTGAGACGGCAGGACTCAGGGAGGCTGAGATGTTTTTTGACGCCGCCATCCTGAGTTTGTACCGGAACACTGCAATGGCATTCTGGGGTGCCGCCGCAGGAGAGGCTTCAGTAAAGGCCGCCCGGGAGGAGATAGTCAAACGTGAGGCTTTCCTGGAGGATGCGAAGCTTCGTTTCGAACAGGGCATGGTACCGGAACTTGATGTAATGAGGGCCGAAAGTGCCCTGGCCGAAGCACATCACTATCTTGCGCTTAGAGAAGCGAACAGGTCAGGGTTCGAAGCAATGCTTAAAGGGCTGGCGGGATGGATGGAGATACGGCCGGCGGAAGGTCTTTTTGACATCACCGAACCTGTCGTGATCAGACAGGTCCCCCCTGATTTTGCAAACGTGGTCAGCGAACATCCCCTGGTTTTGAAGGCGACCTGGGCAAGAGACCGGGCACAGGCCCTTCTGCGCGTCGCTGAAATGATCTCTTTGCCGACACTTGGCCTCTCGGCGACCAGAACGCTGATAACCGATGGCGCTGCAGCCCAGCAGTATACCCAGGACGAATGGTGGGCAAGGGCTACACTGACGATCCCCGTGATCGACGGCGGGCAGGCCAGGTGGACCGCTGAAAGGGCCAGGGCCGGGCTCGAAGCTTCTCAGGCAGAGCTCGGGGCCGCAAAAGCCGATGTGATGATGGCCCTTTTTTCCGCCTGGGAGGATTATGTCGCAGCTCAAAAGGGATACGAAGCGGAACAGTCAAGATTCGACCTTGTCTCCAGGGAGAGGGAAATAGTTCTTCTCAGGTACAGGGAAGGTCTGGCCAACCAGATTGAGGTTCTGGATGCCCAGACACGCTTTGCCGGTTCTCTTGCTTCTCTTATAGACGCTAGGAGGGGCCTTCTGGTGGCTGAAGCGTCGCTTGCTGCTGCAGAGGGTAATCTCCCCGTGGAGGAATAATATGGCTATGAAAAACAGGTCCTACAGGTGGTTGTGGGGAGTACTCCTTCTTGCTATCCTGGCCTTTGGGGCCTGGCGCATATTTATGAAACCGGCTCCACAGGCCCCGGCAAGCGTGGCCGCTATCCGCTCCAGGGAAGGGATTCCCGTTACAGTCCACACTGTAGCGCTGACCCGTTGGGAACACTGGATAACTTTTTTCGGCAGAACCCAGGCCTCCTCTGAAGTCAGGCTGGCAGCCGAGCGACAGGAGTATGTCGAATCCGTTCTGGTGGAAGTTGGCGATGCAGTAAGCAGGGGTCAGGTCCTTGCTTCTCTCGATACAAGGATAGCCCGTGAGAAACTTTATGCCCAGGAATCTTTAACTGCGGAAATGGAGAACAGGTACAGGCGTCTCCAGTCCCTCCAGGCTGCGGGGGGAGCGAGTTCCCAGGAGGTCGAATCTGCCCTCACCGCGGTCAAGAACGCACGTGCCGGGCTTAATGACCTCCGAACAGCCTTTTCAAGGATGACCATAACTTCACCTGTTGACGGGGTTGTCACTGGCCGGTTTGTTGAGAAGGGAAACCTTGTTTCACCTGGCCAGGTCATTTTTACCGTCGCAAACCTCGATCTTCTGGATGCTGTCCTTGATGTATCTCCCCAGGATATTCTCAAGGTTACCAGAGGCATGCCCGCACGGGTCAGGACATCAAACGGGCTGGTGGACGCAGACATCAGGAGGGTCGATCCCGTAGCCGACGCCTCTACCGGGCTTTTCAGCCTTGTGCTTGCCCTTCCTCCGGATTCCGGTCTGATCCCGGGCCAGACAGTCGAAGCGATCGTTCAGGACGAGGACATAGCCGACGCGGTAATTGTCCCCTATGAGGCTTTGAAACAGATAGGTGGCGAGAGGACAGTGATATATGTGGTGTCCGAAGGACTTGCCGTGGAAAGAGATGTCATAACGGGCGGAACTTTTGACGGTAAGGTCAGGATATTATCAGGGGTTGATCCCGGCGAAAAGATCGTTGTCAAAGGCTCCGACAGGATGTTCCCGAATGCCAGGGTCTGGATCCAGGAGAACTGATAGATGAACCTGATCGGGAACTCAGTCAGGAGGCCGGTTCTCACAACGGTCATTATGACCATCCTTGTTCTCCTGGGGTTTTTCGCCTTTTACCAGCTTGGCGTGGCGCTCCTCCCCAGTGTAGACGTGCCTGTGGTCCTTGTCAGGGTCCAGTATCGCGGGGCCGGTCCTCTTGAGGTGGAGAGGCTTATAGTACAGCCTGTCGAGGATGCCATTGCCTCTGTCGAAGGGGTAAAGGAGATCAACGGCTATGCTCTTGATGGAACTGGTTTTGTCGTCGCAGTGCTGGAATATGAGGTGGATGTCACCCAGGCGACCCTTGACATATCCACGCGCGTAAAGGCCATAACTTCCACGCTCCCTGACGATGCGGACGAACCCGTTGTCGACAAGATCGATATTAACGCTCTGCCGTTCATGATCCTTGTCGCAAAGACAAGCCTGCCTTCCTATCAGGCCAGAGACATCGTGGAGGAACAAGTTGCCAAGCGTCTTACCCAGATCATCGGGATGGCCAGCGTCGATATCAGGGGCGGGAGAGTCCGGGAGATCCACCTTGACGCGGATCCTTCCGGGCTAAGGGCATACAATTTGAGCCTGACAAGGTTGGCAGCCCTTGTAAAGGCTTCCAACTTCAATTCGCCATCGGGGAGCATAACCCTGGGAGACAAGGAGACCTCGGTCAGGATCGTTGGTGAACCTTTCACCCCGGGCGAATTTGCCGACATCGGGATACCTGTTGGCAATGGAAGGGTAGTCATGCTGGGCAACGTCGTCAATATTGTCGACGGGCTTGCCGAGGAAAGGAACAGGGCCAGATTTGACGGTCGTGACTCCATCCTGCTGGAACTTACAGCACGCCCTAATGCCAACATAGTCAGGGTATCCCGGGATGTGTTGGCGGAGCTCAAGGAGATATCACCGGGTCTGGCCGGAAGCATAGAACTTGAAGTGGTCTACGATTCCAGCGAATTTGTTGAAAAGTCCGTCAAGAACGTTATAAGGGACATGATCATAGGTACTCTCCTGACGGCACTTTTCATATTCCTCTTCCTGAGGCAGTTCGGTTCGACGCTGGCTGTGGCCATATCGATGCCGACATCAATTATCGCGACGTTCATACCCATGTTCTTCTTTGATTACACGCTGAACGTCATGAGCACGCTTGGGCTGGCAATATCCGTCGGAGTTCTGGTCAACAACGCCATCCTGGTCCTCGAGAACATATACAGGTACAGGGAACTGGGGATGGATCCCCTTACAGCCGCGGAGGAGGGGACCAGAGAGATATCGCTTGCTGTTCTCTCAACGACTGCAACGAACCTCGGGGTCTTTATCCCGATAGCCTTTATGGGGGGGATCGTGGGCCAATTCTTCAACCAGTTTGCCCTGACCGTCGTGTTTTCCACCCTTTTCTCGCTCTGGGGCGCTTTTACGGTAACACCCATGGCTGCGTCAAGGCTCGGAGGCGGTTCCATACACGTCTCCTCCCTTGCCAAGAGGGCTACCGGATGGTGGCAATGGTTCTACCGCGAGTTGGAGATCTTTCACCACGTCTACGTTGAAAAAGCGGTAAGGCACCCATGGATCACCCTGGTTTTTTTCGGGATCCTTTTCGGGGGATCCCTCCTGCTTGTACCGCGGGTAGGCTTCGAGTTCTTCCCAAGGGTTGACGAAGGGGTCATCAGGGTCAACCTGGATCTTTCAAGCACCGCTTCTATCGATGCCACCGACAAGGAGATCAAGAAGGTCGAGAGATTCCTGCAGGACCAGCCTTACGTTAAGTCAATGAGCGCCACAATAGGGGGCGGAAGGCTTTCTGGCGTTAACAGCGGAACCATAAGGGTCTACCTCGTTGACGCAAGCGAGAGAAAAAGCGCCTTTGCCATAGCTTCCGAACTCAGAAGTGAGTTCGCCGGGCTTCCCGACACGAACCTGACGGTTAACGTTGCCTCGGGTCAGGGCGGAGGTGGCAGGAGCAGTCCAGTGCAGATCACCATAAGCGGCCCTGACCTGGATGTCCTCGACGGAATATCCAAAAAACTTATCGAGAAGATCAGGGATATTCCCGGTCTGGCTGACCTGGATACCGACTGGAAGGTCGGCAGGTTCGACCTTAAACTGACTCCCGATCATTACAAGATCACGTCAATGGGGGTTACCCTTTCCGAGGTTGCCGAAGAACTCAGGGGTTATCTGAGTGGTTTAGATGCAGGCGTCTTCCGTGAGCGAGGTTACGAGTACGACATCCTGGTCAGGCTGTCCGAGAGGTGGGTCGAGTCGCCCGTAATGATCCCGGGGCTACCCATGTGGACCCCGAAGGGTTTTGTCCCGGTCGGAGAATTGGCAAGGATCTCCTATGAACCCTCACCTACGGCGATATACAGGGTGGATCGCCAGAGAAAGGTCAGCGTTCAGGCTGACGTTTCCGGAAGGACGGTAGGAGAGGTCTTCAGGGACATTAGTCCCAGGATGGAAGAGATACAGCTTCCTCCCGGCTACAGGTTCATCATAGAGGGAGAGATGCAGAATATCCAGGAAAACTTCCGGAGAATGCTTATCGCCTTCGGAATGGCTATTACCCTCACTTTCCTTATGATCGCGGGTATCCTGGAATCCTACCTGTTTTCTTTCGTGATAATGCTTACCATACCCCTTTCCATCATAGGCGTTATCCCCACGCTCCTTATAACCGGGACATCGCTTTCAGTATATGGACTGCTGGGGCTTGTGATGATAGTTGGCCTGGTCGTAAATAACGCTATCGTTGTAGTAGATTACGCTGAGGTGGTAAGAAAGAAGGGGCATGAGGCGGCCGAAGCGGTAATCGAGGCCTGCCGGGTCAGGTTCAGGCCGATAATAATGGCGGATGTAACGACCCTGGTAGCTATGCTGCCCCTTGCAATGGGTTTGGGGGAGGGCGGCCAGTACCGTGCCCCGCTGGCCATAGTCCTTATAGGAGGGCTTCTTGCGGGAGGAACAATGGCTATCTTTCTTATTCCTCCAGTCTACAGGTTGATATGGGATATGAAAAACCGATTCAAGAGGAGGGATGAAGATGCGTAAGGGACTGTTCTTCTGGTTTTCCGTCCTTCTTGCTGCGGGAATTATCGCCGGAGCGGTCTTTTTCTTCGGAAAGGTCCCCGAAAAGATGGAAATGGAGCCGGTAATGGCCATCCCGGCAATAGATATGGATGCCCCCCGCGTTTTCCTCGCGGCTGGAGCAGGACAGATAGAACCTGTTCTCCCCGAAAAACTGATCGAGGAAGCTGAAGAGAGTGCCCGTCCCGTGGTGGAAGCCTTGAACGATCTTCTGCCTGTACTCGGCCTTGCCGACGGGTCCTACGTCCTTGCTGCATGGGACAAAAACGAACCCGTATTTTACGGGGTCTTCCTTCTTCCGGAAAACCTTATGATGGACATTAGCAGTGGAAGGATCCCCCCTGCATGGCTGGAACTTTCCAGGGGTCTTGCAATGGGGCCGTCCGAGAGGGATGGGGTTCTTCGTCTGACAGCAGGGAGAGGTCGCCTTGTTCTTTTTCTCAGAACGGAAAGAGGGATGCTACTTGCTTCCCACTCTCCGGATGGCCTTGACAGAATGCAGGAGGCACTTGAGGGCAAGATCGACCGGTTTGAGGTTTCTTTGTCAGTGGAGAGATCCTGGCCGGCCCACCTTGTCCTCTTTGACGGTAAGTTGTTTGCCCAGGCGGCATCCCTGCGGGGAATAGCCGCTCCGGATTCACCCGTGTCCGCCGAATTGGCGTGGAACAGCAATGTCGAAAATGGAGAGATAGCATGGAGGATCGAAGGGCTGAAGGAATGGCTGCCAGAGCGGATCAAAAACCGCATGGAACCCCGTTCGTGGTCTGAACCGGTCTATTTACCGGACCCTCTTGTCCTCGCCGCTGGAATATCCCTGCCAGAAGGGTTTGAGGAGGTCGTTCAAGGGGAAGTCTCAATCCCGGGCTGGATGGAAGACGCAGGCATCGACAGGGAGTCGATCGCTGAACTCCTTGAAGGACCGGTAATAGGTACCATCGGGGGACAGAGCAGGGTCTTCCTCTTCAGCCTTCCCGGTTTCCTGTTTCAGCTTCCCTCACGCGGGGATAAGGGTACCAGGTGGATAGATGCGTTATGGAGCAATAAATGGGCAAGTCTTGCATTCATGCCCAAGGTGGTCAGCGGTTTTACCCACGGAGGGAAGATGACCATACCCTTTACCATGATAGCGGCTGCCCGGGATGACCTTGCTATTGCCGGGGTGATGTCCGACAGCTCCCTGGGCAAACCCCGGAGGATACAGGATGTGGTTCCTATGGGAGACGGCAAGGCTCTTATGTGGCTTTACGCGGATTTTCCAAAAGCGGCAGAAGTTCTTGAAGATCTTTCCAAGATCAACAACATAGCTGACAGGTTGGGAGTAAAGGGTACACCTGACCCGGAAGAGATCCTGGCCATGATAGAGGAACTCAGGTCAATGGGCCAGATCACACTGGTGATGCATGATATCGGATCAGGCAGGGGAAGCTGGAAAGGTGCCTCCCCGGTTAAAAAATAAGTTTCTGGAACCAGGGAACAGTACGAGGAGGAATAGCAATGCAGGGAAACCCCCTTGCCGTCATGATGCAACGTGGCTGCGTTGAGTGGTGCAGTCACCCGGAGGAGCTTTCAGATCTTTTCGAAAAAGAGATGGTAACCGGCTATATCGGTTTTGACCCTACGGCAGACAGCCTCCACGTGGGGCACCTGATCCCCATGATGGGTCTTGCGTGGATGCAGAGATACGGGCACCGGCCCATTGCAATTGCCGGAATGGGCACGGGATTGATCGGCGATCCATCAGGCAAAAGCAAGGAAAGGAATCTTCTCACCATTGAACAGGTTCAGAAGAACCTGGTTAATGTCAAGGAACAGCTCGGTCAGTTCCTTGATTTCGACTGCGGGGAGAATTCCGCGATGATAATCAACAACTACGACTGGCTTGGCGAACAGTCCCTGCTTGAGTTCTTACGAGACACGGGGAAGCATTTCAGCGTCAATTACATGATTGGACGTGAGTATGTCAAAAGCCGTCTTGAAGACCCTGAGAAATCAATATCTTATACGGAATTTTCCTACATGCTGCTGCAGGCCTTTGATTTCTGCCACTTGTTCGAGACCATAGGCTGTAAACTGCAGATGGGGGGCAACGATCAACAGGGCAACATAATAGCGGGGATAGACCTTATCAGGAAAAAGGCAGGAGGTCAGGCTTACGGGATCACCTACCCTCTCCTTTTAAGCGCATCGGGCCAGAAATTTGGAAAAACAGAAGGGGGTACGGTTTGGCTTTCCCCTGAAAGGACTTCGACCTACAGGTTTTTCCAGTTCTGGATAAATTCGGATGACAGGGATGTCGAAAAGCTTCTGAAACTTTTCACATTTCTTCCCATGGAAGAGATATCCGGGTTAATGGATGACCACGCAAAGCACCCTGAAAAGAGGGAAGCCCAGAGAAGGCTTGCAAGGGAGGTAACCTCACGTCTTCACGGAGAGGATGCTTCCGCTGCGGCCGAAAGGGCAAGCGGTATCCTTTTCGGAGAGGGTTTCGAACCCTCGGATCTTAACCCGGAAATGCTAAGGATACTTATGGCAGAAGTCCCCACCGGGACCTTTCCTGAAAGCGCGATCCCATCGGCAATCGACATTCTTGCAGCCTCTGGCGCATGTTCCAGCAAGAGCGAGGCAAGAAGACTTGTCCAGGGAGGCGGCGTTTACCTGAATGGCAGGCGCCTGGGCGTCGATGACCAGGTGTTGGCTGCGGACCTGCTGGAAGGCCGGCATATTTTCTTCAGGCTCGGTAAAAAGCGCTTTTTCGCTGCTTCAAGGGCGTAGCGCAGAGCATGTCTCTCCAGTCATCTGCCCTGGAGGCACTAAGAAAGTGGATAAATCCGGGCTGGAGGTCGGATCTGGTGACCACGGTGGTCTATGCCGCCCTCAGAATCATCAGGCCCAGGCGCTCTGTAGCTCTTTCCAATCTTGGGATCGCATTTCCCGATTCCACACTTTCCTGGAGGGAAAAGACGCTCTCCAGGGTTTACAGGCATTTTGCTGCTGTTCTCGCAGAATACCTGGTGGTCCAGAATGACCCATCTCAGGTCCTGAACTGGTTCGTTGAAACAAGCGGGGAGAAGTGGCTGCAAGATCAGCAGGACAAAGGCAAGGGTGCCGTGCTGCTAATGTCTCACTTCGGCAGTTGGGAACTCATGGCGGCATGGCTAGCACAGAAAGGCTACCCTGTATCCGGGGTCATACAGAATCCCAAGGATGAGGACCTTGCCGACCTTATCAACAGTTACCGTAAAAACATAGGCGGAAAACCAATACCCAAGCAATTCATGCTGAGAGAACCTGTCAAAAGGCTAAAGGAAGGCGATATGGTTGTCCTTGCCGGAGATCAGAACTGGGGCGGAAGAGGAGCCCTTTATCTGCCCTTTTTCGGAAAGAACTGCGGTACGGCTGGAGGACCTGCGGGGTTTGCCCTTTTGGCAGAGGTCCCGCTGATCCCGGTAGTCGCTTTCAGGCTTGGCTCCTTCAGATACAGGATAGAGATAGGTCCACCAATAGATATCCCTTCCAGCGGAAGCCGGGAGACCATGATCCTCTATATGACGAAAGCGGCTAACCGGTGGACAGAGGGAATAATCAAAAGAGCGCCGGAGCAATGGTTATGGATGCACCGGCGCTGGAGGGACTGACCCGCTGGAAAAGCGGTCAGCAAGGTTACTTTTCTGAGAACAGCTTCCCCGCAACTGCGTAATCCTGTTTACTCATCTCGGAAAGTATTATTCTGACCTGTTCCGGATCTACACCCAGAGCCGAGCAAACTGAAGCGGTCATTTCTGCCACAAGTCTCTTCTTTTGCTCGTTCGAACGACCCTCAAGAAGGTGTACCTGTACTATAGGCATGCTTATTCCCCCTTTCTCGCCGTAGATCTATTTGCCGATACAGAAGTTGGAAAAGACGCTTTCCATAAGGGATTCGTCTGTCGAGATGCCAAGTATCCTTGAAATGCACTCACGGGCTTCCCGTATGACCTCAAGGACTGCATCGAGGCCAGCGCCGGATGAAAGCGCATCCATCGCGGATATAGTCAGATCCATGGCTTTCCCAAGTTCTTCCACCTGGCGCTCTGTGGTGTTCAGGTCTTCGTCCAGAGAAGTCCTTCCGGCTACTGCAAGGACTATCTGGTCTTTGAGCTCCTCAATGCCCTGACCGCAGAAAGCTGATATTACCCGTACCGGTGTCCCGGGGAGGATGTCTTCCACGGATCTTTCAGAGACAACCAGGGGAAGGTCGGATTTGTTTATTGCGACCACGCAACAGGGATCCATGAGAGTTTTGGCTATTTCACGGTCTTCCTCAGAAAGGGGTAGGCTCCCGTCAATGACCCAGACCCTTATATCGGACTCACGGATCGCATCCAGCGCACGTTTTACGCCTTCCTCTTCGGCTTCGTCCCTTGGTGCTCTCAATCCTGCCGTATCCACAAGTCTCAAGGGTACCCCCTTGTGGGATATGACTTCTTCTATAACATCCCTGGTAGTACCCGGCATAGAGGTCACGATCGATCTGGATTCCTGGAGAAAGGCGTTCATGAGCGAGGATTTTCCTACGTTGGGTTTTCCCGACAGGGCAACTTTTATGCCTTCCCGAAGGAAACGGCCGGAACGGGCTGATGATAGCAGAAGCCTGATCATTTCACTTATCCCGGAAAGCCTTTCTCCCATCGATCGAGGATCCAGGGGCGGTATGTCCTCATCGGGGTGATCAAGGCTGGCTTCCCCGAAGGCGGATAGTTCAAGCATTTCCTCATGGATCTCTGCAACTTTGGTGGAGAGTGAGCCCCTGAGGCATTTTGCTGCTGCCTGAAGGGAGCGGTCTGATCGGGAGCGGATAATGCCAAGTACCGATTCTGCCTGGATAAGGTCCAGCCTGCCGTTCAAAAAGGCTCTTTGAGTGAATTCACCAGGACAGGCCATTCTAGCTCCCAAAGACAAGCACAGGTCCAGACACTTTCTTGCTGCAACAGTTCCTCCGTGGCATTGGATCTCAGCGGCTTCTTCGCCGGTATAGCTGAAAGGTCCTTTGAACCAGACAGCGAGCACTTCGTCAAGTTCCATGCCCTTTTCATCGACAATATACCCGTGCCTCATAAAACGGGGCGGGGTCGACGAAAGATCGGTCCTGCCCCTGAATATGCCGTTCACAAGATCCCGGCAGCCATCGCCAGAAAGGCGGACTATGGCTATTCCAGACTCTCCCCATGCTGTCGATATTGCTGCGATGATCCCTTCCATGGGATATCAGGCGACTCCATGTCCTTCCGGGATCCCGGCCTTTCAAAGCATTTCCCTTATTGCCTCCCCGAGACGCCTGACGCCCTCATCGATGACGTCAGGGGTTGAGAAGGTGTAGTTGATCCGGGCGTTATGTTCACCTCCTCCGTTCGCAAAGAACGGGGATCCTACCACGAAAGCCACTTTCTTCTCGATAGCTTTCTTGAAGAGGGCTTCAGAGTCAATGTTAGGCATATTGATCCAGTAGAAGAAACCGCCTTCGGGTTTTACCCAGGAAACCTCCTCCAAAGGCAGATGTTTTCTGAAGCTCTCCTCCATGGCATCCCTTTTGGCTTTGTAGTTGGAGATGATTTTTGGAAGATGTTTGTCAAGGTACCCTATCCTGCAGTATTCATAGACGAGGGCCTGCGCTATTGGGCTGGAGCAGAGGTCAATGGCCTGCTTGAAGACCGTCATTTTCCTGATTATCTCTTTGGGACCAGAACACCAGCCGATCCTTGTGCCGGGTGCCAGGATCTTTGAGAACGAACCGGCATATATGACCCCACCTTCAGGGTCAAGAGAAAAGATCGAGGGTAGATGATCCCCGTCGAACCTTACGTAACCGTAAGGATCATCCTCGAAGACCGGGATATTGTACCTGTGGGAAATTTCGACCAGTTTCTTTCTTCTTTCTGTGGTCAGGGTACAACCAGCCGGGTTCTGAAAATTGACGATCGTGTATATGAACTTGACTTTCTTTCCCTCGGATCTGGCCTTTTCGATCTGTTCGGGGATCAAGTCGACCATCATGCCCTCGGCGTCGGTCGGGATGCCCAGGAATCTGGCTCCGTGGTTGTGAAAGGCATTAAGGGCAGCCAGGTATGATGGGTCTTCGGAAATAATGAAGTCCCCCGGGTCTATCATTGCCCATCCCATGAGGTCCAGCACCTGCTGTGAACCAGTGGTGAGAAGCATTTCGTCCAGGGAGACCTTTCTGCCCATTCTGGGAGCGGTCCATTCCGAGATGAATTCCTTCAGCGGGTTATACCCCTCTGTGGTTCCGTACTGCAAAAGGTCAGAGCCGTTGCGCAAAAGCACGTCGACGCCTTTATAGAATTCCTCCACCGGGAAAACATCAGGGGCAGGCATGCCTCCAGCGAAAGATATCATCCCGGGCTGACGTATGACCCCAAGCATCTCCCGTATCGGTGAAGTTCGGACGCCAAGTGCCTTGTTGCTGAAATTTCCTTCCCAAACCTTGCTCAATTCGATCTCCTCCCTAAGAGTTTGATTTCTCGGCTCTTCCTGGGGATCAGCTCTCACTCGGACTCAAGGATAGCCTCGCCAAGCCTTTTTATTCCAATATCGGTCATTTCCGGAGAGGCGAAGGTGTAACACATTCTGAAATTATGTTCCCCCCCTGAGCCTGTGGGGTAGAAAGCATTGCCCGTCACGAAGGCAATCTTTTTTTCTATCGCCTTTTCAAAAAGCTTGCCTGCCATGATCCCGGGGGTAGTCATCCAGTAGAAGAACCCGCCTTTAGGCTTGAGCCATGAAACTTTATCGACCGGGAGGTAAGCCTGAAAAGCCTTTTCCATCTGGTCCCTTTTATCCCTGTAGTGGTTAATGATCTTCGGGAGGAAAGACTCAAGGTACCCCAGTCGGCAATACTCCCACACCATAGCCTGTACGACCACGCTCGTACAGGTGTCCGTCCCCTGTTTGAAAATCGCCATTTTCCGGATAATGTTCTCCCTGCCTGCACACCATCCAACCCGGGTTCCCGGTGCCAGTATCTTGGAGAAACTGCAGGCATAGAGCACAAGGCCTTCCCGGTCAAGGGAAAAGACCGAAGGTATCTCCTCGCCTTCGAAGCGGACATAACCGTAAGGGTCGTCCTCCAGTATAAGGATCCCGTATTTTTTGGCTATCTCCAGGAGTTTGATCCTCCTTTCGAGAGAAAGGTCGCAGCCCAGGGGGTTATGAAAGTTGACAATGGTGTAAATGAATTTGATCTTTCCGCCTTCGGCAATGGCCTTCTCAATTATGCCTGGCAGGCTGTCAACCAGCATTCCGTTCTCGTCGCAAGTCACCGTCAGGAACCTGGCCCCGTGATTGAACATAGTGCCTGTGGCACCCAGGAAGGTCGGTTCCTCGCAGATCACGTAGTCGCCCCTGTCGACAAGAGCCCAGCAGAGAAGATCTATAATCTGCGAAGAGCCTGTTGTAATAAGGATCTCCTCAGGGGTAAGCTTTCGGCCCATACGGGGAATGGTCCATTCGGCTATGAACTCCTTAAGCGGGGGATATCCTTCTGTCGTCCCGTATTGCAGTATATCCTTACCCTCTCTGGAGATGACCGAAGCGGCCTCCTGAAACTGTTCGACAGGAAATATTTCGGGATCCGGCATACCCCCTGCGAAGGAGATCATGCCAGGTTGTCTTACCATGTGCAGCATCTCCCTGATGGGAGAGGGCCTGATATTTTTAGAAGCAAGGCTTAAAAGATGCTCAAGCTCATCTG
Organism: Synergistaceae bacterium UBA4066; assembly: GCA_002383685.1. Taxonomy (GTDB): domain Bacteria; phylum Synergistota; class Synergistia; order Synergistales; family Thermovirgaceae; genus UBA4066. The sequence continues at coordinate 38,040 of DFZC01000016.1, read as the reverse complement.
TCATTTCATCAACCTCCATGATCAAAGGAAAAGGGCAGGGAGATCAAGATCACCCTACCCCTATTGTATATCATTTTCTTCGGGATTTACCTTGGTCCTCCCGCTATTCTTTCTGTAGTGGCTTTTATATGGGCTAGCCTGCGCTCTGTCGGAGGGTGGGAGTTAAAGCCGCTCGGCGCTGTTTTGAAACCGGCTTTGAGCATGCTCTGAAAAGCATTGTAAAGACCCCACGGGTCATACCCGGCCTTGGCTGCCAGTGCAACACCGTAGTCGTCAGCCGCTATCTCCTGTTCCCTGCTGAACCCGGCTTCCGCAAGTACCATTCCGGTCCCCACAACGTCAACACCGCCGAGTTTCTTTTCTCCCAGAGCCTTGTAAAGGAGAAGCCATACCAGGTTCCTTTTTAAGGTGTCATCATAGTGTCCCAACTTGATGTGTCCGATCTCGTGAGCAAGCACTCCCGCAAGTTCGTCCTTGTCCTTCAGGTTCTTCAGCAATCCGGTGGTGGCATGGATGGAGAACTTGTTCATGCTGAAAGACACCCATGCGTTGGGTTCGTCCTTTTCCTCTATGTTAACCTGCCCCGCGTCTGTCAGCGCGGCAGCGCCGGTAAGGTCAGACCAGACAGCAGAAACGACCCCGGAAGGGACCGAAGCCCTTGAAGACAAGGGTGAAATGGAGATCAACAGAACTGATATGATCACTGCTAACAAGAATTTGCGCAAAGTTGCCACCACCTTTCCGATCCGGCATGTATATTGTGTCCCGAAGTAGGCGAAATGGAACAGCAAAATGGCTTATTATATTACCTGCATGGGATAAGGGACTGCAAACCGGCAAATAACCCCATCCATATCTTACCGGGGTTAACCTGGAGGTGGGATCCGATCATGGATCATCTTGAAATGCTCAGAGGTCTTTCGGTAGAGAACAACACGAAAATAGTGCTGCTGGTCCTGGACGGACTTGGCGGGCTACCATCGCCCGATGGGATGACCGAGCTTGAATCCGCGTCAACACCGAACCTTGACCTTCTTGCTTCGCGGTCAGAAACCGGGCTTCTGGAGATGGTCGACACGGGGATAACCCCGGGAAGCGGGCCGGGCCATCTCGGCCTTTTCGGGTATGACCCAAGGAAGTACCTGATAGGCCGGGGGATACTGGAAGCCATTGGAGTCGGGGCGGAGGTATTGCCGGGAGATGTTTGTGCCAGGGGTAATTTCTGCACCTGGGGCGATGGGGATATCATCATCGACCGCCGCGCCGGCCGCATTGAGACTGTAGAAAGCTCCAGGATAGTCGACCGGCTCCGGGAAACAATAACCGGGATAGAAGGTGTGAAAGTCCGTTTGTATGCGGGTATTGAACACCGTTTTGCCGTAGTTTTTTCAGGTGATGGCCTTGACGACAGGGTTTCCGATGCGGATCCCCAGGCTGAAGGCAAACCCATGGTCTGGTCCCGACCGCTTGCTCCCTCCGGGGACAAGACCGCAAGAGTGATCAACTCTTTTGTGAAAACAGTCAGGGAGTGCCTGGCTGATGAGAAAAAGGCCAACGGTTGTCTTTTAAGGGGATTCTCGGGAACACCTGCGATACCCCTTTTCCCTGATCTGTATAAAATGCGTTCGGCTGCTATTGCCACCTACCCGATGTATAAAGGTCTGGCAAGGATCGTGGGGATGGAGGTAGTCGAAGCGGGAAGGACAATAGAGGGGCTTTTCAACACCCTCAGATCCAGCTGGGAACATTACGATTATTTTTTCGTCCACGTGAAATACACCGACAGCCGTGGCGAAGATGGTGATTTCGATGCAAAACGGGATGTAATAGAAAGAGTTGACGGTTTTGTACCGGAGGTTCTTCTCCTCAAACCCGATGTTCTGGTGGTAACAGGAGACCACAGTACCCCCAGTGTTCTTGGGGCTCATTCCTGGCATCCTTCACCTTTCCTGCTGGCCAGTCCCCATGTGCGACCGGACGGTGCCCCTGCTTTCGGCGAGAGGGTCTGCGCAAGGGGGAGCATGGGGATCATGCACGCGTATAAGCTGATGGGCCTTATGCTGGCTCACGCAGGGAGGCTGGCAAAATACGGTGCCTGAACCCTCGCATTCAAGGTAAAAAATAGTGGCGTTGTTTCCTGCATGTTTAACTTCTGATCAAGCCATCAACGCATTTTGGGGGGATAGATTTGGCCGAAACACAGACTTTTACCAGCTCACATCTCAGAGGACTCAATTCGGGTGACAAATTCAAGATACTTGGAGTAGTTCAGCAGATCAAGCCAAGGGCTGATAAGAACAACAAACCCTTCTGGGAAGTGTCGATAGTCGACTCCGAGGGTTTTATTGACGCCAAAGTCTGGTCCGACGGGAAGTGGTGGGATGCCCGGACCGGTGAAAAAACGCCAGTAGATACGTCTTCACCGGATATTTCAGGGCTATTCCTTGGTGCTGCAGTGGGAGCCCTGGGCACGGTCTCCGAATTCCGCGGGAAACAGCAGTTCCAGTTCTCGGAGGTTTTTCTTCTTGATCCGGAGAGATTTCCCATAAGCGGGTTTATCCGGTCATCGCCTGTCCCGGTAGAATTTATGGAACGGGAATTCGGAGAGATGGTGGCCTCCTGCAGACCTGAGATCAGGGAGTTTCTGGAAAATGTTTTCAGTGGAGAACTATGGAAGAAATTCAGGGAACTGCCGGCGGCTGTAACACATCACCACGCTTACGTCCACGGACTTCTGGAGCACACTCTTGCCGTGACAAAAAGTGCGAGGGCCCTCGCAGAAGTCTATAAAAGCTCCGGAATAGACATGGACCTGGATATCGTGACGGCGGGAGGGCTTCTTCATGACCTTGGGAAGATCGATTCTTACAGACTGGACCCCTTTCCTGGAATGACAGTTCCGGGAACGGTCATAGACCATATTGCCCTTGGTTTTTCCCGCTTCTCCTGTCTTGCGAGGGAGCACGGACTTGACAAGGAGATCGAGACCGCCATTGGCCATATTCTTGTAAGCCATCACGGGCGCAAGGAGTTTGGTTCCCCGGTACTTCCGGCGACCCCTGAAGCCATGGTGGTATCCTCTTCCGATGAGCTGAATTTCATCATGTACTGTTGGGAGGCCTTTCCGGAAAGCGGGAACGGCGAACCTTCCATATCAGATTATCACCCCTCGGCGGGGAGAAGGTTCTGGAGACATGGCCTGACTGAAAAGGGAGATGGGTAGCAATGGGGCAGACATTCAAGATATCTGAACATGACGAAGGAAGAAGGATAGACAAGATCATCAGGAAAAAGTGGCCCGACCTTCCCCTTAGCGCGATGATGAGGGCTTTCCGCAAAGGGATGGTAAGAGTTGAGGGCAGGAAGGTAGAATGCTCAGCCCATGTTGCCGGAGGCAGCACCGTTGAAGTACCCTGGGAGGACGAAGTGATCCTGGAGGAGAGACAGATCCCTGTCCGGGGAATGCCGGGGGGATCTGATATAGAGGTGATATATGCCGACAACGATGTCTGCATTGTCAACAAGCCCTGGAACCTGCTTTCCCAACCCGACTCAAGGGGAGGAGAGAGCGCAATATCGAGGACAGCCGCTATGCTTGACTGGAAGGACAGTTCATTCCTCCCGACACCGGTCCACAGGCTGGATCGGAATACCTCTGGAGCCCTGGCTCTTGCGCTTAACGGGACTGCCCTAAGGACCCTCCATGAAGCGTGGCGAAAAGGGGGGGTCGGAAAAACATACCTAGCGATAGTTGCAGGTCAGACACCTCTCGAAGGGGAGATAGACTCACCCCTGCACAAGTCAGGCGAGGATAATATTGTACAAGTGGATCCGGAAAAGGGGCAGAAAGCGCTTACCAGGTTCAGGAGGGTAGAGGGTGACGCCTCGGTCTCCCTTCTTTCAGTGGAACTCCTCACAGGGCGGCCACATCAGGCCAGGGTCCACCTTGCTTCCATCGGGCATCCCCTCATAGGCGACATCAAGTACGGTGACAAACGGATCAACGCAGAGATGAGGATCCTGGGGATCCAGAGGCCGATGCTTCATTCAAGGAGCATCGAGTTCAGGGGGGTAAGGGAACCGCTGGAACATCTTGCCGGAAAAAGGTTTCTCGCTGTTCCACCTGGGGACTTTATGGATTTCCTGACCAGAAGGGGTTGGCGTTTATACAACCGTGGGGTATAATGAACACGCTATCTAGAAAGTATTTCTCTATGGGGGGATCGGGTATGTCAAAAATGGAACTGAAGCTGGACATAAGCGAGAAGGCCAGAAAAAAGATGGAGTCAACCGGAGGAGAGGGTCACATAATAGTGACAAGACTGGGAGGCGGTTGAGCTGCCCGTAACGCCGCACTCGTCGAGAGCGGCAAACCTCCCGTAGAAGAAGGTTTCGTAAAGATCAGCGAACAGGGGGTCACCGTCTGGGTACCGGAAGGAATGGAGTTTCTTGATGATGTTGTAAGAATAGAACAGACCGGTTTCCTTTGGTCATCCCAGGTAGAAGTTATGTCCGTTACCGGGATAAGTCGCGGGGGATGCGGAAGATAGAGACCGTGAACCGTGAATGAAAACTGGTGACGTGAGTCACGAGAGGGGAAAGCAATCGTAAACCGTGGATATAAAAGGGTTGAGCGTGGATCCAATAGCCAGGACAGGTAAATTCTTTTAATATTTAAAATTATCCAAAACATAAAGGATCCTGAATATCCGGAACATGATAAAAGACAGGGTGGGGACAGTCCCCGCCCTGTCTTTCTGAAACAGTATAGCGGGATAGTTCACTGATCCTGGATGAGGGTATACATAATACTTACCACTTGACAAGGGATTTTTTTCACATATAGTTATTGTTATAACTTGATTGGCCAGAAAAAATTAACGAAAGATCGAAACTGAAAAACTGTTAAAGGATCAATGACCCGGGTTCCCCGGGTCATAAGCATGAAAATGGAGGTGCGGTTTGTATGGGTAGGAGAACTTCCGAGAACGTGCTGCTTGATACAGCTTTAAAGAACTTTTACGGGGCAGCCGAGGAACTGGGGCTCGAGGATGGTCTTGTAGAGATACTTGGCAATTCCGAGCGCAAAACGTACGTTTCGATCCCTGTCGTTATGGACGACGGCAGCACCAGGGTGTTCAACGGCTACAGGGTCCAGCACTCGACTTCTATCGGACCGGCTAAGGGGGGCATTCGGTTCCACCCCGACGTAAGCCTTGAGGAATGCGAAGCCCTGGCAATGCTCATGACCTGGAAATGCTCCCTCGCCGGCATCCCCTATGGCGGAGGAAAGGGCGGTGTCGAATGCAACCCTCTGGAGATGTCCAGAGCGGAGAAGGAGCGTGTCTCCAGGACTTTTGCCGCAAGGATAGAGCCGGTTGTCGGGGCATGGACCGATGTACCTGCGCCTGACGTCAACACCGGGGGGCAGGAGATGGTGTGGTTCATGGACACCATCAGCAAGATGCGAGGCCGTCTTGAGCCGGCAATATTTACCGGTAAACCGATCAGCCTTTGGGGTTCCCAGGGCCGAACCGAAGCCACCGGACTGGGTGTCGCCACCTGTGCCCTTGAACTTCTCAAGGTTCTTGAAAAAGATCCCGGGGATACGACCTTTACCATCCAGGGTTTCGGTAACGTGGGCACGTACGCTGCCCTTACCCTTGTCGATGCCGGGGCAAAGGTTATCGCCATCAGCGATATCACCGGGGCCTACTACTGCAAGGAAGGCATTGATGTAAAGAAGGCCTTCCAGCATGTTTCCGAACACCCCCAGAAGCTTCTTGACGGATTCAAACAACCCGGCCTGCAAAAGATCGATGCAGAGGAACTTCTTTTCCTTGATACGGATGTGTTCATTCCTGCAGCTCTGGAGGGAGCGGTCAACAAGGGGAACGCCGACAAGGTCAAGGCAAAATATATCGTAGAGGCCGCTAACGGACCAGTGACCCCGGAGGCCGATGCCATTCTTGATGCCAAGGGTATAATAATAGTCCCCGATTTCCTGGCCAATTCGGGCGGGGTCATAGGGTCCTATTTCGAATGGGCCCAGGACCTTGGAGGCTACTTCTGGACCCGCGAGGAGTACAACTCCAGGCTGCTTCATATAATGAAGGGGAACTTCCAGAGAGTGTGGGAGTTCAGCCAGGAGCGAAAGGTCAAGATGCGCCGGGGAGCTTTCATGACGGCCATTGTCAGGGTTGCCGACGCAGTCAGAATGCGGGGAGTATTCCTCTAGTCAATATTTTTTACATTTGAATACGTAATTTTATGCCGGGGCAGCCCCTTTTTGGGGAGGCCCCGGTTAATTTTTTTGTGCAACAGGCATTTATTTTTCACTTGTGCGGTGAACCATAAGTGCTATGATTATTAGCGCAGTAAAATTTTGCCCACATGGATGTATCCTGTGGGACCTATTAACGGTAGAAGGGGGATTCTAGATGGCAAAACTCAACCCGCACGAGATGTTCGTAAAGCAGCTCGAGGAGGCGGCACCGCATATAAGTGCGGAGCCAGAGTACCTGGAGATCCTGAAGGAGCCCAGGGAGGTTCTTGAGGTTACGATACCTTTGAGGCTTGATGACGGGGCCGTAAAGGTCCTCAAGGCCTGGAGGAGCCATCACAACAATGCCCTTGGCCCATACAAGGGTGGAGTCCGTTACCATCCCCACGTTCACAGGGATGAGGTTGTCGCCCTGTCCTCATGGATGACTATCAAGTGCGCCACGGCTGACCTCCCTTACGGGGGGGGCAAGGGAGGAGTTTCTGTCAACGCGAAGGAACTCTCCAAGGGAGAACTTGAAAGGCTCAGCCGTGGATATGCTTTGGCTATAAACCGTTTTGTCGGGACTGACATCGATATACCCGCACCTGATGTTTACACAAATCCGCAGGTCATGTCCTGGTTCGTGGATACTTTCGAGAAAGTCCAGGGCAGGAGCGAGCCTTCTGTATTCACCGGGAAACCTGTTGCGGTCGGAGGTTCTCTCGGGCGCGGAGACGCAACATCCCGAGGAGGGATGTATGTCCTCAGAGAAACATTACGAGAGATGGGGCTCCTGGGAAAGACCCTTACTGCTGCGGTGCAGGGGTATGGCAATGTCGGAGGTTACGCCCACAAACTGGCCGACCTCGTGGGTCTCAATGTTCTGGCAGTTACAGACAGCCGTGGAGGAGCTCTCAACCCCAAGGGGCTATCCTATGACGAAGTCTCCAGGTTCAAGCGCGAGACAGGCGCCATTAAGGGACTTAAGGGGACAGACCCCATGACGAACGAAGAGATCCTTGAGATGGAAGTGGATATCCTTATCCCTGCTGCCCTTGAGGGTGTAATAAACGCGGACAATGCAGACAAGGTTAAGGCCAAGGTCGTACTGGAACTTGCCAACGGACCTGTTACCCCCGAGGGGGAGGCCATACTTAATGACAAGGGGATCCTTGTTGTCCCGGATGTGCTCGCCAACTCCGGAGGAGTCACGGTGAGCTGCTTTGAATGGATCCAGGGGCGTACGGGAGACTACTGGATGGAGGATGAGGTCCACCAGAAGCTTGACAAGAAACTGACAAAAGCATTCCAGGAGATCTGGAAGATCAAGCAGGAGAAGAAAATTACGTTCAGACAGGCGGCTTATGTGCGAGCTGTCGATCGTATAACCCTCGCCATGCGCTTCAGGGGCATCTGGCCGTAAGTCAAGGGGAAAAAGGGAGGGGGCCTTAGCCCCCTCCCTTTTCTTTTAGTTCTCTATCACAATTCCCTCTTCTGTTTCTCCGTTCAGGAACACCGAAAAATTACCCTTGTAGACCCTGATCTCCTCTTCCGCGCCCTTTTCATAGGGTGTGTTATCGAACCATTCCCGGTTGAAAATGTCGGGCTTTTCTCCTGCGAAGACCGGAAGGTAAAGTATGTTGTCAACGTCGAGGTCAAGGAAAAAGTGAGTGCCGTAGGAGAGCTCGGGCGTGAAGTGCTTCTCGACGATCCCCAGCTCGACCATACATCCGCAGTTGCATAGTTCAGCGTAATCCACAGGAACCCCAAGGTCGGGATTGACGCTGCCCCACCTTCCGGGTCCGATGAGTACGTACCTGGTTCCCTTCAGACGGTCGTTGACCTTCCCCAGGGCCCTTGCGATCTTGAAGTAATTGTCCCGGTTGCCGTACCTGAAGGGGTCGACATAGACAAGATAGGGGGTGGATTCCACTATCCCGTTGCTGACCATTCTCGATCCTTTCAAAAGGATCTTTTCTTCGGGCACTTGTGGGATCTTGACCGATGCCATTTCCTCGTAGGAGGAGAGGGGTCTCAACTGTACAAGGGTCATCTTTTTTTCCTGGGTCTCATAGGTGAATTCCATGTCAACAGGGATACCCATCTCCTTTTCAAAGTGCTTCGAGATCCTCTTCGCGGTCTCAAGGAAATGAGGGTACCTTGTTGGAAGGTCGCCGAAAGTAAAAAGGGGAGTGGTATGGATCATAGGTTTTGATCCGGCCCAGTAAAGGATATTGTCTCCGAAAAGTTCAATAAATGAAGTCGCGGCCTTGTGATGCTCCATCACGAAGGGGAAGAGGGACTTCAGATCCCCAGACACGAAAGCGCCGAACTCCAGGTCAACGTAGTCGAAACTGCTCTGGCTGTATCTTACGACTTCCCTTGCCAGGTTCCCTTCGGGCCTGAGGTTGGGGTGTGAAAGGTAGATCACCCTTGCAAGAGACCTGTCCACGGTTCTGGTCCCAAGGCCAAAGCAGAAACGGATGACCCCCTGCTCCTTGTTGATCCTGGGGGAGGGGCGCCTGTAGACCCTTGAGAAGATCGTTCCGGCAAGTTCAGGGTAGTAAAGGCCCTCATGGTCCCTGCCTATAAGGGGCTGCACCAGGACGGCCATGGCCTCGTCCCTGTCGGTGAATCCGTGTTTTGCCCTGTAGGCTCTGGCTGCATGGTTGTAGAGTGAAGCCCAGACGGTCTTGATGCCATCGGATAGTTCGCGCCTTCGCCACTCCATGTCGAACACGTTGGCGGCGAAGGTGGTGAAATATTTCCCCGCAAATGAGAGAAGATGAGAATCCTCCAGGAGAGAGCTGGACCTTATGGCGAGTGGGGTGTCGTAGAGCGATTGAAGCACTCTTTCAAGGTCGCTGAGGAACGATTCCCTCATGCGCCCCTGGGAGAAAGCCAGAATGATCTTTTCCAGGTCTGGTTCGTCGTGTATCCAGTCCAGGTTGTTGTCATCCAGAAAATCATGAAAGGGCTCGGTAGTAATAACGTATGTAACGGAAGGAAGCTTCACTTCCTCCACAAGGTCGGAGCCCTGGAGGTGATCGAAGGCGAATGAAAGCCCTTTCCCCTTGCCACCGATCTCCCCCTTTCCTATAAGCCAGTTCCTGGATTCGTAATTTGGCCTTCCGTCAAAATCCTTGTAAGGGATCCACCTGTTTGGTACCATCTCCTGCTCTCACTCCTGTCATGGATTAAGTCGGTAAATTGTCCTCGGAAAAGGTATGGTCTCCCTGATATGGGGGAGTCCGCAGACCCACGCTACCACCCTCTCTATGCCCATTCCGAAACCACTGTGAACAAAAGTGCCGTATTTCCTGAGATCAAGATACCAGTCGTAGGAGCTCTCAGGGAGTTTCTCCTCCCGGATGCGACCCATCAGGAGTTCAAGCGAGTCCTCCCTCTGGGATCCCCCGATGATCTCTCCGTAGCCTTCCGGGGCAAGGAGGTCGTCACACAGGACCAGGTCTTCACGGTCGGGATGCTGTTTCATGTAGAAAGCCTTGACCTTTTTTGGGTAGCATTCCACGAACAGAGGCCTGTCGAACTGCTGCGTCAGGATGGTCTCGTCATCTCCACCGAAATCCGTGCCGTACTCTATGGAACTGCCCAGCTTCTGAAGCAGGGTCACCGCGTCGTCATAAGTGATGTGGTGGAAGGGTGACAACACTCTTTCAAGGGGTGCGGTATCCCTTCCGATAGATGCGAGATCCTGCCCGCAGTGTTCAAGGACCTGCTGTACGATGTAGGAAACCAGGTTTTCCTGGAGGGCCATGTTGTCTTTATGGTCATAAAAGGCGACTTCAGGCTCTATCATCCAGAATTCGGTCAGGTGCCTTCTGGTCTTGGATTTTTCAGCCCTGAAGGTCGGTCCGAAGGTATAGACCTTGCCGAAGGCAGCGGCGCCCGCTTCGGCATAGAGCTGTCCTGTCTGTGCGAGATATGCGTTGCCCAGGTCAAAATAGGGGACCTCGAAAAGACCCGAGGCTCCCTCCCCGATGGATCCCGTCAGGATCGGGCTGTCAAGGAGAAGGAACCCGTTGTTGTGGAGGTACTCCCTCGCGGACCAGATAACCCTTTCGCGTATTCTCATAACGGCCAGCTGGCTTGCGCTCCTGAGCCACAGGTGTCGGTTGTCCAGCAGGAAATCTATCCCGTGGTCCTTTTTCCCTATAGGGTACTCTTCGGTGGGGTTGTGGAGGATCTCTATCCCGGTAACGCTTATCTCAAAGCCGGAAGGGGCCCTTTCATCCTTTCGGACCGTCCCGGTGACCTCAAGGGATGCTTCAAGCCAGAGGTTCCTGGCAGAAAGGAACTGGTCCTCAGGGATCTCCCCCTTGACCACGACACCCTGTATAAAGCCGGTTCCGTCGCGGAGCTGTAGAAAATGGATCTTGCCTGAACTGCGCTTGTTGTACATCCAGCATTTAAGCCTTATCTCCCTGTCCTCGTGCCTGGAAAGGTCGCTGATGTAGACCCATGGTGCCGTCATTAAAAGACCTCCTTCATTTCATGACATGTCCTGAATGCATAACAGTATGATACACTAACTCATATCCGATTTTCGGGTACCAGTTACCAGCGGTCAATCCGTATTCACCCTGGATGGAGGACCTGAATGGTTCCCAATAAGGCTAACCCAGAACTGATCGAAGAGCTGAGATCGTCAGCCGAGGAGTGCGCGGGAGAGATCATAGCCTGGCGCAGGGAATTCCACCAGTTTCCTGAACTGGCCTTCGAGGAGACCGTTACCTCCTCAAGGATCGCTGCTGCTCTTTCGGGAATGCCCGGCATACGGGTCATAAGGGGTTTTGGAGCACCTACAACAGTTATTGGTATCCTTCGGGAAGATATTGACGCCCGGGCCATTACCCTCAGGGCAGATATAGATGCACTTGCCATCGAAGAGGAGAGCGGCCTGCCTTTCGCGTCTTGTTTCCCGGGTGTCATGCATGCCTGCGGTCATGATGCGCATACAGCGTCACTTCTGGGTACAGCAAAGATCCTTTCTCAGCGGGCTTCTCTTCTCAGGAAGCCCGTTATTTTTCTTTTTCAGCCTGCCGAGGAGGGGAGAGGCGGGGCAAAGAAGATCGTAGATGCGGGATTCTTCGAGAAATTTCCTGTTGAAGGTGTTCTGGGCATCCATTTCTGGCCTCAGGTGCCTTTTGGCCAGATGAAAACCAGGAAAGGACCTGTAACAGCTTTTTCAGACCGCATTCACATCACTGTTAACGGAATCACATCTCACGCCGCCTCCCCGCACCAGGGTGTTGACCCTACGGTCATAGCCGCTCATATCCTTATTTCCATACAGGATATCATCAGCCGGGAAAAGGATCCCCATGCCAGTGCGGTTATCTCTTTCGGCCAGATCGAGACAGGTGAAGCATACAATATCATTCCTGGAAGTGCCCATATGTGGGGAACGGCCAGAGTTCTGGATCCCCAGGTCAGGGATTTCATCCAGAACAGGATCGAGGAGATGATCCCCCTCATCGCCAGGGCCCACAGGGCTACCGCAACAGTTGAATATACCAGGAACTACCCCAGCCTTTTGAACGATGACCATCTTACTGACGTAGTGTTCAGTCTCGGAGAGCAGTTCTTCACATCCCCGGAAGGAGGTGTGGCCGAACTGGCCATGCCGCTACTTTCAGGGGAAGACTTTGCTTTTTATTCTCTGTCAGTTCCATCCTGTTTCATGCTGATAGGCACTGGCGGGGAGCTCGGTCTTCACAACCCCCATTACGATGTCCCGGAGGAGCTTCTCTCGATCGCATCCGCATGGGAGGCTTTTCTCGCCCTTTCCATATAGGGGACGCAATGTGTTAAAAAGGGGTACAATACAGTAACCTGATCTGAATATTCTCCCCTCTCGGGGTTATCAATTCTTTTTTTCGGAGGGACAATAGCGTGGACGTTCGGCTTGAAGAAAGGATCATTTCGCAGTGCAACAGATCCAACGGTGAACGTGCCGTATGGTGGAGAGGCGCCTGGTGGTCAAGGAAGGTACTTGCCGACCTTGCGGCCCAATACGAAACCCGACTGAAAGAGGGCGGGTTCCGGGAAGGGAACAGGATCGCCGCTCTTATGCCGAACTGTCCGGCGTTCCTGGCTCTTATGCTCGCGGTCTGGAAGGCCGGGGGGACGCTTACACCCCTTAACCTTCAGGCCGGAATGGCCTCGACAATGGATGTGCTTCAACACTCCGACGTTTCGGCAGTCTTCGTCCCTCAGGGGATGGATCAGCTCGCCGAAGGCATCTCGGCTTCAGGGGTTCCAGCGGTTCCCGTCCCGCTCGATGGGCCAATGCCGTCATTCCAATCCCGTACCTGCGAGGTTTCAGACCCTGAGATAGCAGTTCTTTTCTATACTTCCGGAACTACGGGGACACCCAAAGGAGTTCCCATTTCTCATTCAAATCTTATGGACAACGTAACCAAATCCATAACTCATTTCAAGGACCTCGTGGATGATGATATTTTCATAAATGTTCTCCCCAATTTTCATACCCTGGGCTTCACGACCAGCGGACTTCTCCCGCTTCTCGGCGGATATCCGCAGGCCCTGATGCCCATGTTCATGCCACCCGAAAATACCATAGAAGCCATCAAAGCCGCTGAAGTTTCGGTAATGATAGCCGTTCCAACAATGGTAGCCCTTATGCTGGGAGCCATTGCAAGAGGAGTGGAACCTCCCACGTCCCTGAGACTGCTCGTTACCGGCGGCGACAGGTTCCCGGAGAGGCTCGACGCCAGGACAAGACAGCTGCTGGGAGTCTCCGTTCTTGAGGGGTACGGACTTACTGAGACCTCCCCGGTCGTGGCCGTGAATGAAGGCGTTGCCAGAAGAAAACTCGGCACGGTCGGTACAGTGCTTGAAGGGTACGATGTTGAAGTCAGGGACTCCGACGGGAACGTCCTTCCTGTGAACAGTGAAGGGACCCTCTGGCTGAAGGGACCATCGGTATTTGGAGGTTACTTCAAGGCTTCGGAGATAACCCGGGAAAAGTTCAAGGATGACTGGTTCAACACCGGTGACGTGGTCAGGATCGACGATGAAGGCTATCTCAAGATCATAGACAGGGTAACAGACATAATCATCGTCGGGGGGTTCAACGTTTACCCCACCGAGGTAGAGTCCGTGCTACAGCAGATGCCGGGAGTAAGGGAGTGTGCGGTCGTAGGGGTTGAACACCCTGTAAGTGGAGAGATAGTCAAGGCCTACATAATTCCATCCGGGGAACCCGGAATAACTTCAAGGGATGTCATTTCCTTCTCCAGGGAACAGCTTGCACATTACAAGGTGCCGAGAATAGTGGAGTTCATTGAAGAGATGCCGAGATCAAGTATTGGGAAGATCCTTAAAAAAGAGTTAAGGAAGCGCTGAGACATCCTTTTACATGATCAAGTAACGGGAGTGAATGCCCCTTGTTTGGCATTTCTTTTAGGACAGTGGAAAAACCGGGTATCGCGGATATATCTGTTATTCAGAAATTTCTGGACAGGTTTTCCCTGTCCTTTGAGGGAAGACCGGATGCTTCGGTTATCGCCGAAGATGAAAAGGGAACCATGATCGGTACGGGGTCTCTTGACAGGAACGTGATAAAGATGATGGCTGTTGACCCGGACTGGCAAGAGGCCGGCCTTTCGGGATCAATTGTCTCGAGACTTGTTGAATGGGGGCGTGCCAGGGGCATGACCCATTTTTTTGTTTTCACCAAACCCGATGCCTCTGCCAGGTTTTCCGGTTTCGGTTTCAGGGATGTAGTACGTTTTGACCCCCATGCGGTCCTTATGGAGATGGGGCAGCCAGGGATAAACCAGTTCAGGGAATACCTTTCCTCGTGCCGTGTCAGAACGAACTTTAGCGGAAGGATAGGCGGGGTGGTGGTGAACTGCAATCCCTTCACCAGAGGGCACCTTTACCTGATAGAGAAGGCGGCCTCGCTATGCGCGCATCTATACGTGATAGTGGTAGAGGCTGACCTTTCTTCCTTTCCCTTCAGCGACAGGTTCGATCTTGTGCGCTGCGGAACTGACCATCTTTCCAATGTCACTGTCGTGAGAAGCGGTGATTACGCTGTCTCGCCGGCTACTTTCCCTTCCTATTTCCTGAAGGACGCTTCCATGGAAAAGGTGGCCTCTATCCAGGCCAGGCTGGATGTGACCCTATTTGCCGACCTTTTCGTTCCTGAACTGGGCATTTCTGTCAGATTCGTCGGTACAGAACCATACTGCCCGGTCACCGGCGCCTATAACGAAGCCATGCAGGAAGTGCTTCCGCCAAGAGGTATTGCTCTCGAGGTGGTCCCAAGGCTTCAACTTGAGAGCGGAGAAGTGGTTTCGGCCTCGACCGTCAGGTCAATGCTGAGGAACAACAGATGGGACGTTGTAAGAATGATGGTCCCCGATTGTACCTGGGATTATCTGAACTCGGACAAAGGCAAAGCGGTAATAGAGGTGATCAGGAGTTCCGAAGGCCGCCATTAAGCGGTCAGAGGCCTATGGCAGCCAAAGCCTCGTTGACTGTCGGGAACCAGCCGGGGCAGTCTGAAAGTACCTCTCCGATGGGGAAGAACCTTCCGCGCCCGTATCCTTCAAAAGCCTCACGATCGCTTTCCGTATCGCCAAAGAAGAATAATTCCGAGACTCCCATAAGCCTTTCAAGGATAAAAAGTCCGTCTGGCGAAGGTTTTTTTATACCGTCCGCGGACGTGACGCAGAATTCCTCTGGAAATCCATTCCAGCCCAGGACCCTCAAGGCCAGGGTCATCTCGGCGGCACTTCTGCCGGTGTAGATACCCACTGGTCGGCCAAAACAATCCCATTTCCTGTTGATAATGGGTCTCTCGTCATTCCAGGCTCCGAGGCTCGCCGTAAACTCTGGAACAAGGCCGCTATGCAGGCGGTAAAGGTCATGCCCGAAATACAGTTCTTCGCAGATCTTCCTCACTGTTGTCCTGTCAGCTGTCTTTTTGAAAATAGACTCGCCGGAGACAGCCGGGTCTTCGAGGCAGGAATGCAATACATTGCCCCAATCGTCCTGGTCCGGGGGCTTTTCCCCGCAAAGTATCGCGGAGGTGGAAGCGACCCAGCAGAGGAAGAACCAGGCTATATCATAATCGTCGTTGAACATGGGATTCATCTTTGCCCTCCGGTAGTGCTCGAAGGCAAAGATCTTTTCAGGCAGGTCAACTGACAGGAAACGGCTTAAATAAATATCAACGGCAGAGGAGACGACTCTGAAGAAAGATCTCGATGTATCAATAAGCACACCATCCACATCGAAAACCAGACCTTCCCCTTCCGGCTGTTTCATTTGCCTGTCTTCCTTTTGTGGCGGGTCTCCAGTTCATCCCATATTTCGCAAAACTCAACGTCCAAAGCAATAGCTGCGACCATGGTATGAAGCATCAGGTCTGCTGCTTCCAGGACAAAAGCCTCACGGTCGCCTGTTGCTGTTGCCAGAGCCGTTTCTACGCCTTCCTCGCCAACTTTCTGCGCTACCCTGCGCAGGCCCCGGGAAAGAAGTCCAGCCGTGTAGCTTTCCTCAGGAGAATCCTTGACCCTTTTTTTGAGGTACCGCCAGAGTTTGCCCTGGAAAACGCCCCCCCGAGTATGCCTTTCCGAATGTACGGAAAAACAGCTATCTGCGCCGGTGTGGCAAGCAGGACCTGAAGGTCTGACAAAGGCGAGGAGGGCATCGCTGTCGCAGTCCCGGAGGATCTCAACCACCTTCATTGTATTGCCGCTGGTTGCACCCTTGTGCCAGAGTTCCTTCCTGGACCTGCTGTAAAGGAACAGCTCCCCCGTCACTGTTGTCTTTACGACAGCTTCGTGGTCAGCCCAGGCAAGCATAAGGACCTCTCCCGTATCATGGTCCTGGACTATCACAGGTACAAGCCCGTTATTGTCGAAGCGTATAAGGTCCACTTCAATGTTCATCTAGTCATCCTCCAGGATCCTTACAGGAATTGATAAGGCATCAAGATCCTTTTTGAGGGCCCCGATCCTTATGGTGCCGAAATGAAAGACCGAAGCAGCGAGCGCTGCATCAGCTCCTGCCAGGAAAGCCTCCAGAAAGTGCAGGGTATTTCCTGCGCCTCCCGATGCTATGACAGGCACAGGTACAGATGACGAGACCGCCTCGATACATTCCGTATCGAAACCGTCCAGAGTTCCGTCGGAATCCATTGAGGTGAGGAGGATCTCCCCGCAGCCGAGGGAACAGGCATGTTCCACCCATGAGAGAAGATCAATGCCAGTTTCAATTGACCCTCCCTTTATCATTACTTCCCATGAACTCTTGCTTTTCCTTCTGGCATCGACAGCGAGCACAACTGCCTGCGATCCCAGGAGTGCTGCACACCGGCTGATAAGGCCTGGCTCGGTGACCGCAGAGGTGTTGAGGGAGATCTTGTCCGCCCCCAGGGCAACAATATCCCTCGCTTGCTCGGCGCTGCTAATTCCCCCTCCAACTGTGAATGGGATAAAAAGCCTGTCCGCCACTGTTTCTACCCACTCCAGCATTGTCCCCCTTCCCGCGGAAGATGCGCTTATGTCCAGGAACACAAGTTCATCGGCGCCTTCCTTCATGTACAGCTCCGCAAGGGCTGCGGGGTCACCGGCATCCCTGAGTTCCCTGAAGCGAACCCCCTTTACGACACGTCCTTCTTGAACATCAAGGCATGGGATAATCCTTTTTGTCAGCATTTTGAAGCCTCCGAAAGCGCTCTGCCCGGGTCAATGGTCCCCTCGTAAAGAGATCTTCCCAGGACCGCTCCGGAACACCCGATCCTGCAGAGTTCGGAGATATCATCGACTGTTGCTATTCCTCCAGCAGCTATCAAAGAAACTCTCGGAAATATTTCCAGTAAATTCATGTATAGGGCCAGGTCCGGTCCGGAGAGAGTTCCGTCCCTTTCCGCCGAGGTCACAAGAAAAGAATTAAAACCGGCCCCGGCAAGGATCTTCAACGCTTCAGATGGAGAGTGGGTCGACTGGCCCGTCCAGCCTCCAAGGGCGACCTTTCCTGCCTTCACATCGACGGCGGGAAGGATCTTTTCCCCGAATCTGCGGAAAAGTTCGACCGGTCCCGGGTTTGTACAGAAAAGAAGGCTTCCTGCCATGGCCCTGAATGCCCCTGCATCAAGGACCTGTTCTATCTGGTTCGGGTCCCTCAGGCCTCCTCCGTACTGGACAGGAAGACCTGCACTTGCCACTTTCGGGATAATGCCGGTGTGGACCGGGGTACCGGTACGTGCTCCATCAAGGTCCACTACGTGGAGAAACCTGAAACCCGAAGCGGCAAAGGAGGAAGCGGCCTCTTCAGGCTCAACGGGATAGGTCACGCTTTCATCAAAATTTCCTTTTTTGAGTCGGCACACTTTCCCGTTCTGCAGGTCTATTGCGGGGAAAAGGTCCATTGGTTAGACCCCCATTCCCTCAAGTGTCTGTGAAAGAAGTTCGAGACCGACCGATCCGCTTCTTTCAGGGTGGAACTGAAAACCAACGATCCTTCCCCTTCGCGCGACTGATGTAAAGATCTCGCCATCAAGGGATGAAGTCCCTTCCGTGTCAGCGCAGGCCGGGAGTGCGTAGGAATGAACAAAATAATAATGGGAAACCTTCCCCATCCTCCCTTCCCGGCAGAGACGGTCACTAACCCAGTTAACGGTGTTCCACCCTACGTGCGGAAGTTTGACAGGGCCTGGTATCTTTCCAACGGCTCCCCTGAAAACTCCCAGGCCTTTTGTGAACCCCCCTTCTTCGCTTCCCTCGCACAAGAGCTGCATTCCGAGGCAGATCCCAAGAACAGGCCTGTCATCGGAGATCCATTCAGAAAGGGATCGGTCCCAGCCCCTGATATGCAGGTTTTCCATAGCGGGGCGGAATGATCCTACGCCGGGAAGGATAAGACATTCAATAAGGCCTGTGCACAGTCCGTAAACGGAATCCAGGATAACGCTTTCCCTGTTGATCTGTGAAAGTGCACGCCTGACGTTCCCGACGTTTCCTGCCCCGTAGTCGATTATCCCTATCATGGCCATATCCCCTTCGAAGATGGCTCCGTCTGTGAGGGTAACATGGCCTGCGCAAGCACTCTTCCCGCCGCCTTGAAGACAGCTTCTGCCGTGTGGTGGGAGTTATCCGCTTCAATGATCCGGATGTGTATCGTGATCCTGGCCTCGCGTGCCAGGGCAGCAAAGAATTCGGGGATCAGTTCCATGTCGAAGCCCCCGCATGATGACGTGGGGAAGGAACCCTTGAAATAACTCCCCCCTCTTCCGCTGAGATCTGCGGAGAAAAGCACCAGCGATCCGTCCATTGGCATGGCACACCACCCGTAACGGGCCCTGGGTGATTCCGGGTACCAGGACAACAAGGCCCTGCCCAGGGCGATACCGACATCTTCCGCCATATGGTGGAGATCTTCCCCCTCTCTCCCTTTTGCATCCAGGTCCAGGCTCCATCCGGAATTATGAGCCAGCAGTTCCAGCATGTGTGAAAAAAAGCCCGAAGGGGTCTCGATCCGGGAAATTCCGGGGGAGGGTCCAATAGATACGGAGACCTCCGTCTCAGAGGTTTTTCTGGCGTACTTAACCGGCATGATAGCTCCTCCCTTTCCACGGACCAAGTTTGTTCATGATACTGGATATCATCTCCCATCCCTGATGGGTGTATCTTCTGCTGGCTACAACTCTCATGGAGACCTGGGCCACTTCCTCTATCACCGTCAGGCCATTGGCCCTCAGTGTCTCCCCCGACTGGACAATATCGAGGATGCAGTCGCTGATTCCCAGCAGAGGTGCCAGTTCTACGGAACCATGCAAATGGATGATTTCCATTCCGATGCCCTGGCATGAGAAGTAGGAAGAAGTCAGGTTAGGGTATTTTGTCGCCACCCTCAGACCGTTGATCCGGCACCAGGGGTGTGAGAACCTTGACGATACATTTTCCGGACCTGCGACAACAAGCCTGCACCTGCCCGCCCCTGTATCGGCGATCTCCACCAGGGGGACGTTCCTTTCCATCAGGACATCGCTGCCTGCCAGTGCCATGTCGGCTGCCCCGTAATGGACATAAGCCGGAACGTCCATCGGTTTTGCAAGCAGATACCTGCAGTTCTTTTCAGTTATTACAAGGGACCTGCCAGGTTTTGCCAATCCCGAGCAGGGGAGCCCCAGCTGATCGAGGATACCGATACATTCCTGCAACATTCTGCCCGTCGGCAGTGCAATATTGATCATCCCGACCATCCTTCCTTAAGCCATTCTTCTCTTTCGCGTCTGCTGCCGTCGGTAAGGTCGTAGACATGATCCTCTGAAAGGTCCGTCCACCACCTGTAATTGCGTCTCCTTGCAAGCTCGATGGAACGGTGTCTCTGTTTGACCCAGCTCATCTCAATGGTCCTGTTGAACTCTGTTATACATTCCGCTATTGACAGAGCCTTGTCCGGCTGCAATTTCCCCGGCCATGCCATGACTGTCGAAGATCGGGCCGGGGAAATTCCTGAAGGCTCAAGGATAAGGTCCAGGTTCAGTGAAAAACCGATAGCCTGTCCCATCATTCCAAAGGAGGACAGAAGACCGTCGTAACGCCCTCCCCCTCCCAGGGGTTTGCCGTGTTTCCCGCAGAAAACCTCAAAGACCGGTCCACTGTAATAATCCAGTTCCCTGGCAAGGCTCAGGTCGATCAGCACCCTCTCCTCAAAACCGGAAGAGCAGAGGGCACCAGCGAGTTTACCCACGCCCTCGGTGGAACAACCGCGGGGAAGTATCCGGGAGGCCTTTTTCAGGACCTCCATACCTCCCCTCAAAGAAGGAAGTTCGTTCAGTGGGCTCCTTAAGGACTCAGGAAGAGGAGCCCTCTCCATGATCTCTCGGAAGGCGGGGAAAGATTGTCTTGCAAGGGCATTCCTTAGCGCCGAAGCTGTTTGTTCCGGCAGTCCGGCAAGGAGCGAAGAAAGAATGGTCACGTCGCCGATAACAACGAAACTTTCCTCGACGCCAAGAACATCAAGGGCCCTGAGAAGAAGCGTGAGGAGTTCAACATCAGCTCCCTCGCCATCCCAGCCGAGAAGCTCCGCGCCCAACTGGAAAGTATCGGCCGTGTTATCAGGGGCTGAAGGGGATCTGAAAACCCTTTCTCCGTAACATATTCTGAGGGGCCTCTCCTCTGGAGCATAATGGGCACTGAGAAAGGAAACGGAAGCAAGGGTAATGTCGGGGCTCAGACATCCCGTTTCGCCTGACGGAGTGCCGAGTGAGATCATACGGTTCCTGATCTCATCGGAGAGCCTTTCCCAGCAACTGCCAAAGAGTTGTACCGCAGAAGGAAGAAGGACACTATACCCGTGAGAGGTAAATACCCTGAAAAATGATTGTCTTGCCCTTTCTATCCTCTCTGCAGGTATCCCCCCTATGCTTCTGAATCCGCAGGGAAGTCCTCTCAATCCGGATACACCCCCGTCCTTATCATCATCGCCCGGCGGTGCGCCAGAAGCCCCTCAGCTTCCGCGATGACTGCTCCATTGGCTGAAAGCATCGAGGCACCGTACCTGTCCACTTCTACATAGGTCTGGGCTCTCAAAAATGTGCCTGTCCATAAACCACCCGAAAAGCGCGCCGAGCCCCCGGTTGGAAGAATGTGGTTTGTTCCGGCGACGTAATCGCCAAATGACTGGGCACTGAAGTTTCCCAGAAAGGCGGATCCGAAGGAACGGCACATGGGAAGAACCTTCCTGGGATCATTTACACACAGCACAAGATGTTCGGGGGATCCGGAGTTAACGTATTCGATGGCTTCTTCCAAAGGACAGAAGGCAACTGTACCGTTTTCACGCCATGACATGACTGCCGGTGAGGAGGGATCAAGTGACCCGGTCATGGAGTCAATGGAATCCACAACGGATCTTGCCAATTCCATTTCAGTGCACAGCAGGGTGGCCTTTGCCATGGGGTCGTGCTCCGACTGGGCGAGTAGATCGGCGACAACATAGTCATTCCTTGCGGAACCGTCAGCAATGATGGTCACCTCGCTCGGGCCCGCTAGGCTGTCAATGCCAACCTGACCGAACAGGAGTCTCTTTGCTTCGTTCACGTAGGCATTGCCAGGTCCTGCAAAAAGATCGACGGCATCCAGCCCGTCAATACCGAAAGAAGCGGCAGCCACGGCCTGGGCGCCGCCAATGGCCCAGACTTCATCGATCCCCAGCATTGAAAGAGTCCCAAGGACCGCTTCATGAGGTCCAGCTTCGCCCGATGGCGGGGTCAGGGCGACCAGCCGGTCCACTCCCGCCTCCCGGGCAGCCGTCACTCCCATCACTGCAGTGCTAGGGAGAGGGAATCTCCCTCCAGGAACATAGATAGCCGCGCTTTTTACTGGTTCGAACCTGATGCCGGTCAAAACTCCGGGTGTTATCTCGATCTCTCCATCCTGGAAGATCTTCCTCTGAAAAGAATGAAACAGGCTGGCGTTCCTTGCGGAAACTGACATCGCTTCTTTCAATGAAGAAGATATGCCATTTTCCGCAGATCGGAGCCGTTCCCCTGAAATACGGAGTTCGCCTTCGTAATTATCGAGGGTGCGAGAGTATTGCTTTACGGCCATCAAGCCCCTGGATTTGACATTATCAATTATCTCCCTTGCAGTATCCGTTATCTTGCGCGCGATTTCTTCACGGGCGTCCCGGGGTTTTTTGAGGAATTTCAAGAGACCAGCCTCCAAGCCCATTACCAGGGTAAAGGGGTAGAATGTTATTTAAACACGAGGGGCATGATAACATGGCACCGCAAAACAATGCAAGGGGGAAAATCATTGAAGTACTTATTTTCAGGAGCCTTGAACCGTGAGTCGTAACTCGTAACTCGTGACTCGTGACCCGAAAAAACCGAAAAGCCAGATGTCAGGCTACAAGGCTTCAGACCGTAGGAAAGGCGGAAACCCGTGAGACGTGAGATGCAAGACGGAAAGGGCACATAAGCTACGGGGTACGATCCACTGTTCACGACTTCCTTGCGGATCTCTCCGTGTCAACGGACAGCGAAAATGTCATGGGTAGAGCGGGTATTTGGGACAGCGAAAATGTCACCTTAGGAATCAGACCGAGATTCCTCGTCGCCTCACTCCCGCAGAAGTGGCTGAACCTTGCTCTCGGAATGACAAGCAATGCCTTTCTTTTTCGTCCTCTTACATCTCACGCAACAGATTTTCCCTCTGTGTACCTCTGTGTCCTCTGTGGTGCAAAGCTTTTGCTTTTGACTTTCCTGTCTCCTGCGGCCTGTCCCCTTGTATTAAAGCCCACTCGGCCTGCCCGGCCACAACTCGGCCTGCCCGCACCTTGCGGATCTCTCCGTTGACAACTCTTTGAGGGCTTGATAAACTGCCATTTGTGTTTTAAGTCTTCTATTCAGTTAGGCGAAGCGATAAGGAGGCAAACAAGTGAGACCCCTTTCATATGTTCCGTTCGATATTTCTTCTCAACCGTCTGAGGTTTTCCTCGACAAGAATGAGAACCCCTTTGAGATACCCCCCGGGTTGATGGAAGAAATGAGGATGGCTGTTTCTTCGATAAACCTGAACCGTTATCCCGACCAGAACGCTACGGCCTTGAGAAGGGCTCTCTCCGAATATTGCGGATTCCCCAGCGAATGGATATCCGTAGGGAACGGCGGAGACGAAATAATTGCCTATCTGATGACAGCCTTTGTGCCTGAAGGGGGCTGTGTAATGACTTTGAGCCCTTCATTTTCCGGTTATGAATTCCAGACCTCTGCCATGCGAATAAGAACCAGGGAGGTCAGCCTGGACTATATTGACGGTACAGTTGCTCTTGACGGAGAAAAACTGATAGATTCCCTTTCAGCCTCATCTCCGGACCTTGTCATTATCGACAGACCCAATAACCCTTCAGGTTACTCGATACCCCTGGATCTGCTGAACGAGGTCGCGGCCCTGACAAGGGGGATCCTCGTTGTCGATGAAGCCTATGCGGAGTTTGGAGGCGGTTCCTTTGTTTCAACGCCCGAGGCCCTTCCGGGGAACGTGTTCGTATTGAGGACATTCTCCAAGGCATGGGGTCTTGCCGGCTTAAGGGTGGGCTGGAGTATATCTGCTCCGGAACTTCGCAAAAAGATAGAAAAAGTAAGATCCCCCTTTAATGTAGGTGTCTTCCCGCAGGAAGCGGCAAGGATCGCACTGAAATACTCGGAGTGGATGCATGCCCGTGTCGGCGGGATATCCTACACAAGGGAAAGGTTCATCGAGGAAGTAAACAGGCTACCCGGCCTTACCGCCCTTCAGAGCAACGCAAATTTTGTGCTTCTGCACCTGAAATGTTCAAAGGACCTTGTCATGAGAACCTTCAGAAAGAAAGGGGTCCATGCACGTTTCCCCGAAATGGGAGCGCTGGAAGAGGTTCCAGGCACCTGGGTAAGGATATCTATCGGTCTGGAAGAGGAGATGAAGGTCGTTCTTGACGCCCTGAAGGAACTCTCACTGAGCCTGTGAAAAGGTGGTGTATCATGTAGGAAAACGGAGGGTGGAAGGGAGCAGGGACATTGATCGAGATCCCCCTCGAACATCATGGAAGGTTGCCCCTTTACAGGCAGATCGCGGCCCATCTCAGAAGAATGGTGCAGAACGGGACCCTGACCCTGGAAGACAGGCTTCCGGGGAGCCGTGACCTTGCTGAAAGTCTCGGTGTAAGCAGGACCACCGTAGTCCTCGCCTACGACTTGCTTGAGGACGACGGGTACATTGAGCAGAGAGGCCGCCGCGGCGCCTTCGTTTCATGGAAAAAGACCTATCAGCTGGAAGATCTGGTTGATTCAGGGCCTGTATGGGATCTTGCTTCGGGCCTCCCATCGGCAGACCTTGTGCCCTGGGAAAGGGTGGCCTCCCTTTCCAGGGAGGCTCTGCTGAGGGGTGGTCCAGGATCGCTATTCGACACCCCCCCCGAGGGTCTTATGGCGTTGAGAAAGGCCCTGGTGAGGCATGCGGCCAGAAGGGGTATTCCTGCCAGGAAGGATGAGGCCATCGTAACAAGCGGTGCCAGGCACGCCCTTTCGGTCTTCATAGAAGCCATGTCCCTCAAGGGTGTCAGAAGACTCTGGATAGAGGAATTGACCTATCCCGAGATCAGAAGGATGGCTAAGGGGGCAGGCATGGAAATAAGGACTGTCCCAATAGAACTCCCTGCATTCCTCGAGGCCATTTCAGGGATCGAAAGAGGGGACCTCCTGTACCTGGTCCCGAGTTTTCACAACCCCACCGGCAGGACCCTCCCACAGGAAGTGCGCAGGCAGGTCCTTGAATCGGCATCAAGATCGGGATTCTGGATAATCGAAGACGACGCTTACGGAGAACTCAGGTTCGGAGATTCCAGCGTCCCGGCCCTCAAGTCCATAGACAACGCGAACAGGGTACTTTACCTGAGTTCCTTCAGTCAGCTTCTTTTTCCGGGAATGAGGATCGGTTACGTCCTCCTTCCAGATGAGACAAGGAAGGAGTTCCTGGCGGTCCTCACTCGGACCTCGGGGGCAACATCCTCATTTGTCCAGCACGTCGTCCATTCCTTTATCGAGGATGGGAGCCTGGAAGAGGCGCTGGACCTTGCCCGCAACTCCATGGCTTCGAGGATGAGGGCCCTGTGCGGCGCTATCACGGAAAAAATGCCCGGCTTCCGTTTCGAGTCCCCCCAGGGGGGTATATACCTGTGGCTCGAGACAAAGGGGTTCCCAGGGTCCGAGGCATTCAGGATAGCCAGGGAGGCAGATGTAGGAGTCGTCCCGGGTATATCTTTCAGTTACCCCGAAAGAGATGTTAATGCTGTCAGGCTATCGGTAAGCCGCGTGTCCACTCCGATGATACAGGAGGCTGTCGGACGCCTCTCTGCCCTGTGGCGGACACAAGGATGAAAGCCCTCGACAGGCTCCTTTCAGGAAGGGATGAGCGAGCCAGGATCCAGGGCAACCTCTTGCGCAGATACGGGACGGTCGTCCAGGTATCCCTGAATATTCCTGGATTACCGAAGACATTAAGCGGTGACAGGACGCTTGTGTCCCTGGCCTCCTGCCTTTTGCTGAAGGAGGCAGCTTCTCCGGGATCCTTTGCTGCTACAAGCTTTTTCCTGGACAACGGGGCAGGCTGTTCCGAGACAATGGGGATAGAGAACGCAGACCCCTTACCCCTGAAAGAGGCAGGGATACTGATCGAGAACAAGCCATGGGGCGCGGTCCTCGATATCGATGTAATGACCGCCCGAGGGACCATCCACAGAAGGGATCTGTACGGCACGGAAAGAAGATGCCTGCTTTGCGGTGATGCCGCCAAAACATGTGCCAGGATGAACCGGCACAGTTACGAAGAACTCAGGAAGGCATCTGAAGAAATGCTTTTAATGGGCCTGATAGAACTGGGGCAAAGATGACAGGATCTTATTTCTCCCTGTTCTCATCATCCCCTGGTACCCAATCCAGGTTGCGGATCCCCTTTCTCCAGAGGAGCACTGCGGAGACCGCCGCGACAGTGCCGCCCAAAAGGCCCGAAAACAACATTCCCGGTCGTGGAGTCCCCAATAAATAACCCCAAAGGCCTGCGATGGCCCTTCCATAAAGCACCAGTGTCCCGAGAGAAAGAACAAGAACCACAAGACGCAAGAGGATCACCCCTGTCTGATCTTTTAAAGGTTTTACAGGCAGAATTCAAACCCCCGGGTTTGTTGAACATAAAGATATGTGATAGCATGCATGTATTCATGTAATACTATTTCCATAACCCGGGGGGAGAGATCATCGTGATCATGGAACCTAGACTATACACGACATCAGCGGATTACGTATACCAGGAACTCAGGCACCGGATAATAACCAAGCAGCTAAAGCCTGGGCAAAGGCTTCCGGAGGTCAATATAGCCGTCCAGATGGGAGTAAGCCGAACCCCGGTCAGGGAAGCCCTCAGGAGGCTGGCATCGGAGGGCCTTGTTCTGATCATTCCAAACAGCGGGGCCCGGCTGGCCTCACCGACCAGGAGGGAGATGGAAGACACTTACGCCGTCAGGGAACAGCTGGAGTGCATATCTGTAGCTATCGCAGCCACAAGGATCAGCGAGAGGAACCTCAGGCGGCTTGAGGATGCTATCCTCGAGGAGGAAAAGGCCTTCGAGGAAAAGAACCTGGAACTGTACCTGGAGGTGAACGAAAATTTCCACAGGATCATAGCCGACGCCAGCGGCAACAGGGTGCTTGCGGAGTTTGTCGAGAACATACTTGCAAGGACCAACGCCTACGTCGTTTTTTACGACCCGTTCTATGATATCGTTGACAATCCCAGCATTGCCCAGCACAAGGCGATCGCACAGGCACTGAAGGAAAGGGACAGGGAAAAGGCTGTCGATCTTATGCGGGAACATCTCAAGCTCTCTCTTTATGACCTGAACAAACCTTCCTGAACGGGGATATTCCCCGGCCGGATCTTTCCAAAAGTGGTCCACCTTACGTGAGAATGTTTATTGTGTAACCAAAATCCGGCCTCTTACGCCGTCAATATATGAAGGGGGAGCACCAGATGTCCGAGAAGATACTGCCATCGTTTGATCTTTCTAAAAACTGGGAGAGAGTCAGGGAGGAGACCCTGGAAGCCCTCGGGAAGGTACTTGAAAGTCAGCATTTCATTCTGGGGCCCGAAGTCGCCGCCCTGGAACAGGACATATCTTCCTACCTTGGGGTACCTTACTGTACTGGGTGTGCCTCCGGCACAGACTCTCTCCTCCTTGCCCTTATGTCCATCGGTATAGGCCCAGGGGACGAAGTTATCACAACCCCCTTCAGTTTTTTCGCTACCGTGAGCTGCATAACGCGGCTAGGGGCAACCCCGGTATTCGCCGATGTCGATCACGGGACCTACAACATATCCCCAGAAAAGGTGATCGAAAAGGTTACCCCCAGGACGAGGGCGGTGATCCCGGTCCACCTTTTTGGCCAGATGACGGCCGTAGAGGCATTTTCACCTCAGTTGTCTGAAAAGGGCATCTACATGGTGGAAGATTGCGCACAGGCCATTGGTGCCGCCAGGATCATAGGGGGGAGAGTTTTCCGGGCCGGAACTGTCGGCGAGATCGGCTGCTTCTCTTTCTTCCCGACAAAGAACCTGGGATGTTTCGGGGACGGCGGACTTGTATCTACCTCTTCGAAAGATCTTCATGAGAAAGTCAGGAGCCTCAGGGTCCACGGGTCGGGCAAGCAGTATTTTCACGACGAAGTAGGACTTAACAGTCGCCTTGACGAGATACAGGCTGCAATTTTGAGGGTCAGGCTTCGTCATCTGGAGATATGGAACGAAGAGAGAAGGCTTGTCGCAGAAAGATACCAGCTGCTGTTCGCAGAGCATGACCTTGGAGAGTGGGTCACGCCTCCTGCCGAGTGCGAGAGCAATCGGCACATCTTTCACCAGTACGTTGTCAGGTGCAGATCCAGGGACCACCTGAAGGACTGGCTTGCAGAAAAGGGCATAACCGCAAGAGTCTACTATCCCCTTTCGCTGCACCTTCAGCCCTGCTTCAGATACCTGGGTTACAACGAAGGAGACCTCCCCGTCTCCGAGATGCTCACCCGGGAGGTGCTTGCGCTGCCGATGTTCCCGGAATTGCTGCCCGAGGAACAGGAAAGAGTGGTCGAAGCAATGGCAGAATTCTACAAAAATAAAGTTTGACCTTTCTTGATTTTATTAGCTTGTATGGGATAAAATACATACTAGTTAAAATGATCTCTGTATAGTCTTCCATTTCAGGGAGATGGAGGTGATATTATATGTTCCCGTTTTTCTTTGACCCGACGTTCCTGGTGCTGATCCCGGCGCTGGTCCTTGCGATCTGGGCCCAGTCCAGGGTAAAAAGCGCCTTTCACAGATACAGCCAGATCAACGCCAGAAGGGGAGTTACCGCCCGAGAGGCTGTGAGGGCTATCCTTGATTCCAACGGTCTGGATAACGTCAACGTAGAGATGGTTCGGGGCGCTCTTACAGACCATTACGACCCCCGGTCAAAGGTCCTGAGGCTGTCGGAGAGCGTTTACGGAAGTCCAAGTATCGCTGCAATAGGTGTGGCTGCCCATGAAGCAGGGCATGCCATACAGGACGCGCGGGGGTACACTCCGCTCAGGCTCAGGAACGCATTTGTTCCCGTTGCAAGCCTGGGCTCTTCTCTTGCCCTCCCCCTTTTCTTCATAGGGTTTCTTTTTTCCAACCCGATGATGATGGATCTGGGAATAATCTTCTTTGCAGCCGTCCTGGTATTCCATCTGGTAACCCTCCCTGTCGAACTTGATGCAAGCAAGAGGGCCCTTTCTATCCTCTCAGATTCCGGGCTCCTGGCCGGTGACGAGATCGGCGGCGCCAGGGCAGTCCTTAACGCCGCGGCACTTACATACGTTGCCGCAACCCTGATGTCAGCCCTGCAGATAGTCAGGCTTTTCCTGCTTCGCGGCATGCGCAATCGCTGATAATAACACCGGGGGACCGGCATCCACTTCGATGATGTAATATTGGGGGGCGGCATATGCCACCCCCTTATTTCTTACCTTTGCCGGATCTGCAATTCAATTGAGCGCAAGAAAGGGGTCAGCCCATAACAATGCCTCTTCTCCTGATAGGACTGCTTCTTCTTTTTCTGATTCCCTGGCTGGGGCTTTTCATCCTGGCTATCCTGGTGGTCCTGTTGCTTCTGATCCCCCTGGGTTTCGCAGCGAGATCTCTTGCCTGGCTCATCATGGGTCCGAAAGAACTTATGAGGATAGTCTTCGACAGGAAGGTCAGGAGAAACCATGCCATGGAACATGCAACTATCAACGTTCTCGAAGAAAAGTACGGCCTGGCAGGGCTTTCAGGGATGGCATTCGAGAACGGATTCGCAATTGGCGGTTACCCCGCCCCCGATCTCATACTCAACGCGGCTGAAACCGCCCGGCAGAGATTGGCCGACGGAGAGACAGGACTGGCGGTGAACAGGAGATGCGGTACCACGATGGTCGTTATCAACACCGTTGCATCGGTCATTTTCATCCTCCTGCTGCTGGTCGCCGGAAAAATATCCATAACCTCGGTTTTGTTCTCCCTGGTGGTCGCCTGGTTGATAGGATCTGCGGCAAGCCCCATGGTGCAGCGGTACGTCACCACCGACAGCCAGGTTTCACATCTGGTTATCACGGGAGTTGAGATGCGCCAGAGGCCTTCACGATTTCTTGGGGCTACCGTTCTGATGCCTTCCGAAGTTTTCGTTCATACAAGGATAAAGGGCGAGGCCGTCCACGCCGAGGTGGTGAGTCAGTGAAGGGCAGAGGCATAGAAGCATCCCTGTTGGTCTGGAAGGATGTGACAGCCGGCTCGTTTGCCAGTGAGGCTTTAAGGAGAAGGACCGCCTCGCTTCCTGAAAGCGAAAGGATCCTTGCTTCTACCCTGGTCTTTCTGGCCTTGCGGCGCGCCTCTCTCTGGAAGCATATGGTTCGCGAGATGACAGGGAGGCCTCTCGGAAAGATCAGTCCTGCTGCGGGAGATGCCCTGGTAATAGGAATTGCCGGTGTTTCCGAACTCCGAAAATTTTCCCCCAGGGTCCTGGTCAACGCACTTGTGGAATGGGTAAAGGAGAACGGTGCCTCAAGAGAGCCCGGAATGGTCAACGCGGTTCTCAGGAAAGCCACTTTAGAGGGGCCGGAACTCCTGAACCGGATCAGAAAGAGCAGGAATTTAAGGGACATGACCCTTTTTTCAGGTGTGCCAGGGTGGGCCGCTTCGTTCTGGTCAGAATCATGGGGAAAGGAAAAGGCCAAGGAGATCGTCCGCCTGGCATCGATGAAGGCCTATATGTCATTGCGGGTTTCCTCGGGCAGAGACCCTTCCGGTGCGATCAGGGATCTTCAAGAGGCCGGTTACCGGGCCTGGGCGTCACCGCTTCTTGCGGAGAGCCTCAGAATGTCATCGAGTGCTCATCCGCCTTCCCTTCCGGGATATCGGGAGGGCCTGATAACGCCCCAGACCGAGTCATCCATAATTGTGGGCAACGCGGCTCGTTCCGTCTTCCAGGGGGGGCCGGTCCTGGATATGTGTACAGGCCGGGGAATCAAGGCCTGCCAGTTCCTTGACTCCGTCCCGGGTAGTTTTCTTGAAGGCTGGGACCTTTCCGCCTCACGGGTAAGGGCAGCCGTTAACGAGTCGGAACGGATGAAGATCACCAGAGGACGTTTTAAGGCCAGAACGGGAAATGCACTTGAAATGGTCCCTCTTTCGAGTCCAACCCTTGTTCTTCTGGATGCCCCATGCTCCGGAAGCGGTACCTGGGCAAGGCATCCCGAGGGAAAGATGAGGTTGTCCCCTGAAAGGCTCAAGGAGATGGCTGAACTCCAGTCAGAACTGCTTGGGAAAGCCGTCGATCTTGTAGAGCCAGGAGGAAGCGTCATCTATTCGACTTGCAGTCTTTTCAGGCAGGAAAATGAACTTGTGGTGGCGAAAGTTCTGGATGGAAGGACCGGGGTTGTTGAAATGCCGCCGGACAACACCTATGATTGTCTTATCCGCGGAAGGCCATGGGGAAATTACATTCTTCCGCTGCTGCCGTGGGTAGACGGTTTCTTTATCACTGTTCTAACCAAACGGTCTTAGGAGGAACCAGAATGCAAAAACTTTTCAAACTGATCCTTGTTCTGCTGATCCTGGTTATTGCTGGCTCCGGTGTCTTCGCTTTCTATACCATTTTCTTCGGTGGGAAGGATGTTGCAGTTCCCGGGCTTACCGGCTCCCCGGTGGTGGATGCCGTAAGCCTGACGGAGAAAATGGGGCTGCTGGTAAGGATCGACAAGGTCGATTCCATTCAGCCGGCAGGAGTGGTCGTCTCACAGTGGCCCGAACCTGGTGCCAGGGTCAAGAAGGGCAAGATCGTCATTCTTAAAGTCAGCAAGGGGGGCGACCGTCAGCCCTTACCTGACGTCAGGGGGCTTGAATACGGCCAGGGAGTGACAAGGCTCCAGGAATCCGGCTTCGACGTTGGCGACGTTGTCAGGATCCACAGCGAAAGCAGACCTGCAGGTGTGATCGTGGCCCAGAGCCCGGCCTCACCTGTAATGGTCCCTCCTGGGAGAAGGGTGGATCTTCTTGTGAGCCTGGGCCCGCCACGGACAGGCGGGCGGGTCGTCGTTCCAGACGTTCTTGAAAGGACGGAACAGATAGCCCGGCAGATCATTGTCCAGAGCGGACTTAAGGTTGGGACCGTAAGGTACGAATACACCTATATGACCCCGGCTGGCATGGTTATGAACATGGAGCCGAAACCCGGAAAAACGCTGCCGCCTGATGGTGCGGTGAATCTGGTTGTGGCTACCGGGAAAAAGCCGGAGGAACCACCCAAACCCCAGGCTCCGGCCCCTCAGGCCGAAGAACCCGTTGTCAGCGGGCCCCCTCCTGGCGGCATACCCGCACCACCCGCTGATCCTGCGGCACCAGTTGCGCAGCCGCCCCGGGAGGCGCCCGCGCCTGCCCTGAGCCCGGCTCAGGGGGACAAGATAGCCAGGGTCCGCTACCAGGTCCCGCCCCTGGCCCAGTCGATGCAGGTCAGGATAGAGATAGTGGATAAAAACGGCACAAGGGTGCTTCTCGACAGGCCCGCAAACGCAGGGGAATACATATCCCTTGACGCTCCCTACGAGGGTCAGTCCTCGGTTACGATATACCTTGGAGGAGAGTTCGTATGGCAGGACCGCTACCAGTAACAGAATGGCAAAGGCCCGTCATAGCGCCTTCGCTGCTCTCTGCAGACCCTCTCAACATCGGGGGATCGGTAGATCTGCTTCGGGATGAATATGACTGGCTGCACCTGGATGTCATGGATGGCCATTTTGTCCCTAACCTGTCATACGGTCCGTCCCTTGTCTCCGCATGCCGGAGGAAATGGCCGGAGGCGGTCCTGGATATCCACCTGATGGTGGAACAACCGGAAAGTTTCATCGAACCCTTTGCCGCCGCCGGGGCCACTGTCCTTACGATCCATCAGGAGGCAACCCCTCACCTTCACAGGGCTCTCCAGACTATAAGGGACCTTGGTTGTTCCCCAGGTGTAACGGTCAATCCGGCAACCCCTGTGGATCTCCTCAAACCGGTTCTCGGGCTTGTGGATCTTGTTCTGGTAATGTCGGTCAATCCAGGTTTCGGAGGGCAGGTCTTTATCCCGGAAACCCTGGAAAAGGCAAGACTCCTGTGTTGCTGGAGGGAAGCATTTGGACACCGGTTCCTTGTAGAGATGGATGGAGGCCTGGGACCCGGGAACGTTAGACTGGCCTCAGAAGCCGGTTGTGACGTCATTGTAGCCGGCAGTTCCATTTTCAATACACCCGAACCTTCTGAGACAGTAAGGGAGATCAGGGCCAGGGCCCTGGAGGGAGCATGTTGTGACTGAAACCAACAGGACCGCAGAGCAGATCGGCAAAGAGGCCCAGGGACGCAGGCTGAAAAAAGGGCTTTCGCTTTCTGATATTGCCGTAAGCACAAAGATCCGTTCGCAGTTCCTTGAGGCCATTGAAAATGGCAGGCTTGAGGAATTGCCGCAGGATCTGTATGCCCGGGGTTTTGTCAGAAGATACCTGGAGGTCCTTGATTCCATGGACCTGTGGCCCGAGTATGAATTTTACTTCTCGGCCTTGTCCCGGCAGAAAGAGACAGGCTCACTTGTTCAGTACATGCCAACGCAAAAAGGATTCCAGAAGGTCTCCAAGGTGTGGATCTTCGCATTACTGCTCCTGGCAACAGGTTTTTCCCTTTACCTGATCTGGCAGCAGCGTGATGTCCTTAGCGAACAGATAGGGTCTGTGGCAATGATGGAGGAAGGATCACCCTCATCCGCACCCGAAGAGGGATCCCCGCCTGAGGAAGTGACCGTTGATATTCCCGATCCCGGGAAGGTGTCTGAAGAGGAAGCCCCCTCACCTGCTGCAGAATCAGCAGCTGCCGGAGTTCAGGCAGATACGTCCTGGATCCCGGGGCACCAGGCAGAGACAGTTGTTCGGGATCGGCCCGCAGCCGGAGCAGGACGCCTCGTGATCAGGGCAAGCGGACCCTGCTGGATAGGTGTTACCCGCGACGATGGCGGAAGGATCCAGAGGACCCTTTCACGGGGGGACACCTTCGAAACGGATGTAGATGTAAGGACTACGGTCCGCTTCGGGAGCGTCGGCGCTGTCTCCCTCGAGTGGGGGGGAGAAGTGATCGGCACCGTAGGGAGATTGGGCGAGGTGGCTACTTTCGAGTTCCTGCCTGATGGCTCAATGAAGAGGTTGTAACCCCCCCAGATGAATATTTTCCTCCTCAGTCTCGGGTGCTCAAAAAATCAGGTTGACAGCGAGAAGATAGCGGGCATTCTTCAGAGATGCGGGCACAGGATTGTCGAGAGCTCCTCCGAGGCTGATGCCGCAATAGTAAATACCTGTGGTTTCATAGAGCCCGCAGTCGAAGAGAGCGTTGATGCGATCCTGGAACTGGAAATACTCAGGCGTTCCGGAAAGATCCGGACCCTGGGGATAATCGGGTGTCTTGTCAACAGGTACGGGGTCGAACTTCGAAAAGAGATACCCCTGGCGGACTTCTGGGCGGAAGCGGGTGATCACGCCGCCGTAGGAAGGGCCTTCGGTTGCGGTGATCTTCCCCCTTTACAGGCAGCCCTGCCCGGGACCTATCCCTGGAGCCGGTATCTGAAGATAAGTGAAGGTTGCAACAACCGTTGCAGTTACTGCATGATACCCATGATAAGGGGAGATCTTGTCAGCGTTCCGCCATTGAGGGTGATACGGGAGGCTGAGGAACTTGTTCTCTCAGGGGCGAAGGAGATATGCCTTGTCGGGCAGGACCTGACTTCCTACGGAAGAGACATTGGCCCCGGAGGGTGTTCCCTTGAAAACCTGATGGAAATGATCGAGGACCGTTTCAAGGGCCAGGACGTCTGGTTCCGACTCCTTTACCTGCACCCTCTCAGGGTGGGAAAAAGGCTGATCGAAAGGGTTGCCGGAAGTGAGCTTTTTCTTAATTACCTTGACATACCTGTGCAGCACTCTGATCCCGATATTCTGAAAGCCATGAACAGGGAGGGGACGGAAGGGGAAAAAGTACTGGATCTATTCTCTTTTGCCCGTTCACTGGACCCCGATTTTGCGCTGAGGACGACATTGATGGTGGGATTCCCAGGTGAGACGGAAGATCATTTCCTGTCTCTTGCAAGTTTCCTCGAGAATTCGGAGATAGACCGGGCAGGTGTATTCACCTTCTTCCCGGAAGAAGGGACCCCGGCAGAAAAGTTTGAGGGGCAGGTCCCCAAAGAAGTCAAGGAAGAGAGGCTTGAGAGGCTGTTCTCGCTTCAGGAGTCTATCTCCCTGAGAAGGCAGAAGAGTTTTGAAGGAAAGGTTTTGAAAGTACTTGTGGAAGAGGTCAACATGCAGGAGGGGTACCTGGAGGGCAGATCCTTCAGGGAAGCCCCTGAAGTTGACGGTATTATCGAAGCGCAACTCAAGGGTAAAGCGGTTCCGGGTAATTTTATCGACGTTCGTATCACCGAGGCTCAGGAACACGATCTCATCGGGGAGGTTGAAGGCAGGTGAAAGTAACAGGCTGGGAAAAAGCCGTAAGCACTTGTTTCGGGCTGGGTTTCCTTACCAGGATGCCCGGAACTGTTGCCTCCTTTGCCGCTGTCCTCGCGGCTTTCGCTATCCCGATCAATATTTTTGTCCTGGCCGCTACGATCGTTATCGGTGTGATAGCATCAGGCAGCTATGCGGCAAAAGGATCTGCGGAAGACCCGCCTGAAGTAGTGATAGACGAAGTAGCTGGAATGTGGATAGCACTTTACGGGCATGCCCCCGGCTACTTCATACCTGCCCTTGGACTTTTTCGTATCTTTGACATCGTCAAACCCTTCCCGATAAGGAACGCTGAAAAGCTTCCGGGCGGAATAGGCATAATGGCCGACGACATTATCGCCGGTATTTTTGCCAACCTTCTTCTACGAGGGGTCAGCTGGATCTTTTTCAGCGGGGGTTTTCAGAAGATATCGGATCTGTGGTGATCAGACGATGAAGGCCGGGTATTCAGTGACAGTAATTGTCGGGGTAGATGAGGGGGAAGTTATAGCAAAACTTGAGAATCATCCCTTAATTGCAGGAAGGTATTCGATCCTGGCAGAAAGGAACACCGTAAAGGTTTTTTTCTCCGGGGATCCGGATAATATCCGGGCAGCGGAAAACGCCCTCACTTCTGTTTTCCCGGACAGCGTACTCCCTCGCGGTACAGATCGAACAGGCCAGGCTGTCATTGCAAGGATCGCATCCAGGGGGTTCAAAGTGTCAACGGCGGAATCCTGTACCGGTGGTCTTCTGTCAGGAGCCCTTACCGAAACTCCCGGTTCCTCGGATGTCTTTCCCGGAGGTTTGATCTGCTATTCCAATGAGGCAAAGGTCAGACTGCTCGCAGTACCCCCGGGGGTTATCGAGGAACATGGGGCCGTGAGCGAAGAATGTGCCCTTTACATGGCCAGGGGCGCAAGATCGCTTTTCGGGACCGATATGGCATGTTCAGTGACAGGGATCGCCGGCCCGGGAGGAGCTACCCCTGGAAAACCGGTTGGCCTTGTATGGTTTTCAGTTGTTTCGCCATCGGGAGAAAGAACATTTTCAAAGCATTTCGATGGTTCAAGATCAGAGATCAGGTTATGGTCTGTCGAAACAGCGCTGGAAGCTATCTGGAGGAGCGCCGGGGGGAAGAACGATGCCTGACGATCTTGTCAGATGCTTCGTGTGCGTGGAACCTGGGGAAGAAGTCCGGGCAAGACTTAAGAAATGGGTTTACCATTTCAGAAGGCTGGCACCGGAGTTCAGATGGGTCAGGGATGACGCCTATCACGTTACGCTGAAATTCTGCGGCGAAATACCTTATACGCAGCTTTACAAGCTTGAGAGCGCAATAGAACACGGGCTTGCCCTAAAGACGACCAGGCCCTTCGTTCTTGAACTCGCGGGCATCGGTGCTTTCCCCGGGTTCAGGCAACCCAGGGTCCTTTGGGCGGGTATTGGCGGTGAGGACGATCAGATACACAAGATAGCGTCTGTTGTGGAAAGGGCCGCAATTGCCGCCGGTCTTGAAAGGGAAAGACGCCCCTTCCATCCTCACGTCACCCTGGCCAGGGTCCCTGCCAATGTTGAGCTTCCCGTAGGTGTTATGAGGGAGATCAACAGCAGCAGTGAA
Source organism: Synergistaceae bacterium UBA4066 (assembly GCA_002383685.1). Classification (GTDB taxonomy): domain Bacteria; phylum Synergistota; class Synergistia; order Synergistales; family Thermovirgaceae; genus UBA4066. The sequence continues at coordinate 1,506 of DFZC01000016.1, read as the reverse complement.
TCCTGGGGTGAGTGGGAAGTATCATCAGTGATACTGATGAGAAGCGACCTTCGTCCGGAAGGCCCACGGTATTCGCCTATTACGGTTTTCGATCTGAAAAATAACCAGGAGGTGCGGTGAAAATGGCCAAGCGCAAGGGTGCTGCGACCAGGGAGGACGTACTTGACCAGGCTTTAAGCGATATCAGGAGCAAGTTCGGCGACGGGGCCATCATGTGTCTTGGGGAGAGCTTCTCGACCCCCGCCGAAGTCATTTCGACAGGGGTTCTTCCCCTTGATATTGCTATAGGAATAGGAGGTTATCCCAGGGGCAGGATCATCGAGATTTTCGGTCCAGAAGGAGGAGGCAAGACAACCCTCGCGCTTCATGCGCTGGCAGAGGCCCAGAAAGCCGGAGGTGTGGCGGCATTTATCGACGCGGAACACGCCCTAGATCCACGCCTCGCCCATTCCCTTGGAGTCAAGATTGAAGAGCTTTATGTAGCCCAGCCTGACAGCGGCGAACAGGCCCTTTATATTCTCGAGACCCTGGTTCGCAGCGGGGCCGTTGATGTGATAGTGGTCGACTCGGTGGCTGCGCTTACCCCCCAGGCCGAGATAGACGGAAAGATAGGGGACAGCCAGGTAGGACTTCAGGCCAGGCTGATGTCATACGCTCTCAGAAGGCTGACATCGGCCATTTCAAGGAGCAACTGCGTAGTGATCTTCATCAACCAGCTAAGGGCCAAGATATCCACGACCGGTTATGGGGGACCTCAGGAAACCACGACTGGCGGAAGGGCCCTCAAGTTTTACAGTTCCGTCAGGATAGAGGTCAAAAGGGGCAAGAGCATTTCCAGGGGGGACGAGACCCTTGGTCATGAACTTTGGATCAAAGTCGTAAAGAACAAGCAGGCCCCGCCTTTCAGGACGGCCCACGCCTCACTGATCTACGGAAAGGGTATCCCCATGGAGATATCCCTTGTCGATTTTGCGCTTGACTATGACATCCTCAAAAGGAAAGGATCCTGGATCGCCTACAAGGGGGAGACCCTCGGCCAGGGCAAGGAGAGTGTCGGGAACTACCTTGTAGAGCACAAGGACCTGATGGATGAGATCATTTCGGCCATCAAGGCGAAAGCAACAGAAGGTATGGCATTCCCGATTGCCGGTGCCGAAACCGATGAACTTGAGGGTGAGGACCTTCTGGAAAAGGCGGAACTCGAAATAGAAGAGGGAGTACTCAATATCAAGATCGACGACGAGGAAAAGTAAAACTGGATACATAATACCTTGGGTTATTTTTCAGCACCTACCCTGCCAATAAGAAGGGGAAAAGTTCAATAGTCCCGGTATTGAGGTTCTCCGCCAATGGCAAGCATTTTAATGTCAGCATATTGATACAGACAGAATATATTGAAAACAGAAGAAGACAAAAAGTAATTGTTGACACCATGGATGAGCCACTGTATGATAATCGTCGCCCCTAAAAAAAGGGCAGGGTTCATGCACCTTGACAAAGGTATAT
>DFZC01000049.1:26814-46646 GCA_002383685.1 Synergistaceae bacterium UBA4066 | reverse complement strand
GAGTTCGAGTTGCCTCATGAGTTCGAGTTGCCTCATGTCGCCGATTCAAAGTGGTTCGATTCAAAGCGAAAGGCCGTAGCTCGTACACTTCAGCTTGCCTGGAGGGTGCGATTCACGATGTTTTCCTCCCACCGGAGGTCACTTACCTCACAAATCCGAACCCTTTTTCAAAGACATTCAGGCAGGCCTTTACGACCTTCTCGTCGAAAAGGGTTCCTGCGCCTGACCTTATTGTCTCCAGAGCCACATGAAGCGGGTATGCAGGCCTGAAAGGTCTGTGGGAGCACATTGCCTCCATGACATCGGCAACGGCCAGTATTCTGACTTCAGGGATTATCTGGTCGCCCTTAAGCCCCCTCGGATATCCTGATCCGTCCATTCTTTCATGGTGCTGTGCGATCATCTGGGCTATCGGCCAGGGAAATGAAACTCCCCTGAGAGTTTCGGCACCCACCTCTGAGTGCCTTTTTACGATCTCGTATTCAAGCCCCGTAAGGGTGGTTGGTTTGTTCAGTATCTCCCCGGGGATATGAAGCTTGCCAATGTCGTGGATCAGTGCAGCCATCCATAGGCCCTTAAGGGTGTCTTCTGAAAGGCCCATCTCTTCCCCTATTGCACGTGCAAGCTGTGCTACTCCCTCCTGGTGGTCTGCGGTATATACGTCCCTGATCCTCATGGAGCCTGCAAGGACCTTTACGGTCTCGTCCAGGACCTTCTCGAACTTTTCCCCGCTAAGCCTCAGGGATTCTTCCATCTGTTTCCTGTCGGTGATGTCACGGCCGACAGACTGGTACTCGACCACATTGCCTGCCTGGTCGAAAAGGGCCGTATCGTCCCATTGTTGCCAGCGTATCTCCCCCGACCTGAGAACGGTCTCCTCCTCGGATATTGCCGTAGGGTGTTCAATGGAGAGGCTCTCAAGGTGCTTCAGGGTCTTTGCCCGGATTTTCTTCGGGACATGTACGATCATTGAAGTCCCTATGATCTCTTCCGGTGTCGATGAGAAGTACTTGCAGTAGGCTTCGTTGGCAAAGGTTATCGTCCAGTCGGGGGTGTATCGCACAATAAGTTCCTTCTGCTGCTGAATGATGGCCCTGTAGCGTTCCTCGCTCCTCTGCAGTTCCTCCTCGGCACGCTTGCGGTCCGAGATGTCCCTGTACATTCCGTATATGGCGACCAGCTTGCCATTGACGGTTATGGGTACCCCGAAAGCCAGGACGTGGAACCTGGATCCATCCTTTCTCTGCCGGACGGATTCGAAGACGAAATGTTCGCCTTTTGTCGCACATTTGGTCCTTTCTGCGGCTTCAGATCGGAGGGTTTCATCGTTTGCGACAAGTATGTCCAGGTCCTTCCCCAGAACTTCTTCAGGGGAGTATCCGAACATCTCGCAAAAGGCCTTGTTGACCTTTCGAACGATCCCGTCAAGATCCTGTATAACCACCCCTTCAGGTGAATTGTCGAAAAGTCTTTGAAAAAGAACGTCGTAATCAGGGTCAAGTTCAGAGATCATCGAAGTTGCTCCTCCTGATAAGGGGGGTATGTACACAGAATTCAGTATATCATGAAGTACAATGTTTCAACTTGACCTGAAAAGATAGTCAGGTATTACCATCCTTTTTTGCATAAGCCCGATATCTTGTCCTGTAACAAGTTTTGATGGTATCATGCCCATTACAGAGTTCCCGGTAATTCATAAAAACGTTTTCCCTGGAGGAATACTTATGGGTAAAGAAAAAGTTGTCATTTCCAGCCTGGCCTGCACATCCGACCTATGTTCAATGGTCGAGTACGACACGCAGGCTCTCAGGGATCTTATCGACGATCTCGAATCGGGGTGGGTCGAAACCCGTGCCCAGGTCCCAAAATGCGAAGGTAATAGCAAATACTGCAGCTGAGCTGCCCAACGCGAAAGTGAGACAAGCCGACCCCTTCCAGGCGCCGGCTTGTTTATCATCCAGGATCTGTTCCCCCGGCGGTCGTCAGAACGCAAACACACCGAGACAGAGGATAAAAAACCCCATAAGGTACATGATCCCGGCCAGACCCAGGGTAAAGGACCTGCCCTTTTCCATCATTGGCAGGATCATTTCCCTTGTCTGCCTGTATCTGAAAAGCAGCAGGTAAGATTTAGGGATAGCCAGCGTGACGAATATGGTCATCAGCCAGGAAAGCCTTACAGAGGAGGTGATCTCCATGTACCAGGTTATCAGCGCCAGGAAAACCGAGGCCGCGCCGGCAACCCACAGCCATACCGGCTGTTTTTCAGGGAACAGGATATCCTGGAAGAATTCTATCCATTTTTCACCCCTGATGCCCATTGCCGGTGCCAGCGTCAGCATCACCGTTCCAAAGATCAATGCCAGAAACTGGAAATACAGCATTCCATCTCTCCTCCCCCCGGAGTTCTACCCCTCAGGATCATAAGGGGTTACTGTCGCTTCGGGCTGAATAGGTGAGCAAAGGCCGCTTTCGGGGTTGACTCTGAACCAGAAACCTACTGGATCCCCCGTTCTGAAACCTCCCTCGTCAAGCCATCGGATAGAGTAACTCACGATGAAGACCCCTTTCTCACCGGTCTCCTTTATGTTCCACCCCTCAAGCTTGAACTTTCCCTGCCGGTTGATATCCGAAACAAAACCTTCCAGGCGTTCTTTCGGGAGATACTCCTGTTTGACAAGTTCGATGGCTTCGATCTTGGAGTTGATCTTCAGCAGAAATATTGCGTAAGTGGCAAGGCATGCCAGAATAAAAACTACCGCCAAAAGAAGGACCTTTTTGCCTAAATGGCTCTTTTGCTTTTTCTTCATTCTCGACCTTCACCCCTCTTCTGAACATTATGACATAAGAGCTCCGGATTTTGACCCTGAAAGATGGGGGGAAATACCCGGTCACATTATCCCCAAACAGGTTAAAATATCCTTTCAGGGGGTTGATGAGAGGATGAGGATGCTGAACAAAGGTTTCTGCCTGCTTGCCGCTATTTTGTCCGTCTGCTGTATCCTTTCCCCCGTCGGAGCCGCAGATGATCCTGCCTTATTCCTCCAGGAAGGGGAGCCAGTCCCCGAACAGTTTGTTTTCAGCGGCGAACCGCCTTCACTGGAGGAGATAAAAGAGACTTTTGAAAACATTTTCGGACCCGACCCGTCCCTATGGCCCGATGAATTAAGGCATATTCACGAAGTTCAGGTCGCGTTCAACAGGCGGGCTCTGGAAAGTTCAAAGTTCAAGGGCCAGTTCAGCAAAGAATCTCTTGAAAAAATTAAGGCCCAGTCAGAAGACCCCGTACTATACTGGTCCCGCTGTCTCCATGAGGGATGGGGTTACGAGGAGTGGTTCAACAACGAACACCTTACGGTCCAGCGAGTGCCGAGGGCGATGCTTGAACGGTTCCTCAGGGAGGTCTTTCCCATTACCTGGAGGGATATCCGGAGCATGGTCCATCTGAAGGAGTACATGCTGGGACTCCCCGAAAAAAAATTTGTCCCCTACAACAAATACGACAGCCAGGTCCTCGGACTGAGGAAAAAAGATCTTCAGGAGTACAACTCGCTTATTGAGTCTGCCGCTGAAAGGTATATTGAAAATAACGATTACCTTATGCTCCTCCTGATGCCTGCAAGGATAGACACCAACTGGGTCGACGATGCCCGGTTCGAGGCCTCTCTCCTGGAAAAGGCTGGCAAGCTCTCCGAAAAAGTGCAGAACGTGGTAAATGATATGGACCGTGGGTTCCGGGAGCTCTTTTACGAGGCGGTCCCCCGACTTACTTACTCATGGAACGAGCAGTCCTGGTCGGAGAACCATGTGGTGTTCAGCGGAAAACCGGTCAGCGAGTCACCCAATGTAGATCTCCTGGGCAGGAGCACCCGTATAGAACATCCCTACATCGGGGAAAAGATAACCATTCAGGAACAGAAGGTGATCACCGGTTCCGCAATGAAGCTCCAATGGGGGACAGATCCCTCCCATTCTTCCGAATTTGACCAAGGAGCCACTATAGTGAAGGTTTCGCCCAGGTACATGATAGCGGTTAAACAGTACGACGGATCGAAAGAATTTATTCTTTCCCTGTACCTGGATCACGTTTCGGGTTTCGGCCATGAGGTCTCCTTCGGTCCCGCAGATGGCCCCCCATATTCCGGCCAGATCGGGGAAGAGATGATGGATGTCATCACTGGCGCCTTTTTCGAGGCGGCGGAGGTCCTCTACGGGGGAGCCCCCAGGAGAGCTCCCGTCCCTCAGCCGAAGAGCGGGGGGCAAACGGAAGAAGAAAAACCCGCAGACACAAGCCCTGCCAGGAAAATGGAGATAACACCATCCCGGGCCGAAAACATGCATGTGGCCTGCGAACTTCCAGCAAGCTGCACATTTGTCCTCAGGGTCAGGGAGGGCAGGGAACTGGTCCCCCATGCAGAGATCGCCATAAGGAAACCTGAGATCGGCACGCTGTCCTCCAAAACGGCCACCGGCGGCGACGAGGACTGGCTTATGTTAAAAACAGGCCCCCTGGGGGAGGCTGAACTTACATACACTCCCCCGTCCCTGTCAGAAATGAACCGGCTTGGCCCCCTTCAGTGGGATATCAGGATAACCGCCGAGGAGACCGGGACGGGCGAAAAGGGGTCAGTCTCTTTCAGGATAACCAGGCCTAAGGGTATGGAGGTTACCCTTGGGCACAAGATCCTTCCAGCGGACCCTGATTTTTCCAATCCCGTTCGTTTAAGATTTGATGGCCGTGGGCCGGGAAGCGATCCGTCGGAAAAATTCAGGGTAATGATCACCGTGAAAAGCGGCAAGGGGGTCCTTTCGACGCAAGAGGAACTCGGGGGGAGGAGTTCCTTTGCCATGGAGGTTGAAGCCGACAGGGAGCACCTGCTCCATTACCGGTGGTTTGGTGAAAGGCAACTCCAGGGGCCGGTAACGGAAACGCTGGTCTTCAAGGTCCCGGAACTGGAAATTGAAGGCGAGGCGACCTTTTCGGTCGGGGTGGCCCCCAGTATTGATTCCCCCCAGCAGGATCGGATGGGGGTAGAGCAGCCCGGGCTGTTCGTTCCCCTTAAGGTATATGTTCAGGACGAATATCATCCCGACCTTGACATGGCCGAATTCTTCAGGGCCTTCAAGCTGAAGCCGGTCCTTGACATCAGCCAGGTGGGGTTCGAGCCCATCGATCCCGATGACTCGGCAGGAACGCAAATATTGAACTCCATACTGGAACATGTAAGAGGCGCCGAACTTCCGCGTGATGCCCTGTCGGTAGAACCCGAGACATGGTCTCTCGCAAGGGATGCCGGCTCCCGGTGGTTCCTCGTTAGTGGCACCCCTGCTGGTGGCGCATCTCCCGGTGCCTTTCCCGGGATCATCCTCTGGGAGTACGGTGATTACACTTTCAGGATAAGCATGAACCTCGAAGACGCACAGGGTGTCCTGGTGGAGCCTCTGAAACGGACCATGACAAAGATACTTCACGTTCGCCCCTTTACCTCTTCGAGTGACGGGAAAGCCGATCTCGTCCTTCCCATGATCCTGGCTTTCTCGGCCATATTCCCGGGCGAGGAAGCCAGGCAGTTTGCGGCAAGGAGCAGAAACCTGCTTCAGAGAAACGATTTCGAGACTGCCGCGGTGTCGATAGGTGAGCAGTTCGCCAGGCGGCTATCCCAGGTTTCGCTATCGGAAGTTGCAGATCCTGTTCAAAGGCAGAGGCTGGAGTACCTTATCAATAAGGCACACGGTCTGGTTGGGGCCACCCTTTCCGAGAGGGTGCTGAACGAATCCCTCTCCCAGGCCAAGCAGAACTTCCTGTGTGCCGTTGCGGGGATATATGCCGAGGTCTTCCTCTCCGGAGGTTACGACCTTTCCAGACTTGTGGATGCCCCCTCCCTTGATCGCAACAGTCCTGAGATGCAGGTGCTGGAATTGATCAAGGGTTTCCTGGAGGGTTTCGGAGAATACGGAATAGTCGCACTGACAAGGGAGAACATACAGTCCCTTGAGGTATTCAGCGAATCGGGTGAAAAGTTAAGCGAATCCCCGGGGCAGGTTTTCGGAGGGGGCGACATCTCCAGGAGGGTCTTCTTCGGGAACAACTCCGTGGTCATTCCCTTCAGGCTGGGTGAGAACCTGCTGATAAACCTCAGGGGCAAGGGCAAACCCGTCGACGCCATCAAGATCCTTCCCAACGGAATAAACGTCCAGCGCTACGGCTTCCGCCCCGGAACTGAAACCATCAACGTCTTCGGTGATGTGGTGAGACCCTAGGAGGGAGGTGAGACGTTAGACGTGAGACGTGAGAGGTAAGGTCAAAAAGGGCGAACGGTGAAAGGTCCTGATCAAAGACAAGACTGTGGATCGGGAGGGAACAGGTAGCCATCAGGACAACCCTTAAAACGGATCCACAAACCTTAAGTGAAAAATATTAAGCCGGAGGCGATTAACGCCTCCGGCCTTTTTGTTGTTGTCCCATTTTGGACGGCGGGTGAAGGGGCCTCAGACCTGTATCATTGAATTTCAAAAGATTTTTTCCGTGTTCCCTGCGGTTCGATCTTGAGGTTGATCGTTGGCAAGGGTTTACGGTTGACGATTCACGGATACAGCCTTTACGTCTAACGTCTAACTTCTTACCTCTTACGCCCTTCAGGTCCTCCCTTACTTCGGCAGCAAAAACCCTGAGCCCATTTCGTCGTTCTTCTGCTGGAGCAGGAAGTTGAACCCTGTTATGCTGGCCCTACCCCTTATAAAGGGAAGGATAGTGTCGTATCCTCCGATCTTCGGGCCCGGTTCGTAGTGTCCGTGGAAGACGCTGCCTACGACGCTTTCGTGGTCGAAAACCTCCCCGGGTTTGAGGAGCCCCCTGGCCGCCAGGAGGGCCATCTTTGCGCAGGTGCCGGTCCCGCAGGGAGATCGGTCAACGTTGCTCTCGCCAAAGATAACGCAGTTCTTTGTCGGTTTTCCGGGCCGCTCGAGGGCGAACTCCGTCAGGCCTATGTAGTTGAGGTGTTTCTCCGTGGGGTGCTGCACCTTGACGGTCCTGTTCGACTCATGAAGTATTTCCAGTCCCAGCCGCAGCATTTCCGGGATCTCTTCTCTTTCCAGCGTCAGCCCCAGTTCTTCGGCATGGATTATGGCAAAGAAGTTTCCGCCGAAGGCAATGTCCAAGTGGATCTTTTTGCCCCCCATTGAAGGTATGGCGAGTTCCACGTCCCGTTCGAAGACAAATGCCGGAACGTTGGCCAGGGTAACGTCCCCGACCCTGCCGTCCTTAACCTCCACCTTCAGGCGTATCTGTCCGGCGGGAGTGTCCAGCACCACCTCTGTGTGAGGCTCGGTCCGTGGTACCATCCCAAGTTCCACAAGGGTGTTGGCTGTACCGATAGATCCATGGCCGCACATCGACACGCCTTCACCGGAGTCCATGAAGATAACGCCGTAATGCGAGTCCTCCCTTTCTGGCGGGGTCAGGAAGGCGCCGAACATGTCGCTGTGCCCTCTTGGTTCGTGCATTACGAAGTTCCGGAAGTCGGCCATGTGCTCCTTCATGTAGGCCCATCTTTCGCTCATGGTCTTTCCCGGCAGGTATGGGCCTCCGCCGATTATTATCCTGGTGGGTTCACCTCCGGTATGGGTGTCAACCACCGCTGTAGCCCGTATTACTTCCATGGGATCCGTCCCCCTTCGGTAGTCGGTTCTCTGTGAAAAAGAGTTTATTTCATTGAACATGTCGTACCAAAAGTGTAATAAAGAGTTTGACGCAAAGCGTCTGAATAAAATAGAATCTTCAGTTGGGCCATTAAGATTATATGCATCGGGCCTTTCAGAAGCAATTTCTTGTCTTTATTTTACCAATGGAAGGGGTCGGGTAGAGTGGGTCGCAATACTGCGGATGTGGCGGTGATCGGTGGCGGGGTACACGGCTGTTCCATAGCTTATCATCTCGCAAAAAGAGGAGTAAAAACGGTTCTTTTCGAGAAGGACTACCTCTCTTCGGGTTCCAGCGGCCGGAGTGCGGCAGGCCTCAGGTATCAGTTCGGAACGGAGGTCAACTGCAGGCTGGCGAAATACAACATGGAGAAGATCCCCCATCTTCAGGAGGAACTGGAGTACAAGGCCGACCTGGAATACGACCCGGCAGGCTACCTCTGGATAGCCTACAGCGAGTCCCAGCTTGACCAGCTCAAGAAGAACGTAGCTCTTCAGAACTCCCTGGGTATCGATTCTGTGATCCTTGATCCTGCAGGGATAAAGGAAGTAGCCCCCGGGCTTAACGTTGAAGGTATGCTCGGTGCCAGTTTCAACCAGAAGGACGGTCACGTAAACCCCCACACAATGAACTTCGCCTATGGCGATGCAGCGAGACGCCTGGGAGCGGAGATCCATACAAAGACTGCTGTTACGGGCCTTCTGACCGACAACGAAAAAGTCTGGGGGGTCAAGACCGAAAAGGGTGATTGGGAAGCTGGGGCAGTAGTCTGCGCCGTCAACGCCTGGGCCAGGGAAGTTTGCGGATGGTGCGGCCTTGATGTTCCCGTAACACCCGAACGTCACCAGATACTTATCACAGAGCCGGTTGAGCGCATGAAGCACCCCATGACTCTCTGCCTTGACGACGGAAGTTACTGGAAACAGTGTCCCAACGGAACATTCATGCTCGGCTGGGGCAACCCCGACGAAAAGAAGGATACCAGCTATGAGTCTTCCTGGCAGTTCCTGGAGGAGGTCTCAAAAAGGGTCGTCGCCAAGATGCCCTGCCTCAAAGGGGTAAGGGTCGTCCGCCAGTGGACCGGTCCTTATGGGATCACTCCCGACGAACAGGCCATAATGGGCACAACGCCCGTGGAGAACTTCTACTTTGTAGGAGGTTGGAGCGGCCATGGCCTCCAGTTTGCCCCGTCTTCAGGCCGTATTATGTCGGAGATCATCATGGGTGAGGAACCATTCCTGGATATCAGCTGCTTCCGCTTCAGCAGGTTCGAGGAAGGTTGCCTTTTCCCGGAACCTGCCTGCATCTGATGCAGCGTTCCTGATACACTGATGATACAGAAACGCCGGGGGCGGACATCTCCCCCGGCGTTTTTTGCATACCTGTCACAGAGGCTTAGAATGCCCTGAAGCCTACGATATGCTCCCTGATCTCGTCGTAACGTTTTTTTGCTGTCGCCATGTGATCCTTTTCCATGTCCTTGAGTTCCGCGAACATCTTGCTGGCCTTTCCGGTGCTCGCGTTTTCCATCTCCTGGTAGAGCTCCATTGCTTTCATTTCCGAAAGGTAGACCGTGGAAGCTATCTTCAGGAGCTGGTAGTTGTCCTTGAATTCGTCGGCCTGGACCTTCAGTGCCGGGTCTACCACCATCTTGGCGTTGCGTGCGAACTTTTCGTTGTAGGTGTCTTCAAAGTACTTGGTAAGCGAATCCCTGTGACTATCCTCCCATTTTGCCAGTTCCTCGAGCTCTTTCCTGAGATGCCCCTGGGAGTTCTTCGCCCACTCTGAGTAGAATTCGTTGGCTTCTATCTCGGCGTGGATAGCATACACAAGCGCCTTTTTCATATCGAACGATTTCACAATCTATCCCTCCCTGATGAAAAATTATTCCCTCTTGTTCATTAATATACCCCAAGGGGCTAATATAGTCCAGATATTCTTTTGTTACACTGACAGGTCATTCCGATTGGACGGCCACTTTCCCCGCCCTTCCCGGTATCAACGCATCAATTACATCCCTCACGGGGAGTTTGTCTCTTCCCAGGGGGTTCAGAACGTTTCCGACCGAAGTGATCGGTATATCAAGGTCGATGCACCTGGTCAGAAGTTCTTCAAGCACACCGGCTTTCGAACCCCCCTCCATTTCGGTGTGGATGGTGTGAACGTTCAGCCCCGGCTGCATCAGGTCCAGCAAACGGGAGTTGATGTTGCCGTCGTCGATCCCGTCCGACCCGAGGAGTTCGTCCATCGTGGGCAGGGTGGTCGGGACCTGGGGAGTTTTGAAGACCCTTTCCCCCGCCCGGGGAAGGAAGGGGTAACTTCCGCGGGTATCGCTGCAGTATTTGAAGCCGTATTCGTCCTGCATGGCCAGGCTGGCCGCTGTTGTCTTCCACGCCGGTGCGGCGCAGCATGAGGGTTCTTTCCCAGATAGCGAAGAGAACATTTCATAAGCCCTGGAGAAGTCTTCACGCATGTTATCTTCTTTCATGGTGTCAAGGGTGTCCTGCCAGGCGACGTGGTCCCAGGCGTGTATCCCGCACTCATGCCCCTCGGCAACGGCCCGGCGGAATATATCAGGGTTCCGGGGCACGATGAGCGGCGCAGGAAGGATCGTGCCGTACATCATGGTCTTGAGCCCGTAAGTACCGGGGGCGTTTGTTCGAAGCATCTTTCCTATGAATCCCTTCCGGAAGATGCGACGGATAGCCTTGCCCGAGTTGTCGGGGCCGAAAGAGAAAAAGAAAGAGACCCTCACTTCCAGCCTGCCGAAAAGATCAAGCAGCCTCGGAGCTCCCTCCAGGTATCCTTTTAAGGTGTCAACGTCCACCTTGAGCGCCAGAACGGTATTCATCTTCATCCCCCCGGAGGCAATTGTACCAGTGGCGAAAGATCCAGTACCTGGTGATAGTAATACAAGCCGATACCTCAGGAAAAAAGAGAGAGGTCCCCGGACGGTTCCGGCGGCCTCTCTCTGCTGTCGCAACCCGGCCCTGTGTTGAAAAAGGGTGCGATGATCAGGGCCCCGTTAAAAGGATATCGTCTTTCCAGCCTTGTGAATTTCCGCCCGCCTGAAGATCTCCTCGGCCGCCACGACGTCCTGAACCGCGATACCAACGGTTTTGAAGAGGGTGATCTCTTCGGAAGAAGCGCGCCCCGGTTTTGTCCCAGCCGCCAGTTCCCCAAGCTCTCCGGTGATGGAATCGCGGGAGAAGGTCTTTTCCTTCAGCGGGTTGATGAGGTCGGCCGATTCGGCAAGAACCGCATCGATGGAGTCCATATAGATCTTTCCCGCCAGGTTAAGCAACCTGGGGTCAAGTTCCTGCATTTCAGGTGTGTAGGAACCCACACCGTTGATATGGGCGCCCGGTTTTACGGAATCTGCGCTGAAGACCGGTCTCCTGGCAGTTGTCGCCGCCGTAATGATATCAGCGCCGCGAACGGCTTCGTCGGAAGTTTCTGCCGCGACGAGGCGAACCCTCGAGAACGGCTCCCTGTCCTTGATGCGATCTATGAAGGCCCGGCAGCTCTCTATACGGGGGTCGAAAACTCTTACCTCTTCAAGCGTTCTTGCGGTGATCATGGCTTCAAGCTGGAACTCCGCCTGGCCGCCGGCGCCGAAAAGCGCTCCGACCTTTGAATCATGGCGGGCCAGAAGGTCTGTCGCCGCGCCGCTTGCGGCCCCGGTTCGTATCTGCGTGAGGACCGTTCCATTCATAAGGGCTTTCACGAAGCCGTTCTCGGCATCGACAAGCAGAACCGTGGATGGCACCGCGGGAAGTCCCTTTGCGGGGTTGTCCACGAAAACGGAGACGATCTTGATGCCGACAGCCGGCTTTTCGTCCCCGACGAAGGCGGGCATGAAGAGGACCTGTCCGTTATTCTCCTTGACCGGCAGGTTGGTTCGCAGAGGAACATGGGTCTTGCCTTCGGAAAAAAGGCGGAAAGCCCTTTTGGTCGCCTCTATGGCGTCCTTCATGGGATAAAGGGTTCTGATCTCCTCACCTGATATAACTAGCATTCAAGCTCACCCCTTCTTTATTGTTTTTTGCCGCAGAGATCAAGCCTTGGAAGCCCGAGGGACGAAGGGCATACGGCCAGGCCGCCCCGGGAGGTGCAGCGGAGCTCCTCCGGCAGCATTCGTCCGACGCTGTCCACGGCATCCACGGTCTCGTCCAGAGGAACCGGGTTTTCATATCCGCCAAGCACAAGGTCCGCGCAGAGGAACGCCTGAGAGGCAAGGGCCGCGTTCCGGCTGTGGCATGGTATCTCCACGATGCCCTGGATCAGGTCGCAGACGGAGCCCATCATGTTCTGGAACACCGTGGCCCCTGCGGCACACCCCTGACCGGCGGAACCTCCGCCCGCCTCGACGACTGCCGCCGCGCTCATGGCGCCCGCGGCGCCTATTTCAACCTGGCACCCCGCCACCTCGGCGGCGAAGGTGCTTCGACGATCAAGGGCAAGGCCTATCGCCCCCGCGGCCCACATGGCCATGACCACCTTTTCGCGAGGAACCTGCATGTCCTCGAGCAATGTCGAAACGACCCCTGGCATCACACCTGCAGACCCACCGGTAGGAGCGGCGCAGACAACACCTCCGGCACCATTTACGTGCATTGCCGCCATGGCCCTTGTCGCTGCCCGGGCGTGTGGTCCCCCAAGGAACATTTTCCCGGTTTGTTCGGCCTTCATGACGGAACCCGCGAAGGGGCGCAGGAGTTTCATCTCCTGATGCTTGCCGCTCAATCCCAGTTCAACGGCCCGAAGCATTACGTCGAGGCGTTCTCCCATCTCTTTCATAAGCTGCTCACGGGGGAGTTCCAGAAGAGCGCTTTCATATTCAAGGGCAGTTTCGCCAAGGGACCATCCTTTTTCAGCCGCGAGGGCCAGAAGTTCCCCGGTACCTGCAAAAAGTTCTTTCCCTCTCAGCGGGTGCATCACGGGATCGGCCTTGTAGATCCTGTTCACACCGGGAAGTTCTTTAATAGCCGACAGAAGTGTCTCTTCGGGTTTGAGGAATGAAGAAGCGTTGGCAAAACCTTTACCCTCGTCTGTCTGAGCCGCGGCATCAGGGTCCCACGCCTTCAGAATGGCAAGAATCTCGTTTATTGAAGATGCTTCGCATTCAACGGCAAGTTCGTAGCGGTCACCCTTTATCATAACCGGGAAGCCGTTGATGGAAGCGATCTGCATCGATCCGCCTCCTACAGACCTGGCATGCAGGATAAGTTCTCCACCGTCTTCGCCCCTGAGATGGAGGAGGGTACTGTTGGGGTGGTCCGCCTCGGGGAAGGGCCCCAGTTTGAAAATGGCCTCAAGCCCCTCGCCGGGAGCCAGTTCCAGCACGCGGGGCTCTTCGTCGTCGGTCAGGGCGTGCCCCAGAAGGCCGGCCACAAAGGCGGCGTCGCTTCCCTGGTCATGAAAACAGACAGCCAGTGAGCTTTTGGGGTCGAAAGTGAAAACGGCCTCTTTCGGTTTCGATCCCAGCAAGTCCCGGGCCGTTCGCCCGATCCGCCAGGGTCCGGCAGTGTGGGAACTCGAAGGACCTCTCATAATGGGGCCGATGACGTGATTGAGAATGCTTACCCGTTTCATAAAATTCCCCCCGGTCATTGTTGTGTTCTCTACAAAGAGGAGAGCGAACTTTACCAAGTATAAGCCAAAGGCATGGAGTCCGACCCCTCTCTTGAACTTCTTTGATATCTGATATATCATATATAAGCAAGGAAAGGGGTGCAAAATGGCAGTGGACTGTCCTTTCAGTGTTGTGTCCCTGCGGCAGCAGGTTTATGACTATCTGCGCGGCCAGATGAACAGGGGCGAACTTCGCCCGGGGAGCACGATCAATATCAAAGATATGAGTGCCCGTTTCGGCATCAGCCTGACCCCGTTGAGAGAGGCCCTTCTGCAGCTTGAGACGGAAGGGTTCGTAACCATTTTCCCCAGGAAGGGCATTGTGGTGAATCCCCTTTCGGAGGATGACATAAGGCATGCCTACGAAGTTATAGGGGCTCTGGAGGCGGCCGTTGTCTTCAACGAGAGAGCGAAAATAAAGAGCACGGAGACCGTCCGAATGAGGCACCTTAACGGTCTCATGCGGGAAGCCCTTGAGAGGCAGGATTTCACTACCTTTTACGACCACAACATAGCTTTTCATAATGTCTACCTGGATCTTTCGAACAACGACCGTCTTGTAAGGACAGTCATGATCCTTAAACAGCGTCTTTACGATTTCCCGAGGCGGGAAGGTTTCGTAAAGGAATGGGAAATTACCTCGACAGGAGAGCATGAGAGGTTCATAGAATTGCTTGAGTCGGGAGATGCCAAGGAAGCATCCGATTACATGAGAGATGTTCATTGGTCCTTTGATGTCCAGAGGCCCTGGATACACAGGTACTACCAGGAACTGGAGAGGGATGATGCTGTAAGATCAAGCCCGGCAGGAGGTTCCCGATCATGACAGGGGTCATCTTCGACATAAAGCGTTATTCCATACACGACGGGCCGGGAATAAGGACCACCATATTTTTGAAAGGATGCCCCCTTTCGTGCTGGTGGTGTCACAACCCCGAGAGCCAGTCGGCATTTTCCGAGGTCATCTATCGCCCCGACCGCTGCATAGGGTGCGGGGCATGTGAGGCGGTATGCCCTGTCGGGGCCATCGCCCTGACCCAGCGAGGATACGTTGCCGACCCTGACCGCTGCACGGGCTGCGGTGAGTGTGCCAGGGTATGTCCTGCCGAGGCCAGGGAGATGATAGGCAGGGTGGTCAACGTTGAAGATATCCTTAAGGAGATAGAGAAGGATGTCCTGTTTTTCGACGAGTCCGGAGGCGGTGTAACCTTCTCAGGCGGGGAACCTCTTTCCCAGCCTGGTTTCCTGGGTGAGATCCTTAAAGCCTGCAGGGAGAGGGACATTCACACAGTGGTCGACACCTGCGGCTTCGCCCCCAGGGAGGCCTTTGAGAAGATCGAACCTTTTGTCAGGCTTTTCCTGTTTGACCTCAAGATCATGGACCCGGAGATCCACAGGAACTTCACAAGCGTCTCCAATGAATTGATACTTTCAAACCTGCAATGGCTTTCCGACCAGGGAGCGAAGGTCATCATCAGGATACCTGTCATTCCCGGGGTCAACGACAACGAGGAGAACATGGAAGCTACCGGGAAGTTCCTGGCCGGTCTCCCCTCCAGGCCGGAAGTAAACCTTCTTCCATACCATGCTTCGGCAAGAGAAAAATACCGCAGGTTCGGCATTCCCTACCGCATGGCCGATATTTCCCCCTCTTCAGGGGAGCGGATGAAAGAACTTTCCGACCGGCTCGCCCAGTTCGGGCTTGCCGTGTCTACAGGAGGATGAGGGAAGTGAATGAAAGGATCGAAAGGCTCCGTAAGGAGAGTTTCGAAGCACCGGTAACCCTGGATCACGAGAGAGCCGAGATAGTCACCGATTTCTATATCGAAAACTTTGGCAAGTACTCAGTGCCCGTGACCCGGGCCTTGGCCTTCAAGGCCTTGTGCGAAAAGAAAAGCATATACATAGGGAAGGATGAGCTTGTAGTCGGGGAAAGGGGCCCATTCCCCAAGAGCGTATCAACCTATCCCGAACTCAACTGCCACTCCCTGGAGGACCTGGAGATACTGGATACCAGGGAAAAGAACCCCTACCGCGTCTTTGAAAAGTGCAAACAGGTCTACCGCGACAAGGTTATCCCCTACTGGCGCGGCCGCACCATGCGCGACAGGATCTTTGCGGATATTGGCGAAGAGTGGAAGGAGACCTATGCGGCGGGCTACTTTACCGAGTTTATGGAGCAAAGGGCACCGGGGCATACAACGCTTGACGGCAAGTTTTACTCGAAGGGCATGGAGGATTTCAAGAAAGATATTGCTGAAGCCATAGCCTCCCTGGACTTCAGGAATGACCCGGAAGCCACTAGAAAGCGCGAACAGCTCAAGGCTATGGACATCACATGCGACGCCGTCATCATCTTTGCCGAGCGCCATGCCGAACTTGCCAGGAAGATGGCAGCCGAAGAAAGCGATCCCACCCGAAGGAAGGAACTGGAGAGGATCGCTTCAAACTGCATGAATGTGCCGCGCCACGCCCCCGGAGACTTCTGGGAGGCCCTGCAGATGTACTGGTTCATGCACCTGGGGACCATAACAGAACTTAACGGCTGGGATGCCATGAATCCCGGTCACCTTGACCGCTACTTTGATCCCTTCTACCAGAAGGAGCTCAAGGCCGGCACCATCACGCCGGAATGGGCAAGGGAACTGCTCAGCGCTTTCTGGATCAAGTTCAACAACCATCCCGCCCCCCCAAAGGTCGGTGTGACCGCAGCCGAGAGCGGTACCTACAACGACTTCACCAACATCAACCTGGGCGGGCTGCTTAAAGACGGCACCGACGGGGTAAACGATATCTCCTACATGATGCTTGAGATACTGGACGAGATCCACCTTCTCCAGCCCCAGGCCAATATCCAGCTCAGCCGCAAGAACCCCGACAGGTTCCTCAAGGCTGCCCTCAGGGTCATACGAAAGGGCTACGGCTACCCATCTGTGTTCAATGCCGATACGGTAATAGAGCAGATGATCCGCGCCGGCAAGAGCGTCGAGGACGCCCGCGAGGGCGGCACCAGTGGATGCGTCGAGACGGGCGCCTTCGGCAAGGAAGCCTACATCCTCACCGGGTATCTCAATACCCCCAAGATCTTTGAACTGGCCCTGAACAACGGTATAGACCCCGTATCTGGCAAGAGGATCGGCGTCGAAACAGGCGATCCGGCAGGCTTCGAAACCTTTGAGGATCTGTATGCTGCCTTCGAGAAGCAGCTGCACCATATCGTGGAGATCAAGGTCAGGGGCAACCAGTTCATAGAGCGCATGTACGCAGACTACGCGCCGGCGGTATTTCTCTCGGTCCTCACCGACGACTGCATTAAGAACGGCAAGGACTACAACGACGGAGGCCCGCGATATAATACCAACTACATCCAGTGCGTCGGCATAGGTACAATGACGGACAGTCTCAGCGCCCTCAAGAAACATGTCTTCGAGGATAAGACCTTCAGGATGGGGGATGTCCTCACAAACCTCGGCAAAAACTTTGAAGGCAGCGAGGCGATGAGGCTTACCTTCGCGAACAAGACGCCCAGGTGGGGCAATGATGACGACTACGCCGACGATATCATGAAGAGGGTGTTCAACTCCCTGTTCAACGAGATCGACGACAGGCCCAACACCAAGGGAGGCAGGTACCATATCGACATGCTTCCCACCACCTGCCATATCTACTTCGGTTCCATTACAGGAGCCACCCCTGACGGACGGCTTTCCGGAGCTCCTCTTTCGGAAGGCATATCGCCTGTCCAGGGAGCAGACCGCAACGGGCCCACGGCGGTCATAAAGTCCTGCGGCAAGATGGACCAGATCCGCACCGGCGGGACCCTGCTGAACATGAAGTTCATGCCCAAGGTCCTGCAGGGTGAGGAAGGCTTAGACAAACTGGCGAAACTGGTCCGGACATATTTCCGATATGACGCGCACCATATCCAGTTCAACGTCGTCGACATAGAAACCCTCAGGGATGCCCAGGAGCACCCGGAAAATTACCGTGACCTTATTGTCCGCGTGGCTGGATACAGCGACTACTTCTGCGACATAGGCCTTGACCTGCAGGAGGAGATAATCTCACGCACTGCGCAGGAAGAGGTATAGCAACCGTAAATCGTGAACCGTAAACCGTGAATCGAAAGATCAAGAGCGTGAACGGTGAACACTCTATGTTCACCGTTTACGTTTTTAATGTTAAGGTTTACGAGTCACGAGTCACGAGTCACAGCTTCAAACTCTGGAGGTTCTATGAGAATGTTTTCGTTCATCTCCTTCCTGGGGATATTCCTTAGCGTTTACGGGGCCGCGAACCTGTACATCTGGCTTCACCTGGCCAGGGCGGCTCCGCACCTGGGCATCCTGAAGATCCCCGTTGTTGCCTTGTTCTGGCTGCTCGTAGCGGCTTTCCCCGCAGGAAGGATCGGCGGGGCATTCTGCCGTTGCGCCTTCACGGACATGCTAGCTGTAGTGGGGTCATGGTACCTGGGTTTCATGATCTATGTCATGATCCTTCTGGCGGTATTCGACCTCGTACTTCTGGCCGACAACTGGCTGAGGATCCTTCCGCATTCACTTACCGGGAAGCGGGGGAAAACCGCTCTCGCGGCATTCTGGATTGTGATCACCATCTCTGTGATGATCGTGGCTGCCGGCCGCTGGAACGCCCTGAACCCGGTGATAAGGGAGTTCGACGTAACCTTGAAAGGAACTCCCAGGGAGGCTCCAGTACGGGTTGTCGTTGCCACAGACCTTCACGTCGGCCTTCTTGTCAGGAACCATTGGCTAAGCAGCATGATCGAGACCATAAATAATGCCCGCCCCGACATGGTCCTGCTGGTGGGGGACATTGTCGACTCCGATGTTACCCATGCCCAGGAGGAGAGGCTTTCCGAAGAACTGGCCGCCATAAACGCAACCCTGGGGGTCTTTGCGGTCCTCGGCAACCACGAGTTTTATTCAGGTTCAGAAGAGGCAGCCCATTCATTCCGCGACGGGGGAGTGACCGTCCTCAGGGATGAGTCCGTGGATATTGAAGGCATTCTTACCCTGGTAGGGCGTGATGACCGTGCCGCCTCCAGGATGGGGAGTCCCCGCCTTCCGCTTCCTGACATTCCCGGTGTGGACAGTGGTCTCCCTGTCATAGTGATGGACCATACACCATCGGATCTTCACGAAGCCGAGGAAACGGGCGTGGCCCTGCAGGTCTCCGGCCACACTCACCGGGGGCAGTTGTGGCCCTTCAATTATGTCACCTCCAGGATCTTCGAGCAGGACTGGGGCTTCCTCAAAAAAGGCGATACCCTCTATTACATATCCTGCGGTATCGGTGTATGGGGTCCCCCTATTCGCACTTCCAGCCGCCCCGAGGTAGTTGTATTAAATCTGAATTTCCAATAGAATACCCCCGTCTGCTAATATCTTCCCGCGGGGGTGACCCATGACCATATATGAAGAACTCTGCAGCGCCCTTCCCTCCAGGCCCTTGAAATGGGTGGTCACCGGTTCTGCCGGCTTTATAGGCTCCCACCTGGTGGATAAACTTCTGTCCCTTGGGCAGCATGTCACCGGTATCGACAACTTTCTTTCAGGGAACAAGTCCAACCTTGAATATGCTGTCGGTCCCTCCAGCGTAAGGAAGTCCCTTTTCCGCTTCATAAAAGGGGATGTGAGAGACATCCAGACCTGCAGTGAAGCCTGCGAGGGTGCTGATCTGGTGCTGCACCAGGCGGCCCTGGTCTCGGTGCCGAGGTCTTTCGAGGAGCCCCACCTTAACAACTCATGCAACATAACAGGTTTTTTGAACATGCTTCTCTCCGCCCGTGAAGCCGGTGTTCGCTCCTTCGTTTTTGCCTCGTCCGCGGCGGTCTACGGCAGCCAGCCGGAGGGGGCCATTTCAGAGGACGCTCCCCTTAAACCCCTGTCACCCTATGCAGTTGCCAAGCGAACGGGCGAACTTTATGCTTCCGTGCTTTCGGGCGGGATGAGAGCCGCGGGATTGAGATACATGAACGTCTACGGCCCCCGGCAGGACCCCTCCAGCCCGTATTCGGGGGTTATCTCTATATGGGCCAGGAGTCTGCTTGAGGGCAGGAACCCGGTGATCTACGGCGATGGCAGGACAACAAGGGATTTCGTCTACGTCGGGGATGTGGTCCAGGCCAACCTTCTTGTCGCACTGTCCGACATCAGGCCCGGTCTTGAGGGGGGCATCTTTAACATCGGGACCGGGTGCCCTGTATCGCTTGAAAAACTTCTTTCGACGATGGCTGGCGAGGTAGAAAGCCTTTACCCGGACCGGAAAGGGAAGGAACCTGTCCACGAGCCTGAAAGGACAGGCGACATCAGGTACTCCCTGGCCGACATCAGCCGCGCTCGCGAACTCCTGGGATATGAACCACGGTACTCTCTTGAGGAAGGGCTTGCTCTCACGATACAAAGTTTTATCAATACAAGGATGTGAGGGTTCTTTTTCTGAAAGGAAAAGCGTAAACGGACAACAGTAAACGGAAGGG
>DFZC01000049.1:0-26732 GCA_002383685.1 Synergistaceae bacterium UBA4066 | reverse complement strand
CCTGTCGCCTTGTTCCAGGTTTTCCGTCTAACGTCTAACATTTCACGTCTTACGAATTTAAAGATTGCTAATACTCCCACTCGAAATCCTTGACCCCGGCCTTCATTATCCTTTTCTTCAGGTCCGCCGAATACCCGGAAAGGTCCTCCTCGGTCTTGCCCTCGGCCCTTGCCACGATGACGGGCTGAGTGTTCGACGACCTTACGAGACCCCAGCCCCTGGGATAGAGTATCCTCACACCGTCCACCGTTATGGCCTCGTGTTCCTTGAGCGCGTCCTCCCTGATCCTGTCGATCACGTCGAACTTGATATCGTCGGGACAGGCGATCCTTGTCTCGGCAGTGCTGTAGTAGACCGGAACATCCGCAAGTATCTCGGACAATTTCATGTCGGTGTTGGAAAGGATCCTGAGCAGCCTTCCGGCGGCATAGAAGGAGTCGTCGAAACCGAAAAACTCGTCGGCAAAGAACATGTGCCC
Source organism: Synergistaceae bacterium UBA4066 (assembly GCA_002383685.1). Taxonomy (GTDB): domain Bacteria; phylum Synergistota; class Synergistia; order Synergistales; family Thermovirgaceae; genus UBA4066. The sequence goes on along the minus strand of DFZC01000049.1, from coordinate 26,254 downwards.
CGACACCTCGCCAGAGAAGAGGGCGTCAAGTTCCTTCATCTTGGCCTTGATAAGTGAATGCCCTGACTTCCACCAGACCACGTTGCCTCCCAGTCGTTCTATCTCGTCGACCAGGGCCTGTGAACTTTTAACCTCGACAATGGCATCCGCCCCGGGGTGGAGGGGGAGTATCTCCCTCCAGAAAAGAACCATCAGGATGTCACCCCAGACGACCTCACCTCTGTCGTCGACGACGCCAATGCGGTCGGCATCTCCGTCAAAGCCCAGCCCAAGGTCGGCTCCTTCGCGGCGGACGGTTTCTATCAGGTCGACAAGGTACTCGCGCTTTGTCGGGTCCGGGTGGTGGTTCGGGAAGGTGCCGTCCGGCTCCTCGAAAAGGGGGATAACATCGCACCCTATCTCCCTCAGGAATCTGTTGACCATGGGTCCCGCCGTTGCGTTGCCCGTATCTGTAACGACCTTCAGTTTCCGGGTCCCGAGGCTTATCTTCGACTCGAGCATTTCGAGGTATTCCTCCGAAAGGTCCATCTTTGTAACAGTGCCCGGTTCAGATGTCCTTTCGAAATCGTCGGCCTCGATCATCCTCCGGATCTCCTGTATCTGGTCCCCGTAGAGGGTTGTTTTGCCGAATGCCAGTTTCAGGCCGTTGAATTCCTTGGGGTTGTGGCTCCCGGTTATCATCACGGCCCCGTTGAGGTCCAGGTGGAAGAGGCTCCAGTAGAGCAGCGGTGATGTGACCATCCCGATATCCACCACGTCCACCCCGGCTTCGGTCACCCCGTCAATGATGTCGGCCCGGATCCTTTCAGTCGAAAGTCTTACATCCCCCCCGACGGTGATCCTTTTAACACCGTTGCGGGAGAGAAAAGTTCCGAAGGCAAGTCCTATGGCCCTGACGGTTTCGGTGGTCAGCTCTTCTTCCGCGTTCCCCCTGATGTCGTATTCCCTGAAAATGTTGGCGGCAAGCTTCATTGGGCTCCCCCCTGAACAAAATTCTTTCCTATGATAACACTATAAACCGTTTTCCTGCAGCGTGGCCTCAACGGTCTTGCGAACCGTTTCTTCAAGGGGCATCTCAGGTTCCCAGCCCAGAAGACGCCTGGCCTTTGCAACCGAGGGCACCCTGTCCAGCACATCCTCGTACCCGGCCCCGTAGTAATCCCGGGAGTCGATCTCGATCAGCCTGGTCTTTTCAGCCATCTCCGTGTATTTGGGATGCGACTTGAGGACCCTTATTATCATCAGGGCCAGCTCCTTGATGGAGGCGTTGTTCGCCGGGTTCCCTATGTTGAATATCTCGCTTTCGGCACAGCGGTTCTCGTTCCTGATTATTGCCTCCAGGCACCTGACCCCGTCGCCGATCCAGGTAAAACTCCTTCTCTGACGCCCTCCACCCACCAGGGAAATGTCCCTCCCGTTGAGGATATCGTAAAGTATCTGTGTGATCGACCTGGCCTTCCGTTCCTTCGCGTCCTCGAAGGTGTCGAGCCGCGGTCCTATCCAGTTGAAAGGCCTGAAAAGGGTGTATCTCAGACCTTCCTCCTGGCCGTAGGCCGCTATCACCCGGTCCATCATCTGCTTGCTGCAGCTGTATATCCATCTTGATTTGCAGACCGGGCCCAGGATTATGGGGCTCTCGTCCTCCTTGAGCTCCGTGTCGGTGCTCATGCCGTAGACCTCCGAGGTGGAGGGGAAGATCACGCGTCTGCCATGCTTGACGCACATCCGTACTATCTTGAGGTTCGCCTCAAAATCCAGGTGGAATGTCATCACGGGGTTCGTGATGTAAAAGGCTGGTTTGGCTATCCCGACGAGGGGGAGCACGGCGTCGCTCTTCATCACTTCCCCTTCTATCCATTCGTCGTCGGTGTAAAAATCTCCCTTGCGGAGGGAAAAGCGCTCCCTCCCCAGGCACTTGCCCAGGTTGAAGTCTTTGATATCGAAAGCCGTTATCTCCCAGTCGGTTCTGTCCAGAAGATGCTCGCACAGATGAGATCCTATGAAACCGTTGGCACCGAGGATAAGTATCTTCACACAAAAACCTCCCTGTTTCCGTAAGTCGTGAGACGTGGATCGAAAAACCAAAGCGCGTAAACAGTAAACGGTAAACGGTGAACAGTGAACGGCAAACACAAGGACTATTAACTATTCACGGATCTTTTTGTCATCCTGAGGAGCACAGCGATCGAAGGATCTGGTTTTACTTCCGTAACTCGTACCCTCCAGGCAAGCTGAAGGACCTGGTCCCGAGGAGTATTAACGAGGGGCGCGCCCTGTCGCTACCCCTCGAGGATCGACTCGNNCTCGTGACTCGTAACTCGAAAGTTCAAAACACAACCTGACACGGATTCCCTCCGGTGGGCGGACGTTCCGCTTCGCTCCGCTCAGAATGACAAAGCCTTTGCCCTTCCAGCCTCCAGTATCCCGTCTCCTCGCTTAAACTTGCTGTCATTCTGAGGACCAACGGGACGACAAGGTGCCCGGCGTTCTTTGCCAGGGTAAGAATCTGGTTCTGGTTCAAATTCCAACCCGGATTCTTCGTCATTTCATTCCTCAGAATGACAAAGCACCCGCCCTTGCTTTTCCTGCTCCACACAATTCCCTATTCAATATTCATTTTGAACTTGAAACTTTGAACTTTGAACTTGATAACTTTGAACGAGATTTCCCTGTCTTCCCGCTGTTTCGCCTTTTCGAGTTACGCGTCACGCGTAACGCTCTTTTCCTCCACCCTTACCGCCCCTTCCCCTGCGGCAATGACCAGGGGGTCACGGGACAAGACACTTCCGGGAGCAGCTCCCGGAACTCCTGCCAGGGGGGATGCTTTCCAGATCAGGATCTTCTCGCCGTCTATGAAGGTGAAGGCGCCCGGGTAGGGGCGGGTTACGGCCCGCACAAGGTTGCAGATATCCCTCGCCGGGGCGCTCCAGTCGATCTTTCCGTCTTCTGGTTTCCTGCCTCCGAAATACGTGGCCCTGGAATGGTCCTGGGGTATCCGCCGCGCCTTGCCGGCTTCTATGAGATCCAGGTTCCTCATTACCAGCTGTTCTGCCGCACCGGCGACCTTCAGCATAACGTCTTTGGCTGTGTCGGCTTCAGTAATGGGCACCCTTTCCTGGTCCACTATGTCTCCTTCGTCAGGGCGTGCGGTCATCCAGTGAAGGGTGGCCCCCGTTTCGGCCTCACCGTGTATTATGGCCCAGTTCACGCAAGCCCTTCCCCGATACCTGGGCAGAAGTGAGCCATGCATATTGAAGGCTCCAAGGCGGGGCAGTTCGAGGATCCCCTTGGGGATGATGTCGCGGTAGTAGAAGGAGAATATGATCTCCGGCTCAAGACTCTTTATCAGTTCGAACGATCCCGGATCCTTGACCCCGTCAGTGGTGTAGACCTCTATCCCGTTATCCAGGGCCAGGGCTTTTACCGAACTGAACCATGTGTTCTCGTCGGGGTTGTCCTCGTAGGTGAAGACGGCCCGGATGTTAGCGCCCGATCCTGTCAGGGCCTTCAGACAGCGGTACCCGACCTCGCTGTATGCGAAAACCACTACCACCGGCCTGTCATTCATCGCCGTACACCCTGTTCACCAGGTAACGGGGGCGCTTGCGGATCTCCTGGAAAATGCGGCCGATGTATTCTCCTGCTATTCCCACGCAGAACATCGTGACACCCATAAGGAAGAAGTTGATCGTCATGAGGGTGAAAAGCCCCTCCGCCTCCGGGCCCACAAAAAGCCTCCGCAGAAGCATGTAGATGGAAAATGCAAGACTCAGGCCCGCCACCGCCAGGCCCAGCATTGTGACTGCCTGCAGGGGCACAAGGGAGAAACCTGTCATAAGGTCGAAATTAAGACGGATCAGCCTGAAAAGGCTGTACTTGGACGTTCCCAGTTCCCTCTCGGAGTGTCCCACCTCTATCTCGGCAGGGTTGAGGGAGAACTTCTGGGCCAGGGCAGGTATGAATGTTGTAGTTTCGGGACAGCTGTTTATGAGATCGATAACGCGCCTGCTGTATGCCCTGAGCATGCAGCCATAATCGTGAAGGTTCAGCCCCGTGATGCGGTTGGTGATCCTGTTTACTATCCTGGACGCGAACTTTCTGAAAAAGGGGTCCTTTCGCATGGAGCGGATAGACCCTACCACGTCGTGTCCCTTTTCTATCTCCTCAAGAAGCCTAGGTATCTCCTCCGGAGGGTTTTGCAGGTCCGCGTCCATGGTTATCACCGTCGCCCCCCGGGAGAGGGAGAAGCCTGCCATTATGGCCATGTGCTGCCCGAAATTGCCGTTGAAATCGACCACCCTGACCGAACCCCTGTGCCTGTCCACGCAGTCAAGCATGAGAGCCAGAGAACGGTCCCTGCTTCCGTCGTTGACGAAAAGCACCTCCCAGTTGCCCTCCAGGCTATTCATAACGGGGAACAGCCTTTCAAAAAGGGCGGGGAGAGACTCCTCCTCGTTGTAAACGGGTATCACCACCGAGACATCAACAGGCTCCTTTTTCATAGGGATCACCCCTTCTTGCAGATCCGACGGACCGCTTCAACTGCGTCGGCAATATCATCGTCTGTCATTGCCGGGAAGAGGGGAAGCGATACTATCCGGTCGCTGACATACTCGGCGTTGGGGAAATCTCCTCTCTTCCAGCCGTAGTTATCTGCGAAGAATGAGAAGAGATGGATCGCCTGGTAGTGGAGCGCCGTCCCGATGTTCATCGCCCTCATCTTTGCCATGAAGTCGTCCCTAGAGAAACCCAGCAAGTCTGTGTCGATGAGGGGGGTGAAGATATGCCAGGAGTGGAGGTCGCCCTTCTCCGGGGATGGGGGCAGTCGCAGTCCTTCAATGTCCCCCATTTCCCTCCTGTAGGTATCCACGATCTCCCTTCTCCTGGCGTTGAAAATGTCCAGCCGCTTCAGCTGGTCGCTCCCTATGGCAGCCTGGATATCCAGCATGTTGTACTTGAACCCCGGAAAAAGAATGTCGTAATGGGGTGTCCCCGTTGCCGCGTAACGGTTCCAGGCCCCCTTGCTCATCCCGTGCTGTCTGAGTACGGATATCTTTTCAGCGGCGTCCTCGCATCCGGTGCAGACCATTCCGCCTTCACCGCAGGTTATGTTCTTGGTCGGGTGGAAGCTGAAGACGGCCGCGTGTCTCTCCCCGAGAGGGGCGCCGATACGTCTTCCCCTGAACTCTGCCCCAAGGGCGTGGGCGGCATCCTCTATAAGTACAAGTCCATGCCGGTCGGCGATCTCTTCGATAGCTTCCATTTCGCATGGCCGCCCCGCAAAGTGCACGGGGATGACGGCCTTTGTCCGCGGCGTTACGGCTCTCTCTATGGCCCCGGGCACGATGTTGAGGGTCACGGGGTCTATGTCCGCCAGCACCGGCCTTGCTCCGACAAGAACTATGGTGTTGATGGTGGCAGCGAAGGTCATGGGAGTGGTAATAACTTCGTCCCCCGGACCGATCCCGAAGGCCATGAGTGCAAGATGCAGGCCCGCCGTGGCGGAATTGACGGCCAGTGAATATGGCGATCCCGTATATTCCCCGAAAGACTTTTCGAATTTGACGGTTTTCGGACCCGTGGTTATCCACCCCGACCTCAGTGAATCGGCTACATCCGCTATTGCATCCTCGCTGATGTCAGGTCTTGCGAAAGGCAGGAATGTGCTTCTCATCAGTCTCTTTCATCTCCCCTGTTCGTAACCAGGATCTTCCCTGGCGTTTCGGCGATAACACGAGGTGTTATACCGTTCGTTTCAAGGAATTCCGTCGACGTTCCCTCCCGGAGTACCAGCAGCACCCGTTCATCCGATACCCAGTACCTTTGGAGGAAACCTTCGGTGTTCAGGAACCAGTCCGACTGGTCTCCCCGGTTTGCCCCGAACTCCAGTTCCCCGAGCCAGTCTATCAGGACGATCCTCTGCTTCAGGTAGAACGGAAGTCCCTGGTCGTATTCCCTATACTGGGCTATCACGTCACCCGGAAGCGAATGTTCGCGTATTGCCGAAGAAATGTCCCTGGCGCTCATTATCCTGTCGTAGAACCCGAAAACGTTCTTGAAAGTGGCGATGTTGAGAAAGGCGAAGATGCATAGCGCCAGGACCATCTTCCTGGACTCACCCCTTGCGTAGTATACCCACGAAAGTACGACAAGCAGCAGAAGGACTGCCACCACGGGGGCGACGAAAGGCAGAAGGACCTTACCGTACCTCTCGTCCAGGAACGGGTATGCAGCTGCGGCCACCCCGAAGGGTACCAAAATAAGGCTGTTGAGCAGAAGCCCCATTCCCAGGGCCCGGCTCTTGCCCCTGTCCATGTGGTAGTCCAGGAAAGACCCGGCCATGATGGCCAGGGGGGGCATCACTGGAATGATATAGGGTACCAGTTTGGAGCTGGAAAGGGAGAAGAACAGGAAAATAACGGCGAACCACAGGAGGAGGAAGAGGTTGCTCCTGTCCTGGTGGGTCGGCCTCGCCATGGAGGAGGGCAAAGCATCGCTTATCGCACCCGGGAGGAAACCGGTCCACGGTATGGCCCCTACGATCAGAATGGGGATGAACCACCACCATGGTTCGAAACGGCCGTGCATCTTTGTGGTGTAGCGGAGGAAGTGCTCCTGGATGAAGAAGAAGTCGAAGAAATCCGGGTTCTCCAGGCACACCAGAACGAACCAGGGCGTCGCGGTGAGGAAGAAGACCGCAATGCCCGGCAGGTAGAGCGCTTCCCGTATAACGTTCCATTTGCGGGTCAGCACTATCCACCAGAAAGCCACCCCGGCGGGGAGGACGATCCCTATAAGTCCCTTGGTCAGCGTGGCCAGGGCCATCCCGAGATAGAAGAGGAGGTAGAACCTCCTGTCCCTCCGGTGCCCCATCCAGAAACCCGCCAATGAGAGGGTGATGAAGAACGAAAGCGGCATATCGGTAATGTTGATCTGGCCTATCGCGAAATAGACCAGCGATGTGGCAAGTACCCATGCGGACAGGAACGCCGCCCTCGGCCCGTTCATCCTGTTCGCGAGCCAGTAGGTGACAAAAATTCCTGCCAGGGCAAGTACCGCCGGCCAGAACCTGGCGGCGAACTCGTTCTGGCCCATAACCTTGAATGACAGCGCCGTAAGCCAGTAGTGGAGCACCGGTTTCTCGAAATATGCCACGTAGTTCAGGCGCGGGGTGATATAGTCCCCGCTCTCTATCATTTCCCTGGGGATCTCGGAGTAGCGTCCTTCATCGGGGTCGAGAAGACCGTGGCCCCCCAGGGCAACCATGTATAGGATCGAAGTCAATATCAGCAGAAACAAAATGTTCTTTTTATGGGAAGTGAACAAGGGAAACAGCCTCCAGAGAGAGTGGATTTCTTGGCCCGGGGGCATCAAGAGAACGAACTTGGTTTATTATAACGGTATCGTCGGAGAAATTGGCAACAAACAGGAGGTGCGCCTTGATGGACAAGTTGGGGATGTTCATGATCATAGGTTCAGCTTTGTTCAACGCCACCGCCAGCAGCATGATGAAGATCGGCTTCGGCCACCAGCATGACCTGCTGGAGAGGGGGTTTGCCGGTGCTGTCTTCCGGATCGCAAGCAACCCCTGGGCGGTAGCGGGTGTAATATGCTTCGGCATCTCCTTCATGTTCATGAGCGCGGCCCTAACGCGGGTAGACCTTTCGGTGGCCTATCCCGTGATGTCGGGGCTGGTCTTCATTCTGGTCCTGGGAGTTTCCTCGGTATTCTTCGCCGAGCAGATAACGCTGATGAGACTCATCGGGGTTTTCCTGATACTGTCGGGAGTCCTGGCGATAAGCAGGTAGAAAACCAGTGAACAGTGAACAGTGAACAGTGAACGGTAAGTTCAAATTCAAGACCGACGTTTCCCCAACCTTCCGTTTCCCTTTGACTGTTTACCTTTCACGCTTTCCGGTTTACGGCTCTTGGCATTTACTGTTTACTGTTGACCCCCGCAGAGACCGCGGGACTTCGCGTTTACCGTTTACGCTTTTGTCTTTATACTCACGTATTTTTTATCTCACCCTTATGGAGGTTTCTACATGAGAGTCTGCATCATTGGTACCGGGTACGTAGGACTGGTCACAGGGGCATGCCTTGCGGAGAATGGCAACGATGTTTGGTGCGTCGACGTCGACGCGGCCAAGATCGCCGGCCTGCAAGAGGGCAAGGTTCCTATCTACGAGCCCGGGCTCGAGGATATTGTCCAGAGGAACCTCTCCCAGAAACGGCTCCGTTTCACTACCGACCTCAAGGAGGCTCTCGACGAAAGTCTCTTTGTCTTCATAGCCGTGGGGACTCCCCCCCTGGACGACGGGTCGGCCGACCTCTGCTATGTTTTCGAGGCGGCCTCCCAGATAGGCCGCCTGATGGACGGATACAAGATAGTTGTCGCCAAATCCACAGTTCCCGTGGGGACCACCGGGAAGATAAACGACATAATAAGCAGGGAACTGGCGGAGAGGGTCAGGGGGGATATTGAGTTCGATGTGGCCTTCTGCCCGGAATTCCTTAAGGAGGGAGCTGCCGTCGAGGACTGCCTGCGCCCCGACAGGGTGATCATCGGTACGGAAAACGAAAGGACAGCCGAACTGCTGAGAGAACTCTTCGCGCCTTTCGTGATGAAGGAGAACCGTTTCTACACCATGTCCATTCCCTCCGCGGAGATGACCAAGTATGCTTCCAACGCCATGCTGGCCACCAGGATAAGCTTCATGAACGAACTCTCCCGGCTCTGCGAAAAGGTAGGTGCCGATGTGGACCAGGTGCGTGTGGGCATGGGGACCGACAGCAGGATCGGCTCGTCCTTCCTTTACGCCGGCCTGGGATACGGCGGGTCGTGCTTTCCCAAGGACGTGCAGGCCCTTATCCACTGTGCCTCCGGGTGCGGGGTGGACCTTGCCATCCTCAGGGCTGTCGAGGATGTCAACAGGAAGCAGAGACAGTTCTTTATCGACAAGATAACCGGACACTTCGGAGATGACCTGGAGGGCAAAACCTTCGCCATCTGGGGCTTGAGCTTCAAACCCCAGACGGACGACATGCGGGAGGCCCCGTCGCTGACCATATCAGAGGCTCTCCTTTCAAAGGGGGCTCTTCTGAGAGCCTTTGACCCCGTCGCCATGGAAAAGGCCGGCGAACTTCTCACCCGGGACGGTTCGGTGACCTTCTGCCCCGATGCCTACGAAGCCCTCAGGGGTGCCGATGCCCTGGTCCTTGTCACGGAATGGCCCCAGTTCCGCAGGCCGGACTGGGAAAGGATCAGGAGTCTTATGAAGCCTGGCGCAGCGGTCTTTGACGGCCGCAACCAGCTCTCCTCCGCGCACGTGAGAGCCCTGGGATTCTCCTATTACGGGATCGGGAGGGTGTAAAGCATAAACCTGTGGGGCGTAAGGCGTTAGACGTGAGACGAAAGGACATAAAAGCCAGGCAACAGGCTGCAGGCAGCAGGCGACAGGGGAAGCATAACCACGTAAATCGTGACTCGTGACTCGTACCCTCCAGACAAGCTGAAGGACGCGCCCTCCAGGCAAGCTGAAGGACCTGGTCCCGAGGAGTATTAACGAGGGGCGCGCCCTGTCGCTGTGCTTGGGGCAGCGCGAAGCCTACCCAGTCGCTACCCCTCGAGAATCTACTCGGGACTATGCGCTCGGGGCACCTTGTCCCGACATAGTCCCGAGGTGATTTAACGAGGGAAGTGCTTCAATGAGGGACCTTGTGACTCGTGAATCGGAAAAACCTTGAGCGAGAACAGGGAGGGATTTTTGTTTCAGTGTTTAATGGTCAAAAAGAAACCCTAAGCCGTCAAAAGGCGGCTTAGGGTAGGAATTTGATCCCGTTTTTTAAGGATCGATATTTTTTTGTTTTTTCGATTCACGATTAACGAATAACGATTCACGATGTTACTTCTTTTTCAACTGCTTCACCACGTCTATGACGGTGCCGTCGCGGTACTCGATAACGCCTATGATCCTTTCCTCTGTCTCCACGGGCGACATGGATCCCGTAAAGCCGTGGGCCTTGTCGATCAGTTCGTCCATCGTTACCAGCGGCACGTTCCCTGCCTCTTTGGCGGCATCGATGAGGTCCTGCCTTCTCGGGTTTATGGCCACTCCGAACTCGGTGACTATCGCGTCAACCACTTCGCCCGGGGTCGTAACGGTGTAGACCGAATCCACGGCGCAGGGTATCCTCCCGCGGAGAAGGGGAGTGGTAATGATGGTCAGCTGTGCCCCCGCTGCGGTGTCCTGGTGTCCGCCTATCCCGTGAAGCAGCGCTCCGTCGGCCTCGGTGTTGACATTGACGTTGAAGTCCCTGTCCACCTCGGTAGCCCCCAGCACCACCGTATCGAGCATGTTGACCGCGCAGCCGGCGTTCCAGGGGTTGGCATACCAGTCTGCGGAGATCTCCACGTGGTTGGGGTTTTCCCCTATGGATCTCACTGCGGCGAGGTCAAAGGACTGGACATCGAGGAGACGTTCAAAGAGCCCCTCCTTCATCATGTCCACGAAGAACTCCGTGATACCGCCGAGCCCGAAACTGCCCTTTATACCCCTCTCGCGCATGGCCTCCCTCACGTAGGCAGCCACAGCAAGGGAGATGCCGCCTGCTCCTGTCTGGAAGGAGATGCCGTTCTTGAAGTACGGGGTGGCCTCGATCAGTTTTGCGGCGTTATCGGCTATAAGGAGCCTCATCGGGTCCCTGGTTACCCTGGTGGTTCCGCTGACGATCCCCGCCGGGTCGCCGATACTGTTCACAACCACGACAAAATCGACGAAGAACTGGGGGATATGGATGCAGGGCGCAGGGTAGGGGACCAGGTTGTCAGTTATTGCAATTACGCACTGGGCGTACTCGGCGTCTGAGTGTGCATACCCGAGAGAGCCGCAGGCCGATTTGCCCACCGCCCCTGAAAGGTTGCCGTACTTGTCCGACGTTGGTGCTGCTATGAAGGCGACGTCTATGACAACTTCCCCGCTGGTGACCGCCCTGGGGCGGCCGCCATGGCTTCTCAGGATCACAGGTACGCTCATGCCGCCCTCGGAGGCAAGCTGTCCGATAGGGCCGTTGACGGACCCCATGATCTGGCGGATGACCCCGCTCTGGATGTGCCTGGTCAGATGCTTGTGGACCCCGAAGAGGGCCGTGGGGAAGATCACCAGGTCCCTGATCCCCATTTCGGCACAGGCATCCAGAACGGCGTTGACCACGAAATCCCCGTTGCGGAGATGGTGGTGGAAGGAGATGGTCATTCCGCTCTTGAGCCCCGACGCGCTGATGGCCGCCTTGATGTCAGGCAGGGTTTTGTCGGTCCTGGAGTTGAAGGCAGTCCTGTTCCTCTTGCCGAACCGGTTCCCCTCAGGCGGACGCCGGTCATGTCCCTTGAAGTGTTTTACATCTCCGTAACCGGGGATGGAATCGGGAATATCTCTTCCCACTGCGTTGATAGCCATTATTTTTCACCTCCGGCGCTCAGTCCGGCCCGCTGCAAAGTGTATTCTGCCCGTTTGACCACTGGTTTGTCGACCATCTTGCCGTCGACCTGTACTGCTCCAAGCCCCCTGGCCGCGGCCTCGACGGCTGCTTCCACGATCTTTTTGGCCTGCTCGATCTCCCTGTCGGTGGGCGTGAAAACATCATGGATGATCGGTATCTGGTTTGGATGGATGACGCTCTTGCCCTGGAAACCCAGCTGTTTGACCCATTCCGTCTCACGCCTCAGGCCGGCATCGTCTGTTATGTCTGCGTATACGGTGTCGAGAGCGTCGACTCCTGCAGCGTGTGCAGCCAGGACTACGATCCTCCTGGGGCCGATGAGCTCTTCGCTATTCTCGGACCGGGTGGTCTTCAGGTCTGCCCTGAGGTCCTCCCCCCCCGGGCAAATTGCCGCGACGCGTCTGGATGCCTTGGCTATGTCGTAGGCGTTCCATATTCCCAGAGCCGTCTCGAGAAGACAGAAGATCAGCGTCTTGCCGACCCGCATTTTTGCCTTGCTCTCGATATGGGAGAGTGCTTCGTCCATGATGGCTATGTCCTTGGGGTTTTCGACCTTGGGTATGCGTATGCCGTCGATCCCGCAGGGTACGACGGTCTCGATGTCAGATCTCCAGAGGTCGGTGTCCATGGCGTTGATCCTGACCGTGACCTCGCAGTTCCCGAAATCGCCCTTTCTGAGGACGTCCCTGACCAGTATGCGCGCAGCGTCCTTTTCGCTGACCGCCACGGCATCCTCAAGGTCGAGAATAACCCCATCGGGGTTGAACAGGTGCCCCCTCAGGAGCATGTTGGGGTTGTTGCCGGGCAGGTACAGCTTTGTCCTTCTCAGTCTCATGCTGCCTTCCCCCCTGCCAGACGTCTCACGGCTGCTTCGACCCGTGCCTTCAGCACCAGGTCTCCGGCCCCGTTATCCTGGATCGAGACGGAAATGTCACGGACACCCAGTGACTTCAGGGTGTCCTTTGTTGCTTTTACCATTGCCTCACCGAAACGGGCTACGCTTGCACCCTCCATAACGATGGAAATGCCCCGCCCCTTGTCCGATTCGGTTACTGAGACGATGCAGTCCATCGATTCGAGGGTCCCAGCCTGGGCTGTTTTCATATTCTTACCTCCCTGCGAAACTTTAAAAGCAATATTCGTGACCGGTGACTCGTAACCAGTAAAATATAAAACAAGATCAGACAAATATTCCGGGTTTAAAGATTCTGTTCTTGCGAGTGCCCGGTTACGGATCACGAGTTACGGTTCATAAAAACCGGGGCACACCCGAAGGTGAGCCCCGGGCTCGTTGGACTTTCCTGGTTATGCCCTTGCGGTTTACGATCCGCAATTAACGGTTTTGCAGGTTTTCAGGTTCTGCATTCCCGTTCACCGTTCACAAGGTGCCCCAAGCGCAGCGGCAGGGTACGCTCTTAAGGTCTTCCTGTCGCCTGAAGCTTGGTTTAGCGCCCCGTAGGCCGAAGGCCGGAGTCCCCTCGTTGAATCACCTCGGGAGGCTTCGCGCTGCCCCGAGCCGCGGCCTCACGCGGCGAAAGGGCGTGTCCCTCAGCTTGTCTGAGGGGTATGCCGCCTTGTTTTTTGCCCTTCCGTCTAACGTCTAACGGATCCTGGCTTTTCCTGCAGCCTGTAGCCTGTCTCCTGCCGCCTTGTTTTTTTGCCCTTCCGTCTAACGTCTAACGTCTCACGTCTCACGGATCCTAAGCCAAATGCTCCCAGGCGCACATCTCGCGTGCCTTGGCGCAGATCTCGTCGGCCTTCTTGTCGAAATCGGGGTCGATCTTGCCGGCGATAGCCTTGGCCATCTCGAGGGTGGAAACTGCCTTCTTCTCCCAGTCCTTGTCGCTCTTGTCATCGCGCCAGATGTCGTAGGTGAGGTACTTGCTCTCCACGAGCACGTCGCCGATGGCCTTCTCGAGCTTGGCGGCATGGTCATTGAGGCCCAGGTATTCGAGCATCATGACCGCCGTTATGAGCAGGCCGCAGGGGTTGATCTTGTACTGGTGCGCGTACTTCGGAACCGAACCGTGGCTCGGTTCGAAGAGAGCGGCCTCTTCCCCGATATTGCCGCTGGGTGCGAATCCCATGCCGCCGACCAGCTGCGAAGCCTCGTCGGAGAGGATGTCGCCGAAGACGTTGGAGGTTACGATCACCTGGTAGTCCTGGGGGTTCTTGATAAGCCACATTGCGGTGGCGTCGGCGTTCTCTTCACGGGAATCGATGTCCGGGTACTCCTTGGCGATCTCAAGGAAGCGCTCTTTCATCATGCCGTCGGTGGCCCTGATGACGTTGGCCTTGTTGCAGCAGACCACGCTCTTGAGACCGTTCGCCCTGGCGTATTCGAAGGCGGCACGGATGATCCTGTCGCACCCTTCCTTGGAGTAGACCCTCCAGGATACCGCAACTTCCGACTTGTCCTTGAAGCGCTCCATGCCCGGATGCAGGTCGAACATCTCCCTGGGGAGGGGGCGGAACTCGACTGCCGCGTAAAGGTCCTCTGTGTTCTCGCGGAAAAGCTTGATGTCGATATTGGGGTCGCCCTTAAGGGGGCACTCCAGGCCCGGCATCATTTTCGCAGGGCGGAAGTTGATGTAGAGGTCGAAGATCTGGCGCATCTGGAGAATGGCTGACTTGAAGCCCTTCACTCCGGCTTTGGATGTGATGGCTGCCATGAGTGTGGCGTCAGTATTTCTGACCTTGTCGATGGTCTCCTGGGGAACGGTGTTCCTTCTCTTGTCTCCCTCGGGGAACTCCTTGCAGGTCTTCTCCCACATGCACCAGCCCATGTCGGCGCGAACCCAGTCGATGGGCGCGTCAAGGGCCTGCATGACTATCATTGCGGCTTCCATAACGTCGAAGCCTGAGTCATCCCCCGGGATGTAGGCTACCTGGTATCTGTCCTTCTTTTCCTTTACTTGCATAACGTTCCTGGCCATTATTTACCCTCCTCGTTTTAAAAAGCGTAACTTGTGACTCGTAACTCGTAAGGCGTAAACGGCACCCAGTCCCTATCGCTCCGGGCAGAGCGAAGCCTCCCAACGAGGGACTGGGTAAACGGTTAACAGTAAACGGAAAATTCAAAAGCACAGAATAAACATTCTTTAGTGGTTAAGGGTTTTTCCGTTCACCGTTAACCGTTCACGCTTATGACTTTGGTTTTTAGATTATCGATTCACAAGGTGCCCCAGGCGCAGCGCCAGGTTGCGATTCACGATTTACGGGTTTTCTGCCTTTCCGTCTCACGTCTAACGTCTCACGTCTCAAGCACTTCAGGTTTTCCTGTCGCCTGTCTCCTGCCGCCTGGGTTTTCTGACCTTCCGTCTAACGTCTCACGCACTTAAGGTTTTCCTGCCGCCTGCTGCCTGTCTCCTCGCTTTTATGCTTTTTCGTCTAACGTCTCACGTCTCACGTCTAACGGTTTTAAAGCCCCAGACTCTTCTTTACGTGGGGGATCAGGCCCCCGTCCTCGATCAGGCCCTTTACGAAATCGGGGTAGGGCGGGAACTTGAAGGTCCCTTTTGCTGTCACGATCTCGCTCTTGTCGAAATCGATGGTGACTTCCTGCCCCTTCTCAAGCGCGTCCACCGCTTCCGGGCTTACCACGATGGGCAGTCCTTCGTTGAGTGCGTTGCGGTAGTAGATCCTCGCGAAACCCTTTGCGATGATCGCGCCGATGCCCCTTACCTTGAGGCATGTGACGGCCTGCTCACGGGAAGAGCCGCAGCCCCAGTTCTTTCCACCCACGATGATGTCCCCCGCCTGTGCGTTCCTGGTGAACTCGGGGTCGAGATCCTCGAGGGCGTACTTGCCCATCTCGGCGCGGTCAGAAACGGTGTAGGTGTACTTGCCCGGGAAAATGACGTCGGTGTTGACGTCGTCCCCGTATTTCCAGACCTTTCCGGTGATCTTCATGGTCCTAAAGCACCTCCCTGGGATCGGAGATCTCGCCCTTGAGAGCGGAGGCAGCGACTGTCATTGGGCTGGCAAGGTAGATGTTGCTCTCCTTGTTGCCCATACGTCCCTTGAAGTTCCTGTTGGCTGTTGAAATGCATGTCTCGCCCGGTGCCAGGATCCCTTCGTGGTTGCCCATGCAGGGGCCGCAGCCCGGGTTGGTGATTACGCACCCGGCGTCCAGGAAGACATCGATAAGCCCTTCCTTCATGGCCTGGCGGAAGACCGACCATGAAGCGGGAATAACGATCGTCCTCACCGCGACTTCCTTGCCCTTCAGAATATCCGCGGCCAGCCGCAGATCCTCGATGCGGGCGTTGGTGCAGCTTCCCAGGAACGCCTGGTGAATGGGCGTGCCTTTCACTTCCCCGATGGAGGCATAGTTGTCGACGGTGTGGGGTTTGGCTACACAGGGCTCAATGTCGCCCAGGTCGTAGTTGAGCTCCTGGGCGTATACTGCGTCGTCATCGGCCCACATGGCCTCCCATTCGTCCGTCTTGGCGATGGGTTTGATGAAATCCAGGACTTTCTGGTCCGGGGGGCATACGGCGTTCTTTGCGCCGATCTCGATCCCCATGTTGCAGAGGGTCATCCTCTCAGCCAGGGACATTTCCTCGATGGCCGGGCCGTGAAACTCGATGGACATGTAGTCAGCGCCGTCGGCCTTTATATCGCCAGCGATCTTGAGTATCAGGTCCTTGGCGGATACCCCTTTTTTGAATTTGCCCTTGACGGTGATCTTCATCGACTCAGGGACGCGGAACCATATCTGCCCCGTAGCCCAGGTGGCGGCCATCTCGCTTCGGCCTATACCCGTGGAGAAAGCTCCGAAGGCGCCGTAGGTGCAGGTGTGGCTGTCGCTTCCCACCATGATCAGACCGGGCAGGGCAAAGCCCTCTTCGCACATGATCTGGTGGCATACGCCGCCCTTGCTTGTGACATCGTAGAAGTACCTGATCCCCTGTTCCTTGACCACTTCCCGGATCTGCTTGTGGTTCTCCGCGTGCTTGTCCGTCGGTGCCGGAATGGCGTGGTCAAGGATGAACACCAGGTGATCGGGCTTCCATACCTTGTCAACGCCGATCTTCTTGAAGGTTCCCCAGATCGGTGCCGCGTTGTCGTGGCTCATGCAGAAGTGAGGCTCGACTATCACGACCTGTCCGGCCGAAACGGATTCCCCCGCTGCCTTGCCAAGTACCTTTTCAGCGAATGTCTTTCCCATGCCGACCTCTCCCTCCTACTTGCTGACGGCCTTTTCCTTGAGGTACTCGATGAGGCCGCCGGCCTTCATGATATCCATCTCAAGGTCAGCCACCGCGTCGCCGTGGAAGGAGTTGCCGTTGGTGAGATCCCTGATCTCGCCCTTCTCCAGGTCGACCTCGAGATCGTCGCCGTCCTTGATCTTTCCATCCTTTATCGCCTGGCTGAGCCCCTTGACGAAGAGGACCGGGTATCCGTTGTTGATGGCGTTGCGGTAGTAGATCCGCGAGAAGGACTCGGCCAGGATCACCGGCACTCCGGCGTACTTGAGGCAGTAGACGGCGTGCTCGCGGGATGAACCGCATCCGAAGTTTGTCCCGGCGACGACAAAATCGCCTTCCTTGACCTCTTTTGCGAAATTCTCCTTGCCGGGCAGGTACTCGAAGGAGTACTGCGGCATTTTCTTGGGGTCTGTCTCGGCCAGGTACTTGTTGTGGTAGATGAGATCGGTGTCGATGTCATCACCAAAGACCCAGGCCTTTCCGCGAAGGACTTTATTTTCCATCAGTCGTCCCCTCCCTATCCGAGGATATCCCTGGGATCAGTTATCTTTCCGCGAATGGCCGTGGCCATTGCGGTCATCGGGCTTGCCAGGTAAGTGTGGCTTCCCTTGCCCACCTTGCCGATAAAGTTCCTGTTGGTGGTCGACATGCCCACGTCGCCGCTCGGGAGAGCCCCGTAGTGCTCGGCGGTGCATAGCGCGCAGGTCGGGTTGGTGAAGATCACACCGGCCTCGAGGAACTTCTGGATGTAGCCGGCCTCGGCGCACTGAAGCATTACTTCCCGGGTAGCGGGGGTAATGATGGCGCGCATCCCCGGTGCGACCCTGGAGTTTGCCTTC
Source organism: Synergistaceae bacterium UBA4066 (assembly GCA_002383685.1). Taxonomy (GTDB): domain Bacteria; phylum Synergistota; class Synergistia; order Synergistales; family Thermovirgaceae; genus UBA4066. The sequence continues at coordinate 8,703 of DFZC01000049.1, read as the reverse complement.
TTGAGCACTTCAAATGCCGCCGAGATGTCCTCGAAACGGCCGTTGGAGCAGGATCCGATGTGGACCTGGTCAACGTGCTCGCCGGCGACCTCGCGGACTTTCTTGACGTTGTCCGGCGCGTCGGGGCATGATGTCATCGGTTCAAGGTTGTCCACGTTGAACTCCAGTTCCTGGCAATAGACGGCGTCCTTGTCAGCCGCAAGGGTCTTTACGCGGTCGAGTACCTCATCCCCGGCCCTCTCCACGAGCCAGTCAAGGACTTTGCCGTTGGGCATTATGAGCCCTATCTTGCCGCTCATTTCGGTGACCATGGAGCAGAGCGTGATCCTCTCCGAGAGGGATGACCTCTCGATGGTGTCGCCGTAGAACTCGGTGGAGAGGAAGAACATTCCGTCGGCGCCGAGAGTTCCCACGATATGTGTTAGCAGGTCGCGCATGCAGACGCCCTTTGCGAACTTGCCGTTGACGGTGATCTTCATGGTCTCGGGTACGCGGAACCAGTTGGTCCCCTCGAACCACGATGCCACTATGTCGGTGTTCCCCACGCCGGTGGCGAAGGCGCCCACTGCGCCGAGGAGGTTCATGTGGCTGTCTGTCCCGAGGATGACGTCGCCGGGTTTCACGAGGCCGTTCTCAAGAAGGACATGCTGCCCGATACCCCAGTCCACGTCGAAAACCTTTTTTATCCCCTGTTTCTTTGCAAACTCGCGGATGATCTTCTGGTTCGTCGAGACTTTTTCTGAATGCGAGGGTGCCTGAAGGTCGAAGGTGAAGGCGACCTTGTCGGGGTCCCAGACCTTGCCCTTTTTGTCGGTGACTTCTTCAAACTGCAGAACGCAGTTGGCACCGCCGAAGTCGCGGGCGGTCGAGAGGTCCATTCTGCACCAGACCCTCTCCCCGACCTTGACTTCCCTGCCGGCTGCCCGCCGGATGATCTTCTCGATCATCGTTTTGCCCATGGGTCACGCACCTCCTGGTTAATAGTCTGGTCTTGCTAGAGAAGTCCGAGGAAGGACTTGATCGTCTCAAAGTTGATGAAATCGCACTTGTTGATGACGACTGCCTCGGGGCAGCGGTAGCCGCCGTCGCCTTCCTTGGCGTGAACAGCAATGCAATGGCAGATCCGGGAAGGGATTCCGTTGCGCATGGCCAGCCCGACACCGGAGAAGGGGTGGCGGAGGTCCTTGCCCATTTGGGACTTCACTGCCTTGCCGTCCTTCTTCTCGTATTCAACGAGTTTGCCCACATCGTGAAGTATGGCCCCTGCGATGAGGGTGTCGTGGTCAAGCGCGAAACCGCCGCTGTCCTTGTAGAGGGGGTTGTACTCGTCGTAAATGACCTTTGCCATTCTCGTTACTCCCCTGTTGTGGACGTTAAGGGAAGCGGGGCAGTTAGGGATCAGAAGGGTGAAGGGGATCTTGTCCATATCCTCGGGTTCCCATCCGCCTGTCTTTAACGCATCTTCCAGGGTTGCGACAACCTTGTTCTGGAGCTCCTTGTCCTGGATCCACTCGATCTCGGGGATCATTTTAACGATCCTGTCTCTCATGTTCCATCCCTCCAATAATTATTTTGAAGCTATTGCGCCTCTATTATTATTTGACCTCCAGGGCCAATGCTTCCTGCAGTGTCTTGTAAACTCTCTCTATGTGGCCTGCTGCCAGTGACTGGGCCTTTGTTACATCGTGGTCGATGATCGCTTCGTAGATCGCCTGGTGTTCGTTAAGGAACGCCTCCTTGTCGGCCAGGAGGGAGTAGATCCTTTCGTGGGTGGCCATGATCAGGTTGAAGGTCATCTTGATTATGTTGATGAACACGAAGTTGTGCGTCGACTCAGCCAGTACAAGGTGGAAGTCGAAATCGTCCTGGGAACGTTTTTCGATATTCTCAAGGTTCTTCTCGGTCCTGGACAGCACCTTCCTGAGCTTCATCAGGTCCGAAGGCATGGCGTGCATCGCCGCGGCACCGGCTATCGCCGGGTCAAGGACCCTTCTTGCCTCCATCAGTTCCAGGACGGCCTCGTCCTCCAGCGGCATGTTCCTGGAATCGGCTGTCTCTCCCCGGGGTTTTCGGACAAAACGCCCCTTGCCGGGTACGCTGTCGATCAGCCCCAGAAGCTCCAGCACCCTGAAGGCCTCCCTGAGGGAACTCCTGCTTACGCCCATATCAGACATGAGCTGACGCTCGGGGGGGAGCGGGTCTCCCGGCTGCAATTCCCCGGAAGATATAAGATCCTTCATTTCGTTTACTACCTGCTCGTAGATCCTGGTATGCTTGAGTCTCTTTTCGATCATCTCTTCCCTCCTCGGTGGACCACCCAGTACACCTTATATACCAGGTAGACCTTTTGTGCAAGTCTTCCCAATAAGACTAAATGTTCAGACATTTTAAGTCTTTGCTTTAGTGTATGCGCTTATTTGACACATCCCCTCCTATCTTCTAACATTTATAAGTCCGGGGGGTATCGTAACCGGCTATACATGGTGAAATGTCATGTCGTACAACATTTCACAACTCTTCAAGAGCACCATTCTTTCGAGATCTTTCAAGTTGGTTTTTCTGTCGTGTCTCCGCGGCTCATGCGGGAAAGGTTTTCCTGACCTCTTTCGGCAACGCCGCAACATGAGGCACATTTTTACCCCCCATCGCAGACAGTGCTTGCATGAATCCAAAAGGAGGGATACAGCAATGAGAAAAGGACAAAAGTCTCTTTTGGCCATTGCCCTTGCCATACTGATAGGGCTGGCCTCGGTGCCTGCCGCATTTGCGGGAGGGAGCGCTGTGCTGGTGGATTTCAGCTGGAGCAGCGTACAGATGCACAACAGGATAGCGGGTTTTATCCTGGAGCATGGTTACGGCTACAAGCCGGATTACATGTTCGCAGAATCGGTCCCGGGGCTTACGGGGCTGCAGCAGGGCGATATTCATATCGCTATGGAGATGTGGGTCGATAATGTTCTCGAGTGGTACAATGACGCCGTCGAGGATAAAAAACAGGTTCTGAATCTGGGGCCGGTTTTTCCCGATGCTCCCCAGGGGTGGTACGTGCCTACCTACATGATCAAGGGTGACAAGGAACGAGGCATTAAGCCAATGGCTCCGGACCTGAAGTCCGTCTTCGACCTTCCCCAGTACTGGGAGCTTTTCAAGGATCCCGAGACGCCTGGCAAGGGGCGCTTCTACAACGCTATACCCGGCTGGGTGGTCCATGACATCAACCTCAAGAAACTCGAAGCCTACAAGCTCACCGACACCTTCATCAACTTCGATCCGGGTTCCCAGACGGCGCTCATGACCGCCATCGTATCGGCCTACGAAAAGGGCGAGCCGGTACTTGCCTATTACTGGGAGCCGGAGTGGATCATGGGAATGCTCGACATGACCATGCTTGAAGAACCCCCCTATGACCCGGATCGCTGGGGCGAAGGCAAGGACTTCGGGTGTGCTTTCCCGGCGGCCAGGGTGCATATAGGAGTCAATGCCGCCTTCGCGGAGAAGAACCCCCAGGTTGTCGAGTTCCTCAAGAAATACGAGACGACCCTTGCCCAGAACAACGAAGCCCTTGCCTATATGCAGCAGGAGGAAGCCTCCGTTGATGAAGCGGCGATCTGGTTCCTCAACAACTACAAGGATGTCTGGAAGGCATGGCTCCCCGGTGATGTGGCCGGGAAAGTCGAGGCTGCCCTGGCAGGCAAATAGACGCACATGGCGGGGAACGTTATTGACGTAAAGGAACTCTGGAAGGTTTACTCGAAAAAGGATATCAATTTCAATATCGAAGACGAAGAGATGATCGAGTCGCTGGACAAGTCCAGCGACTCGGTCGTCGCCGTCAGGGATGTAACTTTCTCCGTTAAACCCGGTGAGGTCTTCATAGTTATGGGCCTCTCGGGCAGCGGCAAATCGACGCTGATCCGCTGTCTTCTGAGGCTTGTCGACATCTCCTGGGGCAGCGTGACCATCAACGGCCAGGACGTAACGGCCATGAACAAGAAGGAACTTACGGAATTCCGCCGGAACCAGGCAGCCATGGTCTTTCAGCATTACGGCCTCCTCCCTCACCGGACGGTCCTTGAGAACGTGACCTTCGGTCTCAAGCTCAGGGGCGTGCCCCGGAAGGAGAGAAGGGAGAGGGCACGAGAGACGCTCAAGATCGTGGGGCTGGAGAAGTGGGACGATTACTACCCGGCCTCGCTCAGCGGAGGGATGCGCCAGAGGGTGGGTATTGCCCGGGCATTGGTGGCAGATGCGCCGCTATTGCTTATGGACGAGCCCTTCAGCGGACTCGATCCCCTGATCCGGCGGGAGATGCAGGATGAACTCGTCAGGATCCAGGAGGAACTCCACAAGACCATCTTCTTTGTTACCCACGACCTCGACGAGGCCATGCGCCTTGGCGACCGCATGGCAGTAATGAGGAACGGCGAGATCGTCCAGATAGGCAAACCGGCACAGGTCTTCGCCAACCCCGCTGACGATTACGTCGCGAGGTTCGTGCAGGACAAGCGTGAGGAGATCCGGAAGACCGACGAACAGATGGCTGCGCTGGCCGAACATCCAGAAGAGGATGTGACAGACGATGTTTCCTGAAGCCTGGAAATACTCCGTGGCAAAAAGCGTGAACCAGGCCATCAGGTGGCTGCTCAACACCCACGGATCGGCCTTCGACAGCTTTTCGTCGGGGATCCTGGGGCTGCTTCTCTGGGTTCAGGGGGTCCTCGTATCCATACCGTGGTGGGGGTATATCGCCTTTATCGCTGTTATGGCATGGGTAGCTACAAGGAAGATCATCCCCTCTATTGTTCTGGCGGTACTTCCGGTCTTCATCGGCATGTTCGGGCTCTGGCACCTGGCCCTCGAGACCCTTGCCCTGGTCATAACATCGGTGGTCATCGCCCTCGCCATCGGAATACCCATGGGTGTGCTCATGGCCGAGGCAAAATACTTCGCGGAGTTCATCAAGCCCGTGCTGGACGCCATGCAGACCATGCCGAGTTTTGTCTACCTGATCCCGGCTATGATGCTCTTCGGCCTGGGTAAGGTCCCGGCCGTTATAGCCACACTGATCTATGCCCTTCCTCCTGTGATGAGGCTCACCTGCCTGGGACTGCAGCAGGTCCCCAAACCGGTGCAGGAGGCGGCACTGGCCTACGGGGCCACCCGGTGGCAGCTTCTCCAGGAGGTGCGAATACCCCTTGCCATGCCCTCGATCCTGGCCGGTGTGAACCAGACCACCATGATGGCTCTTGCCATGGTCGTCATCGCGTCCATGATCGGTGCCCGCGGCCTTGGCCAGGAAGTGCTCATGGCCATCAACCGTATCGACGTCGGCAGGGGTTTCGAGGCAGGCATCTCCATAGTCATCATGGGAATAGTCATAGACCGCATCACCCAGGGCCTCGCCAGGAGGTGGGACCCGAACAGGAAGTAAACCCGTAACTCGTAACTAGTGACTCGTGAATCGTGAATCGAAAGATCAAAACCTGATCGTGCATAAGGGGTAGGTTTCTTAAGGTTTTTCGGTTCACGATTTACGGTTTCTGCCCTTCCTGCCGTCTTGGTCTTTCCGTCTCACGTCTCACGTTTCACNNNTCACGCTCTTAAGGTTTTCACGTCTAACGTCTCACGCATTTGGTTTTTTATACGTACTTTCCCCATCGACCTGACATGCCTTCAGCGGTTAAAATATCTCTTGGGCCTCCCGGAGGTCCAACCTTCCAACATCCAAAGGAAAGGATGATGATCTTGAGAAAGTTTCTTCTATTGGCTTTTGCCCTGTTGCTTTGTCTGGTTCCTGCCGCCTTGGCCGCCGATACGGCCCCTCCTGCGCCTTCTAAAAGCACCCTCCTGGTCGATGCGGAGTGGCTCAAGGCGAACATCGACAATGTTGTCGTAATAGATGCCCGTGCCTCATCCCTTTACGCCAAGGGGCATATCCCCGGGGCGGTTAATGCGGAATGGACATACTTCGCCAACGTAAAGGGTCAGCCAGGGAACCCCGGCTGGGGCGAGATCTTCGAAAAGGATACCCTTGCCAAGAAGATAGGGGCAATGGGCATTAACGGGAAAAAGCCCGTTGTGGTCTACGGCGACTGTGGGGGATGGGGACAGGAAGGCTGGGTAGCCTGGGTCCTCCGTCTGTCCGGTGTTCCCAATGTCCGCAAACTCGACAAGGGTTACATGGGATGGCTCGCTGCCGGCGGGAAGGCCTCCACAACTGCGACCAAGCCAAAGGCTGTAGCATTCTCGATCCCCGCTTTCCAGGGCGGCTACAAGGTCACCACGCCCTGGCTGGTATCCAAACTGGGCGAGGTAAAAATAGTAGATGCCCGTACGCCTTTCGAATATGAAGGGGGAAGGATCTTCCAGGAGCGAAGGGGCGGCCATATTCCAGGCGCGATAAACATTCCCTTTGACGTGGTCTTCGCTTCGGACAGGTCCATAAAGGAGATCGAGGAGTTGGACGCCATCTTCAGGATGCACGGCCTCCACCCTGACAATGAGATAGTCGTTTACGACACGGCCGGGGTAAGGTCTGCCCACCTTGTCATGATCATGAGGATGGCCGGATACGAAAAGGCCCGCAACTACGACTCCTCCTTCCATGAATGGGCGGGAACCCCGGAACTTGAAGTGATCCAGGGCAAGGAACCCGGAGTCTCCACTATTAATAACACAGCAGTAGAGGAAGCCCAGCCCCAGAAAGAGCCAGGGGCCGGGCAGACATCCTGACGCCATGACTGTATCGGTCGAGATAGCCGGCGGGGGGTCCATCAGCATCGACCCCCCGGTCACCGGACAGGACCTGCTGCAAAAGTGCGGGGCGGGACTAGACAGGAAGATCGTGGCCTGGCATGTCAACCGTTACCTCCGGTCTCTCGACTGGACCATCACCGAAGACTCCCTGGTAGATTTTGTTGACACGTCCTCCTTCGAGGGGATGTCCGTCTACAGGGGCACCCTGGCCTTTGTCCTGTCCCTTGCCTGCCGGGGAGCCCTCGGTGACGGCCTTTCCGTCAGACACTCCATAAGCGACGGCTATTATTGCGAACTTCAGTCCGGACCGGCTACCCCGGAGCAGACTCGCCTTGTGAAGGAAGCTGCGGAGTACATCGTCCGCAGGGACCTCCCCATAAAAAGGGCCGTTTTCAGCATAGATTCAGCCGAAAGGATCCTCCTTCAACAGAACGAACCCGACACGGCGAACCTTCTGAAATTTTCCGGAGTGGACTTCGTAACCCTCTACCACTGTGACGGCGTTTACGGGTTCTTCTACGGCCCTCTTGCTCCCTCTACGGGGTACCTTTCATCCTGGGACCTTGTGCCTTTCCGCGAAGGGATGGTCCTGAGATTCCCTACGGTGGCATACCCGCTGGATCTCCCTCCGTTCACCCCGGCTGAGAAACTTGCCGATGTGTTCAGCGAGTACGGGGACTGGCTGCAGATCCTTGGCGTAAAGACAATGGAGAACCTCCACAGCCAGGTTATCGAAGGCAAGGGCAAGGAACTGGTCCTCATAAGCGAAGCTCTCCACAGCCAGAAACTGAACAGCATGTCCGAGAGGATAGCGGCCGGTCACAAAACACGCCTTGTCTGCATCTCAGGTCCCTCCGGGTCTGGGAAGACGACCACCGCCGACAGGCTCCTGATCCATCTCAGGGCAATGGGGGTCAACCCTGTGACCGTATCCCTCGATGACTATTTCCTCGACCGTGAGAAGACACCCAGGGACTCATCGGGCAATTACGACTTCGAATCCATCGACGCCCTCGACCTGGACCTTGTCAACGATCAACTGGAGGCTCTTCTGGACGGCGGAGAAGTGACCCTTCCGCGGTTCAATTTCCTCACCGGCAAGCGGGAGGAGGGGCCCAGGGTGAAAATGGGAAGTGACGATGTCCTTATAATTGAGGGGATCCACGGCCTCAACAAAAAGATCACCAGGTCCATCCCGGATGATATAAGGTTCAGCATCTACATATCGCCCCTGACCGGTATCAGCCTCGACAGGCACAACAGGACCAGCACCACCGACAACCGCCTTCTTCGCAGGCTGGTGAGGGACCGTCGCCACAGGGGCAAAAGCGCATCCACGACCCTTGCCCAGTGGCCTTCGGTCATCCGCGGGGCTCACAAGTACATCTTCCCCTACCAGGAGCACGCCGATGAGATGTTCAACTCGGCCCTGGTTTACGAGCTGTCGGTCCTGAAAGGTTATGCAGAGCCTCTTCTCAGGACAGTCAGGGAGGATCTGCCGGAGTTTGGGGAGGCCCAGAGGCTGCTGAACATACTGAAATTCATCCCCTACATCCCCGCTGACTACGTCCCCAACGATTCGATCCTCCGCGAATTCATCGGAGGCGGGTGTTTTGAGTAAGGACGAAGTGCGTGAGACGTTAGACGTTAGAAGTGAGACGAAAACCCCCTGGATCGAGGTCAGGCCCGAGATCATCTACAACAGAGAACACAGAGGGCCACGGAGGAGATCTTTTCGGTGTATAAACCAGGAAGGGAACCCGTGTTTCTCCCATTCCAATCCTCTTGATTCTCCTGTCTCCTGTAGCCTGCCGCCTGTCGCCTTGTTTTTCGGCCTTTCCGTCTCAGGTCTCACGTCTCACGTCTTACGGATTTTGGCCCTGCCTGTCTCCTGTAGCCTGCCGCCTGCCGCCTTGTTTTTCGGCCTTTCCGTCTCACGTCTCACGT
>DFZC01000034.1:39524-50514 GCA_002383685.1 Synergistaceae bacterium UBA4066 | reverse complement strand
CCCATCATGGCGAACACCCCCTGGCACTACCTATTTTAAGGGTATTCATCCCCTTGTGCCTTGATATACACTGTTTGGGCAACAGTCCGTGTAGGCCTGACCCCTCTGGCTTGATGCATCTAAGGTACCTGTCTATAAGGTACCCTTTTTCTTTTTAGCATCATGGCTTTTTTTAAAATCATAATAGAGACCGACACAAAGAAACAAAAGCAACGGCAGAGCAAACTTATAAAATGTTTCCTGTGCTGCTCTGTGGTGTCGAAATAACCATACTAGAATCGCAAGAGGAACAATTAAGATCGCATAAACCCAAATACTGAAGCGCTGCCATAAAATACCCATACGTTCCTTCTTATCCACTTTTTTGATAATCTTATATGCCTTTTCTGCTGCTTCCTTGTTTCTTCCACAATCTGGACAGAAAAAATCTCCATCTATGTATTCGTATTCCACCTCTTTCTGGCAAGCAGGGCAAAATCCTTTCATTTTCCAGCCCCCCCCCTTGTTCAATTATTGCATCCCTTCATCCAAATCACATTCACATTCTATGAATACAATGATTGCGCCTGAAAAAAACGACAAATAAATGACGGAGGCGGCATTTCAGACCCAAGTAAGACCGGATAACCGGCCTACGGACCCCAAGAGCCACACCTCCGGCTTCTCAATAATAAACCAACCCCAGGGGTCCGTCTAATCCAATAATTCAATGGTAGACACCTTTGAGGTTCTCCGAGCCTACTGAGGTTCCCCATCATTTTTGGGAGGTTCCAGACTTTCAAGAATCTTTTCGATAAATGGAGTAGGCAACTTGTTCCTTATCACGTTCAGGTTTTTGTTTAATTTCTTTCTGTACGAACATTCTTCTAATTTCCTGCCGCATCCGCATGGGCAGGGATCTTCGGCAGCCTCTTTGAGGCCGCCGTGGAGAATTTTCAGCATGGTCATGACATGTTCTTCACTCTGAACACCAAACAAATCCATGTAATCTTTTATAATTCCTAGCCTTCCATGATCGAGTTCGCCGAAAGGCATTTCCTCTTCGAAATTCAATTTTTTCCATATGGCATGCAGATATGGGACCAAGCATACCTCCAAATATTGCTCCAAACTTGGGTTGTCGTGTGCGATTAAGCGCAAACGGACCGGGGATCCCAAGCACAACAAGCCTTCTTGGGACGAGTGAAAATCTTTTTCTTTCGGTATCTTGCCACCTACCTCCCATACCAGCGGCAAATCATCCGGAAAGGAATACGGGACATATATTTCTATTTCGAAGGTAATGGCCTCACCAGGTCCTTCATCAGATTCGTATAGAAAGAAAAATTCCCCTTTAATTAAAAAACACCTGGAATCTTTTAGAGGCAAAGGCTTTAGCGACATACCTTCGTGCTTCTTTAGAAATTCCGGTATTCCTATTCGTTCCAAATTGTTTAGCGGCACCTTTACATATTTTCCCATGGTTTCGGAGGAGGAGATGATGGCTTGTGATATGTGGGCCCTCGCCCCGCTTGGGCATACTCAGTTTTCCCTGCTTCCGCCATTAACCTGCTCACCAAATCTCGATTCAGGGAAATTTCCATCTGGGAACCGATTATCATGTTGACGCGTGATGAATCGTCGGATTCAAGAATTCTGTTGAAATCTGCTCGCGCTTGTGCAAGCCAGGATTGAAAATGTTCTGCGAGTTGGAGTTGTTCATATTGCGGCATTGACCATTTGTCAGCAAAATTTTCCCTCGGGTCCACGGGGTTCGGGATTAGGGGCTCTCCGTGGTTTCCTGTAGAAATATATTTATCCATATCCGACAGGATTTTTATCAGGGCTTGAGGGATGGACTGTTCTCCCTGATACGCTCTGGCAGCAAGAGTCGAGATTATTATGGAGGCCGGTTTATTGTATTGAGTCTGATCCTGTTTAAAAAACACGTCCCGGTGCCTTTTCATGATTTGAACCACCCGTTGCAGCACGGTTTTTCTCGCATACATCGGAATATCATCGACTCTGGCACGTTCCATAACCGCCATCTTTATTCCCTTGTCTATTCTGGACTTAAACCATAGAGCATATCCTTCGGGGTTGCTTATCGGCCAATCGTTGCTCCGAATCCTATAGGTTTGACTCCTGTCGTCTGTTATTGAGACAGTTAGATGCGAGGCCTCTTGAGAGAGTGCTTCATCGCTTTCTGAGAAGCGCCTCATTGCCTCCATAATAACCATTATCTTTTGTCCTTCGGCAGGAATGCAGGGGATGATGTCCATATGAAAACCCAACGTATCCTTATACTCTAGGCACCAACATCTGTGCTTGTGCTCAAGTGGTTTATGTATGCCTCGAGCTACCCGATAATTGTCAAGTTCTCTGCCGACAAGTTCTTTCAATTCTTTTTGGGTGTGATTCATTTTTTTGTAGCCACTCCGCAGCTTGCAGACCAAATCGAGGTCGTAAGCTTCTTTCTCATCCAAGGGTCTTATCACAGTTCCAAGGCGAAACGAGCCCTGCGAAAATATGTGAGGGTCATATCCTTGCACCAACGAATCGTCTCCGGAAAACCATTTGCCGAAATCCAAGTATCTCTCTTCTGCTTTTTCATAAGCTCCGGGAGGCAAATCCAGTTTCTTGATGATTTCGCCAAGAATTGCGGAACCGTATATTTCATTTGTTGCCATTTGTTTTCTCCTCCTCCTTTTCTTCCACTGTAATTGCAAAAAACTTCTTTATTTCGGCACTTCTATATGCGAACTCGGTGTCTGCACGAGATATGAGGTTGTCAATTTCGCTGGAATCATCAAGTGGCAAATCTTTGTCTGAATCGAAGTTGATTCGGAGAATTTGGCTCTTATCAAGCAAAAACCCTAGGTAGTTCTCGGTGGTTTTTGATTGAAGCGAAAAGATAAAATTGACGAATGCCTCTCGTTTCCACCCTGTCATCAACCCCCACATCCGATCTGGATTGACTCCATAAGAGGTTTTTTGATGGCCGGTCCCGATCGAAAGCACTCTTATGTTCTTGATATCAACACCCAATCTTCTCTTTGCGTCCATCACCGCAGCTAGGGTGGGATTGTTTGCCCAAAGCCCTCCATCTGCAAGTAAATATTCTTGTGTTTTCTCAGGAGTGAAATAAATTGGGGCAGAGCACGACGCCAGGACTGCATCCTTGACCGTAAATCTTCCATCCCTGATAAAGTCTGGATGATAAGGCGACTTAAATACGTGGACGATTCCTTCGCCGATATTCGTAGCAGGTATAAGCAAGGGGATTTTAATTTCCCCTAACTTCGTTTCCCCCACCAATTCGTTCAACAGTTCAGTTAGGCAATCCTTTTTATAGAAATTTACGAACATGCTCTTTAGCATAGATAGAAATTTGATGGGATATTTTAAACAAAGGTTAATTAGCTTGTATTTCGCGTCGAATTTGAGGCACTTAATCTTGCCGGGGAAAATTTCGGGACCATATTTCTTGTAAAGATTCAGAACCTTTTCTAAAGGGACTCCACAAACAATCGCAGTAGCGATAATTGAGCCCGTACTTGTTCCCGCAAACATTTGAAATTTATCCAATAAAGATATACCCAAACTTTTTTCAATTTGGTCCAAAATGTATGCAGGGAAAACCCCTCTAATACCTCCTCCGTCAATAGACAGAATGTAGAACTCTTTATTTCTTTTCATTTTTCACCTCCATAAATGTTTTTTTATCCAAATTGACACCCGATCAACAAAAACAAAATCGGGGACTTTACCTATTACAAGGAAAGGGTATGGCGACCATATTGGATAACGACCATTTTTCACCATCAGAAATTTCGCGCTATTAAAGAAGAAGTACATATCTGGCCAATGAGGTTATTACTATGATCATAAAAATTTACCTGTTTTAGAGAATACTCTTATTTCCGAATCACTCCCCCGTTATTTCCGACCTGATACATATTTATAGGCTTTTTGAAGTAAGGGTTTCAATTCTTCGATATGAGGATAGTCCAATTGAAGTGGACGGAAACTCGCTTCATGGAAATTATTATCAAATCTCTGAAATTCCCAATTTTTGCTTCTGAAGGCTTGTGCGTCCTCTTTCGGCATTTTGAACCTGACATTCCATGTGTAAGTTCCCCCCCATGCAACATTAAATAAGACAAGCCAGAGGGGTCAGGCCTACGCCTTTGACTAAATGAGAGCGACCCATTGGGGTCACATCTACGCTGTTGACTATTTCATGGAAATGCCTAAAGAGGCTCCTTTCCTTGCGACAGACCCGAGGGCCAAATGCCCCGTACTGTTGCCACCTCTCCCCATCTCGATCTCGACCATTTTGCTGACATCAGCGAAATGGTCTTCGATACGTTGTTCGCTGCTGAAAAAGGCCAGTTTTATCTGACGAAAAAATTCAATATTAGTTACAGGTTATTAAATGAACTCTTGGCAGATGCCTGATGCTTGAATACCAGCTTCATGCACCGTCTCTGTCCTTGTCCTCATTTGACGCGGTTTTAAGCATATCGTTTTTTCTGACTCAAGCTGTCTGAGACTTCTGTCGAAGTCGCTCTCGAAGAGCCGATCCTGTACTATCCGGTATTTCTCGAACTCGCTTTCGGCATGAGATTTGGCAATTTCCGCCGTAACTTTTCCCGAGTCCTTCAAAATTTCCCGGTCGGTAGCTTCGATGAACCGGTTCAGTCGTGTTTCCCAATCCTGCATCGTCATCGGAATGTACCGCAACGCCATATCTTCGGCAATATCCAGATAGGCATTGACTATTCTCCCCAGAGAGTCCAGTTCATCTTTGGTAAGATAATTTTTTGCTACCGATACATCGGATTTGAGGATCTTTCCGGAGGGACTATTTCCCCAAGCCGTAAGCCCCATGTGTTCTTTTCTGTTGTCGGCCCGCCCGAATATCAGTTCCGCCGCGGTATGACCGTGGATGGCGCAAACGTTCAAAGTACTTCTCACCCAGATAAGAGCCGTTTTCCATGCGTTTGCTGTCCAGTACGTAACCTTTTATGGCAAACTCACGCAGAACAGCTGTGGCCCACTGCCGGAACTGCGTCGCCCGCACGGAATTGACCCTGTAGCCTACAGAAATGATGGCATCGAGGTTGTAGAACTGGGTCATGTAACTTTTACGGTCTGCGGCAGTATTCCGGAATTTCCGGATAACTGAATCCTCATGCAGTTCGCCGCATAGGAAAATATTTTTCAAGTGTTCACTAATAGTTCGTATATCTACATCAAAGAGAGTGGCCATCAATTTTTGTGTCAGCCAGACGGTTTCGTCCTCGTAACGTGCTTCGATACCCTGCTCTCCTGCCTGACTGGTGAAGATCAGAAACTCCGCAGTGCTGTTGCGAATAAGTTTTTTGTCATCTCTACTCACCGCTATAACCTCTTCCCTTCCGCCAGGTCCAATGGCAACGGCTTTCCCCTACAATCATAAACCCATATTGTGCTCTGGTCATTAAAGACCAAAGGAGCGTGAGCGGTGAACGGGAGGGGGCAAGTCCAGTGAGACCCAGATCTGCGTAGATCTGTGTTCATCTGTGGATAAAAGGTTTGAGGGTTTCTGCTTCACACCACGACGTTCGGGGCAGCGCGAAGCCTACCCTCCAGGCAAGCTGAAGGACCTAGTCCCGAGGCATATTAACGAGGGGCTCGCCCTTTCGCTTCCCCACGAGAATCGACTCGGGACTATGCGATCGGGGCACCCTGTCCCGAGGTGAACCAACGAGGGGCTTCGTCTCTGTTGCTCTCCCACCCTGTCGCTACGCTCCGGATACTTCGTCTGCGTCCTACCCTACGCTGGCGGCGCGCCAGCCAGGGAAGAGCGAAGCCTACCGAGGTGATTCAACGAGGTGCCTTGACTGTGGTGATAAGATCCGTGACTCGCGACTGGTTTATAAACCCACAAAAAGATCCAGGTTTTCTCTGCGAGGCCCCACCCTCTGCGTCCCCTGTGGTGAGAAGGTCTTGGTAATTAAAGATCCAAAGCGAGATTCCTCGTCGCTTCGCGACTCGGAATGACAAACAGGCCCCTGCCCTTTCATCGCACTTCTCACGTCTCACGTCTCACGAATTTTTGCCCTTCCTACCACCTTGCCCTTCTCTGCGTCCTCTGTGTTCTAACCTACGCTGGCGGTACGCCAGCTAGGTCACCTTGTCTGCGGTGAGAAGGTCTTGGCTCTTAAGATACCAGATCGAGATTCCTCGTTGCTTCGACCCCGCAAAAGCGGCGGGATCTTGTTCTCGGAATGACAAACAGGCCCCTGCTTTTTCGTCTAACGTCTCACTTCTAACGTCTCCCGTCTCACGTCTCACGTCTAACGTCTCACTTCTCACGCTCCTGTATTTCCACCTCCACCCTCCTGTACCCCACTTTCGGCAGGGCTTCGGTGATCTTCCACCCGACCCTCGACAGCACCCTTCCATCCAGGATGACCACCCTGCCCCGGTCGGTTCCCGTCCTTATCAGCCGTCCGGCGGCCTGCTTGAGAAGAATCTTGGCCCTGGGGAGTACCATCTTCCTGAATACTTTTTGCCCGTCCAGGGCCCTCCTGGTGACCAGGAGGGGGTCATCAGGGTGGGGGAAGGGTATCCGATCGATTATGACCTGGGTGAGGCCCTCTCCGGGAACGTCGATACCCTCCCTGAAGGAGACGCTCCCAACGAGGACAGAGGAGAGGTCCTCCCGGAAACGCCTCAGGAGTTCGTTCCTGGGGAGTTCGCCCTGGACGAGGACCTGGTATGGCCTTTCCTTCGACCTGAGCCTGTCGGATACGGCCTTGAGGAGCCTCAGGGAGCTGAGCAGGATGAGGGTGCTCCCCCCGTTGTCGTTGCACAGCTCCTCAGATACGGCGGCCACGTGGCTGTCGTAGTGTTCGTCTATGACGGGGATCCCCAGGTCCACTACCCAGACCGACATCTGTTCATCGAGGCGGAAGGGGGAATCGAGGACCACCGTTTCCGTAGCGCTGAGGCCTGTCTCCCTCTCCCAGAAGGAGAAGTCCTTTCCTATGGCCATGGTCGCCGATACGGCGACCATGGCATCGAGAGGCCTGGGGAAGACCCAGTCCCTTATCAGTTCGCCGCAGTCGGCGGGGGCGCTGAAAAGTGACCTGCCGTCCCACCAGTAGGCCCATTCGGGGTATCTTTTGATCCCGGCGCACCACCTGGCCGACCGGGTTATTTCGTCGACGCCTTCCCTCCACTGCGAGACAAGGGCCGAGGTCTCCCTGGCGCGGAAGTCGCCCTCCCCGTTTCCCGGGGGTGTCCCTACCGTCTTCAACAGGTCTTCAGCCGCGTCAGTCAGTTCTTCCGGCCCGCCTGGGGGAAAGATCTCGTCGGTGAAGACCTCTCCCCTGCGGATCTGCTTCTTCCACCCGTCGAAGAGCCTCACGGCCTCTTTCCTGACGAACTCCATTGACGAGGCGCATTTCTCCCTGTCTTCCCCGGAAAGCCAGTCGGCCCTGGGGAGGATCCTGCCCCTTCCGAAATCCATCATCCGGATCCAGTCCTCGGCTGAGGAATGGAGTGTGGCGGCGGCCCTTGCAGCTTCAGTCAGCCTGTGGGCCTCGTCGCAAACAACGGCATCGAAGTGGACGGGGAACCCCTTGCCCGTCGACGCGGAGTAGGAGAAGAACAGGTGGTAGTTGGCCACAATGATCTTCCATTCCTGGGCCTGCTGTATGACCCTCCTGAGAAAACAGCTCTCCCTGAAGGGACATCCGTTCCCCCTGCAGAAATCCGACCCCGCGGATATGGAGGCGATGGCGGGGTGCGTGGGGGGGAGGGCTATTTCGGAAAAGTCGCCCGTCTCGGTCTTCTCCATCCAGGCGACCAGGTCATAAGCGATATCCCCTTCCATAAGGTGAAGGAGTTCCTTCTCGCCCAGTTCCTTGCCCTTCAGCCTGCACAGGTAATTGCTCTTGCCCTTGATAAGGCCGAAGGGCAGGTCGACGCCAAGGCAGCGGCAGAGGTCCGGAAGATCGCGCTTGACTATCTGCTCCTGGAGGGGGATGCCCGAGGTCAGGAAAAGGACGGTGCGGTCTTTTTCAAGGGACCAGAAGATCGACGGCACCAGTAGGGCGTGGGTCTTGCCTATCCCCGTGGGGGCCTCGGCTAGAAGGATGCCGCCATCGCCGGCGTCGAGGCAGGACCAGACCCTTTCAGCAAGTACCTCCTGCTGGGGCCTGTGCTCGAAGCCCGGGAAGGAGAGGGAAAGTACCCCCCCGGCGGAGAAAACTTCTTCAATCGAGGGTTTTTTCATAAAGGACCACCCTTGATCAGGAACAGGTCCTGGAATCACGTATCATCCGGAGTCCTGCCAGCCACATGGAGAAGACAAGCGCCACCGCAGCCATGAAGCCGGCAAAGGTCGCGGTCATGAGAAGGTAGTTGAAGAAACCGTGCGCAAGGACCGGTATGGTCAGTATGCGGAACATCTTGAAAGGCATCTGGCCTGTCATCTTCTGCCTTGCCGCCTCGTAGCCCATGAAAAGGCCGCACAGGGCATGGAGCGGTACCGAGAGGACCGCCCTCCAGCCCGCGATCGCCCATGGGTTGATCGATCCGACGACATAAAAGAGGTTCTCGAGGGTGGCAAAGCCGAGGGCCACGCTGGTTCCGTACACTATGCCGTCATAGCACTCGTCGCACTCCGGGGAAAGGATGTAGCGCCTGAGGGCGATCCACTTGAAGTATTCCTCGACCAGGGACACTCCTATCATGGCCGTAAGGAATGGGGAGAACAGGAAAAATGCCCCGGTCAGTTTCTCCACGAGCGCGGCGGGGAAGACAAAGAGCATCCCGCGGAAGAAGGCGGAAAAGACCAGGGAAAGGGGTTCCGGCTCCAGAACATCCTTGTTGTAGAACCACCAGAGGAGGGCAAGTCCGGGAGCTACAGCCATTGCCACCACAACACCTGTCCCGGTTTCCAGTGAATTCGCCCCCTCTTTCGTGAAAATATGGTTTTTTTGAGATCCTCTCGGGTATAATATTCCACGCTTCTTGCAGATATGGCAACAGCCATGATAAAATGTGCTCTGCTCGTAAAGGGGGTGACACAATGCCAAACAAGAAATCCGCCGAGAAAAGAGTCCGCACATCCGAAAGGAACAGGATCTACAACCGCTACTGGACCACCAGGTGCAAAACCAGCGCCAAAAAGGTCCTGGAAGCCGTCGAAAGCAGTGACAGGGATCTCTCCGTAAAAAGGCTTGACGAAGCCCAGTCGGCTATCGACAAGGCGGTAGTCAAAGGGGTTATTCACAAGAACACGGCTGCCCGCAGGAAATCCAGGCTGACCAGGGCCGTCAAGACCCTGGATCAGAAGGCTTAGTCACATCTCCGGGTCGATTTAATCCCTATAAGGATCATAAGGCCACGGGCGGAACATTCTTCCCGTGGCCATGTTGTTTGTCCGTCGAGGACAAAAGCCTCAGTATCTCCAGTTCTATGCCGTCCCATCCCCTGCCGAGCCCGCTCTTGGAGGCGGCGCTCTCCCTGGCCATTGACAGGACAAAATCCCTTATCGCCCTTTTGGGGAAGACCGCGGCAGCCCTTTTCGCCATCTTGCCCTGGTAGGGTTTTACCTCCAGGGCAGCATCCAGTTCCTGGCCAAGGGCTGGAGTCACCCTTGAAAGGTACATCGCGATACGCATCCTTTTATGAAGAGCGCTGATTATCTTGAGCGGTTCCTCCCTCTTCCGGAGAGAGGAGAGGGCCTGGAGGACTGTCCGGGTCTCCCCCCTGCACAGCCCGTCAAGAAGCGCCAGCATCTGTTTGCCGCCCTCGTCCACGACCAGGGTCTCGACCAGGGCCTCGTCAATTTCGGCCCCCTCAGCGGCGATCCCCAGTTTCCGGAGTTCCGACAAGAGCACCTCGGGTTCTTCTATCCACTCGGCAAGAAGCTGGACAGCCCCCCTGGTCATCCTGATCTTTCTGGACCTTGCCTCCTTCTCAAGCCACTGGGTCCTGCCCTCTATCCAGAAAGGGACCTTCTCGGGTTTGCGTATCTCGAGGCTGCCCCGCGGGAGGCCCTTCAGCCCTTTCGGGGTATCCTTTTCACAGACAAGGATGCAGATCACTGAGGGGTCTTTTTCAGCGCTTTCCCGGAAAAGCCCCTCGGGGACAGGCCCCATCTGGTCGGTCGACTCAACGACCACCGCACGGCGCTCTTCGAAAAGACCACCGGTCTGGAGGAGATCCACAAGGTCCTGCCAGCTCTCGCCGGAGAAGCGCTCAAAAGTCTGGTAGCCTTTCCCCTTGAGCTCCTCGATGCAGCCTGTCAGGAGACCCCTCTGGGAAGAGCCCGATCCTGTAATGGCTATGAATCTCGTCAAAATTAGCCTTTCACCACCACGTTGACCAGTTTTTCCGGAACGGTTATCACCTTGACTATCTCCTTTCCCTCCAGGCGCCTTGCGACAGCCTCGCTGGCAAGGACGGCTTCGCGCATCTCGTCGGGGGTCAGCCCCGAAGGCAGTTCCACCTGCTCCCTGACCTTGCCGTTGATCTGAAGGACCACTGTAACCGTATCCACCACCAGGGCAGACGGGTCGACGGCAGGCCATGGCTTCCGGGAGATAAGGCTTGCGTTCCCCAGGGTTTGCCATAGCTCTTCGCAGAGGTGGGGGGATATGGGCGTCAGGCATGTCAGAAGCACCTCGACCCCCTCCCTGAAGAGGGACCACTCCCCGGGGGTGGAAGGGTTGAATGAACCCAGGTCGTTGGACAGTTCCATCAGCCTGGCCACCGCTGTGTTGAACTGCTTCTCCTCCTCGATATCCTTTGTCACACGCTGTATGGTGAAATGGATCCTTCTTTTCAGGTCCCTGGTCCTTTTTTCCTTCAGCGAGGACATGGGGACCACACGGTCCGAAGCGGCAGAAAGCCCCTCGAGGTTGGTCTCCACGAGCCTGAAAACCCTCTGGAGGAACCTGTGGGCCCCCTCAACCCCCTGATCGGACCAGTCCAGGTCCTTTTCGGG
>DFZC01000034.1:0-39416 GCA_002383685.1 Synergistaceae bacterium UBA4066 | reverse complement strand
CATGCGTGTTCTATCCCCCCGATGTACTGGTCGACGGCCATCCAGTAGTCGGTGTCCTCCTTTTCGAAGGGAGCCTTGTCGGTCCATGGCGAGGCGAACCTCAGAAAGTACCAGGAGGAGCATATAAAGGTATCCATAGTGTCGGTCTCGCGGACTCCGGGGCCGCCGCAGACGGGGCAGGTCGTGTTCTTCCAGTTCTCGGCACCGGCAAGGGGGTTCTCCCCGGTCTTCATCGTGATATCCAGGGGGAGTTCCACCGGCAGTTCGCTTTCGGGTACCGGAACGGCACCGCATTTCCCGCAGTATATGATCGGTATAGGCGCGCCCCAGTAGCGCTGCCTCGAGATCAGCCAGTCCCTCAGGCGGAAGTTTATCTCCCTCTCTCCCCACCCGCTGGAGACGAACCAGTCCGTCATCATGGGGAGCGCCTCAGAGGTGGGCAGCCCGTCAAACCTGCCGGAGTTGCACTGGACACCGTCGTCCTCGAAGGCCTTTTCCATGGTCCTGCCATCAAGGGGTTCCTCTCCGGGGGGTGTTATGACAGGGATCACCGGAATGCCGTATTTCCTGGCGAAATCGAAATCCCTCTGGTCGTGTCCCGGGACTCCCATGATCGCGCCTGTGCCGTATTCCATGAGAATATAGTTGGCGATCCAGACCGGGACCTTTTCGCCGTTCACAGGGTTGACGGCCCTGAATCCCGTGTCGAACCCCAGTTTTTCCTCGCCGGCGGCCGTCCGGTCCCTTTCGCTCTGGGCCGAACAGGAGGCTGCAAAATCAAGGATCTCCCTTCCCAGCGGAGATCTCTTCGCTATCTCCGGGACAAGGGGGTGCTCGGGGGACAGGGCAAGGAAGGTCACCCCGAAGATAGTGTCTATCCTGGTGGTGAAGGTCTCTATCTCCACTCCTTCGCCCTCGAGCAGGAACTTCTGCCTTACGCCCTCGGACCGGCCGATCCAGTTGTGCTGCATCAGTTTGACCCTTTCGGGCCAGCCAGGCAGGTCTTCAAGGGAATCGAGGAGTTCCTGGGCGTAGTCGGTGATCCTGAGGAACCACTGCTCAAGGTTCTTCTTTATCACGGGCGTGGCGCATCTCCAGCAGTGCCCGTCGTTGATGACCTGCTCGTTGGCAAGTACGGTCCCGCAGCTTTCGCACCAGTTGACAGGGGCGGTCTTCCTGTAGGCCAGGCCCTTTTTGAAGAACTGGAGGAAGAGCCACTGGGTCCACCTGTAGTAGTCGGGGTTGCAGGTCTCTATCCTGCGGCGCCAGTCGTAACTGCACCCCATCCTCTTGAGCTGGTCCGTCATGTGCTCTATGTTGTCCCAGGTCCATTTATTGGGATGGGTCCCGTACTTTATCGCGGCGTTCTCCGCGGGAAGGCCGAAAGCGTCGTAACCCATGGGGTGCAGGACCATTTTCCCCTGCATCATCAGGAACCTGGCAAGCATGTCTCCTATGGAATAATTTCGCAGGTGCCCCATGTGGAGGGCTCCGCTGGGATACGGGAACATCTCCAGGCAGTAGAACTTTTCTGTCCCGGGATCCCTGTCGACATTGAAGGTAGCTTCGCTTTCCCAGCGTTTTTGCCACTTCTGTTCGATAGACAAGAAATCATAAGCCATAACAGATCCTCCTTGATGCGGTGCTCTTCCCGCGCCGTCTTTCACAATTGGAACATATTATATCCGTCAGGACTGCAAGTCGCAAAAGAAAGCGGGGGGAAAGTCTCCCCCCGCGCTTGCCTTTTCAGGACAGGACGGGATCTTCTCAGTCCTTCTTGCCCCTCTGATCCATGAAGGCCTTCATCAGGTCTATCGGGATGGGGAAGAGTGTCGTAGAATTGTTCTCCGCCGCGACCTCCTTCAAGGTCTGAAGGTACCGGAGCTGTAATGTAATGGGGGATCCCTCCATCATTACTGCCGCCTGGGTAAGTTTTTCGGCGGCCTGGAGTTCACCCTCGGCCGCGATTATCTTGGCCCGGCGTTCCCTCTCGGCTTCGGCCTGCCTTGCCATGGCCCTCTTCATGCCCTCGGGAAGCTCAAGTTCCTTGACCTCCACGGCGCTGACCTTGATCCCCCAGGGATCGGTCCTTTCATCAATTATCTGCTGCAGTTCAAGGTTGATCTTGTCCCTGGCGGAAAGCACGTCGTCAAGCTCGGCTCTTCCGACCACCGATCTGAGCGTAGTCTGCGAGAGCTGGCTCGTCGCCATGATGTAGTTCTCGACCTCGATGACGGATTTTGCCGGGTCGATGACGCGGAAATAGACCACGGCGTTGACCTTTACCGGGACATTGTCCTTTGTGATGACCTCCTGGTAGGGGACATCGAGGGTGACCACCCTGAGGTCGACCTTGTAAAGCTTGTCGATGACCGGTATCACGATGACAAGACCCGGCCCTTTAGCTCCGACGAATCTTCCAAGCCTGAACACAACTCCACGCTGGTACTCCGGTATGATCCTCAGCGCGGCGGCAAGAATGACCACCAGGATTATCAGAGCACCTACATAACTCCCCATATTGAACAGCACGTCCAGAATTCCTCTCAGCATATATCATCAGCCCCCTGTTCTCTCGTTCTGTCTTTTCCGACCGGCATCATTTCAAAAGGTCCCCGGACCCTCCTTCATCGGGCCTTACTATCAGCGTAAGCCCTTCCACTCTCTCCACGATCCCCCTGGCACCCGACTCCAGGGAGCCGCCGCCAGAAACGGTGGCCTTCCATATCTCCCCGTGACATTGGACGCTCCCGTTGGGCGAAAGTTCTGTAACGGCGATAACCTTGCAGCCCACAAGACCGTCCCTACCCGAGACGGGACGGTTCTTCAATGACCTCCATACAGCCCAGGCCGCAAGCAGGAAAAACCCCGTAATAACCACGACCGCGCCGATCATGAGACTGTAGGACATGTTAAGCAGTTCACCTCCTGGAGCCCTGAAGAGGATCAGGCCCCCGACAAGTACCGCACCTGCGCCGAGCAGGCTCAGGATGCCCACCCCTCCCACGGCCAGGTCGAGGATCATCACGGCGACCCCTGCCAGGAGGAATACTATCCCGGCCCAGTTGAAGGGGATCATCCTCAGGCCATAGGCACCGAAAAGCACCAGCATCCCGCCGGAAACGCCCAGGACGAACCCTCCCGGGGAAAGGACCTCGAACACGATGGCAAAAACCCCCGCCACCAGCAGAAGGTATGCGATGTCGGGGCGCGAGATGAACTGGAGGACCTTAAGCCGGGGGTTCATCTCAAGTTCGATGACCCTGTAGCCCTGGATGGAGACCTTGTGCTCCTTGCCCCCGATGGTGAATGTTTTGCCGTTTATCCATGCGACTATCTCGTCCAGGTCCGCGGCAACAAGGTCGATGACCCTGGCCTCCAGCGCCTCCGAGGCCGTGTAGGATACGCTCTCGTTGACCATTTTTTCGGCCGCGACAGGATCCCTGCCCCGCTGTTCGGCAAGGGACCTCATCTGCGCGGCAAAGTCGCTGAGGACTTTCGTCTTCATGTCCTCGTCGGGGATATCCCCGCCCGAGGCGACAACCGGGTGCGCCGCGCCTATGTTCGTCCCGGGGGCCATGGCCGCTACATGGGCCGCCTGAACTATGAAGGCACCGGCAGAGGCGCCCCTTGCGCCCGATGGGGAGACCCAGACGACAACGGGGAAGGGGGCCGACTGTATCTGCTGGATGACCCCCCTCATGGAGGAGGACAGCCCACCCGGCGTATCCATGACAAGCAAAAGGAAAGCCGCGCCCTCATCTTCGGCCTGTTCCATTATTTCCTCGAGATGGCTCTCCAGCGCGATGCCCACGATCCCGTCTATGGATGCTTTTGCGATAACCGATGTTGCGGCCCTGGCTTCAGGCTGCGCTTCATCGGCAAGGGCAAAACCCGCCGGGAGCAGAAGGACCGCAGACAACAACAACAGGGAAATGAATTTTCTCATCTTCGCATCACCTTCAATGCATCCTTAAGATCACCCACCCGTATGACGTCCATGCTTCCCGGGACAGGGTCCTTCTCGAACCTGCTTATCATGATCTTTTTAAACCCCAGCCTTGCGGCCTCCCTGGCCCTCAGCGGCGTCCTCACGGCAGGCCTGACCTCGCCTGCAAGCCCCACCTCGCCTATGAAGCAGCAGTCGTGCGGGAGCGGAACATCTACCGCCGCCGAGGCCATCGCCATGCAGAGGGCCAGGTCGGCATGGGGATCCTTCACAGAAAGACCTCCCGCCACGTTGACGAAAACATCGAGGGAACCCGTCGATATTCCGCATCTCCTGTCCAGTACGGCAAGCATCAGCTGGAGTCTGCCGGCATCGACCCCCCGGGCGGTCCTCTTGGGGTAGGGGAAGGGGGTTGGCGCTACGAGGGCCTGGATCTCGGCGACGAACGGTCTTGACCCTTCCATGATCACGCCCATGGCAACACCTGAAACGGGATCCCCCGCGGTGCTCCAGAAAAGGCGGCTGGGGTCCTGTACAGGAGAAAGCCCCCTGTCGCTCATCTCGAAGACGCCCAGTTCGTCGGTGCTGCCGAACCTGTTCTTGAAGGACCTCAACAGCCGGTAAGGGGACGCCTTGTCCCCGGCGAACATCAGGACTACGTCCACCATGTGTTCGAGCAGCTTCGGCCCGGCGATGGACCCCTGCTTTGTGATATGGCCGATTATGACTGAAGGTACCGATTCGGACTTGGACCTTTCAATTATCCTCTGGGCTACGGCCCTGACCTGGGTGGGTGTGCCCTGGAACCCCCCGCCGTCCTCGGCGGTAAAGGACTGAACGCTGTCAAAGACCGCGATGGAGCGGCCCGCCACGGAATCCAGGGAGTCCTCTATACTGGTCGAACTTATAAGCCCCAGGTTCCCGTCGGCCCCGCTCCCTATCCTCCTGGCCCTTATGGCCACCTGTGAGAGCGATTCCTCGCCGGACACGTAGAGAACGGCATCCCCCTTGCCCGCCATTGCCGAACAGGCCTGCAGAAGAAGGGTAGACTTCCCTATCCCCGGTTCACCGCCAAGGAGGGTCACTGTGCCGGGCACGAACCCTCCTCCAAGGACCCTGTCCAGTTCCGCTATCCCGCTCGAGTATCTTTCGGGGACAGTGATATCGGGAATATATGAAGGTTCGGTGACTTTGTGCGCTTTGCGAGAGACCATCGGGGCCGATTCCTCGACAAAGGAGCCCCATTCCTGGCAGGAAGGGCACTTCCCCGCCCAGGTCCGGCTGACATAACCACACTCGGAACATCTGAAGGATCGCTCTACCCTTGCCATTTCATATCTCCCCGTTCTGTTTGTTTATCATAGCGCATTGGTCTACATTTTGCACCATGCAGCCTCAGGTCCGCTTCCCGGCAGCGGATCGATATTACCGCCTGGTTTCGTGTATCATTGGCAGGGCTTGATAAGGAAAGGTGGTTGTCAGGGTATGTCCCTATTCACCCTTTCGGCCTTTTTGCTCATGTTCCTGTTCATGATAGCAGGGATATGGTCGGGCCGCAGTTCCAGGTCATTCCGCGACTACTCCGTTGCCGGCAGGGCATCCGGCACCTTCGGGGTTTCGGGGGTTCTGCTGGGATCCCTCGTGGGAGGCGCGTCGACCGTCGGGACTGTACAGATGGCCTACCAGTGGGGGATGTCAGCCTGGTGGTTCACCCTTGGCGGCGGACTGGGCTGCCTGGTGCTCGGCCTCTGGTTCGCCGTTCCGCTCAGACGCTCGGGTCTGGAGACGATACCGGGTTTCCTCTCCCTTTCATACGGAAAGCCCACAGCGACAATAGCCGTGATAGCCTCAGTCGCAGGGACATTCATTTCAATTATCGCCCAGTTCCTCTCCGGGGCAGCCCTTCTCAGGGGGGTCTTCCCGGCCGGCGGGATATTGTCGGTGGTCCTTGTAGGGGGACTTGTCCTTTCCTTCATTTTCATGGGAGGGCTCAAAAGCTTCAGCGCCATCGGGATAGGGAAGATCCTTATCCTTTACGTTACGCTTGCCGTTTGCGCGCTGGCGGCCGTCAGGCTGATGCTTTCGGCCGGCCCGGATCCCATGCCGCTTTCCTTCCACCCCTGGTTCAACCCCTTCGGGCAGGGGCTTGGGGAGGGGTTTAGCGCGGGGCTCTCCCTTGTAGCCGGGGTCCTCTGCACCCAGATCTACATCCAGGCCGTATTTTCGGCATCCAGCCCGGCCACGGCGAGGAAGGGCGCCCTGCTTTCAGCGCTGCTGATGCCCCCCCTGGGGCTGCTGGGCATCACCATCGGCCTGGGAATGAGGAGGGCCGGCATGCTTGTGGAGTCCTCTACGGCTCTTTCCCACTTTATTGCTTCCAGTTTTCACCCGGTTTTCGGGGGCCTTCTGTGGGGAGGCATCCTCATTACGGTGATCGGCACAGCGGCTGGGCTCACCCTGGGGGTAGCCACCAACCTGGTGTGCGATCTTTTCCCCTGTCTGCCCCGGGTTTCAAAGCTCTGCAGCGATAACATGATACGGAGCAGCCGGGTGACGGTGATAATTCTTGTCCTGGCCGCCGGACTGGCTGGAATAGCCTGGAAGGATTCGATGATACTCAGGTGGAGTTACCTGAGCATGGGGCTCAGGGCTTCAGGAACGTTCTTCCCCCTGATAGCAGCCGTGCTCGCCCCGGGACGTCTCAGTCCTTCATGGGCACTCTCTTCGGGCATCGCGGGTCTTTTTGTCACTATCCTCTGGCCGCTGGCGGGTTCACAGATCCAGCCCCTGTTCACCGGCATGGCGGCATCTGCTCTCATTGCCGGACTGGGGATGCTCTCCGGGAAAAGGCAGGATCCCTTCCCGGAGAGCCGCTGACTTCATTTCTTGTATCCTATGATCTCCCTGAGAAGCCTCTTCCTGTCCTCAATATCGTTTTCAGTCTCTACACCTTTGGAGGAGAAACCGTCCACGACCCCGGCTATCCCCCGTCCCTGGCCGCTCTGGAACACCAGTACCTGCAGGGGGTTGGCCGTCGCGGCAAAGATGCCGCAGACTTCCTGGACCTGCTTTATCGCGTTCAGGACACTTATGGGGAAGCCGTTCCTCATGAGAATGACAAAAGCATGACCCGCGGAGATCCTGAGGGCGTTATCCACCGCTGCCTCGACAAGGTCGTCGGAATTGCCGTCCTTGCGGACCAGGCATGGCATCGATGCCTCACAGAAGGCTATGCCGAACTCCAGCGACGGGGAGGTGGTGGCCATGACTTCGTAAAGGTCCTCCACGGTCTTTATGAAATGGCTCTGTCCCAGTACCAGGTTGCAGCCATCGGGTATCGCCAGGTCCACAAGATCCCACTTGATATCCTTACCTGCCATTATCCATTCCTCCCTGCTTTGTCGGGCCTTTCAAGCCCCTGGAATTCAACGCGCTTTCATGTTTTCATGCAGCCCCGCTGCATGAACCGCCCGCTTCGCTGCCCATGAAGTGCCTTTCCCTACCTATCATTTTCCGAATTTACGGAGAATATCCAGTATATTCGAGAAACCTTCCTCTGAGGCGGGCGGGAGGATAAAATCAGCGACTTCCAGAAGTTCTTCAGGCGCATCCCTCATGGTGATGGAAATATCCGCCGCCTCGAGAAGCTCCAGGTCATTAAGGTGGTCTCCTGCGGCCGCCACCAGGACGCCTTCCCCGCATCCGGGTTCAGATCCGATCATCCTTTCCAGGGCGGATCCTTTTGAAGCTCCCGGGGGAAGTATGTCCAGGAAGCCTCTTCCGGCAAGGACCGACCTTGCCCTTCCGCAAAGCGACCGTCCTATCTCATCTCCCACCCCCTGGATACGGCAGGGTTCTCCATGGATAATGATCCTGAATATTTCATCTATCCGCCGGGGTTCTTCAAGATCGCTCCTGACGGGGACCCCGAGACCGGAAAAGTATTTTTTTGCAAGGTTGTCGCCGGGTCTGCAGAAAACCTCCTCGTCCCCGAAAACCTGGATCCCGGGAGAGAGGTCCCAGACAGCCTCGAGTATCCATTCTACCGTTTCGGGGGTCAGCCTGCTCCCCCAGATCTCTTCTCCTGTACCTTCGGACATGATCCTCGCCCCGTCGTAAACGATAGCGTGATCGAGGGAACCCGTATCCCTGATATGCTTGCGGGCGCTGGCCAGGATACGGCCCGTCGCCACCATTATCTCCCAACCCTGGTCCCTGAGCTGGGCGCAGGTATCCAGGACGCTTTCCGGGATATGGTCATTATGGGCCATTGTGCCGTCGATATCTGTGACCAGAAGTTTTCTCATCGTCTCTCCTTTTGACTGAACGGCCGGTTCCAGTGGCATAAGGGGATATTACAGGTTTAATGAAAAAAAAGAAACTTTAAAGGCTCTTATCTGGATTATAATTGTGGTAACATATCTTTGTTTCAATAACCTTCTCAGGAGGTGTAAGTTTTGAGGAAGATATCTGTACTTGCTTTGCTTGCTGTTTTTGTGGTCACAGGTTTTGCTGCAGGCGCCATGGCTGAAGATGTCATCAAGGTCGGTTACCTGGCGGCGCTGACAGGAGACTGGGCGGCATATGGACAGACAGAGCTCAACGCTGCCAAGCTGGCCGTCGCGGAGATCAACGCAAAGGGCGGCGTGCTTGGGAAACAGATCCAGCTTTTCCCGTACGACTTCCGCACCCGTCCCGAAGATGCGGTCAACGCTTTCAGAAGGATGGCCGAGAATGACAAGGTCGTGGCGGTCGTGGGAGCCAACGGCAGCGGCATAAACATAGCCACTGCGCCTCTCGCCAACAGGTACGGGATCCCCCAGATAGGGACCGTATCCACCAACCTTCTTGTAACCGTCAACGACCAGGGTGAGCTCAACCCCTTCATGTTCCGTACATGCTTCACCGACCCCTACCAGGGTCAGCTCATCGCGGCCTTCACTGCCAAGGAACTCAAGAAGAACACCGCCGCCGTCCTCTATGACGTGGGAAGCGACTATGCTCAGGGTCTTCGCGAGTTCTTCATGAAGTACTACGAGGAGTACGGCGGGAAGGTCGTGGCCGACCAGGGCTTCCGCGCAGGCACCGACGTCGACTTCAGGGCCCAGCTTACAACCATTCGCGACAGCAAGGCCGAAGTCCTTGTCCTCCCGAACATGGGCAAGGAGATGGCCCTTATCATGAAGCAGGCCCGCGAACTCGGCATGAATGACATCATCTTCGTTGGCGGCGACGGCTACGGGGAATTCATGTGGGAAATAGCCGGAGATGCCATGGAGAACAGCTACTGGATCAACCACGTTGCGCCCGAAGACCCGGCAATGGCCGACTTCTTCGCCAACTACAAGAAGACCTACAACGACGAGTGCAAGGAGTTCGTCAACGGGATCCTCGCATATGACTCCATCTACTGGCTGGCCGACGCGATCGAAAGAGCCGGAAAGGTTGACAGCACCGCCATCAGGGATGCACTCAGGAACACAAAGAACCTCCAGCTCCACCACGCTCTGATGTCCATCGACCCTGAAACCCACAACCCCATGGACAAGACAGGGGTTGTTCTTGTTGCAAAGGACGGAAGGGCACAGTTTTACGCCAAGATCCAGCCGTAATGACAGTTCCCTCCCAGGTTTGACCTGTGACCATCGGGCGGACGCGGGCTCCGCGTCCGCCTTACTTTTGCAGCACACAAGGACGGTGAACCCGTTTTGGAAACTCTTCTGCAGCAGGTGATCAACGGGCTTTCCCTCGGGTCGGTCTATGCTTTGATCGCCGTCGGTTATTCCCTGGTTTACTCGATACTCCTTTTTTCGAATTTTGCCCACGGAGGGTTCCTTGTGATAGGCGGCTACATCTGCTATTACACCCTTGCGGCCGTGGGAAACAATATCTGGGTCGCAAGCCTCCTGGCGCTACTGGGCGCGGGCGTATCGGCAGTTGTAGTGGAAAGGGTGGCCTACAAGCCTATCCGGGAAAGAACTAACGTGACGCTTTACCTTCTTATAGCCTCCATGGGGATGAGCATAGTCATCGAGAATATCTTCGTCGTAACGGTCGGGGGTCGTTTCAGGGCTCTTCCTCCTGTTATTCCCACAAACCCCGTTAACGTTTTCGGCGTCGCCACCACGAGCGCCTTCGATATCCTTTCCCTAGTGATGGCCATCGTTTTCCTTTCCGGTCTCCAGCTTTTTCTCTCAAAGACCAAGTGGGGTCTGGCCATCAGGGCCGCATCCTACGATCTCAGGACCGCCGGCCTTATGGGTGTTAACGTGAACAAACTCATATCCATCGTCTTTTTCGTTGCCGGGCTTCTGGCCGCCGTGGGCGGCATATTCCTTTCTGTACGGTATACGCTATACCCCCAGTTGGGGCTTATCACTATCAAGGCGTTCGTGGCCGCCGTGATCGGGGGTCTGGGAAGCCTCCCTGGCGCGGTGGTCGGGAGCCTCATCCTGGGGCTTGCCGAGATGCTCACAGCAGGGTTTATCTCCAGCCAGATGAGAGACATAGTCGTCTTCGGCCTGCTGGTCCTGACGCTGCTCTGGAGACCTACGGGACTTTTCGGCAAGCACGTTGCCGAAAAGATCTAGGAGGCTTGCCATGTCAGGATATCTCGAAGGAATCATCATCCTTATATGCATCAACTCGATAGCGGCGATGGGGGTCAGCCTTCTTACCGGTTTCACAGGGATATTCACCCTGGGGCACGCCGGGTACATGGCGATAGGAGCCTATACAGCGGCAATACTCACGGTTCGACATCACGTTCCGTGGCTGGTCGCGGTTCTGGCCGCCGGGACACTGGCGATGATCATCGCATACATGATCGGGGTTCCCACCCTGAAACTGATGGGGGACTACTTCGCCATAGCCTCCATTGGGCTTGGTGAGACGATACGGCTCATCCTGGAGAACTGGCAATCCTTTACCAGGGGCGCAAGGGGTTTCCCCGGTATATCCAATTTCACCACATTGCCTGTCGCGGCAGGATTCTTCCTGGCCATGCTCATACTGATGAGATTTCTGATAAACGGGAATTACGGCCGTGCTTTCAAGGCCTGTCGTGACGACTTTGTCGCCGCCTCCCTGCTTGGCTTCAAAACGGCCCATTACAGGGTTCTGAGCCTTGCCATTTCAGGGTTTTATTGCGGTATCGCGGGAGGGCTGATGGCCGGGTTCCTCACCTACCTCCAGCCGGTCATGTTCGACATGCAGAAATCGACTGAACTTACCGCCGTAGTCGTCTTCGGCGGTCTGGGCTCCCTGAGTGGATCGATAATAGGGACTGTCGTCATTGGAGTTGTTACCGAGGTTTTCAGGCCGATCTCACAGTATCGAATGCTGATCTACGGGGCCATTATGGTCATAATCATGGTCGCTCGTCCGGAAGGGATCATGGGCCAGCATGAGATCGGACCAAAACTGGCCCGTTCTCTCTTTGCCAGAAAACCCGCCAACGAGAGGGACGGAAACCATGGCTGATATTATTCTGAAGCTGAACAACCTCAACAAGCACTTCGGGGGGGTCCACGCAGTCCAGGACATCTCCTTCACGCTGGAAAGGGGAGAACTGGCAGGTCTGATCGGGCCCAACGGAGCCGGCAAGACCACCGTCTTCAACCTGATAACCGGTGTCTACTCACCCGATTCAGGGCAGATCCTCTACAAGGGAGAGGATATAGCCTCCCGGAAAACCTACGAAATTGTAGCAAAGGGCATAGCGAGGACTTTCCAGAACCTCCGTCTCTTCCCGAGATCCACAGCCCTTGAGAACGTAATGACCGCATGCCAGCAGCACTTCAGGTACAACTTTTTTGAGGCGATCTCTCACCTGGGACGCTGGAACAGCCATGAGAGGAAGATCCGGGAAATGAGCCTGGACCTTCTTGACAGGGTCAACCTCCTTCCCGTTGCCGAACAGGCGGCTGGGACCCTGCCCTACGGGCATCAGCGGCGCCTTGAGATAGCGAGGGCCCTTGCGCTGCAGCCGGAACTGCTGCTCCTGGATGAACCGGCGGCAGGAATGAACCCTGAGGAGGTCCATGTCCTTAACGAGCTGATAAGGAAGATCCACAGGGATTTCAACCTTACCACCCTGGTCATCGAACACCATATGGAAGTCATCATGGAGATCTGTCCTCACATTATCTGCATGAACTTCGGCGCCCTGATAGCCGAGGGCGACCCGGACCATATCCAGAAGAACCCGGAGATCCTCAAAGCATATCTCGGAGAGGAGGTCGAGGATTGATGGAAACCCTTAAGGATCCTCTTCTCAGCATCAGGGACCTCCACGTCAGCTACGGGGCGATCAGGGCTATCAGGGGGATTAACCTTGACGTCTACAAAGGGGAGGTAGTCTGTGTAATAGGCGCCAACGGGGCGGGCAAGTCTACGCTCATGAACGCCGTGATGGGTAACGTCAGGAGAGAAAAGGGAACTTTGCTGCTGGAAGGCAGGCCCCTGGCAAACCACAGCTACCAGGTAGTTTCACAGGGGGTATCCCTGTCCCCCGAGGGAAGAAAGGTGTTCGCTCCCCTTACCGTAATGGAGAACCTTATGATGGGGGCCTTCCCCAACAAGGACAGGTCAAAGATCGAGCAGGACCTTGAATGGGTCTTTACCCTTTTCCCGAGGCTGAGGGAGAGGATGCACCAGCATTCCGGGACTCTTTCCGGGGGAGAGCAGCAGATGCTTTCCATCGGCAGGGCCCTCATGTCGAACCCGCGCCTTCTGCTGCTTGACGAACCGTCGCTGGGGCTTGCGCCCATCATTATCAGGGACATCTTCAAAGAACTGAGACGGATAAATGAAGAAGGCGTAACAATACTGCTGGTGGAACAGAACGCGCGGCAGGCTCTCCTTCTGTCGCACCGGGGTTACGTCATGCAGACAGGCAGGATCCTGATGGAAGGGCCTGCAGGGGATCTGCTGCGGAATCCGGATGTAGAGGCGGCTTACCTGGGAACCACAAAAAAACAGGACAGAAGCATATATTGAAAGAGGCCCGGGCTTCATGCCCGGGCCTCTTCTA
The DNA here is from genome assembly GCA_002383685.1 of Synergistaceae bacterium UBA4066. Classification (GTDB taxonomy): domain Bacteria; phylum Synergistota; class Synergistia; order Synergistales; family Thermovirgaceae; genus UBA4066. The sequence continues at coordinate 26,433 of DFZC01000034.1, read as the reverse complement.
ATTGGAGTTGTCCCTGATCTATGCGTTCTTCTTCTTCAGTTCCTGGATAACGTCCTCTGTAAGGTCGGCTCCCCCGAAGAAAACCTGCGTCTTGTCCAGCACTATCGTTACGTTCTTTGCCTTGGCAACGGTCCTGATGGCCACGTCGATGTCCTTGAAGATGGGTTCCATTACTTTCTGCTCTTCTCTTGCAGCTTCCTGCCTCTTGGCCTCGAAGATCCTCTGCTTTTCGTTATTGTCGCTGGTTTTGTCCATAGCGTCCTTGGCCTCTGCCTGCTTTTTCTCGACAACGGCCTTTATCTGCTTCTGGGCCTGCTCAAACTTGGGATGCTGGAAAAGAACCTTCTGCGGATCGATCACTCCGATCTTTTCCTGGGCTACAGCAATACTGGAAAGGGCAACCACTACAAGGACACTCAGAACCAGAACCGAAAGGGCTTTCTTTGAGCAAGACATTTAAGAACCTCCTTTGAATTCACTCGATCAAGTCAATATTCTATCGTTACAAACCCGATGCGTCTAGGTATAATTACATAAATTCCAGGATGCCCGGAGGCAAATTCATGGATTGCATTGCCACCTTTGAAACCACCCACATGGCTATACTGTTTGAAAAAACCTGCAGAAAGGCCGGATTTAGCTGCAGGATAGTGCCTGTACCGCGGGACATCTCCGCAAGCTGCGGCCTGGCATGCCGCTTCAGTGCCGAACAAGAGGCCATGATCAGGGAACTTGCCTCCCAAAACGAAATCGAAGTGCTCGAATACCATCTCCCGGAGCAAAAATAGCTGAAAGAACGCCCTAGACCTCGATCGTTCCACCCTTTGCCAGGGACCATACAATCGCCCCGGCCACGGTCGCTCCTGAGGACCTTACCGCGTGTGCCGCGCTGCGCAGCGTGGCCCCGGTCGTGCAGACATCGTCTACCAGGACAACAACCCTTTCTTCATCCGATCGCCCCTTCCATCTCATCGCGTCTTTCGGCAAACTTTTCCTGCGGCTGGAGGGGAGACCCACCTGGGTGGAACGCGGCAACCTCCAGGCAAGCCCTTCCATAACCTCCGTCTTCCAGACTTCTGCCACTCCTTTGGCTATCTCCCGGGACTGGTTGAAGGCTCTTCGGCTTCCCTTATGAAGCGGCACAGGAACCAGTACAGCACCTCTCGCCGGAGGCAGGACCTCTCCCATGCTTCGTCCCATGGGTTTCCCGAGGCACTTGCTAGAGCCATACTTAAGCGAATGGACCAGGTCCCGGGAAGGGCCTCTGAAATGCGAAAATGACCATACCGGGAAACTCCCCTTATGGTTCCGGCAGGGGTAACTTCCCATACATTCGGAACAGACAGGCAGACTGCTGTCCTTCTCGGCAAGCCCCAAAAGGCACTTCCTGCATACGGGTGTCGCGATCCTCCCACAGACAGGGCAATGGACAGGCCATAGTATGTGAAGAACAAGTTCGGCCAGCCTTGACAGGGAATTCTTCCATGGGCTCCCAGGTCCGCGGGGTAGCTGTTCAAAAAGGTTCAGCGTTTTCTTTCGGCCGCCTTCCGAAGCATTTCAGCCCTGTCTATTCGCTCCCACGCCGGGAGGGGGTCCAGATCGATCCTGCCCATATGGCCGTAAGCCGCAAGCCTTCTGTACTGAGGTCTTCTCAGGTCGAGATCCCTGATTATCGCTGCGGGCCTGAAGTCGAAATGTTCCTTTACTATCTCCGTGACAAGAAGGTCCGGTACTGTCCCGCTGCCGTTTGTATCGACCATTAAAGAAACAGGTCTTGCAACGCCTATTGCATAGGCCACCTGGATCTTGCATTCTTTTGCCAGCCCGGCGGCCACCACGTTCTTGGCTGCATAACGGCTCATATAGGCAGCGGACCGGTCCACCTTTGTGGGATCCTTCCCGGAAAAAGCCCCTCCGCCATGGGGTACGACCCCGCCGTAGGTATCAATGATTATCTTCCTGCCTGTAAGCCCGGTATCGGCCATTGGCCCACCCATGACAAACCTTCCTGTGGGGTTTACAAGCACCCGGGGAGGAGTCTCTGTAAGATGAGCGGGAAGAACTGGAGTAATAACCTCCCTCAGAATATCATTTCTTATCTGTTCGGCCTCAACAGCCGGGTGGTGCTGTGCCGAGACCACCACCGTATCAACCCTGATCGCCTTCCCGTCAATATATTCTATGGTCACCTGGGTCTTGCCGTCGGGCCTCAGATACCCGAGAGTCCTGTCCTTCCGGACTTCGCTCAGCCTTCTCGCAAGACGGTGCGCCAGTGCTATGGGCAGGGGGAGAAACTCCTCTGTCTCGTCACAGGCATAACCCACCATCATTCCCTGGTCCCCTGCGCCAACCTTGTTTATCTCTTCTTCGGACATTTCGCCCTCCCTCAATTCAAGGGAACGGTTAACGCCCTGACAGATATCGGGGGACTGTTCATCGATAGCGGTAACGACGGCACAGGTGTCTCCGTCAAAACCGTACTTGGCCCTGGTATAACCGATATCCTTAACGATACTCCTCGCAAGCCGGGGAATATCCACGTAGCATTGCGTTGTTATTTCGCCGGCCACTACCACGAGGCCGGTGGTAACGAGGGTCTCACAGGCGACCCGCCCCATCGGGTCTTTTTCCAGGATTGCGTCCAGAACTCCGTCCGAGATCTGGTCGGCCAGCTTGTCAGGATGACCCTCCGTGACCGATTCGGATGAAACAAGATACCTTCTTTCCAATTCCTTTCCACCTCCCGATCTGACTAACCCGGCTTCTTTTATCCTGCAAGACCGGGCTGTAGCAGGTTATCCAGAGTTATGAATACTCTATGGGTTTTCTCAGGAGCATCATAGCCCCTTCTTCATGTTTGAAGCCAAGTCTCGAAAGGAACTGGGCCAGTTCACTGGTATAGGTTATAACAAGCGGGATCCCCTTCACCTTTGGATGATCAAGGACATAATCCAGAAGAGAAGACCCCAGACCCTTACCCTGGTGGTCGGGATGCACCATGATATCCCACAGGGAAGCCCTGAAGACGAAGTCGGTAAGGATCCTGCAGAAAGCCACCAGTTTGCCTGAATGTCTCACCGAGAAGCACATCGATGTTCCCTGAAGCATCCTGTCTATCTGTTCTATGGATCTGCTCCTGCCCCACCTGGTGAACCTGTAGAGCTCCTGAAGGTCATGAGCGTTTACGGCCATCTTGCTGTCGTAATACAGGTAGCCCTCTCCAGAACCGTTCATGCCTCTCTGCCGCCTCCCTTGTTGCCCTGATCAGAAGAAGGGGAGAATGCCATTCCGGCGATTATTCTTCTCAGTTCCTTGCCCCTGGCATCTGTACTTACGGGAAGCTGGAGCACCTGGCCGGCACCGCAGCGTGGACAGGTCCATGTGGTCCTGGCAATGCCGTCCACATCAGGGGTTCCCGGCAGGATCCTCAATTCGCCGCAGACCTGGCAGGCTACAACGAGCATATCCATCAACCCTTCCCTTTTCACGGGATCCCCGCAGGTTATTCGGCAAGGATCTCGATCTTTACACGAACAGGCCCTTCAGTATATATGTCTTCCTCCGCCTTGACAATGATCCTCGAGGGATTTTCCTTTCCTGTAAGGAGGTCCACCGCGTCGAAGAATTCCGAGGCGCTCAGGTTGCCGACATGGCCTCTTAGCGGATCCGGCAGGACCCCGTCCCTCAGGGCCCTCACGTTGACATCCCTGAGAATTGAATAAAGGCGCATCTCGGCTTCCTCGGCACCAAGGCCGGGAGGAATACCCGATTCATCGGCAAGCAGCTGATCTCTGTCATATATCTTCCTGCTCTGATATATTGAAATTTCCCCAGAGATAACCTCTCCCTGGACGGTGTTCTCAGAGACAATAAGCCTTAATATCATCCTTTGCCCTTCCGAGGCGCTGATCTCCCTGATCTTTTCCTCAGATTCCGGTCCGATCAATACTCTTACCAGGTCGGGATCGACGGCGGTTCTCATCGCTACTGTGGTCCGGGCAGAACGCAGGAGCGTTTCCAGGATATCTTCAGGAGTCGGGTTTCCCCCTGAAGGTCCCGTATTGACCACTGTCTGGGCTATCATTTCCCCCGCAAAAACCACAATGCGTCCGCCCCGCACATACTCGAGCCCTTCCCTGAGCCTTTCGGATTCGAGACGCAGGGCATCGACCTCGGATGCCAGGTTCTGCCTCTCATCCTGCAGGATAGCCAGGCTCTCAAGGGCTGTGGTCTGCTGTTCCTTGGTCCTTTTCAGTTCCTCCTCTATCTCCTTGAGTCTCTCTTCGCTGGCTTCAAGCCGTCCTTCAACCGCAGCGAGCTGGAGCTGTTTGCTGATCAGGTCCTGCTGGTTTTCGAGGAGCCTTGTCTCAAGGTCCACAAGTTCGCCCCTGCTTCCCTGAAGCTGTGAGGTCAGTTCCGTGATCTGCCTCTGGACGAACTTCATGCTGAAGATGGCAGTTCTTACGGTCTGTGAAGTGGTCGAAAGAACAGCAAGGGTCAGTATCGTTATCAGGATCCCCGAGACGACTGTAACGATCGAGGAGGTCGACTTCGGCCTCAAACCGAATATGCTCACCCTCTTTTTGCCCACGCGCATGCCGACAAGGTCGCCGATATAGGCGACAATGGCACTTACTATCACCAGGATAATAATTAAGGTCCAGTTCATTTCAGCAAGAAGATCCGTCAATTTTCCACCACCTCACTTCTGTTACAAAGTTACCACAACGGAGGTTTCTTTTCACGAAAAAAGCCGGAGAGATCTCACGCTCTCCGGCTTGATACTGACATTGCTCCAGAAGGGGACTGCTTTAAAGCTATTTCCCGCACTCCTTGAAAACTTCCCTCGAGATGTCAAGGGCATGATCGAGGTCTTCAAGGGGGACATTCAGCGCGGGACGGAACCTTATCGACACATCCCCGCAGGGCAGGACAAGCATTTTCTTCGCCCAGAATGCCTTCAGGGCCTTGTTGCGAATGTCGCCGTTCTCAAAGTCATAGGCGCACATAAGCCCTTTGCCCCTTACGTTGGTGATGAGGTCCGGGAACTCTGCCTGGAGTTTTTTCAGGCCGTCAAGAAGGGCCGGGCCCGCCGTATCGGCAACATAACCTAGGACGTTATCCTCTTCGTAGATCTCGAGATAACGGGTGGACCTGACCATATCCACCAGGGTGCCTCCCCAGGTCGAGTTAATACGGCTTGAGACCTTGAAGCAATTGTCTTCAACTTCGTCCACGCGAGGTCCAGCCACAAGACCGCATATCTGTGACTTTTTCCCGAAGGCGAATATGTCGGGCTTGACCGGAGCGTGATGCTCGAAAGCCCACATTTTTCCGGTTATGCCCATACCGCACTGGACTTCATCAAAGATGAGAAGGATCTCCTCTTCGTCACATATCTGGCGGAGCTGCTGGAAGAACTCGGTGCGGAAATGGTTGTCTCCGCCCTCACCCTGGATGGTCTCTATGATGATCGCGCATATATCATCCGGGTTCTCGCGGATAGCCTGCTTGATCTGCTTGATGGAATAACGCTCCATCCAGCTGACAACGCCAAGATTCTCCTCGAGAGGCCAGTAGATCTTGGGGTTGAGTACACGGGGCCAGTCAAACTGGGCAAAGTACTGGTACTTGTTAGGGTCCTGGGTATTGGTAACGGTGAGGGTATACCCGCTGCGTCCGTGGAAAGCCTCGTGGAAGTGAATGACCTTGGTGCCCCTGCGTCCCTTGATCGCGTCGCCTTTACTGATCTTGCCTTTCTCCAGGAGTTTCTGGACTTTCCAGTCCATCGCTACCTTGAAGGTGTTCTCCACGGCAAGTGTTCCATAGTCGATAAAGAAAACGTGGTTAAAACCTTCAGGAACGGCGACTTCGCCAAAGGTCTTGACGAACTGGGCCATCTGCTCCGTATAGATATCCGAGCTTGCGACCTTGTTGATGGCTGCCCTGAATATGGTCTCCTTGAATTCCGGGTTATCCAGCTTCGGGTGGTTCATCCCGAAGGGTGCCGAAGCGAAGAAGGTATAGAAATCAAGCCAGTCCTCACCGTTGATCTTGTTGATCATGTGAGAACCCTTTGATCTCTCCATATCGATAACGATGTCAAAACCGTCACGGAGAAGCCACTTTTTGATCTCATCGAACGCATCCTGCGGTGCCACTCTTCTGTCTACCTTTGCCATACGAGCTACCTCCCTGTATTATTGATTTCTGGCATACCCGCCGGTATCCCAATGTTTCCCATGCTTCAGTCGATTGTTGTGCTTTTCACAAACGGCCGGGAAAAACCTCTATCGTAAACAAAAGATCCCAAAAAGGACCTTTAAAGGTCAACGAAAGGGCTTAGAGCCAGAAAAGACGATATTTCTTCAATACTCCACAGGCGCCCCTGGTCCATGCCAGGACAAACGGACGAATATTCGATCCAGTTTTCCCTGGAACTCAGGATGCTGGGCCAGAAGGGAAAAAGTCTGCATTGAAGCGGCCTGGAACCGTAAACAAGGCATTTTGCGCTCTGGCTTTCATACATTACGCAATCGCCGTTCACCCGCTCCCTGAGACTGAGCCTGTTTTTCTCTTTCCTGATATACAATTCCCTGAAATAATGGACGTCCAAGCCTATGCTCCCGGCCATGGCCTCGATATCATCTTCGCCAACCCAGACCGAACCTGGTTCCCCTCGGCAACAGCGACCGCATCCCAGGCAGGAAAAAAATAAACCCCTTTCCCACCACGGTTTATATGATAACTCACAAGTATCACTTTTATCAAATCCCCCGGATGACCCCGGCACGGATGTCAAGTCAGAGGACCCTCTTTTCCCTTCTGCGGGAAGCCCCCAGAAGTGAACCGCTTGTCCTGAGTTTGTCAATATTGTCGAGAGCTTTTCCGGTCCCTATGGCTACGCACTCCAGGGGTGAATCTGCAACATAGGCAGGGATGAGAGTTCTCTTGGTGATAAGCTCCGGAAGCCCCTTCAAAAGGGCGCCCCCTCCTGTAAGGGTTATTCCCCTGTCTATAATATCGGCCGACAGTTCCGGGGGCGTTTTCTCAAGAACCTGCCGGATCCCTTCAATGATCATGTTCACTGTCTCCTCGATGGCCTTGGCAATTATCCTGTCGGTTATCTCGACCTGCCTGGGAAGACCGTGAACAAGGTCTCGCCCCTTGATGATCATGGTCTCCTCCGCCCGGGGGGAGGGGAAACTGTTGCCGATATTGATCTTGATGGCCTCCGCTGTCTGTTCGCCTATGGCCAGGTTGTATTCCTTCCGGATAAACCTGGTGATGTTCTCATCAAAGCGGTCACCACCCACCCGCAGGGATTCGGTCACGACTATGCCGCCATAGGAGAGGACAGCGATATCGGTGGTGCCGCCCCCGATATCCACGACCATGTTCCCCCTGGGTTCGGAGATATCCAGGTTGGCACCGATCGCAGCAGCCATTGGCTCTTCGATAAGGAAGGCCTCCTTGGCGCCTATCTCCACCGCAGCCTCAAGAACAGCCCTTCTTTCCACGTCGGTGGCGCCTGAGGGAACGCATATCATTACCCTGCGCCTCATCATTCTACCGAAACCGGTGATGACCTTCTTCAGGAAGTACCTGAGCATGGCTTCGGTCATTGTATAGTCTGCAATTACCCCGTCCTTGAGAGGCCTGATGGCAACGACGTTGCAGGGAGTCCGCCCCAGCATGTTCTTGGCCTCGTTACCGACGGCGAGTATTCTATCCGTGTTCTGATCCACGGCTACAACGGAAGGTTCCCGGAGGACAACGCCGCTGTTTTTCATAAAAATAAGGACATTTGCTGTCCCCAGGTCGATCCCAATGTCCATACCCCACATACAGAACTACCTCCTTCTAACTAAAACCCGGCTTCAGGCCTTTCAGCAGGACAGGTTTCCCCGAAAAGGGGGACCATCGATAGACTATATCCTATAAAGGGGGTCGCCCTCAAGAATCGTTCCAAAGGGATATTCCGTAACCTGCCTTCACGAGAAAGAGTCCGCAGGCAGGGGCTGTTGGTCCCGCCTGGAATCTTTCGCCTCCCGAAAGAAGGGACCCGAACCATGAGATATCCCGTTTCCCGGAGGCTACCAGGTCCATCGACCCGACAATGATCCTGATCATATTGGTGAGAAAACTTTCCCCCCTGATGCGTATCCTCAGCAAGGGCCCCTTTCCTGCTACCCCCGAACTGAGAATGGTCCTTTCGGCATTATCCGGGAGATCGGCTTTCCTGCAGAAGGCACTGAAGTTCTTCCGGCCTTTCAGGATAGAACACATCTCCCTGAGCAGGTCCCTGTCCCAGGGGACCGCGTTCCTCCATACATAGGGGGCAATGTGGGGAGGGCAGCCGTGCCGCTTCCATGCAAAGTAAACATATTCCCTCCAGAGGGCGCTTCTCCTGGCGCTGAAATCCTCCGGGACTTCTGCTACTGCCATTATGCCGATAGAAGCCGGCAGGTTTGCGTCAAGTGCATTCCTGAGCTTTTGCGGGTCCCATCTGGAAGTGGTGTCAAAGGAGATCACCTGACCCAGGGCATGCACTCCCCTGTCGGTCCTTCCGGCCGCGACGACTTTCGTATCTTGTTTATTCAGGACCAGAAGCGCCCTTTCAAGGTGTTCCTGAATGGTTTCACCGGTAACGCCCGGCTGCTTCTGCCATCCCGAAAACCGGGAACCATCGTAGGCTACCTTGGCAGCATATCTCACAGGGTGAAAAATCTCCCGTCAAGGGCGATGGCGGCAATGGCGAACAATAAAGAGAAAATCAGTGCCGCTGAATCCCTGGGGGACCATTCAAGAGGGTTCATTCGGGTCCTTCCTTCCCCTCCTGTATAGTTCCTTGCCTCCATGGCGGTTGCCAGATCATCGGCTCTCTGGAAAACGATCACGAACAGGGGCACCAGAACGGGAACGAAAGCCCTTAGCCTCCGCAGCGGGCCGCCTCTTTCAAGCTCCGCGCCCCTTGCGATCTGGGCTTTCATTATACGGTCAGTCTCGTTGAGCAGGGTAGGTATGAACCTCAGGGCTATCGTCATCATCATAGCCATCTCGTGGGCCGGGAAACCGAACCTTTTGAAGGGGGAGAAAAGGCTTTCCAGGCCGTCGGCCAGTTCGGTCGGACTGGTGGTTAGAGTCAGCATACCGGCGAACATAACGAGCAGCATGAGCCTTAGACCCATTCGGACCGCCATTATGATCCCCTCGTGAGTGATCCTGATCATCCCCCAGGCAAAAACGGGGGTCCCCTGGGTAAAGAAAAGATGGATCACTGATGTGAATGCCACCAGGATCCACACAGGCCTGATTGTGGACAGGACCAGCCTTACAGGGATCTTCGCGGCAGACACGACAGCTGCGAAGAAGATGCACCACAAGGCGAAACCCAGTGGTTCACGTACCATAAACACCCCGATCAGGCAGAAAAGAGTGGCGAGGATCTTGCACCTTGGATCCATGGCGTGAACGGGAGAATCGACAGGGACATACTGCCCAAGGGTCATGTTGTTCAGGAATTTCATCTCTTGAAGCTCCTGCCCACGGCGTCGGCGATAATGAACGGATCCCAGGAAAGGGGGACCTCCAGGCCGATATCTCTAAGCCTTCCGGCAAACCGCACCAGGTCGGGGATCACCAGTCCGCTGATTTCACGCTCAAGGAGCTCCCCCAGGATCAGGGATGGGGGGCCAGTGAGAACACTTCTTCCGGAATCCAGCACAAGCACTATATCCGCAAAACCCAGGGCAAGGTCCATATCATGTGTAATATGTATGACACCCTTGCCTATGGATCTCAGTTCTGTCAGAAGCGCGAGGAAGTTCTCCCTTCCCTGCGCGTCAAGTCCCGCTGTGGGTTCGTCCAGAACGAGGTAGTCGGGACCCGATGCCAGAACCGATGCAATGGCGACCCTTCTTTTCTGGCCCCCGGAAAGCCTGAAGGGATTGGCATCGTAAAGTTCCCGCCCGATACCCACAATTGAGAGGGACTTTTCCACGCTTTCCTCGATCTCCGAAGGCGTAAAACCCCAGTTGCGCGGACCGAAAGAGACCTCCTTGAAAACGGTCTCCTCGAAAAGCTGCTGTTCAGGGTACTGGAAAACAAGCCCCACCTTCTGCCTGACCTGCCTCAGGGTCCTGTCGCCCGCGGCTACAGACAGGCCGTCTACCTTTACCGTACCTTCCGTAGCAATAAGAAGTCCGTTCAGGTGCTGGGCAAGGGTGGATTTGCCGCTGCCGGTGTGCCCCACGATGGCGACCCATTTCCCCTTTTCCGCTTCAAAGCTTACACCGTCGAGAGCTTTCGTCTGAAGCGGAGTTCCGGGATGGTAAACATGAACAAGGTCCCTGACTTCTATCGGCATAGCGCTTCCACCATGTCGCCTATCCCCGGAGCGGTCTCCCGGCCGATAAGGCCTCTCTGGACCAACAGCTCCCATTCCTTGACGATACCGGGTATATCAAGACCCCAGGCCTTGAGCCGGTCGCCGAGAAGGAAAAGATCACTGGGCGCACCTTGCCAGGCTATCTTGCCTTCGGAAAGGACAAGGCACCTGTCGCATAGCAGTATCTCCTCCAGCCTGTGAGTGATGGAGACCAGGTTCATGCCTTCGTCATGCAGGGCTGAAAGCACATCCATAAGGTCCTTTCTTCCCCTTGGGTCAAGCATGGTCGTGGCCTCATCCAGTACCAGGCAGGGTGGCCTCTGGGCTATCGCACCCGCAACGGCAAGACGCTGTTTCTGTCCCCCCGAAAGGGCATAAACCGGCTTCCTTGCCAACTTTTCAAGTCCTGATAATTTCAGGGCCCATCTGACCCTGTCCCGGATCTCAACGGATGGCAGTCCAAGGTTTTCCGGCCCGAAAGCAACGTCCTCTTCCACAACGGCCGCGATTATCTGGTTCTCAGGGTTCTGAAAGACCATCGAAACGGTCTTTCTGGCCAGCCTCTTTCCTTCTTCTGTTTTCGTATTGATCCCCTTGACAAAACAATCGCCCTGCGTCGGGACCAGCAGGGCGTTGAGATGTTTAGCAAGAGTCGATTTCCCGGATCCGTTGCTGCCAAGTACGGCGATCCATTCTCCGCCGGTTATCTCAAGTTCTATTCCTGAGAGGGCTGGAGCCGTGGAACCCGGATAGGTAAAGGATACTCCGGAAAACCTTGCGAGACAGTCTCCTGTCATGACCTCTCTACTAGTTCGATTATCGCCATGGGAGCAGCGTCTCCCTTGCGGTAGCCGGTTTTGATAATACGGGTGTACCCGCCCTGCCTTTCGGTAAAACGACCTGAGATCTCGTCAAACAGCTTTTTGACGGCTTCGGGGTTCCCCATCCTGGAGGCGACAATTCGCCTGTTATGCAGGTCACCTGTCTTTGCTTTGGTGATCATCCTCTCGGCAAAGCGACGGACCTCCTTTGCCTTCGTTACTGTGGTCTCGACCCGTTCAGTAAGGAACAGGCTAGCCGTGAGGTTGGAAAGCATGGCCATACGATGGCTCCCATACCGGCCAAGCCTGCGTCTGTCAACACGATGCCTCATCGGGCTTCATCCTCCTTCAACTTGTCCTCTGGTGAGTTGTCCTCTCCCGTGATCGTCAGCCCGAATGGTTCAAGCTTCTCCTCGATCTCCCTGAGCGAGATCTTCCCCAGGTTCCTTATCTTGAGAAGCTCTGCCCTGCTCCGGCTCATGAGGTCTCCTATCGTCTGCACTCCTCCCCTCAGGAGGCAGTTCTCGCTCCTGATGGAGAGTTCAAGGTCCTTGATCGAGCGCAGAAAGACCCCATCAACATCCGTATTTTCAAGGGTCGGGTCAGATCTGTCCGTTTCAGCTGCAGTTCCTGTTTCTTCGGTACCCAGTCCCTGGACCAGCATTGAGAATGATCTCTGCAGGATACCGGCTGCCTCTATTGCGGCACGGTCAGGAGCAACGGAGCCGTTGGTCCACACTTCGAGGACAAGCCTCTCGTAGTCGGTCCTCTGACCGACCCTTGCGTCCTGTACCTCGTACTTCACCCTGCGGACCGGCGAAAAGACCGCGTCCACGACAACGGCATCCAGCGGAAGATCAGCAGGCCTGTCCCTGTCGGAAGTGACATAACCAGTCCCTTTTTCCACAAAGAGATCCATCTCCAGCGATGCTCCCTCTTCCAGGGTGCAAATGTAGGAGCCAGTATCGACAAATTCAATATCGCTGTCAGGGAGTATCGACGCGGGTGTTACCTCGCAGGGCCCTTTGGCTTCAAGCCTGAGGACCCTCGATCCTCCCGCGTAGCTTTTCAGGGAAACGTTCTTGATGTTGAGAAGGAGTTCAATGACGTCCTCCCTCATACCGGGAATAGTGCTGAACTCATGCAGTATCCCCTCTATCCTTACAGCGGTTATGGCAGCTCCGCTGATGGAGGAGAGCAGGACACGCCGGAGCGCATTGCCCAATGTCACACCGTACCCCTTTTCCAGGGGACCAACAATGATCCTTCCGCTAAGGGGGGTGCTTTCCTCTATTCGGATCTCCGGTTTTATATGCTCCATTTTTTTCCCCCCAGTCATCCCTTATCGGGCATAGAACTCGACAACCAGCTGTTCCTTGACGGGGACCTCGATCTGCTCACGGACAGGAAGGGACAGCACGCGCCCTTCCTGGCTTTCGGCGTCAAACTGCAGCCATTCAGGGATCGACCGGGAGGCGGCGACTTCCACGTTCTCCTTTATAACGGCCTTGTCCCTGCTGCCCTGTACGACCGAAATGACGTCCCCCGCTTTTACGAGGTAGCTGGGTATATCCACCTTGCGCCCGTTGACAAGGAGATGACCGTGTCTTACGAACTGCCGGGCCTGGTTCCTGCTTACGCCTATTCCCAGCCTGTAGGTTACGCTGTCCAGCCTTCTCTCCAGAAGCTGCAGAAAGTTGTGCCCTGTCTGTCCTGCCATTTTCGAAGCAGCGCCATAGAATCTGCGGAACTGGGTCTCGTTGATCCCGTAAAAGCGCCTCAGTTTCTGCTTTTCCCTGAGACGGATCCCGTACTCGCTGACCTTGACCCTGCGATTCTGTCCATGCTGTCCGGGTTTGAAATTCCTCTTGTTGATAGCACACTTTTCCGTGTAACATCTGTCGCCTTTGAGAAAAAGCTTGGTGCCTTCAGTTCTGCAAAGACGGCAGACCGGACCTGTATATCTGCTCATTTTCCCCTTGACCTCCTTGTTCGACCCAGCTAGACTCTCCGGCGCTTGGGAGGCCGGCAACCGTTATGGGGTATTGGAGTCTCGTCCTTGATCGCGTTTACCTGCAGACCGGCTGCCTGCAGGGACCGGATGGCCGATTCGCGGCCAGGTCCGGGACCCTTAACGACAACATCGATCTCCTGGACCCCATGGTCCTGGACTTGCTTTGCGACCTGCTGGGCAGCCATCTGGGCCGCGAAAGGGGTGGACTTTCTTGCACCCTTGAAGCCCACATTACCTCCTGATGCCCACGAAAGGAGGTTCCCCTGTCTGTCGGTAACACTGATAATGGTGTTGTTGAATGTCGAGTATATATGCGCCACACCATAACTGACGTTCTTTCTTTCCTTTTTCTTGCCTCTTCGCTGAACTCTCTTGGCCACGCGATTATTCCCTCCCTTGCCTTATGCGGACCCCTGTAGAGCGGGTCATTTCTTGGCTGCGGGCTTTTTCTTGCCCGCCACGGCCCTGCGCGGTCCCTTGCGGGTCCTCGCGTTAGTCTTCGTTTTCTGACCTCTTACGGGGAGACCGAACTTGTGACGCATCCCCCTGTAGCAGCCGATCTCGATCAGCCGCTTGATGTTCATTGTCACCTCTCGCCTGAGATCCCCTTCAACCTTGTAGGCATCTTCGATCTCGGCCCTTAGTTTCTGAGCCTCTTCCTCGGTAAGATCCTTTACCCGGGTATCGGGGCTTATTGAAGTTGTCTCAAGGATCTTCTTGGAAGAAGGCAGACCGATCCCGTAGATATAGGTCAGAGCTACCTCGATACGCTTTTCCCGTGGAAGATCGACACCTGCGATTCGCGCCATGGGATACTACCTCCTTGCTCCCTGTCTCTGTTTATGTCTCGGATTCTTGCTGCAGATTATTCTGACAACCCCGTTGCGCTTTATGACCCTGCAATGTTCGCACATGGGCTTTACAGAAGGTTTGACTTTCATTATTGATCCACGCTCCTCAATGCAGCTCAGTTACATGCCGACTAGTGTATTCTTTCCTGATCTTCCGAAGACCAAACTATTTATATCTATACACGATCCGCCCTCGTGTCAAGTCATAGGGTGAGATCTGGATCAGGACCTTGTCACCGGGGAGGATCCTTATGAAGTGCATCCTCATCTTTCCAGATACATGCCCAAGAACCTTGTGTCCATTCTCCAGTTCGATCCGGAACATGGCATTAGGCAGTGGTTCAACAACCTTGCCCCGAACCTCGATCATGTCATCTTTTGGCATACGGCTCCATCACCCTCCCTGTCGCGCCTCGAGAGCGCTTCTTCCTTGTATTTCCAGCCAGTCCCAGGAGTCTCTTCTGTTGACAACATCCTTCGTGGAACCTGGCTCCCCGGGAAGAAGCTATGGTAACCTGTCCTCACTCCCAAGGCGTAATTACCTCCGGATCGCCCCCTGTGACAACGATCGTCTTTTCGAAATGGGCTGAGTCGGAACCATCAGCCGTTACCACCGTCCATTTGTCCTCAAGGGTCCTGACCGGTTCTTTTCCGGACATGATCATCGGTTCGATAGCAAGAGCCATCCCCTTCTTGAGGGTGATGCCTTTTCCGGGGGATCCGTAATTGGGTATCTGCGGCGGTTCGTGAAGATGCCTCCCGATACCGTGTCCGGCATAGTTCCTGACAATGCCGTATCCTCTGGGAGCCGCCCAGGACTCCACTGCATACCCTATATCCCCAAGAGTGGCCCCTTCCCTGGCGGTTGCTACAGCTCTCTCAAGACATTCACGAGTTATCCTGAGAAGCTCGCTTCTCCCGGAGGAGACCTTCCCTACAGGGAAGGTATAGGCAGCATCGCCGTAGAAACCGTCTATCCTGACCCCGACATCGATGCTTGCTATGTCGCCCTCTTCCAGTATCCTGTCACTGCTCGGGATCCCGTGCACCACTTCGCTGTTGACGGAAACACAGAGCGTGCCGGGAAAAGGCCTGGGGATACCTGGAACCGTGTACCCCTTGAAAGCGGGGTGGGCCCCTGAAGCCTCGATCAACGCTTCGGCCTTCCGGTCCAGTGTCAGGGTGTCGATCCCTGGCCGGATAGTATCTCCAACCAGGTTCAGAACATCAACGACGATCCTTCCGGCCTTTCTGAGAGATGCGATATCGTCCCTGTTCTTAATGGATATCATGAGCCTGCAAGCCTGCTGCCTTCTCTATGGCAGCGACAACCTGTTCCCCGCCCTGTCCCGCATCAACGCGGACAAGCTGGCCTTTCTTTTCGTAGTGATCGATCAGGGGTGCCGTCTGTTCAAGGTAAACTGCCAATCTCTTCAGAACGACCTCTTCGCTGTCGTCATCCCTCTGTACGAGATGGCCGCCGCAGCGATCGCATATTCCCGGGACTTTGGTGTTCCTGAATTTCACGTTGTAGATCTCGCCGCAGTTCCCGCAGACCCTTCTACCCGTGAGACGTTCGACCACAAGGTCCCTGTCAATTTCGAAAAAGATAACTCCGTCCAGCTGGATCCCAAGCTTCGAAAGAAGGCCGTCAAGGGCCTCCGCCTGGGGGACTGTCCTCGGGAAACCATCAAGTATGAAACCTTTTTGACAGTCGGGACCGGCAAGCCTCTCTTCCATCATGGCAATGATCACATCATCCGGGACCAGTTTGCCGGCGTCCATATACTCCCTGGCTGTTTTACCCAGCGCAGTGCCGCCCTTAACGTTATCCCTGAGAATATCACCCGTGGATATGTGGACAATATCGTGCCTTTCCCTGAGTACCGCCGCCTGGGTTCCCTTCCCTGCTCCCGGGGGTCCCAGGAAGATAACCTTCATGATCCGACCCTCCTAGAACTTGAGGAGCCCCGCGGTCTTGCCTTTCGACCGCTTGAGAATACCCTCGTAATGCCTCATCAGAAGTTGTGCTTCTATCTGGTGGACCGTGTCCAGCGCTACACCGACAACGATCAGGACGGCAGTGCCTCCGAAATAGAAAGTCGTTATGCCCATCAGCCGCGTCATAAGGGTGGGAAGCAGGGCCACACCGGCAAGGAATACCGCGCCGCCGAGGGTTATCCTGGACATGATCTTCTCGATATACTCGGCTGTCGGTTTTCCGGGCCTGATCCCCAGGACAAACCCCCCGTATTTCTTCATGTTGTTTGCCGTGTCATTAGGATCGAAAACAACGGCGGTATAGAAATACGAGAAAAAGATTATAAGCAGAACATACAGCGTCATATAGACAAGGCTGTCCGGCGCAAGGAACCGCTGGATCATCGCGGAAATGTTCCCGGAGAAGAACCTGACAATGGTGTAGGGGAACAGCAGCACCGACGAAGCGAAGATTATGGGGATAACGCCCGCCTGGTTGACCTTGAGCGGGATGAAGGTGCTTTGCCCTCCGTATACCTTGTTGCCTACGACACGCTTCGCGTACTGGACGGGAAGCCTCCTCTGCCCCTCCTGGAGAAGGACGCATCCTGCTATCACCACCAGCATCAGGGCAATAGCAAGGGTGATCACCAGGATGTTCATCTCGCCCATTCTCATGAGTGTCCAGGTCCTGATGATGGCTTCAGGCAGCCTGGCGACGATCCCGGCGAAGATAAGGAGGGAAATGCCGTTGCCTATACCGTGGTCCGATATCTCCTCGCCCAGCCACATCACTATGAGGGATCCCGCAGTGACGGTAAAGACAGCCGCAACGAAGCCAAGCCACCCCCCGGCGAATATGCCGAGGTTCCTGAGCCAGAACGTCATGCCTATTGCCTGGACAGCGGCAAAGAAAACCGTGCCCAGACGTGTGTACTGGACTATCTTCTTCCTTCCCTGCTCCCCCTCTTTCTGGAGCTTCTCGAGGGCGGGGAAAACCACGACCAGCAGCTGCATTACGATGCTTGCGTTGATGTAAGGCGCCACGCCGAGTGCAAAAACACTGAACCTCCGGAGTGCCCCGCCTGCGAAAAGGTCCAGGAAACCAAGGACCCCTCCCTGTTCGAAAAGGCTGGACATGGCCTCGGCGTCAATCCCCGGCGTAGGTATATGAGTACCCAGGCGGAAGAGGAAGAGAACCCCCATGGTGAAGAGGATCTTCCGCTTTAGATCGGGCAACCTGAAAGCATCCCTGAATGCATCCAGCACCTAGATCACCTCGGTCTTCCCGCCGGCGGCCTCTATCTTTGAAACTGCCTGACTGCTGAAAGCGTTGGCCTTCACCGTCAGGGCTTTCGATATCTCCCCGTCTCCAAGGACCTTTACCGGGATCCTGGCGCTGCTGATAATACCCGTCATGATCATTTCGGGTATACCCACTTCAGCCCCGGTTTCGAAAAGGTCGTTAAGTCTCTCGACGTTGACTATCTGGAAACTCTTCTTGAACCTGGCATTGCTGAAACCCCGTTTTGGGATCCTCCTGGAAAGAGGCATCTGCCCACCCTCAAACCCGGGACGGACTCCTCCTCCGCTTCTAGCCTTCTGGCCCTTGTTGCCCTTGCCTGCCGTTTTTCCTTTTCCGCTTCCGACACCCTGTCCCAATCTCTTGGGCTTTTTTTTCGACCCAGGAGCAGGCCGGAGTTCATGAATTCCCACGAGCCTCTCCCCCCTATTCTCCTACGATTTCCCAGTCGACAAGATGTTCGATCGAAGCGACCATCCCTCTGATCTGGGGGTTGTCTTCATGGATGACTGACTGCCTGATCTTTCTCAGCCCCAACGCCCTGACAGTCTGTCCCTGCCTGGGAGGCCGGCCAATGGTGCTCTTTTTAAGTGTTATCTTCAGTTTGGCCATGGATCTTCAGCCCCCTATGCCCCTTGTGCCTTAGGGGCTTCCTTGCCCCTCAGTCGCATGACTTCGGCGGGTGTTCGAAGCCCTTTAAGGGCTTTCATCGTTGCGTAGGCCACATTGACAGGATTGGATGTCCTGCCGATGACCTTTGTCAGGACATCACTGACCCCGCCAAGCTCCATTATCGCCCTGACCGCCCCTCCGGCAATGACCCCTGTTCCAGGAGCCGCCGGTTTAAGCAGAACTTCGGCCGCGCCAAAATGCCCGATGATATCGTGGGGGATGCTGCTGCCCACTCTTTTCAGTTCCACCTGGTTCTTCTTTGCCTTTTCGATACCCTTTCTGACGGCTTCGGATATCTCCCGGGCCTTACCGATGCCTATCCCGACATTCTGCAATCCGTCTCCCACCACAACAAGAACGCTGAACTTGAATCTCTTGCCGCCCTTGACGACCTTGCTTACACGGTTTATGGAGACGACTCTTTCGATCATTTCCTGCCCTTTTGGGCCGTCGTTGTTGACCCTCATATCCTGTACCCTCCTTAGAACTTCAGGCCGGCTTCGCGGGCCGCGTCGGCCAGGGCCTTTACCTTGCCGTGATACATATGTCCGCCACGATCGAAAAGGACCTGAGTGATGCCCTTTTCCAATGCTCTGGCGGCGATGATCCTTCCGACAGTCCTTGCGGCCTCGAACCCGTCCGATCCATCGATGCCGGTTCTGATCTCCTTTTCAAGAGTAGATGCCGCGGCAAGCGTATGCCCCCGGGTGTCATCTATGATCTGGGCATACATATGGCTCAGGCTGCGGAAGACAGCAAGGCGCGGGCGTTCCCCGGTACCCGAAAGGGTTTTTCGGAGGCGGCGATGACGGACCAAGCGCATGTCGTTGCGAGTACGTTTTTTCATCCTGCCCTTCACCTCACATGCTAAGCTCCGGCCTTGCCGGCTTTTCTGATAATGTGTTCGCCGGCATACCTTATACCTTTGCCCTTGTAGGGCTCGGGCGGCCTGAAGCCCCTAATGACGGCCGCCGTATGTCCAACGGCCTGTTTGTCGATACCCTTGACAGAGATCTTGGTCGGCCCGTCGGTTGTTATCTCAATTCCCTCGGGAGGGTTGTACTCCACGGGGTGGGAGTAACCCAGGTTCATCACCAGGGTCGTCCCCTGCATCTGCGCACGCCAACCTACGCCGACAATTTCCAGTTTCCTCTCAAACCCGCTGCTGACTCCCAGAACAAGATTGTTCACCAGGGCTCTGATCATGCCGTGGAAGGCCCTGGTCTTTTTGTCATCGCTCTGGCGGGTTACCCTTATCGCGTTATCCTCTACCTCGACTTCGATCCCGGGAACAAGGTCGGCGCTGAGCTCACCCTTGGGTCCCTTGATCATGACCTTCCCGTCATCGACCGAAAGGGTTACGCCGGAGGGTATGTCTATCAGTTTTCTGCCGATTCTGGACACAACAGACACCCCCTACCAGATGAAGCAGACGACTTCTCCGCCAAGGCCTGTCTTGCGAGCCTCAGCGTCGGGCATCATGCCTTTTGACGTTGAAATTATTGCGGTTCCCAGCCCCTTCATGACACTGGGCAGTTCGTCCTTCTGAACATAGATCCTTCGTCCGGGTTTGCTGATCCTCCGAAGTCCCTGTATCACACGTTCCTTCTGCGGACCGTATGACAGGAAAAGCCTCAGGGTCGCGTATGGTTTCTTGGGATCATTTACGACCTTGAAATTCTTGACGTAGCCCTCTTCCTTGAGGATCCTGGCAATTGCCAGTTTCACTTTGCTCAGGGGCATGTCAACGGTTTCATGGAAGACCATGTTAGCGTTCCGGATGCGCGTGAGCATGTCCCCTATAGGGTCATTCACATACATTGCAATATCCTCCTTGACCGCATCCCGTGCTACCAGCTGGACTTGACTACGCCGGGGATCTTGCCTTCCCGGGCCAGCTTCCGGAAGCAACAACGGCACATATTGAATTGCCTCATGTAGGCATGAACACGACCGCATAGAGGACACCTTGTATATGACCTTACTTTGAACTTGGGTTCTCTCGCGGCCTTGATCTTCATTGCTTTTCGGGCCATTAGCTACATCTCCTCCCCTACCGGGCAAAAGGCATTCCGAGAGCCTGCAGCAGGCTCATTGCCTCTTCATCCGTTTTTGCGGTCGAAACTATGGAAATGTTCATTCCCCTGATGCGGCTTACCTTGTCGTATTCGATCTCGGGGAATATCAGTTGTTCCTTGAGGCCAAGGTTGTAATTGCCGTGGCCGTCAAAACCCTTGGGAGAAAGTCCCTGAAAGTCCTTTATCCTCGGAAGTGCCAGGGAGATAAGCCTGTCAAGGAATTCCCACATCCGCACGCCCCTGAGGGTAACAGAGCATCCCACGGGCATCCCCTCGCGGAGTTTGAAACCGGCCACGGATTTCTTGGCCCTTTTCATCATGGGCTGCTGTCCTGTGATGGTGCGAAGTTCGGCTATTGATGCATCCATGAACTTGTAGTCGACTTTCGCCTCACCAACTCCAATGTTCACGACAACCTTCTGGATCCGGGGAACCTGCATAATATTGGAGTACCCGAACTGTTTCTGAAGGCGTCCTGTTATCTCGTTCCTGAATAAATCGGCCAGACGCGGCATCGTCAAGTCGCCTCCCCGTTACACCTTATCGATGATCTCGCCGCACTTCTTGCAGACACGGACCTTGCGTCCGTCCTCAAGAAAGGCCCGGCCGACCCTGGTGGCCGCGCCGCATGCCGTGCAGACAAGCTTGACCTTGCTGGAGTAAATGGGAGCCTCCTGCTTGACTATCCCGCTCTGGGGATTCTTGGCTGAAGGTTTGACATGTTTGGTAACAATGTTCACACCCTCCACCAGCACAAGATCCCTTGTCGGGAAACAGCGAAGCACTTTCCCCTCTTTACCCTTGTCCTTACCGGATACCACGTGAACCCGGTCTCCCTTTCTAATACGAATTTTGCTCATCGCCGCTGTCCTCCTAAACTACTTCCGGGGCAAGGGAGACGATCCTCATGAACCGTTTCTCCCTCAGCTCACGGGCCACAGGGCCGAAAATGCGGGTACCCCTGGGGTCGCCGTTGTTATCGATGAGCACAGCAGCGTTGTCGTCGAACCTGACATAGGAACCGTCTCTTCTTCGGACCTCTTTTTTGGTCCTGACAACTACGGCCTTGACCACGTCGCCCTTTCCCGCGTTGCTGTTGGGGATCGCTTCCTTTACGGAAGCGACCACAATATCGCCCACCGTGGCATAACGTTTTCGGCTTCCGCCGAGAACCTGAATGCACATGATCTTTTTTGCGCCTGAATTATCGGCGACCTTCATTACTGTCCGGAGCTGGATCATGGACTAGTCCTCCTTTTCCTGGCTGCCGCCAAGAACCGGAGCCCTCTCGATTATCTCGACCACCCGCCAGCGTTTGTGACGGCTTAAAGGCCGGGTTTCCTCGATACGGATCCTGTCTCCGATACGGCAGGTCTCATCCTCGTCATGGGCCATGAATTTCTTGCTCCTCAGAACGGGTTTACCGTAGAGAGGGTGTTTGGCCATGCGATCGACCTTTATTACGACAGTCTTGGACATGCGGTCACTGACAACTGTGCCTACACGCGTCTTTCGTGAGATGGTTCTGTCATCCATTGCGCGTTCCCTCCTACACCGGGCGCTTCAGCCCGATCTCCTTTTCCCGCATGATCGTAAGGACCCTGGCTATGGATCTTTTGACCTCTCCAATACGCCCGGTATTTCCAAGCTGGCCGATGGCATGCTGGAAACGGAGATTGAAAAGTTCTTCCTTGAACTGCTTATGCTTGTCATTCAGTTCGTCTAAGGACAATTCCCGAAGTTCCCTGGTATTCATCCTTATTCACCACCCATTCCGTCCCGGGTTACCAGGCGGACCTTGATAGGCAACTTGTGGGATGCAGTAAGAAAAGCCTTTTCGGCCACTTCTCTGGGTACTCCCGCTATCTCGAACATGATCCGTCCTCTCCTGACGGGGGCTACCCAGAATTCAGGGCTGCCCTTCCCTTTTCCCATACGGGTTTCAAGGGGTTTCTTGGTAAAGGGGTGATCCGGGAAGATCCTTATCCATGTCTTCCCGCCCTTTTTCATCTTACGGGAGATAGCCACACGGGCCGCTTCGATCTGACGGGCCGTGATCCAGGCACATTCAAGGGCCTGAAGGCCGTATTCCCCGAAGGAAACGGTCTTACCCCCCTTGGCCATCCCGCTCAGGGGGCGTCGGAAGGGTTTGCGGTACTTGACCCTTTTTGGCATCAGCATTTGATCCTACCCCCTCTCGACAGGTTCCTGGCTTCCGGCCGGAGCCGGCCTGACAGCCTGCCCCTTGTTGATCCAGACCTTTATTCCTATGACTCCGTATATGGTTTTCGCCTCGGCAAACCCATAATCGATGTCTGCCCTGAGGGTCGATAGAGGGAGACGTCCCTCCAGATACCATTCCGTCCTTGCTATTTCTGCGCCGCCAAGTCTTCCGCTGCACTGGATCTTTATGCCTTCGGCACCGGACTTCATGGCACGGAAGATGGACTGTTTCATCGCCCTCCTGAAACTGACGCGCCTCTCCAGGGCTGATGCCACCCCTACGGCTACTACCTGGGCTTCCTTGTCAGGGTTCTTGATCTCCTGGACGTTGATCATGACCTTGTTGCCGGTCAATTCCTGGATCTCCTCCCTGACCTTCTGGATCTCTGTTCCGCCCTTTCCGATAACTACACCTGGCCGGGCGGTCCATATTGTAAACCGGATGACCTTCCCTATCCTCTCGATCTCTATCTTCGAGATACCGGCATGAGACCACCTTTTCTGGATCCAGTTCCTCAGCTTGAGGTCTTCATGAAGTTTACCGGCGTAATCCTTCCGGCCTGCGTACCATCTTGATTCCCAATCACGCACTATTCCAAGGCGATACCCAACAGGGTGTACTTTCTGGCCCAACGGTCAACCCTCCTTAGCGCTCTGCAACCACTACGGTGATATGGCTGGTGCGATGTTTGTAGGCATGCACCCTGCCCATGGAGACTGGCTGCCAACGCTTCATAGATGGACCCTGGTCGGCATACGCCTTTACAACAACCAGTCGATCCATGTCCATTCCATAATTGTGCTCGGCATTCGCGATCGCGCTCTTAAGCACCTTTTCGATGATCCTGGCCGCCTTCTTCGGGGTAAAGCGGAGCACATCAAGAGCCTGCCCGGCTTTTTTCCCGCGAATGACCGTCAGGACCTGCCTGGATTTTGTAGGCGACACGCGAACCTGCCTTGCAACGGCTTTCGCTTCCATAAAAAGCCCCTCCTAACGGACGCGGGTGGAGCGTTCCTGCCCGGCGTGACCGCCGAACTTGCGCGTAGGCGCGAACTCTCCAAGTTTGTGCCCAACCATGTTCTCGCTGATAAAGATCGGGATATGCGTCCTGCCGTTGTGCACGGCTATCGTATGGCCGATCATGTCAGGAACAATGGTGGAGCGCCTTGACCACGTCTTGATTACCCTTTTCTTCCCCTCTTCGTTCATGGCTTCCACCTTGCGCAGAAGCTTCTGTTCAATAAAGGGTCCTTTTTTCGTGGAACGAGCCATTTCCGTCCCTCCCTGCCACTACTTCTCGAAACGTCGCCGCACGATGAACTTGTCAGACGGCTTACGTTTTCGGGTTCTATACCCCTTGGCTGGTGTACCCCAAGGAGATACCGGATGCTTGTGCGATTTGCTGCGGCCTTCACCGCCGCCCATGGGATGGTCGACAGGGTTCATGACCATGCCCCTGACATGGGGACGTCTGCCGAGCCAGCGGGTCTTGCCCGCTTTCCCGCGGGTAAGGTTCTCATGGTCCTCGTTCCCTATCTGCCCGATGGTGGCCATGCATTCGAGAAGGGCCAGGCGGAGTTCACCGCTTGGAAGCCTGACAAAGGCCTTTTTCCCTTCCTTGGCCATCAGCTGAGCTGAGGTTCCCGCGGATCTCACCAGTACGCCTCCGCGTCCTGGCTCGAGTTCGATATTGTGAATAAAAGTTCCGACCGGGATATCCCTCAGTTTAAGCGCATTGCCCGGGCGGATATCAGAATCCGGTCCTGCTGTCACGGTATCACCGACGCCCAGGCCGACAGGCGCCAGGATGTATCTCTTCTCTCCGTCGGCATAGTTGATCAGTGCTATCCTGGCGGAACGGTTCGGATCATACTCGATGGATGCCACCCTTCCGGGGATACCAGTCTTGTTCCGCTTGAAGTCGATGATCCTGTAAAGCCTCTTGGAACCTCCTCCGCGGTGCCTCATCGTTACCCTTCCGAGGTTATTGCGGCCTGCTGTCTTCTTCAGGGATTCGACAAGGGACTTCTCCGGTTCGGTCCTGGTTATCTCCTCGAAAGAGGAGGTGGTCATGAATCTCCGTCCGGGTGTATAAGCCTTGTATTTTTTGATGCCCATCTTCAATACCCTCCCCGTCTACGCGTTAGCGCCCTCAAAGAACTCTATGCGCTCACCGGCCGCGACGGTAACGATGGCTTTCTTCCAGGCCCTTGATTTGCCCAGGAATGCACCCATCCTCTTCGGTTTCGGCCTTACGTAGATCGTGCTTACCTTGACCACCTTGACCTTGAAGAGAGCCGAGACAGCATCCCTGACCTCGATCTTGTTGGCCCGGGGGTCAATTTCGAACGTATACTTGTTCTGCTCCATCAGCCGGCTGCTTTTCTCTGTGATAACCGGCCTCAGAATGATGTCCTGCGGCAATGATCTCATGCCCCGTACACCTCCTCGATCTTCCTGGCGGCGTCCATGGTAAGGACCATCCTGCGGTTGTTGAGAATGTCATACACATTGATGCTGTCAACGTGAAGCACCATCGCACCGGGGATGTTGGCAGCCGATTTGTATATCGCGGGGCTGCTCTCGCTGACCATGATCAGGATCTTGTTGCCGGCATCGATCTCGGACAAAAAGGACATCATGCTCTTTGTGCTCGGCTTCTCGATGTCCAGACGGTCCAGAAGCACAAGGCTGCCTTCGCTGACCTTCAATGAAAGGGCACTCTTCAGGGCCAGCCTCCGGACCTTTTTGTTCACCTTCTGGTGATAATCCCTCGGGTGCGGCCCATGGGTAATACCGCCGCCGACCCAGATCGGTGACCTTCTGCTGCCATGCCTCGCCCTTCCGGTATGCTTCTGCCTCCAGGGCTTCCTGCCGCCTCCGCGGACCTCTCCGCGGGTCTTGGTGGAATGGGTCCCCTGCCTTGCATTGGCCTGCTGGGCCACAACCACCTGGTGCATCGCTGGAACATGCACCGGGGCGGCAAAGATGGAGTCGGAAAGGTTTTCCTCGCCAATGATCTCACCATTCAAATTGATAACCTTAACAGTCGGCATCTCTCCGCTGCCTCCTTACCGTGGTGCCTCAACCTGCTTGCGGATCATCACGAGCCCGTTCCTTGGACCAGGAATGGCTCCTTTGATAAGCAAAAGGTTGTTTTCAGT
Organism: Synergistaceae bacterium UBA4066; assembly: GCA_002383685.1. GTDB lineage: Bacteria > Synergistota > Synergistia > Synergistales > Thermovirgaceae > UBA4066. Next base: position 936 of record DFZC01000034.1, on the reverse strand, counting down.
ATCAATACCGGCTATGGAGAGGTTCTTGACAGTGACCCTGTCTCCGCCCATCCGGCCAGGCATTGTCTTGCCTTTGAAAATATGGCTCGGAGAGCTGCTGGCTCCGGCCGAGCCTGGCTCCCTGTGAAACTTCGATGCGCCGTGGCTTGCCGGTCCACCTCCGAAATGATGCCTCTTGATGACACCGGCAAAACCCTTTCCCTTGCTTTTTCCCACCACATCTACGGTCTCGCCGTTCTCGAAAAGCTCCACCGTCACAACCCCGCCGACCTCGAAACCATCGGTGTCGTCGATCCTGAATTCACGGATCCATTTTTTCGGATCCAGCCCCTTCTTCTCGAACACGCCCCTTTCGGGCCTGTTGAGCTTCGAAGGCTTGATATCGCCAAAAGCAAGGCTTACAGCGGTATAACCATCGCTTTCCCTGCTCTTGACAGCCACGACACTGCACGGGCCGGCTTCTACAACAGTTACAGGGACAGAGAGCCCCTTTTCGTCGAATATCTGGGTCATCCCCAGCTTCCGACCTAGTATTCCCATACCCATCTTTAAGATCTCTCTCCTTTCAGCTCAGTGCTCCCCTTTAAAGCTTGATCTGGATATCCACTCCGGAGGGGAGATTCAGCTGCATAAGGGACTCCATAGTCTTCTGCGTCGGGTCGATGATGTCTATGAGCCTCTTATGAGTCCTCATTTCGAACTGTTCCCTGGCGTCCTTGTCCTTGTGGGGCGACTTGAGGACGGTGAACTTGTTCACTTCCGTAGGAAGGGGGATAGGCCCGGAAACCTTTGCCCCCGTGCGCTGTGCCGTCTCCGCTATCTGGAACGCGGAGGAGTCCAGTGCCCTGTGATCGAACGCCTTCAGTTTGATCCGGATCTTCTTTGCCACTGCGACTTCCTCCCTATGATCCTAGTTGTCCAGGATCTCCGTGACGA
>DFZC01000062.1 GCA_002383685.1 Synergistaceae bacterium UBA4066 | reverse complement strand
CGTCTCACGTCTCACGTCTCACGATCCTTGCCCCTCGGGTCCCTCCCATGCGCGTAACCATGTCCGATGTCGCCAGGGCGGCCGAAGTCAACAAGGCGACGGTCAGCCGGGTCCTCCGGGGCGACCCCAGGATAAGCCCTGCCACCAGCGAAAAGGTCTGGGCCGCCATCAAGGACCTGGGCTACCGACCCGACGCGATAGCCCGGGGCCTCTCCAGCCGCAGCAGCGAAACTGTGGGCCTGTTCATCAGGGACCTTGCTACCCCCTGGGCAGGGGAATTCCTTGCCGGCTTCGAGCGCGTCATATCGCGCCACGGCATGGAGTTCATGATCCGTGCCACCGCCTCCGATCCCCAGCAGAGGCGCAACGCCATGTTCAGGCTCCTGTCCAGGAGGGTTGACGGTTTTGTGTGGCTCGACGGTCCTCCCGAGCCCGATGCCGGTGTTCCGGGGGTCGCGGTAGGCACAAAGCGGGAAGACGGGATTTCAGTGCTAGTGGATAACAGCTCGGCAGCGGAGCAGTTGACAAGGCTGGCGGGGGAGAGGGATATTATCCTGCACCAGGGTGAAAACCCGTTTTTCCGGGGGATACAGCCTCTTCTCCCCAGGGCGCAAAAAAAGGGGGCAGGGGTCGTGTCGGTATACGACGGAACCCCTCCCCCTATGGATATTGCTTCCTCAGAAGACACTAAAGTTATATGCGCCACCAGGAAGCACCCTCACGTCCCGCCCGGAAACTGGACCCTCTACTGGCCCGCTTTCGAACTTGGCACCCTGTCGGCCCGGCTGCTTTTGAACATCATTCAGGGCAAAGGGCTGCGTCCCGGAACGGTAACGGTACTTCCCTCGCTTTCAAAGACCCCCTAGGATCTCCCGTGGATCCTGTGAACGGCCAGAAGATCCGTCAGCAGTGCCTGTCCCGTTTCTACACGGCCTGCCCCCGGGCCCACTATCGTTATCTCTCCCAGGTGGTCTGTGACAAGGGTGATGGCGTTGGTGGCATCCATGATACCCGCCAGGGGGTGCGTAAGTGGAACCTCCTTAGGCGCCACCTTTGCGACGAGTTTCCCGTTGTCCCTTCCGACCTCGGCTATCAGCTTGATCCTGGCCCCTCTTCCTGAGGCTGCTGATATATCCTCCGGGGTTATGCCCGTTATCCCCGTGCGGTCCACGTCATCTACCCTGATCGGCTCACCCATAAGAACCTTTGCCAGCACCTGCACCTTAACGGCCGCGTCCCAACCCTCTACGTCGCCCGTCGGGTCGGCCTCGGCGTAACCCAGTTCCTGGGCTTTTTTAAGCGCCTCGTCGTAGCCCATGCCTTCTTCCATCCTGGTCAGGATGTAATTGGTGGTGCCGTTGACTATACCCATGGCGCCTGTAATGTCGCAACCGGCCAGCGCCTCCCGGGCCAGGTTGATGGAGGGAGTTCCGCTCATGACAACCCCTTCGAAGAAGTAGGAGACACCATTCCTGCCGGCCAGTTCCATCAGTTCCGGCAGGGCAATCGAAACGGGCCCCTTGTTCGTGGACACTACGTTGATCCCGTTCTCCAGGGCGGTCCTTATGTGGGAAACTCCAGGTTCTCCCGTCTTGAGGTCCGTGTAGGTAGCCTCGGTGATAACGTCGGCGTATTTGCCGGAGATCAGCTGGAGCGTATCTAGGGTTGTGGCGTCGGGGTGACCTTTCAGGTCTCCCTTCCTGTCTATCTCTTCCAGAACGGACCTGAGGTCTATTCCCCCCGTGTTCAGCAGTGACCCCTTGACCGGGTCGGCTATGAAAGTTACCGAATATTCGAACCCGTAACGCTCCTTCAGCGAACCCCGCTTTTTCTCAAGTATCCTTGCCAGCCCCTGGCCGACATTCCCGAAGCCTGTCAAGCCTATCTTCCACATGTCAGTGAAGCACCTCCCGTCAGATGCGGACCGTGATGCCCAGCCTGTCCGCTGTAGCGGCCTCGGGGCGCCCGTCATTGTCCCAGCCCCTCAGCGAATAGTACTCTTCAAGCATCGTATCGAAATCCTTCCGGGGCAGCGAGACCTTCTCCTCGCCCCTCGGAGGCATCGGAAGCGGATCTTCGAACATCCTTGGCGGCAGTGTGTCGTCCTTCCTCGAGATGCCTGCCTCGCGGATGTTGAACATGCGTATATGGTTCCAGATCCTCTCGCCAGCGGTCAGGTAATCCTCCTCGGTGATGTCCCATCCCGTCATGTGGCGCAGGCATGCAAGGGCCCTCTCCTGGGAGTAGGGAGCGAAGTCACATACCACCAGCGAGTAGGCAGCAGCCCTTTCGTCCTGGACCGTCTTCACTGTCCTTGCCATCCCGTCGGTGGAAAACCGCGGCAGGTGCCCGTCCAGTTCGCCGAGCACGGTCCATGCCCTCTGGTGGCAGCCCCCCCTGTCGGATGTTGCGTATGCCAGGGCCATACCCCAGGTTGCCCTGGGTTCATAGCCGGGCAGTTCCAGGCCCTTGACGTGGATCGCGAAATGGTCAGTTCCCTTGCCTATCCCTTCGGCGGCAGCCCTTACACCGTTTGAAAGGAGAGCCCCGAGACCCCTCTTGTAGGCAATGTCCTCAAGGAGTTTAGCCTGCCCTTCGGCATCTCCGAACTCGGGCGCTTCCGGAAGGATCCCCTTCTGCCTGCACTCCATGGCAAAACCCACGACGCCTCCCGCGGAGATCGTGTCCAAACCCAGCTGGTTGCATATCCTTATGGACTTCGCCAGCAGCGGCATCTTGCCCACGCCGTTGTTGCTCCCTAGGAGGGCGATGGACTCGTACTCCACCTTTACAGGGTGCCCGTCGTCCTCCAGCACCTTCCCGCAGACGATGGGGCAGTTGGAACAGGCCACGTCCCGTTTCGTGTAGTGCCTGAGGTTCGTTGACACTATTCCGTAGATCGGGACGAAGTACCCCTGCTGGAAGTTGTAGGTTGGCAGGATACCCGTCCGGCTCATGGACTCCACCAGCGACGAGGTGCCGACAATGCGCCTGGTGTGGATCTGGTCGCTGGCATTGATGGCTTTTACTATCTCTGCCACCTGACCCTTGAAGGCATCCTCTTCGGCGATGGGGATCGTGCCAGTACCCCTTACTGCAACAGCCTTCAGGTTCTTGCTCCCCATCACGGCCCCTGTGCCGCCCCGGCCCGCTACGCCTGCCCTGAACTTGTCGCTGTCGCTGTCCATGGTGATGTTCGCTATGGGGACCAGGTTCTCGCCGGCAGGTCCTATAACGGCGACCTTTGCATCGGCGTCGGTGATCTCCCTTACCGCGTGGACCGTATCGTCAACGTTCTTTCCCCACAGGTCCCCCGCGTCGCGGATCTCAGCCTTCCCGTCCTTCAGCCAGAGATAGACCGGCCTGGAAGCCTTCCCCGTGACGATGATGCCGTCATACCCCGCCATCCTCATCTCCTTGGCGAAGTGTCCCCCCGAATGGCTGTCGACGTACATCCCCGTCAGCGGCGATTTGGTCACCACTACGAAACGCCCCGAAGTCGGGAACGTGGTACCCGTAAAGGGCCCCGTGAGGAACATAAGAACATTTCCCGGATCCAGCGGCTTCGTGCCCGGGGCTAAAAGCGAATCCAGCAGGTATATCCCCAACCCCTTGCCCCCGAGGTATTTTCTTGTCACATCTTCGGGGACGTTATGATCCTTGAAAGTCCCCGATCCAAGATCCACGTGCAGAAGTTTCCCAAACATCTCTATTCCCTCCTTGTAAGAGTCGGAAAAATTCACTCTCCTGGCAATTCTAGGGTTTTGAACCTGAATATCCTTGCGATGATCCTCCCCGACACTGTGCCGCAGATCTCTCTGTTTGCTTCCCTGGAGGCTTCTTCAAGGTCGCTTGCAAGTCTGTTTGCCTCTTCAATGTTCCCGGGTCTCCCCGCGGCCGAGACCAGTTCGCCCCTGAGCCTCGAGCACTCCCTGACGGAGCGGAAAATGCGGTCGTAGGCCAGCCCCAGCCACCAGAGGAAACCCATAAGGATCAACAGGAAAAAGATCAGGAATGTGCCCAAGCCATAACCTCCCGAAAGACTCGACAGATAAGCCTTCGGAATCTATTTTATCGTGAAAATGACCTGACGTGATTGAAACCCGGAAGGGCAGTTGGTTTATTTTTACCATTTTTGTAAACTCGAGTTGACAAACCTCGAAAAGCAGATATACTGTGGCCTCAGTGAGATTTGAATTGATTCCCAGGGGGTTCTTCACTATATGGTCCTACGAATAAGATGCAGCCATCGGTCAGGAAGATACACCGCAACAGCAAACCATACCGCAGACCTGATCGGAGGGCTTGATATGTGGCATAAGGACAGCACAGGCAACTGGTATATGTCGGACACGAAAACCATCGAGGCGGAGGAACCCGCCACGGCAAAAGTGTCATGGGCGGAAAAGACCCTTTCCACCGCTTTTCCGGGAATGGGTCCCGACAGCAGCATCTTCCTGTTCTCAAGCAAGGTGGCTGGACAGTAATAAAGGCAAGACCCGGGAGATGTGAGACGTAAATCGTACCCTGTCGCTGCGCTTGGGGCAGAGCAAAGCCTACCCAGTCGCTACGCTCGGGGCACCTTGTAAATCGTGAATCGTAAGTGCGAAGGCTGGTAATGACCCAAAGACCCGGAGATTTTTTCTTCGGGTCTTTGTTGTTTCTTCCGCCCTTCCGTCCCTTGCTCTAAAGGTTTTCCTGCAGCCTGTTGCCTGGCTTTTATGTACTTTCGTCTCACGAATTTTAGCCCTTCCTGCCTCCTGCCTCTTGACACAACTCCTGTATCAATTAAAAATTTGTAGAAACAATCTTCAAAGGGTTGAAAATTCTGGTATTTATGTTTGGAGGGCTTGAAATGGCAAAAAGGCATTTTGTGATCATGGCATTTGTTCTGGTTGCCGTCTTCGTGTGTGCCCCAGCTTTCGGACTTGGCGGCGAAAGGACGCTGGACCTTCGAAACGCCACATCCCGGATGGTATGGGTCACAAAATCCGACCATCAGAATTTCGATCCCAACTTCGTGCAGTGGAGCTACCTGGATCCGGGCAAGATCGGCATCTGGACAGTTCGTGAAGGTGGGTGGCTTCACTTTGGGTACGCGAGCGAAAGCGACAAGGGGAAGATAGAAAGGATCATCTCTTTTCAGCTCCCTTATCACCCCGATATCCGCTGGATATGGAAAGTGGTCCCCGGTCCCACCCTTGAAGCCGACTGGGAAAGGCTTTAACAGGCATATCCCGGGTGCCGGGATCCCCTGGATCGGGCAAATGCATTAGGGGTAAGAGGTAAAAAAAGCTGTAGATCCCGACAAGGCCGGCGATGGTCAAAATGACGCTTGACCGTTCACAAGGCACCCCAGCTTGCCTGGGGGTTATGCCTTTGTCCTATTGTAATCCCGAGTCCGCCGGCTGGCGGAGATCTGAACTTGCCCCTGCTTGTCATCCCGAATTCCTCCGCCTACCCGCGGAGATCTGAACTTGCCCCTGCTTGTCATCCCGAATTCCTGAAAGGGATGAGGGATCTCGGTCTTGAACTTGAGTCAGATTCCTCACACGCCTCC
>DFZC01000030.1 GCA_002383685.1 Synergistaceae bacterium UBA4066 | reverse complement strand
TTTCTTCCATTTACATCTCCTTCGGTCAGTAGTCTCGATCAATGCTATAACAACAGCACTCCAGGGTCACCAAAAAGGCGGGGCGCTTCTTGCGCCCCGCCGCTGAAAAGTCAAACATCATGGCTGCCCTGTTAAGACTCAGACACCCAATGAAAAGCGTGAGATAGAAATGCTTTTACCAGCCTTTTCATCGATATCTACAACAACGGCATCCATCCTTACGTCCCTGTTGCAGACCTCGAACCTGGCAGGCATTCCAGTCAGGAACCTTGAGATTATCGCTTCCTTGTCCATACCTATGACGCCTCCGTGGCCACCGGTCATACCCACATCGGATATGTAGGCAGTGCCTCCTTCAAGGATCTCCTCGTCAGCTGTCTGGACATGGGTATGTGTACCGAGAACAGCGGCAACCCTGCCGTCAAGGTACAGGGCAAGAGCTCTTTTTTCCGAGGTCGCCTCGGCATGCATGTCTACTATTACCGGAACCCCCTCCATCTGCACCAGTTCCTCATCGGCCCGGCGAAAGGGGCAGTCGATGGGTTGCATGAAGACCCTTCCCTGGAGGTTGATGACCGCGAGTTTTATCCCCTTTTTTTCGATCACCATTGAACCGCTGCCCCTGGATAAAGGCGGATAGTTGGCCGGCCTTACGAGCCGTTTCTCCTCATCGAGCAGGGGGAGGGCTTCTTTGTTATCCCAGATATGGTTGCCGCTGGTCAGGGCGTCCACTCCCTGACCGAAGATCTCATCCATCACCTTGCCTGTAAGCCCGAAACCGCCTGCGGCATTCTCCACATTGGCAAGAATGAAGTCAAAGGGTCCCATGCTGCTTCTGACCCTGGGGAGGAGAGCCGAAAGGGCTTTCCTCCCCGGGTTCCCAACGATGTCTCCAATAAAAAGCACTCTCAATATTGCCACCTACTTGGCAAATTCCACAGAGCGGGTCTCCCTGATGACAATCACCTTGATCTGGCCGGGATACTTCATCTCCCCCTCTATCTTCCTGGCGATGTCATAGGCCAATTTGTGGATCGCCCCGTCGTCCAGGCTGTTCGGGGCAACCATCACCCTGACCTCGCGCCCTGCCTGGATAGCGTAGGCCTTGGTCACTCCCTTGAAGGTCTTTGCAAGTGTTTCCAGGGTCTCCAGCCTCTTTATGTATGATTCCAGGCTTTCTCTTCTTGCACCGGGCCTTGAGGCACTGACGGCATCAGCGGCTGAAACGAGAACATCGTAGGCAGATATCATCTCCTCGTCCTCATGGTGAGCCGCTACAGCGTTGACCACCTCGGGGATCTCCCCGAAGCGCTTGGCAAGGTCCCTCCCGATAAGGGCATGGGGACCTTCAACCTGGTGATCGACAGCTTTCCCGATATCGTGCAGCAGGCCGGCCCTCCTGGCTATGTGTTCGTCCAGCCCAAGTTCAGTGGCCATTATTCCGGCCAGGTGAGAAACTTCAAGGCTGTGGGAAAGGGCGTTCTGACCGTAACTGGACCTGTACCTGAGCTGACCCACCAGTTTCACTAGTTCCGGGTGCATGGACTTGATCCCAGTCTCCAGGAGAGCTTCTTCTCCAGCTTCGAGTATCTTTTCTTCGACATCTTTCTGAGCCTTTTCGACTATCTCCTCTATCCTGGCGGGATGTATCCTTCCATCAAGCACCAGCCTTTCAAGGGAAAGGCGGGCAACCTCCCTCCGGACAGGGTCGAAACTGCTGAGCGTCACAGCTTCGGGGGTGTCGTCAACTATCAGGTCAACGCCGGTGAAAGTCTCAAAAGCCCTTATATTCCTTCCTTCCCTGCCGATGATACGCCCCTTCATTTCATCTGATGGCAGTGAAACCACGCTGACCGACATTTCAGAAGTATGATCGACGGCACAGCGCTGTATGGCACTTACTACAATTTCCCTGGATTTGCGTTCGGACTCCCTTCTTGCCTTCTCCTCAAGTTCCTTGAGCCTTAGACCTATTACGTGAGATGCCTCTTCCTCAACTTCCCTGAGAAGGACCTCCTTGGCCTGTTCCCTGGTCATTCCGGCGATCTCCTCAAGACGTACCATCTGTTTCCTGCGGACAGTCTCAACCTCTTCAATCCTTTCGGAAAGCTCGTCCTGCTTCTTCCGGAAATCCTCCTCCCTCCTGATGATGGTTTCCATCTTGGAGTCGAGGTTCTCCTCTTTCTGTTCGAGTCTCCGTTCGGCACGCTGCAATTCAGCACGCCGCTCCTTGATCTCACGTTCTGCATCCTGTCGAAGACGGTGTATCTCCTCCCTCGCCTCCGTGAGCATTTCCCTTTTGCGCCTGTCAGCCTCCTGGAACGCGTCCTTCAGTAGCTGGTCGGACTGTTCCCTGGTTCCCTTGAGTTTTTTGTCACTTAAAAATTTGTACACAAGGAAGCCGATCGAAATGCCGACGGCGACAGCTGCTGCGATAATTACTGGCAACATGTGAACATCACTCCTTATTCCGTTGTCAAGTTTCGTGATCTGTCGATCTATTCGGCAGTCGCAATATGCAAAAAGTGTCCTAGGGTATTCTACAGATTAGTAAGCCCTATCACAAGCCCGGCGGATCGCTTCCCTGATAACTGGATCCGAGAAGCCCCTCCGCAAAAGCCTTCCTGTAATTTTCCGTTCTTCGAGGCTTCCGCACCAATGCCGGACCATTTCTGATGCCCTGGCTATCTCGCTTTCGGAATCAAAACAGACCTTTCTCTCGACAAGAGCTCTGTCTATGCCTCTTCTTAACAGTTCCATCCTCATCCTGCGGAAACCAAGGTCTGGATGGGTCGAAATAAACAGATCACAGTACCTGGGATCATCAATAAGGCCTGATGACTGAAGTTCATCGCAGATTTTACGGGCCAGCTCTTCCCCGGTACCCCTGGAAATGAGTTTCAACATAACCTGGCGGCGGGTATATTCAGACCGGGCAACCAGCCTGACAGCATAATCCATCAGTTTCTCCTCCGGTTCACCCTTCATTACCGTTCACGCTGTCCCTGCCAACTGCAGTTTTTGTCCCAACTTCCTGAAAACTTCTGCCCGGAGTTCTCCACAGGATGAGAGTTCCGGGTCTCTCTCTACCAGAGAAAAAGCTTTTTCCCTGGCCTCTTCCAGTAGTTTGCGATCCTTTAACAGGTCTGCAACCCGGAAATCGGTAATACCGTGCTGCCTGATCCCGCATATCTGTCCTGGCCCCCTGAGGGCCAGGTCTTTTTCGGCTATGCGGAACCCGTCGGAAGAGAGGCACATGGCCTCTATCCTGGCAATCCCTTCTGCAGTTGCAGGACTTCCCAGGAGAAAACAGTATCCCCTGGATCCTCCGCGGCCGACCCTCCCCCTCAACTGATGCAGCTGTGAAAGGCCGAACCTGTGAGCATCTTCAACTACCATTACCGTTGCCTCCTTCACATCGAGGCCAACCTCTACGACAGTAGTGGAGACAAGGATCGATATCTCCCCTCCAGCGAACTTTTCCATCGTAGACTCCCTTGCGTCACCGGGTATCTGCCCGTGGAGGATCCCCACCCCTTTTTCAGGAAAGACCCTCGAAAGGATCTGGTGGCGCCTTACGACAGGCATAAGTGGGAGTTTATCGCTCTCTTCTATCACGGGGCATACCCAATAAACCCTTTTTCCCCTTTCCGTCTCCTTGCGAATGAGATCCAGCAGCCGGGGGTCATCGGAACTCCTGAGATGTTTTGTAACAGGAGCCGTTCTTCCCGGCGGCAGTTCGTCTATGGTTGAAAACGACAGATCCCCGTAAACAGAGAGCGTAAGAGTTCTTGGAATAGGGGTCGCCGTCATTACCAGCACGTGTGGGTGATCACCTTTCCCAGCCAGGGCCCCCCTCTGCAGGACCCCGAAACGGTGCTGTTCGTCCACGACTACAGCTGCAAGATGACGGAAAACAACGGTCTTCTGGATGAGCGCATGGGTGCCGACTACGATACAGGGGTGTCCGGCAGAGATCATTTCAAGGGTATTATCCCGTGCCGAATTTGAAAGAGTGCCTGAGAGCAGATGCACCTGGACCCCCATGGGGGAAAGCAACCTTGACATTCCATTGAAGTGCTGTCTCGCCAGGATATCGGTAGGAGCCATGATAGCTCCCTGGAACCCGCTGTCAACGGCAGCAAGGACAAACATCATTGCCACCACCGTCTTTCCGGAGCCTACATCCCCCTGTAGAAGCCTGTTCATGGGAATGTTCCGCGAGCTGTCATTCTCCATCTCGCGGAGCACCTTCTCCTGGGAATCCGTCAGGCGGAAAGGGAGGATCTCTTCCCTGAAACTTTTGACCAAAGGCCCGTCCCATCTGAGGGGTGAACCCTTGGTGTCCTCCGCATAGTTCCTTTTCCTGAGGGCCAGTGCGGTCTGCAGGAGGAAAAGTTCCTCGAAAGCCAGCCTCTTTCTTGCATCTGCCCATTGATCCCTGCCTGACGGGAAATGCATCTCCCTTATAGATGCCTTAAGCTCCGGAAGACCCTTTTCCCTCCTGATAAATGGCGGAACAGGATCCGTCAGGTCTTCCGGGAAAGATGCCAGCGCGTCTTCGATCAGTTTCCGGAGCCATTTCTGGAAGATCCCTTCAGTTCCTGGGTAGATCGGGACGATCCGTAAAATGTTACCCCCATCGGATTCCTCTTCCCCGATAACTTCAAATTCGGGATTTGAAAACTGGACAATGCCTCCCCTTTTCTCAACCTTCCCGTAGAACGAGGCCCTGGTGCCTGAGGGGAGGATCTTTTCCAGGCCCTTGCGGTTGAACCAGACTGCCTGGGCCATGCTGGTCCCGTCACTCAAAAGGGCCGTAACAATGGACAGGTTCTTTCTCCTTGTCGGTTTTCTCTCTATTGCGACCACTGTCGCTATTGCCGAGGAGAACGATCCTGGCTCGAGGGAGCCGACAGGAGAGGAATCTCCCCTGTTCTCATATCGCCTGGGGAAGAGGTAGAGAAGGTCCTCGATAGTTCTGATCCCCAGTCGGAGCAACCTTGAAGCCCTTGAGGGTCCCACACTCTTAAGATACCTGACCGGTGAATCCCTTGTCAGGCTTTCCGTCACGCTCTCTCCTCCCGTTCCCTTTCCTCTTTCCTGTCATCGGCGGGCATGTCGAGGGAGTTCAGCATCGAGGCGAATTTGGCCAGAAGCCCCTTGAACTCAGCTATGAACTGGTATCGTACCTGCCTCAGCCTGTCTATCTCCCTTTTATGTTCATCAACCCTGTCCTTTGCCCCTATGACTATCCTGTGAGCCTGCGCTTCAGCTTCTGCAATGATAACCTCGGCCCTGCTTTCAGCACTGCTGACCCTCTCTTCAGCACTTTTCTGGGCGAGGACCAGGGCTTCCTGAAGCGACTGCTTGAGCTCTGAATATTCCCTTATCTGCTCGTCAAACCTGGAAAGCTGGATCTCCATGGTCTTTATTCTCTCGGAATAGACCTGCAGGCTTTCGCCCACCTTTTCCAGAAATTCCTCTACCTCTTCCGTGCTGTAACCCCTGAGGGCCTTGCTGAAATTGATATTTTCAACATCGAGAACGGTCAGAAGTTCTGCCAATATTGTCCCCTCCTTACCTTGTCTGCCTTCAGAACCGGAAACAGTCAGTGATACCTTGGTCCAAATATCGCGCTTCCGATCCGGACCATTGTGCTCCCTTCCATAACGGCCTGGACAAAATCCCCGCTCATCCCCATCGAAAGGCAGGGGAAGCGCCTTCCGAACCGTACCTCCATAGCATCCCTGAGATCCCTGGTTGCGGCAAAAAAAGACCTTGTGCTTTTTTCATCAAGCCCAAGGGGCAGCACCGTCATAAAACCCGATACATCCAGCATTGTACACTTCCGGATAACAGCTTCAACAAGTCCTGGCACCTCTTCGACGGGAATTCCGAACTTGCCAGGGTCGCAGCCGATATTTACCTGTATTAGTATCTCCAGGTCCCGGTCCTTCTCATTACATAACATCTGAAGGGCTTCAGCAAGCTGCAGGGAGTCGATACTATGCACACAGCTGAAGATGTCGAAGGCTTTCCTGGCCTTGTTCTTTTGCAGATGGCCCACCAGGTGCCACGGGACCTGGCTTCTGGGAGCTGACGGATCCCATTTGGAGACAGCTTCCTGGACACGGTTCTCTCCAATGGCATCTACCCCGTATCGGACTGCTTCCTCCATCTCCTCCACAGAACGGGTCTTTGACACAGCCACCAGCTTTACAACCTTTTCACTGCGGCCTGAACGATGCGCCGCCTGGGCTATCTTTTCCCGGATCATAAGAATGTTGCCGTAAATGTCTGTCACCATATCCTTATCTCCCCCTCAAAACCCCTTGTCCCATTAGCTATTACAAGATCCCCCGGGTCCAGCCCCTTTTCGACCAGAAAGCGCTTACCCGATACCGGCCTTCCTGAAACCTCCACGGCAACCGAGCGGTCCCCTGTCACCAGGAACACAACCTTTTTCCTGTCCGTTACTGTTACAGCACTCTCCGGGATCATGACCCCTTTTGCCTCACCTGCGTGAAGGAAAAGTGATACATTCCTCGACCTCAGGTCCTCCGCGGAGAAGAAGGGGAGGGTGATATAGATCTTCAGAGTAGGACCCAGATCCTTGACTGCCCTGACCTCTGCCCTGAACGAAAGATCGGCTGCCGTCTTCCTGATCTCCAGGTGGGTCCTTTTTGATGGATCCCACCCTATGGCCGCTTTGGCTACATGGGAGACGCATCTGAGAGGCTGAGGCTGGGGGATGAATTTTCCCAAAGGTCTTCCGGAAGTTATATTAGTGCCCTCTTCGAGGAACTCAAGCGGACCGGTAACGGGGAGCCTGGAGCTTCCCGGCCAGAGCAGGCCGTAGGACCAGTTGCCTTCCGATCCGTCAAGGGCCGCCATGAAATAACCGGGAGCAGGCGCTTTTACCTGCCTTTTTCCCGAGGCCGAGACCAATTCTGCTACCACGTCGCCCCTTGCGCAATAAAAAGGGCCGCGTCCTGCCGGAAAGTGCAGGGTTCCGTCTACGGGGGAAACCAGGATATTCTCTTCCCAGATCAGCACCCCATCCATGGGCACATCAAGCGACAGCACTGCTGGTTCCGCCACTGCCAGTTCGGGCCTGAGGCGAAAGTAGCGGTCCCACCAGGCCTTATAGACCAGGACGGCGGCCACGAAAATACATGCGGTAAGAAAATAGTAAAGGATCCTGGAAGAAGCTTTCCCCTTCATGACGGGATCATGACACCCCTTCGGTCGGGAATGCAATGAGGCCCGGCAGTTCCGCCAGTTCATCAAGGACCTCCAGGGCTCCCTCCGCAAAAAGGTCACAACGGGCTCGTCCACCCGTCGTCAGCCCTATAAAGGTTACCCCGGCCTCTCTTGCGGTTATGGCGTCGACCTCGGAGTCACCAGCCATCAGCGCTTTTTGCGGGTTCCTGCCCATTCTCTTCAGTGCGACCCTTACAGGTTCGGGATCAGGCTTCGGTCGGCTCACATCGTCCATCCCGACAAGGGTGTGAAAGAACCTGCCAAGGCCGGAACTTTTCACAGCCGGCACAAGCCTTTTCCTGTTGGATACTACGCCCATCAGTATCTTTCGCCCCCTCAATTCTTCGAGGGTTTCAGGGACTCCGGGGAAGGGGGCCAGCCTTTCATACTCCAGAGGCACAAGGTGTTCCCGGTAATGGTCTATCCATGAAGGGTCAAAGCGTCCCCATAGCATTTCCATCGCCTGATCCATGGGGTACCCTATCGTTCCCAAAACCTCTTCCCTTTCAACGCATGGAAGACCGAAACTCGAAGCCAGCCTGTTAAGACAGAACGAGATACCGAAACTGCTGTCGACAAGGGTCATGTCAAAGTCAAAAAGGGCGGTATTGACTGGATGGACCATGCGGGGTCTGTTCATGATCCGGCTACCTCACCCTGTCCCTGTCGTCAAGGCGATGTTTCAAACCCATGCCCTTTTCAAGCCTCGAAATATTCTCTGCGACAGTCCTGGCAACCCCCTTGAGGGCTTCGTCTGTAACTCCCCCGATATGAGGAGTGATCGTTACAAGGGGGTTTTCAAGAAGGGGATCGCCCGGGTCGGCCGGTTCGTCCCAGAACACATCAAGTCCAGCCCCGGCGATAACCCCGCTTTCAAGAGCTCTTTCAAAGGCGGGCCTCGAAACAAGCTCTGCCCTTCCGACATTGATAAGGTAGGAACCCCGGTCGATAGACCGGAAGAAGGGATCATCTGCAATGTTCAGGGTATCATCGTTGAGTTCCAGCGAAAGAACAATGAACCTGCAGCCCTTCAATGCCTCCGCAAGGCGGTCCAGCGAGAAAAAACCTTCCAGACCCAGGGAGTTAAAGCTGTCCCTTTCCGTCCGGTTTACGCCCCTTACACTCATACCCATGCACTTGAGCCTTATTGCTATGTTCTGTCCAACGTTACCAAGTCCCACCACACATGCTTTCTTTCCCCAGAGGGACACTCCCTGAGGAGAATAGAGCCTCCCCTTCCGCAAGCTCTCCCTGGCCTTGAAAAACTTCCTCGATAAAACAAGCATATGCATGAGAGCTATCTCGGCCACACCTTCGGCATTCCCGGTACCCCCCGAGGGAACGTTGCAGACGGCAACACCCCGCCTGGAGCAGGCATCAAGATCTATCCTCTCAACACCCACACCCCATTGATGCACCAGTTTCAGGGAAGGTGCCTTTTCAAGAAGCCCTTCGTCAACATCCATCGGGCCGGTGACCAGAACATCAGATCCCGCTATCAGATCTCCGACTTCGGAAGGGTCGGCGACATGGATTTCGTGTCCAGGCATCAATGGCTCGATCAGCCATCTCAATTTATCAAAAGTTTCAGGGGAGAAGAGGATCTTCATCTTTCCGTTGCCTCCCGCGTTGAGGAATTGCCTGTCTTCCCCTTGTCCCCGGAAAGGCTCGCAAGGATCCCGAGGGCAAGAATGCCTTCAATATCATGAAGGGCAAAATGACCGTTGCAGCAAGTCAATTTCTCTTTGAAACTGTTCATATGGATCCTCCCTTCGAAAGCGCGGGAGGGAAGACCGGTAACGCCAACGCTGTCGATCGGGATGTTCCTTATGTCCGGCTTTCTCTGTTCATCACGCAAAAAAGGCACCTCTCTTTGTCCCTGTTCCCGCGTTACTCTCTTCTGTTCACAGGGCTGCAGGTCATCTATCCTCCGATGAAGGGGAACGGTGGACATCCCAGAGCCCCAGGGACCCCTGTTCCAGCGGCATGTCGGGGTCCATATCAAGGAGAGCCCTCATCTGAAGGGCATTTCTCACGGCACTGTCGCGAAAACAGTTATTGAACATGAGGAAAACCCTCGCGGCCTCTGAAGCTTTTTCCCTTGCGAGGTCGCTGAATGGTTTTAGCTCCGCTATATCGTACAGGTAGTTGAAGCGCTCCGCTACCGTTGCCTCCCTTTTCTTCCAGGCCGGGGTGTTCCTTCCGTGGAACCTGAACAAAGTACCCCATGTGGCAGTAACATGCCATTCGGGAGGTACAGTCCAGTCGAGGCTGGGTTCATCCACAGCTGTATAGGCAATATTCTGGTCCCTGAGAACATCCAGGAAACGATCCCTGTTACCCTCTTCAAGCCATGATCTGTGCCTGACCTCTATGGCAATCCTGGCCGGCGCGGCCAGGTTGCCTATCCTTTTGAACCAGTTAAGGTTCTTTTCGGAGAAGACTATCCAGGGAGGGAACTGGAATAGCAGGTACCCGAGCCTGTTCATGCTTTTCAGGATCAGCACCCTGGATATGAACCTTTCCCAGAGGGAGACCCTTGAATTTTTGGGTATCTCCCATATCCTGACCCTTGAACCCTGAAGGAGGCCTTTGGGTCTCAGATCGACAGGGATCGCCGAGAGGGAAAGAGAATGATAGGTGAACAGTCCAAAAGCCTTGATATTGAACAGGAACCCTGGGTTGGTCCTCGAAGCCCACTGGTAGAAAACCTCCTCCCCGGGAATGGCGTAAAAAGTACTGTCGACTTCGACGGTATTGAAGGAGCCAGAGTAGTGACGAAGCCTGGAGTATGCGTCCTTTGCGTTATCCGGGTACCATCCGCTCCCTGTAAGGGACCTGTCGGTCCACGAACAGGTTCCCACCCTGAGATCACCCATCTGTTCCCCTCCGAAAGGTCATTCGGGAATGTCCTTATGATTCTATTATAATGGAGGTCTACCCTGAACCTGTCGCCGGGTAATTTTTAAGAAAGGACGTGTGGCCTTGAAACTGGAGGGAATATACTCCCCTATACCGACCCCGTTCAACGGCAAGGACCAGATCGATCAAGAAGCGTTATCGATGAATTTTGGCAGGTGGCTATCTTCACCCATGGACGGAATAGTCGCCAGCGGATCCAACGGGGAATGGCCGCTGCTTGGTTTCCAGGAGAAGGTCGCCCTTTTTGGATCCTGCGCAGACCTTGCTGCGGGAAAGTTGAAAGTGATCGCAGGCATCCACTGCCCTTCAACGCAGGAGACTCTCAGCCTGGGCAAGGAGGCTGCCGCTGCAGGATGTGATGCCGTTCTGCTCCTTCCCCCGCACTACTACAAGGGACAGAACACCCCGGAAAGCCTCCTGGCATACTTCAACACCCTTGCAGACTCCATTCCCATACCTGTTGTCCTCTACAACATGCCCGGAAACACCGGATTTAACCTCCCGCCAGACATAGTCGTTGCACTTTCATCGCACCCTAACATAATCGGGATCAAGGACAGTTCGGGGGATATTGTACAGATAGCCTCTTTATGCCGTGATGTCGCGCCCGGGTTTGGAGTATTTGCAGGCTCCGGGAGCTTTTTTCTCCCCTCGCTCGCGGTGGGGTGCTCCGGCGGGACAATGGGTGTGGCGAACCTTTTCGCAGATGCATGCAGCGATATCCTGGGATCTTTCAGAAAAGGAGACATGGAGCGCTCAAGACAGATCCAGCTGGCTATGATCGACATCAACCAGGCCGTGACCAAAAGGTTTGGAGTTCCAGGCCTCAAGGCCGCAATGGATCACGCCGGCCTCTACGGCGGTCCCGTAAGGCTGCCGCTGCTTCCTGTCAGCGAGCAGGTAAGGAAAGAGATAGGGGATATTTTTGACAGGTTCAGATCCTATTACAGGGAGGGTTTATCATGAGAAAGGTTCTGGCTATTCTTGGGAGCCCCCGAAAAGGCGGGAACAGCGAGACGCTGGCAGTTTCCGTTCTTGCCGGAGCCAGTAGCAACGGAGCGTCTACTGATACCATACGACTTCAGGGGATGGATCTGTCGGGGTGCATTGACTGCAGGAAATGCTGGTCCAGGGGCTCACCCTGCGTTATCCCCGATGACATGGGGAAGGTCCACGAAAAGATAAACTGGTCGGACACTATCGTTTTTGCCTCCCCGCTCTACTGGTATACCTGGAGTGCGCTGATGAAACCGGTCTGGGACCGTTTCCTCCCGTTTTTGCATGACGATGCCAAATGGGACCTCAAGGGGAAGAAAGCCATTCTGGTGGCAACCGCCGGTGATGACAAACCGGATGCTTTCGAGGGAATATCCTTCAGCTTCAAAACCTCCTGTGAACTGCTGGGTATGGACCAGACAGGCACCCTTCTGGCCTACGGGGTTTATGAAGCGGGTGATGCGTCAAAAGGGGATTGGCTCGCCAGGGCGGAAAAACTGGGAAGAACTCTTTAACAGGGATAAAGGGGGCGGGCTTCAAGGCCCGCCCCACTGTTTATTACCTCTCGACCCGAAAAAGTGTCTCCTCCCCGAGCCCTGTAATAACACGGACATAACCGCACAGATCCCTGTCAAGATCCTCATCCCCCGTGTCTACAAGAAGGGCTTTGCCGTAAAGAGCTTTCAGTTTTGAGGGGGTGGCCGCGATGATGATCCTGTTCCTTCCTATGGCCCTTAGAACCCTGGGGCTGATCTGGAGATTCCCCCGACCCAGTATAAAACCCTGCCCACCGATCACGGAAAGCAAAAGCCATGTCCTGCCGGGGATGATCATCTCAAGAATTTCCTCTTCCGAAAGGTCGGCACCTTCAATCCTTCCGCCGCGCATGGCATCGACGCCAAGGAGTGAGAATTCGCAGCCGAGGTGCCTCATCAAGGCTCCCGTCGTACTTCCTGGTCCAACAAGGTAAAGGTCCCCGGGAAGAAGCCGTGAAGCGATCTCCTGAACGATACCGTCCAACTCTACCGCCTCAGTTCTTGCCCCCCCGGATTTTCCCCCCTGGAGAAACCTCCTTTCAAAAGGGACCAACAGGTATCCGTAAAGACCTGCCTTCAGAGAACCTCCTCTAAAGGCGTCTTCGTCGATATCCATGACTTCCCTTTCCTCTAGGCCAACACCTGAACCGAATAGATACAGATCAGCCAGCCTCCCGGCCATGGACGGGTTGCGCCCGAAAACCGGGGAATGGATCTTTACACCCGAAGGGATACCGAGGACAGGCAGCCTTGTTCCGACAACACCGGATATATCGCGGGCTGTCCCATCCCCTCCGGCAAAGAGGATAAGATCCACCCCGGCCCTTTCCATCCTCCTGGCGGCTTCCATGGTATCTTCTGCCGTGGTCAGGGAGCCAGATCCGACCGGAAGGACTTCGGTACGGAATCCCGCTCTAATTGATTCTGTGGCTCCCATGTCCCCCGGGCAGGTAAGGATCTCAAGCCTCCCGGACCTGTCGGTCATCTCTTTCATGGCTTCCCGGACCCTGAGGGGAGATCTCGGGATCGCCCCCATAGAGATGGCCCTCATCAGGATCTCCCCGCCGTCGGTACCCTTCAGACCCACAGCTCCGCCCATCCCTGCGATGGGATTGACGATCAGCCCCAGACGTTTCCTCCCCGATACTCCTTCAAGGCTCATTTCCTTTTGAAATACCCCTCGTACTTGCTGTTGTACTCGCGCCAGGTTATCGCCCACTTTTCCGGGTCATCAAAATAGTCGTGGTCGATATGATGAACAGTGCTGTTGTGTGGAGCGTGCCTGATAATATCGGGTTCCTCGTAGCACTCCCTGGATATCTGTTCCATGATCTCAAGATACTCGTCCAGATCGTCCTTCGAGTACGACTCGCTTGGTTCTATGGTGAAGGGTTCCGGAATTACAAAGGGTTCATGGCTGCCCCAGTAGTGGGTGCCAAAATCGGCGATCCTTCTCTGGACATCGGCGGTACCGAAGCCGGTATCCTCTTTCAGTTCCTCCCAGCTGTACCTTACCTGCTCGATCCTTGCAGGGTGTTTGGGATAACTCATTGAACAGCCCCGTACCTGGAGCATTTTCTTCATGAAGTAATTATTGTTGAGGATCGCAGTCCTTGAAGCTTCCTCGAGACCCTCCGCTCCGAGGGACATTATCCATGCATAGGCTCTGAGCACCACCGGCACAACGCCGAAGAAGGCCTTAACCTTCCCGCATGTTTTGGGCAGACTGAAGTCAAGGAAGTATCTTCCCATGATCTCATCGTACTTCACCACCGGAACGGGCAAAAACTCCTCAAGTTTTTTGTCCACCATTACAAGACCTGTGGCAGGTCCTCCACAGCCGTGGGGTGATGAAAAGGTCTTGTGAAGGTTGAAGAAGGACATGTCGAAGCCGGCCTCCCTGGCTCTCGCAATGCCAAGCAGCCCGTTTGCGTTGGCCTGATCGTAGCAGCAAAGGGCCCCATGACGGTGGGCCAGTTCCGTGAACTCCAGGATCCTGGGGTTGAAGATCCCGGTGTCTTCGGGGTTTGTGAAGAATATGGCGGCAGTCCTCTCAGAAACCGCGTTCCTGTATGCTTCTAGGTCGGGAAGCCCTTCCTCGTCGGGCGGAAGGATTATCACCTTGTAGCCCTTTGCCTTTGGAACAGCCGCGTCGGCCGGGTGCGAAAAGAGAGTCGTTATTACTTCATCACGCTGTGCATCCTCTCCCCTGTCCCTGTGCCAGGCCCTTACCATGCAGGCCATAGCCAGTGCTCCATGAGAACCCCCTCCCGGCTGTATGCTGCAGCAATCGAGTCCCGAGATCTCCTTGAAAAGTTCGCCGGTCCTGTAAATAACCTCCAGGACCCCCTGCACGGTTGACTGATCCTGGTAAGGGTGAAGGTCCGTCACTTTCGGTGACCTGGCGAAGGTCTCGTTGATCTTGGGGCTGTGTTTCATCGTGCAGGTTCCCTGCCCTATGTCGATGTTGGAATCGGCACCCAGGTTCTCATGGGACAGGTGGTTGAAATGCCGAACTACGTGAGGCTGGGCCATCTCCGGAAGATTCGGGAGATCGCTGCGGCGCACCTTTTCGGGTATGGAGGAAAGCCCGTCACCTGCGACTTCAGATATTTCTGGTTCAGCTTCAGGCACCAGGATACCTCGCTGTCCTTTTCTGCCAAGCTGGTAGATTATTGGCTCGTTCCATCTCATCTGGTGAAACGGTCTTAACAAACCCGTCATATCTTCATCATTCCCTTCTTTCATCACTTCTGTCAGCTTGCTATTTCCCTGATGGCCCTGACCAGCCGGTCTATGTCACTTTTGGTGACCTTTTCAGTAACACAGAATAGTGCGCTCTGGCCCAACTCGGGGAAATCTGCGGAAAGGTTCCTGCCGCCGAATATTTCCCTGGCAAGAAGCTTCTCGTTGATCTCGGATACCTTTAAGCCTGTACGGTTGAGATCAACGACAAACTCCTTGAAACACACCGCTGACGGTGAATTTGTGGAGACCCCGGGGATGGTCCCCAGCATCTTTCTCGCGTAAAGAGAACGCTGCATTATGACCTTCCCCAGTTCGTACATCCCTTTTGGTCCCATGGATGCAAGGTAGACCGCTGCGGCAATGCCCCAGAGAGCAGCATGGGTGCCCACGAATTCCTTGGAAGTCTCCCTGTTGGCAAAAGAGGTACGTTCCCATGCAACGTCACCGAAACCCCACTCTTTCTCGCTTGTGGGCGCTATGCCGAAAAGCCTCGAAGGGTATTCTTCAACGAACCTGGTGTCGCTTCTGGTGCAGATGAAGCCTCCAACTCCTCCGCCGTAGTTCATGTGTATCCCCAGCGGCTGGATGTCACCGCAGGCAATATCGGCTCCATACCTGGACGGCGGCTGCATTACCCCCAAAGTTGACGGATCCACCGACACCACCATCAGGGCGCCCGCTTCGTGGGTCATACGGGCTATTTCCTCCCCCTGATGCTCGATAGCCCCGAGATAGGATGGGTTCTCAAAATAGACAGCCGCCACATCCGGGGAAAACCTTGACCTCAGGTCCCGGAGGTCGACAAGCCCGGAGTCCCGGTCCCATTCAAATTTTTCGATGGATACGACAGGGTCCAGGTAGGTCCGGATCACCTGCATCCTGTCGGGGTTCATGTTGCCGGCCAGCAGCACCTTGTTTCGCCCGGTTATCCTGGATGCCATCCTGAGAGATGTACCAGCTGCCTGGGCCCCGTCATAGGTCGGGACGTTGCAGACATCAAAATCAAGAAGTTCGGCCATCATGCTCTGGTACTCGAAGAGGGCCTGGAAACGGCCGTGGTCCTCGTAAGGTTCACCGGCATAAGCAGTCAGGAATTCGGACCTTCCTATGATCTCGTCAACTACCGCCGGGACGTGATGGTCGTAACACCCGGCTCCGAGAAAATTCAGGTATTCGCCGACAGTTACGTTCTTTGACAATAAACCTTCCACGTGCCTTTTCAGATCTGCTTCCGCCGACAAAGGCTCTGGAAGATCCATCCTGCCCTTCATCCTGAGTTCTGCGGGTATGTCAACAAGCAGATCCTCAACGCTGTCCACGCCGATATCGTGAAGCATATTTTCCCTGACCCCGGATTCGGAATTGGGGATATAGGGGTGTACTTTTCCTTTTTCTCTCATTGTCCAGAACCTCCTGCTTGATGTTCTAGGCTGTCCCGCCGCCATCGACGACGAGATTGGCACCGGTAACCCAGGGGGAAAGATCGCTAACAAGGAAATAGACCGCCATGGCAATGTCCTCGGGACTTCCCAACCTCTTGAGAGGTCTCTCCGCGCTCTCCTCGAGCCATTTTTTCTCATCAATCCCGAGCTGTCTGGCCTCACTCCTCAGAAGCGGCGTATCGGTGTCTCCCGGGGAAACTGAGTTGACCCTTATATTCTGAGGCCCGTGATCGATGGCCATTGCGCGGGTCATGTTGATAACGCCGCCTTTTGCAGCGCAGTATGAGACCGCTTTCGGCCCCCCCTTGACCCCCCAGCCCGACCCGATATTGACTATGCTGCCGCCTCCGCCTCTTGCCATGAAGGGGATAAGGTATCTGGATGCCAGGTAGGTACCCTTGAGCGTGACATCTATCGAAAGGTCCCATTCCTTCTCTGTAAGTTCCAGAACGTCTTTTCTTCTTATTACTCCTGCACAGTTAACCAGGATGTCCACCCGGCCGAAACGGGCCACTACTGCCGAGGCCATGTTCCTGCAATCCTCGTCGCTGGTGACGTCACATTTGAGGAAAAGGCAATTGCCCCCTATTTCGGCCTCTGCCTTTCGGCCCATTGGAACATCGATATCAGCCAACACGACGGAGGCACCAACCCGGGAGAGGAATTTCCCGCACCCGAGACCTATACCGGACCCCCCGCCTGTAACAACTGCGACCTTCCGGTCAAGCCTGAAAAGATCATCGCCTGTCAAACCCGGTCCCTCCTTTCCTGCTATTGAAGCCCGGCGGTCTCGCCGCCGTCTATGGGAATATTCGCGCCTGTTATGTATGAAGCTTCCGCGGAAGCGAGAAAAGCGAAAAGGGCCGCCACTTCTGAGGGGTCGGCATGCCGTCTGAAGGGTATCTTTTCGTTCACCTTTTCAAGCATTTCAGGTGAGTATTCAGCCTTCTGCATGGGTGTAAGGACATAGCCGGGGCTTACGGAATTAACCCTTATAAGGGGGGCAAACTCAAGGGCCATGGTCTTCGCAAGAAGTATGACCCCCGCCTTTGAGGAGTTATAGTCGGCATAGCAAGGGTGCCCCTCCATTCCGTTGGTGGAGGCCGTCATCAGGATAACCCCTCCATCCTTCATACGCCTTGCGGCCTCCCTGGCGCAGAGGAACATCCCTCCAAGGTTCACAGCCAGGACACGGGACCACTGATCGAAGGATATGTCCGTGAAGTTGTTCCTTACGCTTATTCCAGCGTTGGATATCAGAACATCAACCCCTCCCAGCCCGCGGTCAATTTCCAGGAAGGCCTTCTCCACCGACAGGGACACCGATACGTCGGCCTCTACCAGAAGTTCTACCCCTGCCAATTCCATGCGGACCCTGTCAAGGGCCGCCCTGTCCTTGTCGACGATTGCAACCCTGGAACCCTCCAGGATGAAGCGGTTTGAGGATGCCAGGCCTATACCGCTTGCCCCTCCCGTAATGACGATATTTTTCCCCGCAAGATCGGGATACATTTGTTCAGCCCCCTTTTCTTGTATACGTGGTATACTTCGTATACTATACATTTTTACCCTTTTTGATCTCCAAAGTCAACATGAGATCAAAGGCCGTCGAAAACCAAAAAGACTGTTGAACAGGAAGGAACACCGGAAAAACGGGAGGGATGGCCATGAACCAATGGAACAGGTACCCCGACACTGCTGCCGAGCAGGTCTACAAGGAGCTGAAGAGACGGATCTTCCTTAAGGATCTGCGCCCCGGTCAGCGGCTTCCCGAGGCGGCTCTGGCCGCGACACTTTCAGTAAGCAGAACACCAGTAAGAGAGGCCCTACGCATGCTTGCCTCCGAGGGTCTGGTCGACCTTATTCCCAACATGGGTGCCAGGCTGGCATCACCCACACTTGAAGAGGTCAGGGAAAGCTACGAGGTGAGAGAGCACCTCGAGACCCTGGCCGCAGGACGTGCGGCCAGGCACATAACCCCCGTCCAGATATGTCTCCTCGAAGAGGCCATCGAAGAAGAAGAACGCATCTTCTCATCAAGGGACCTGGGATCCTACCTGGAGGTAAACATACGATTCCACAGGATCATAGCCGAGGCATCGAAGAACAGGCCCCTTGCCGAATACGTCTCCAATATTCTCTCGAGGACTTATGTCTACATGGTTTTCTTCGAATCCTTTTTCGATTTTGACACCAACCCCAGCCTTGACGAACATCGTGAACTGGTACGCTCTCTCAGGATGCATGACGAGGATCTTACTGTATCCCTGATGGGTGGCCACGTCCGACTCTCAATGGATTCATTAAAAAAGCCTAAAGCATAGCGTATACACCTAATTATCCCTTTTTTAGAAGTCTATATGCAAAAAAATTTGTTTTTTCCAGGTTTTATGATTGCATAAATAACCCTTTTCTGGTATATACGATAATTATTATCCGGAAAGGGGTGCCCAGAATGAGAGAAAAGCCTTCAGAGATCTTCGGGGTCAACGTTTTCAGCGACAGGACAATGAGGGAGAGGCTTCCGAAGCAGGTCTACCAGAAGCTCCAGGAGGCCGTCTCCGGCGGGGAGAAAATGGATTTCAATGTGGCAGAGGTCGTTGCCACTGCCATGAAGGAGTGGGCCGTATCCCGCGAGGCAACCCACTATACCCACTGGTTCCACCCAAGAACCGACCTGACGGCCGAGAAGCACAACGCCTTCCTGAGTCTGGACGAGTACGGCCTGCCCATCGAATCTTTTGGCGGAGCTGACCTCATCCAGAGCGAGCCTGATGCTTCCTCCCTCCCGTCCGGCGGAATGCGGTCCACTTTCGAGGCCAGAGGTTATACCGCCTGGGATCCGACAAGTCCGGCGTTCGTCATTTCCGGGGAAAATGGGGGTACCCTCTGTATCCCTTCGGTCTTCATAAGCAACGACGGAACCCCCCTGGACATGAAAACCCCCTTGCTGAGGGCTCTTTCAAGGATCGAGACAGTTACTTTGCGGATATTGAAGCTTTTCGGGAACAGGAACGTCAAATGGACCAGGGCGACCATGGGGGCGGAGCAGGAATTCTTCCTTGTGGACGAGGGGATCGCCTCAAAAAGACCTGATATCCAGTACTGCGGAAGGACCATTATTGGAGCGCCCACACCAAAGGGGCAACAGATGGAAGACCATTACTTCGGCTCCATCCCGCCAAGGGTTCTGGCTTTCATGCAGGAAGTGGGCCAACAGATGAGCTCACTGGGCATGGTTTTGAAAACCCGCCACAACGAGGTTGCTCCATGCCAGTTCGAGTTCGCTCCGCAGTTCACCGAGGCAAACCTGGCAGTGGACCAGAACCAGATCCTTATGGAACAGATGCGCCAGATAGCATCAAGACACGGATTCAGACTGCTGCTTCACGAAAAACCTTTTGCGCTGATCAACGGGAGCGGGAAGCACCTCAATTTCTCGCTTATGGACAGCGAGGGAAAGAACCTTCTGAAACCATCCTCAAGCCAGAGAAAGAATATCCAGTTCCTGACCCTGGTTTCGGGGCTTCTTCTCGGGATCTCGCGTTACGGGGGGCTTCTGAGGGCATCCATCGCAAACCCTGGCAACATGCGGCGCCTTGGAGGGAACGAAGCCCCTCCTGCTATCATGAGCGTATTCCTGGGAGATGTATTGACCCAGATCTTTGACAAGGTGGAAGAGGGACTCCCGGAAAACCTGCCTTCAAAAGCCTTCATCAACCTGGGACTGAACAGGCTCCCTGACATCCTCAAGGACAATACCGACAGGAACCGTACCGCTCCAATAGCTTTCACAGGGAACAAATTCGAATTCCGTGCCCCGGGCTCTTCGCAGTCGCCCGCGGGTCCTATGACCGTCATGCTTTCCCTGTGGACCTGGGGACTTGAGCAAATGGCCCAGATGATCGAGTCCAGGGCGGGTGAGACCGACGTGGCTGACGCGGCACTGGATGCCATACGAAACGCAACCCTTCAGAGCAGCAACGTCAGGTTCGAGGGGAACTGCTATTCACAGGAATGGCAGGAGGAAGCCGCAAGGCGGGGACTGCCTGTTGCACACAGCACCGGTGACGCACTGGCCCTTTTCCTTGTCCCGGAAAACAGGGAACTGCTTTCGGGACTGGGCGTTCTCAGCGACCGGGAGATAGACGGATATTATGAAACAAGGCTGGAACAGTACATAAAGACCATGGAGATCGAGATGAACGTAATGGAGAACATGGTCCGGACCGGAGTTCTCCCTGCGATCACGAAGCAGATCTTTTCGGAGGCTTCTGCCCTGGAAAAAGTACCCGCCCATCTCAGGGGGAATGCCCCCTGCCTGTGGGACGAGCACATAGGTGAGCTCTTCCGTTTAAAGGAAGGACTCCTCGAGGGGATCATCAGGCTGACGTCCCTGAGGGACAGCCTTGGCACATCTGATCTGGAAAAGAAGTCGGAGATCCTGACTGAAAAAGGAATACCCGTTCTGGAAGGCCTGAGGGGAATGTGTGATTCCGCAGAAGAACTGGTTGCAAAGGAGTTATGGCCCTACCCCCGGTACAGCGAACTTCTTCTTTCCAGGTAATGCTTGCCTCCTGGAAGCTGCAAGGGCGCGGAATGATCTCATTTCCCGCGCCCTTTTTCCCCCTTGCTTGAGAATGGATCAACCCAGGGCACAAACCGCTTATTCAGAACCGAAGAACCGCCTGAGATCCTCTGATGACAGAAGGATCTGCCCGTCCCTGATCGACCAGCTCCCCGGCCTGAGATACCTGGCAACACTCTCCAGGAGATAGCTCTCCCTCACATCGGAATACCATGCCATCAATCTCACCAGCTCCCTTGAGTGGGGTTGCTGGCGAAAATGCTGATGAAGCCTCATTAGCCCTTCCGCAAGGTACTCGGACCTCTTCTCCTGCTGGGCGATCCTTATGTAGTGATATGCCAGTTCCCTCTGGGCAGTGTCCCTGACCATGAGTTTCCCCGAAGCCCTTTCGAGAAACATTCTTTGTTCATCCGGGTCCTCCGCCATGGCCGCTTTCCTGAGCATTCTGTCTCCGGCCATTCCGTTCCCGATAAAGAGGAGTCCTGCTATAGCCACGGCACTCATTGCTATCCCAAGACTTCTGAGAACCCATTCCTTGTTTATCTCGGTCCATGCAGCTCTTGAGGGAAGGATCTCCCTGTTTGCAACCGCGAAGGCTACAGCCATCCACACGGCATCTTCGATCCTGTGAAAAGGCCTTGTCCAAAGTGCGTTGAACCATATCAGAAAAAGAAAACCCGTAGCCCATATCGCCTCTGAAGACAGCGGGTCACCCCTCCTGAACCTTGATATGAAACACTTGAGCCACCAGCACCCCATCGAAAGGAGGATCAGCCCGCCTATGATCCCGGTCTCGCAGAACCACTGGAATATTTCGCTATGTGCCCAGTAGGTATACTGCCATTTCATGCCGGGATGTTTCCCCAGCATCCGCCTCTGGGCCTCCAGGTAGTTCCACTTGTAGTGCCCCATGCCGACACCTCTTACGGGATGCATCTTGAACATTTCCCAGGTAGTAAGCCAGATGCTGTCACGTTTGCCAACGGTCTGGAAGTGTTCGACCATCTGCACTGCTTTCATTACAAAGGCGTTCCCTCTCCCGAAAAAGATGGTCCCGTAAAATGTGACGGTCAGGATGGCCGCTATTACAGCAAGGCGAAAGAGAACCTTTCTGCCGACCCCGGACCTGAAAAACAGACAGGATATCACCAATAGTCCTGCGACAAAAGAAAAAACGGCGGATCGGCTGGTCGAGTTCCATAATCCCCAACTATTAACCGACAAAAAAACAAGGTTGATCAGCAGATATATGCGTCCCTTGAAATTTTCTGAAAACCATTCCCTGCCTCCAACGAACATCCAGGAAGAACCAAGCATGGCCATCGCGATCCACAGACCGAACATATTCTGCTGTCCCGTGTTACCTATGTACTTGCCAGGTGTAGGGTAAACAAATGGAAGGTAACCGTGCATTTCCCTTATCTGAAGCTCTGCGAAAATGACGTTAAGGACCCCCACCACAGCGGCGGCCCACAGAAAAAGTGATATTTTCCCGTTGTCCAGGCCATTTCGTGAAACGACATATACACCCCAAAGGGTCGAAAAGAAGAACCATTCCCTGGTAAAGGTGGGTATGGATGTAACAGGCGCCCAAAGAGGCTGCATGAGAACAAAAAGGACCAGGAGAAGCCAAAGCGCACCGAAGGGGTCTAACAGGAAAT
Source organism: Synergistaceae bacterium UBA4066 (assembly GCA_002383685.1). Lineage (GTDB taxonomy): Bacteria > Synergistota > Synergistia > Synergistales > Thermovirgaceae > UBA4066. Next base: position 71,727 of record DFZC01000030.1, on the reverse strand, counting down.
GTTTTCTTGCCTCACTGGAAAAAGCAACCCTGAACCCGGCTGCTGCCACCATAATGCCCGCCGGTATGAAAACGGCAGCCCATTTTACAAGATGGAGCGTCTCGAACCAGAAGATCCCGGAAAAGATTATATTGGGAAGGGTTAGCATAACGAACATGAGGGGAGCAAAAAGCAGAGGAGAGACGATCGGAACACTCCCTCCTGAAGGAAGGTGTTCCTTTCCATGATCCTGGGAAAACGCCGGTTTGAACGACTGATCCAAAAAGGTCACTCCCGATCAGGCAACTTGGTCTCTTCCAATAGTGAACCCGAACGCAGGCTTTATGGCAGAAAATGATCCCTCCGGGCCTGCAGGATCTTGCTGCTGCCCGGGTCAGGGACGCCAGGCCTGGCTTGTGAAACGGGCGTGTTCCTTGAAGAAAGTGAGCCTAACCGTCCCTGTAGGCCCATTCCTGTGCTTGGCAATTATGACATCGGCGCTATTATCCCCCTCTTCAGTGGAAGATTCATAGTAGCCTGACCTGTAAAGCAGGACCACCAGGTCGGCATCCTGTTCTATGGCGCCGCTGTCCCTGAGGTCGGAAAGCTGCGGTTTTTTCTCTGTACGTGATTCAACAGCCCTTGACAGCTGTGAAAGAGCAATAACGGGGACTTCCAACTCCCTCGCAATGGCTTTGAGGGACCTGGATATCTCCGCCACTTCCTGCTGCTTGCTTTCGATCCTCCTGGTAACCTGCATGAGCTGAAGATAATCGACCACAACAAGTCCATTGCCGGTCTTCATAACCTTGGACCTGAAACGCCTTGCCCTTGCCCTGAGTTCCAGGGTGGTCAAAACTGAACTGTCATCAATGTAAAATGGTGCCTTTGACAGATCCCCTGCCGCTTCCGCCAGGCTTTCCCAGGCACTCTCGTGGAACATGCCCGTTCTAAGGTCATGAACGTTGACCCTTGCCCTGGAACCCAGCATCCTCTGAACAAGCTGCTCGGCGCCCATCTCAAGGCTGAACATAAGCACCGGGATGCCCCGTTCAACAGAGGCATACATGGCAATATCCAGAGCCAGGGCGGTTTTCCCCATGGAGGGTCTTGCGGCAATTATGTTAAGGCTTCCCGGCTGGAAACCTCCCGTCAAACGCTCAAAATCATCGAAACCACTGGGGACACCCGTAACGGAACTGTCGGGAGAATGGAATTTTTCCTCTATGTCGCGGAATGTCGGTCCAAGGACATCACCAACCCTTCTGAAGGGAGCCTGGCTGCCTCTCTGGGTTATTTCGAAGACAGCTCTCTCGGCCTGGTCCATCACATCCTCAAGTTCCCTGTCCTCGGAATAGCCGAGCCTCGCGATCTCCGCGCCGACCTGGATCAGTCTTCTGTGAATTGATTTGTCCCTGACGATCTTTGCGTGATACTCTACATTGGCCGTCGTCGGAACAGTGTCCACAAAGCCGGCAATAAATGCCTGACCCCCCAGGGTCGCAACAAGTCCTCGCCTTGTCAGTTCATCGTAGAAGGTAAGAGAATCAACCGGTTTGCCTTTCTCGGCCATCTCCCTCATTATCTGGAATGCCTGCCGATGGGTCCCGTCGTAAAAATCCTCAGGCAGAAGAGCATCAAGGGAGACCGTAAGGGCATCGGCATCCAGAAGGCAATCGCCTATAACTGCTCTTTCGGCCTCCAGGCTATGAGGGGGTATCCTTTCGAACAGATGGTCACTCAACCTGGTCGCCCTCCACCAGGACCGTCATTTCAGCCTCCACCCCGGGGTAAAGCCGCAGCGAGAATGGGAACGATCCCAACTCCTTGATAGGACCGGGGATCCTGATATCCTTTTTGTCAACGGGTACCCCGAACCTGCCTTCGATCTGACCGGCGATCTGGGCTGCTGTCACGCTGCCGAAAAGTTTGCCTTTCTCTCCGGCTGTCGCTCTGAGGACCACCTGTTTGCCCTGAAGTTTGGCCCTGTTCGACCTGGCCTCTTCCTCTTCCTTCCTGACACGGGTCTCCTTCGACTTCTGACGCTGATGCCACTCCTGGAGTTTTTCCCTGGTGGCTTCCTCGCCCATTTTCCTGGGAAGGAGGAAGTTCCTTCCGTAGCCTTCGGCAACCTCGACCAGATCGCCCTTCTTCCCGAGTTTTGGAACGTCGCAAAGCAGGATAACTTTCATGATATTCCCCCCCGAAACCTGGAACGCAAGTCGAACCACATGTCAATAATACCCAATATCAGGATTATCTGCGCAAGAAATGATACAAAAAAGATCAGTGCCGTCACCCCGAAACGGGCAACCCGTCCGAAACCCCTGGTCTGCATAAGGTACCAGGCCACGGCCAGACCCTGAAAAAAGAAAAGAACAGTGATAAGGAGCCGCAAATTCAGGCCCGCCTTTTCAAGAAAAGACAACCCCTGGAAATAGTTCCCTGCGGCGTGAAGCCCTATTGATACCAGTAATGCCCAGAAGACGCTCTTCGGGAATCGCCAGTGACAGAAATCGGGCAGCCGTGGGAGTGTCTCCCTGCCGAGCCTCTTCAGAACAACTGCACTGACTATGTAGCTCAGAAAACAATCGACGGTTGCGGCCATAACAAGCAGAGCAGGGAAGATGACCGGTATCAGCCCGAGAGAGGCTCGCATCTGTTCCATTGCCGACGAGATGGATTCCTCGGACATACCCATGCTAGAGTAGACCGAAGCGAATCTTTCCACCATGGGCATGATCTGGGATTCTTCGAGGCCAAAGGGATTTATCCCTGTCAATTTGATCGCTACGGCCATCAGGAGGAGTTTACTTCCCAGAGAGACCAGCACCCCGTAGAGGATAATGTCCACGGCTTTCGGGTAACGTCTTCCCAGCGCCCCCAGAGCTATGCCCAGAAAACCGAAACCCAGGCAGAAAAACAGGGCCCCTACTACCCCGGTAAAGGCGGCGATTATGATCGTTGCCGCAACCACTCCCAGGACAGCCCTCCCCAGGCTTTGCCTCAGACCCAGAACAACAAGCGGCGCCGGGCAGACCAGGGAGAAAACCATACCTACCAGGGGGAGAAGGTGACCTGCCAGAAAAAGTGCTACAGCCAGGGCCACCAGAAGGGACGACTCAACAAGCGCTCTGGTCCTGTCCATTAAACTACCTCCCTAACAATGCGGGGGGAGAAGCCTGGGCTCCTCCCCCCGCGAAAAAACACGGGCAGTTGATCCTATTCGGCGCTATAGGGAAGAAGCGCAAGGTAACGGACCCTTTTTATTGCATCAGTAAGCTGCCTCTGATGCTTTGCACAGTTCCCCGTTACCCTCCTGGGGACAATTTTGCCCCGTTCGCTTATATATTTCCTCAGTTTGTCAACTTCCTTGTAGTCTATATGTTCGATCTTGTCCACGCAGAAAAGACAGACTTTAGGTTTTCTCCTTTTGTTCCTCTTGTTGGTGTTGCCCCGCGGTGCAAATGCCATAACGATCCTCCTTTCAAGTGGACGCTCCAACCCTATCTAGAAGGGGATATCAGCGTCCTCTCCCTCGTCCTTGACGTCATCCATCTCTGAAATATCCATCACGAATTCGTCCCCGAAACCCTTTTCCCTGAGGCTTCCGCCCCTTGATCCCGTATCTGTGTCAGGCGAAAATCCTTCCCCGCTTTCCTTGCGGGCCCCGAGAAAGGTCACACCCTGGGCCACAACTTCCGTCACCCAGCGTCTCTCGCCGGTCCCTGACTCGTAGTTGCGGACCTGGATCCTTCCCTCCACCAGTACGGGACTCCCCTTGCGGAGGTATCTCTCGCAATTTTCAGCCTGGGACCCCCAGACAACCACCGGTATGAAGTCAGCCTGATCCTGAACCTCGCCATCCCTGTTCTTCCATTGGCGGTTGACAGCGACGGTCAACTTGGCCACTGCCTGCTTCGAAGTGGTATACCGGACCTCAGGATCCCGGGCCAGATTGCCCATAAGGATCGCCTTGTTGAAACCTCTGGCCATCTGTATCACTCCCTAGGCTTCGTCAAGAGATACTACCAGGTGTCTCAGCACCTGGGTTTTGAGTTTCAAAAGCCGTTCGAGTTCGCTCACCTGTGATGGATCAAGACTGAAGGAAAGGACAGCATAATAACCATCCGTCTGTTTCTTCAGGGGATAGGCAAAACGCCTCTTTCCCCAGAGACTGGTCTTTCCTACCTCGCCTCCCAGGTTGCGCACGACTCCTTCGATCTCCTCAACGGCAACCTTGTGGTCTTCAAGATCAGCCTGAAAGATCGTAACCATTTCGTATGGTCGCACGTCATTCACCTCCTCCCTTTGGCCTATGGTCTCCCCTCTTCGGGGGAAACAGGGACATACGGCAAGACATTATACGCTACGGGGAGACTCCCGGCAAGGAGTCTCCCGATACGAGCTCTATCCGGAAGATCCTTTCCCCCGGGTAGGTAAGATTGAACTGCTCCCTTGCCAGCCTGGCAACACCTTCCGGGGTCTTGTAGAAAAGGATCTTCTCCTTGAGGACCTGTACATCCCTTGTGATCGCCACAAGTCGGTCCATGCGTTCATCCACTATGGAACCCAGCCTGCCGATCTTCCTGAGTTCCAGGATATAGGCTGTTCCCATGATCGCCAGGAAGCAGAGACCTGCCGTGATCAGAGCCACCCAGCGCAAACGGATCATCCCTACATCTGCTCCGGGGCACTGATCCCCAGCAGTGAGAGGGAGTTCGCAAGAACTATCCGGGAGGCTTCTGCAAGGACAAGCCTTGCGGACTCCAGTTCCGGTTCCACTCCCAGGACCCTGTGGGCGTTGTAGAAGGAATGGAAATCCCCTGCCAGGTCGTAGGCATAGAACACTATCCTGTGCGGGGCCAGGTCGGCCGCAGCCTTCTCGACTTCCTCCGGAAAGGCTGAAAGCCTTCTTGTCAATGCTGTCTCTTCCGGTTCGACCAGAACGGAAAGATCTGTTTCGTTAATTGCCGGTACCTTGACACCTCTGGCCAGAGCTTCACGGAAAATACTGTGGATCCTTGCATGGGCGTACTGGACATAAAAGACCGGGTTGTCCGTCGATGCGCTCTTCGCGAGGTCCAGGTCAAAATCAAGGTGGCTGTCTGAACGCCTCATGGCGAAAAAGTACCTGGTCGCATTGACCCCCACCTCGTCAATTACCTCCCTTAACGTGACGAACTCGCCGGAACGGGTGGACATAGAGACCTGCTGCCCCCCCCTGAGAAGATTGACAAATTGTATCAGCAGTACCTGGAGGTCGCTCTCCTTCCTTCCAAGAGCCTGAACTGCCGCCTTCATCCTGGGTATATAGCCGTGATGGTCTGCGCCCCAGACATCGATTACCATGTCGAATCCCCTGTCGAACTTGTCCTTGTGGTAGGCTATGTCAGAGGCAAAGTATGTGGGTGCCCCGTTGCTCCTGATAAGCACACGGTCCTTGTCGTCTGAAAAGGCCGTAGCCTTGAACCAGGTGGCACCTTCGGCATCAAAGGCGAATCCGTTCTTTTTAAGGGTCTCGAGCATCCTCGGAACACGTACGCCGTCATATAGTGATCTCTCGGAGAACCAGACGTCGAATTTCACCCCGAAATCGGAGAGGTCCTTTTTGATCCCGTCAAGGATCACCCTTCCTGCGTAATCCGTGAAAAAGGGGAGCGACCCTTCCGGGGGCTGTTCGAGAAAACGCTCTCCCTCTTTATCCAATACATCCCTCGCAAGATCGTATATGTACCCGCCCTTGTATCCGTCCTCGGGGAAGGGCGCGATCTCGGGTCGTCCGCAGATCTCAAAGTATCTGGACTGGGTGGATCTCCCCAGAAGTTCCATCTGGAGACCGGCATCGTTGATGTAATATTCCCTTTCCACTTCCCAACCGGCAAATGAAAGGATCCTGGCGCAAATATCACCTACCGCGGCACCTCTCCCATGCCCAACATGCAGAGGGCCGGTAGGATTGGCGCTTACGAACTCGACCTGGACCCTTTTACCACCTCCTGAATTCACTCTTCCGAAATCATCTCCGCGATCCAGGACATGTTCGATAATACCCGTCATCCAGGACCTGGACAGGAAGAAATTGATGAATCCAGGACCAGCCACCTCCACTCTTTCCACAAGCGGATCCTCTGGAAGGTGGGAGACGATCCTGCGGGCAACTTCGACAGGCTTTTCTCCGAAAAACCTGGAAAACTGCATCGCTGCATTACTGGCCCAGTCGCCCTGGCCTTCCCTTCGCCCTCTCTCTATCTCCACCTGCGGCATTCCATCCAGGGAAATTCCCTTTTCACAGGCAGCCTTCTGAATGGACTCCTGGAGCATTTCTGTTATAACCTCGGAAATATCCTTTCTCATGGCTTCACCCCGTTCACCGTTACCTTTTTCTCAGTGGGATCGTTGCGCCTGACCATCCAAGCCCCTGCCGGACCGCGTTCGCCACTGCCTGTTTCATCTGGTCATCGAGCCTGGTGCTGGAAACTACGATCTTCTGCTCTCCGGAAAGGGTCTGGTTCTTCCTTACCCTCAGACTCTCCTCAAGCCTCACTGAACCCGCGTCGTAAGGGCGCAGTGCCGGAAGCACCATAACCTCGAACCCTTCCGGAAGATCTATCTCAATGGACTGTTCGTAAACAAAAGGATATCTTATGCCGCTCGGGACCCCTCTTTCAGCGATCGAATTCTGCCAGGGCATAATTACCGACGGCATCCTGACAAGGAGCCCTTCCCCTCCGGGGATACCGATCTGGGTGCTGACCGGGACGGTTATCCGGAAGCCGCTTCCAAATGGCTCCAGGACCGGATCATAGGAGGAGAAGCCTGGCAGGGAAGGCCATACGAACGAAGAAAGGATACCCTCTGCGAGGGTCGATGCAGGCACAGATCCTGCTGTCAGTGTCTCGGACCAGGCACCCCTTACCGTAATTACCAGTTCCCCTGTGGCCAGGCCTCCGGGTGATAATTCAAGTTTCCAGTTGAAGGAAAGCCTGTGATCTGCAGCTCCACCTGCAGGGATGATCTGCCTCGAGGGGTTGCTTCCCTCGAGAGAGTGAACGGTCCTTCCCCAAAGCCTTGGAGGCATAGACCCCGGCCTTACTGCCTGACCTATCTCGAACATGTATGACTTGCCCGCGGGGGGGGTTACTGAAAGAACAGGCTTGTTCCATATCTTAAGCGTGGCGGGCGAGTCGTCCCCCACCGGTAAAAGAGGTTCCCAAATAACATCCGCAGCCCAACCGGCTCTTTTCAGCCAGGAGACCAGCAGAAAGGATGCCTCCCATTCCGTCCATGGTCCATCGGAGGGTATGTCCAGAGAATTCCTGACAAGATCCCGCGGGAGGGTCCTGTCCAGCCTGACAGGATCATTCACGTATTCCATTATCCTCTCGCCACCCCTGGTCTTGTTCGAGTCCGAGATCAAGGAGACCACCCTTGCAGGGGGTGGATTATTTACGGAACCGGCCAGAGCGGCAGCATCAGCAAGAGCATAACGCAACCCTTTCTTGAGGCTGAAAAAAAGCCAGCGCCCTGAAGTTGGTGAAAGAGTTCCCCTGTCGCCTACCGGAGTGTTGATGATGCTCCACGAGTAGGTGTCCTCGGCACCGCCAGCATTGACCTGAGGATCAGGGATGCCCTCACCCGCCCATTCCGGGATCGTACCTGACGGCACCGTCAGGGTGAACCTCTGTTCCCACTGGGCGAGGTCAAGGTCTACAGGGAGGGCATCCTCTATGTTCATGCGGGTGGGGAAGACCTGCCGGTATGACAAGGCAAGGATATTCCCCTCAAAACTGTTGGGGAGCCGGACTTCTATCATCCTGACCCCGTCCTTTTCCGCCTCCACCGGTATAAGGGGGTACTGGATCCTTTTGGTGTTGGGGTCGTAAAGAGCCGACTCCAGCACCGTGGCATCTCCACCCTCAGGGGAGATGATCTCCCAGTTCCTCCATGTTTCCGGAAGGCCTCCCCCCTCATGGATGAACCAGAGGGTAGTTCTTTCCATCCTGCCGTCTGCCAGGAGACGATAATCTATCTCTCTGAGAATAACGAATCCCCTTTCTGACCCCAGAACATCAAGGGATGGGGCCTCCGTGAGGGATCTGGATAGTCTCGCCGTTATATCCTGCGCCTGAACGGTACCGCAGCAAAAGATCAGGGCCGCCAATACAATTGTCCCCAAGAATGTTCTCAACCTCAAAAAAACTCACTCCCTCGCGTCCGGGGGGAACAGGACTTGATGATTTGATCCTAGACATTCCTGCCACAGCAGTGCTTGTATTTTTTACCGCTCCCGCAGGGGCAGGGCTGATTCCGTCCCACTTTTTTGACGTTCCTCACAGGCTGCGGCCTGGGTTGACTTTCAGGCTGCTGTGATGGAAGGGGAAAGGCCATCTCCCTTGATTCCCTTCGCCGGTCATCTGTCAGGGCTGCCTCCTGTTCCCGGGACGTTACCGTTACCCTGAAGAAGTACTGAGAAAATGAAAGACGGACCCTTTCCATCATTTCCTGGAAAAGATTATATGATTCGAACTGGTATTCTAGAAGGGGGTCCTTCTGGCCTATTGCACGCAGTCCTATACCCCTCCTTAGTTCGTCCATGGCAAGAAGGTGTTCTTTCCAGGCTGAATCCAGGACATTCAGAAGCAGGAACCTGATCATTTCAGTGGAGTTTTCAGGTCCAAGCTCTTCAAGCCTTGCATTGGCTCTCCCTATAACCTCCCTGAAGATCTTCTCCCTGGCTGATCCAAGGTCTTCGGGAGATTCCACACCACTAAGATGCTCATCAAGACCTGGCCAAAAAACACCCTTCAGGGGCACTATAACCGCCTGAGGCTGCGGTTCTCCTTCCCCTGCGAAAAATCGTTCAAGGATGCTTTCCAGGGCATCTTCCACAAGCTGGCGCCCGTGTCCGGCAAGGTCGGTTTCAGTCAGTATCCTTCTTCGTTCCTGGTATATTGCTTCCCTCTGCTGGTTCATTACATTGTCATACATCAGAAGCTGGCGCCTGATATCAAAATGGAACTCCTCAACCCTCTTCTGGGCCGATTCGATCGCTTTCGTCAAAAGGCCATGCTCTATGTATTCACCTTCCTCAAGGCCCAGTTTTTCCATGAAACCGCTGATCCTGTCCGAGCCGAAAAGACGAAGAAGGTCATCCTCCAGCGAAAGGTAGAAGGTGCTGCAGCCCGGGTCACCCTGACGACCACTTCTGCCTCTGAGCTGATTGTCAATACGTCGGGATTCGTGTCTCTCGGTCCCTATGATCTTGAGACCTCCCAGTTCCACTACGCGGGAGTGTTCTTCCCTGCACTCTTCCTGCTTGTCAGCAAGGACCCTTTCAAAAACCCCTGTGTCAACCTGGGGATCGATACCCTTCCGGAGAGATTCCTCCCTGGCAAGAAAGAGGGGGTTGCCGCCGAGGACTATGTCGGTACCTCTGCCGGCCATATTAGTCGCAACCGTAACAGCGCCAAGCCTTCCCGCCTGGGCAACAATATTTGCCTCCATTTCATGATACTTGGCGTTGAGTATTCGATGGTCGATCTTCCTGGCCTTCAGGATCTTTCCCAGTGTCTCGGAGCTCTCTATTGAGGTGGTCCCTATGAGGACGGGCTGTCCCGTCCTGTACGTCTCTTCAACATCGTCAGCCGCGGCAGCAAATTTCTCCTGCCTGCTGCGAAATATCACGTCCGGGTTGTCACGCCGTATCATCGGCATGTGAGTCGGTATCACAACTACCTCAAGACCGTAGATATCCTTGAATTCTTCCTCTTCGGTAGCGGCTGTTCCTGTCATCCCTGCCACTTTGCGGTACATCCTGACAAAGTTCTGGAGGGTTATGGTGGCGAGGGTCTGGTTCTCCCTGCCTACCTGCACCTTCTCCTTGGCCTCTATCGCCTGGTGAAGGCCATCTGAATACCTGCGCCCGAACATCAGTCTTCCCGTGAACTCGTCAACAATTACTATCTCGCCGTCCTTGTTGACGTAGTGGACATCCCTCTGGAAAAGGTGGTGGGCCTTCAGCGCCTGGACTATCCTGTGCCCCAGTTCGGACCTTTCGTAATCCGTGAAGAGATCGGGAATACCCAATACCTTTTCGCATTTTGCAATACCCGTTTCGGTAAGTGCAACGTTCCTTTCCTTTTCGTCCAGCTCGAAATCCTCGCCCCTTCGCAGTTTCCTGGCAACTTCGTCGGCCTTCTTGTACACTTCGACGTTGTCCTCTGAAGGACCCGATATTATCAGGGGCGTCCTTGCCTCATCGATCAGTATGGAGTCGACCTCGTCAAGGATTATGAAAGAGTGCTCCCGCTGTACGAGATGTGACGAATGAACGGCCATGTTGTCCCTGAGGTAGTCGAATCCGAACTCGCTGTTCGTTCCGTATGTTACGTCTGCGCGATAGGCCTCCATTCTCTCGGCCTGGTCCATGAATGCGAATATTACCCCCACGGAAAGACCCAGGAACCTGTAGATAGGTCCCATCCATTCAGCATCGCGTTTCGCAAGGTAGTCGTTGACCGTTACAAGATGGACGCCCTCGCCCTTCAGAGCGTTGAGAACGACGGCAAGGGTGGCGACCAGGGTTTTACCCTCACCGGTCTTCATCTCTGCGATCTTCCCCTCGTGCAAGGCCATGCCGCCCATAAGCTGTACATCAAAATGCCTGAGCCCGAGGGTTCGCCTTGATACTTCGCGGACAGCGGCGAACACTTCCGGAAGAAGCCCGTCAAGGGTCTCCCCGTTCTTTACCCTGTCCCTGAACCTGACCCCGAGTGATGCCAGGTCTTCATCGGAAAGCCCCTGCATTTCGGGTTCCAGGCTGTTTATCTTCGAAACGACCGACGAATATCGTTTCAGGGTCCTTTCGTTGCGGTCGAGCCCCAGGGTCTTTTTCAAACCTTCAAACATCAACTTCACCTCGATCGGCGTATGCGGTAGCGGGGCGTTGCTTTCAGAGAGACATTATATTCTCCACCGGGGAGGGCGTCAAAAAAAGGGGGCGGCCATGTACCGCCCCCTCCAAACGGCTATTTCAGATCGAAGGGTTCCAGGTGGGCAAGGAAGTGGTGAAGCCCTTTTACGGGAGGGGCATAGGAGACCTTCAGTCCGTACCTGATACTGTCCCGTCGCTGGTAAACCTTCACTATTGATTCGCCCACATATTCCATGTGGCTGTTGGTATAGGTCCTGCGATTGATGGCAAGCCTGAAGAGTTCAAGCCTGGGCATAAGGATCTCCCCGGTGCTTTCATCCTCAGTCGCAAAGGCCAGGGCCCCCAGGCCTATCCCCCTGATGGCGGCCTCCCGGTAGATCTCTATCCCAAGGACATCGGCAGGGTAATATCTCTGGGGAATATGGGGGAGGAAAGCCGCAGCATCAATGAAGATGGCATGCCCCCCGGCGGGTTTTACGAAGGGGACTTTTCCGTCATCCAGGATGTCCCCGAGATAGGCCACCTGGGCTATTCTGTGAGCCAGGTATTGTTCGTCAGTCATTTCTTTCAAACCCTGTGCGAGAGCTTCCAGATCCCTTCCGGCAAGACCTCCGTATGTGACGAACCCCTCGTAAAGGATGACCCTGGGAAGAAGTTTCTGGTAAAGTTCTTCCGACCTGCAGCATATCATCCCGCCTATATTGACAAGGGGATCTTTTTTGCAGGAAACGGTTATGGCATCCACGCAGTCCATCATGGCCCTGAGAATACCGGCTACCGTCATGTCGGCGCATTCCTTTTCCCGGAGCTTTATGAAACAGGCATTCTCGGCCATCCTTGCGGCATCAAGGAAGAACAGGATCCCTTCCCTCCTGGCCACCGCCGATACTGCCCGCAAGTTGGCCAGGCTGACCGGCTGCCCCCCTCCCGAATTGTTGGTCACCGTTACCATTATCAGGGGGATCCGTTCCTTTCCGTACTGTTCTATTACCCCTTCAAGTTTGCTGATATCCACATCCCCCTTGAAGGGATGATCGGATCCAGGGTCAAAAGCTTCGTCGATCACACAGTCGACGGGATTGGCGCCCATATTGAAAATATGCGCCCTGGTCGTGTCAAAAGGCATGTTGAAAGGTATTACATCACCTTTTTTGAGAAGTGTGCCGAAAGCCACGTTCTCGGCAGCTCTGCCCTGGTGTGCCGGGATAACGTAGTCAAAGCCCAGAACCTCCCTGACGGCATCCTTCAGGGCAAAGAAACTGTCGGCCCCGGCGTATGCTTCATCCCCCCTCAAAAGGGCCGACCACTGCTGTTTGCTCATTGCACCGGTCCCGGAGTCGGTCAGAAGATCGATGTAAATATCCCTCGAAGTCAATCCGAACATGTTGAAGTGCCCCTTGATGAGAGCTTCTTCACGCTGCTGCCGGTCGGGTACCGTAACGGGTTCGACCATCCTGATCCGGAAAGGTTCCGGTTGTATCTTCCTTGCCATCCTAAAGACCTCCCTATGGCTTTTCTTCAGCTCGGCTGGAAGATCCTTTTCAGTTGCGGGCTCGTCTGTTTGCGAGAAAATTATATCACCCTGCGGGAAATTACCTGTCACATCCCATCGGGAGTAAAAGCAGCACCGATGATATTAAGGTCACACTAGAAGTTTCTTCCCCTCCACCAGATAATCCATTCCTGACCACAAAGTGGCTATCATAGCTATCCACATGGCCAACAGACCTCCGGGAAGGTTGAAAATAACGATGAGGATGGCCACGATCTGGGTCACTGTCTTGATCTTGCCCCCCCGGGATGCCGGTATTACCACACCCTCCGAGGCCGCAACCATTCGCAACCCTGTAACAAAGAACTCTCTGGAAATGATCACTACAACTATCCATGCAGGGAGACGCTGAAGCTGGACCAGCGAGATAAGGGCGGCTATTACAAGGATCTTGTCTGCCAGGGGATCTATGAGCTTCCCCAGGTTGGTCACCATTCCATGCTTGCGGGCAAAATAACCGTCAAAAGTATCGGTAAGGGCAGCGATCGTAAATACCAGGCCGGCCAGAATGTCGCCGAAAGGCAGGCCCAGTATGTTGCCGTACTGTCCCCTGAGTGTCAGAAATACCATAACCAGGGGTGCCAGAAAGACCCTCGACAAGCTCAAAATATTCGGAAGATTCCAGACGGTCAAGGGAGCATCCACCTCCTGGAGCGTCCAACAAGGGCGCTCATTTCGGGCAGGGGGCAGACTACCCCCTGCCCGCACTCTAGCCTCCCAGATATGCTTCCCGAACCTTTGGATCGTTGAGCAGTTCCTCTCCGGTACCTGAGAGCACTATCCTCCCTACCTCGAGGACATAGGCCGCATCGGCTATCTTGAGGGCCGCAAAGGCGTTCTGCTCCACCAGGAGCACCGTTTTCCCTTCGCTGTTTATGGTCCTTATGATCTCGAAAACTTCCTTTACCAGCAAAGGAGCCAGACCGAGAGAAGGTTCATCGAGCATCAGGAGCTGCGGGGATCCCATCAGGGCCCTGCCCACAGCCAGCATCTGCTGTTCTCCCCCCGAAAGGGTGCCTCCCTTCTGCCAGACACGCTCCTTGAGTCTAGGGAAAAGTTCATAGACCCATTCAAGGTCCTTGGCTATTGCTTTCCGGTCGCTTCTGCTGAAGGCCCCAAGCATAAGGTTCTCCAGGACGGTCAGGTGGGGAAGGATCTTGCGTCCTTCCGGAGCCATCATGATCCCTTCCTTGACGATATCCTCAGCCGGGCGCCCCCCGATCTCCCTGCCTTCGAGCTGGATGGAGCCGCCGCTTTTTTTGACGATCCCGGCTATCGCCCTGAGGGTGGAACTCTTTCCGGCTCCGTTCGCGCCAATAAGCGTCACGATCTTACCCCTGGGTACCTCAAGGGAGATACCTTTAATTGCGTGGATACCACCGTAATGAACGTTGAGGTCTCTGATCCTAAGCATCCTGGATGAACTCCTCTCCCAGGTAGGCCTCTATGACCCTGGGGTTAGACTGTATTTCCTCAGGCCTTCCTTCCGCTATCATTACGCCGTAATCAAGGACCCATATATGCTCGCAGATCCCCATGACGACCTTCATGTCATGTTCTATGAGCAGGACCGTAAGGTTGAAACGGGACCGTATATCCTTTACAAAACCCATAAGTTCCTGGGTCTCGTTGGGATTCATGCCAGCAGCGGGTTCGTCGAGGAGAAGGAACGAAGGATCCGTGGCCAGGGCCCTTGCTATTTCCAGCCTTCTCTGGGCCCCGTAGGGCAGCCCGCCTGATTCCTCTCCCGCAAGACCCTGCAGTCCGACTGCCTCCAGCAGGTACATCGCCTTATCCCTGATCTCCCTCTCCTCCTTCCAGTAGGACGGAAGGTTGAGAAGGGCGTGCCACCAGGAAGTTCTCTGGCGAACCCTTGCTCCCACCATTACGTTCTCGAGAACGCTCGCTGTGTGGAAAAGCCGTATGTTCTGGAAGGTACGGGCTATGCCTGCTGCACAGACATTGTGGGGGGCCCACCCCGTAATGTCCTGTCCGTTGAAAATGATCCGCCCCTCGGTAGGCTTGTAGAAACCCGTGATCATATTGAAGCAGGTCGTCTTTCCTGCCCCGTTAGGACCGATAAGACCGACTATCCTGCCCTCGGGTACTTTAATGGAGAAATCCCTTACCGCCAAGAGCCCTCCGAACCGCATGGCAAGAGCTTCTGTCTCCAGAATCGTGCCATTCCGTTTCATCGGGCCTCACCCCGCTTGCGGAAAAGTCCGAAAAACCAGTCCCAGCTGAACTCCCGTCTCCCCATTATCCCCTGATGCCGGAAGAGGATTATGAAAAGAAGGGCCAATGAAAAGACGACCATACGCATCCCCGGCACACCCGGTATGGTCATGTTACCCAATGAGATGGGGTTCTCGACGAATCTCAGCCACTCAAGGAGTACCGTGATCACTACCCCGGCAAGAACTGTTCCCGTTAACGAACCAAGACCCCCTGCAACTACTATCATCAGAACGTTGAAAGTAAGTATGAACAGGAACATCTTCGGGTCGATGGTCGTCAGAAGGCTTGCCAGAAGAGCTCCCCCAACCCCTGCAAAGAAGGCTCCCAGGGTAAAGGAGGTAAGCCTGTAGCGGAAGGTATTGATACCCATGGCCCTTGCGGCAATTTCATCGTCCCTTATGGCTTTGAGAGTATTCCCGAAATTGCTCCTGACAAGCCGCATTATCACGAACAGGGTCAGCACACACCAGCCATAATTCCACCACAAGTTCGAGTACGACGGGATACCCTTGAGTCCCAGTGCACCATTGGTGACGCGGGGCATGTTGTTAGCAAGAACCCTTATGATCTCGGCAAAACCCAGGGTCGCTATTCCCAGGTAATCCCCGCCAAGCCTCAATACGGGGAGACCGATCAATATCCCGAAGAAGGCCGCAACAAGTCCTGCGATGACCACTGCCACCAGAAAGGGGGCATGCATGACCGAGAAGGGCCACATCGGCGCCTGTAGTATGAACATGGCCTGCTTGTGTGCAGCGGGAAGGATAAGCAGGGAACATGTATAGGCGCCTATTGCCATGAAGCCTGCATGACCC
Source organism: Synergistaceae bacterium UBA4066 (assembly GCA_002383685.1). Taxonomy (GTDB): domain Bacteria; phylum Synergistota; class Synergistia; order Synergistales; family Thermovirgaceae; genus UBA4066. The sequence continues at coordinate 56,207 of DFZC01000030.1, read as the reverse complement.
AGCGAGAAGAGCCCTGTAAATCCGTAAATAAGGTTAAGGCTGAGGGCAAGTATGATATTGACGGCTATCAGGTTCATTATCTGGATCTTGTAGCCGTCAAGATTGCCGCCGGCCCAGTAGAGGAAGCCGGCAAGAAGTAGCACCATAACTCCGTTGAGCGAGTAATTTCTCTTCCGTTTCGGGTCGATCATACTTTATCCTCCAGCTTCTCACCCATTAGTCCGGTAGGCATGATGAGAAGAATGATGATCAAAAGAACGAAGGCAAAGGCATCCCTGAAACCGGCCAGGGAAGGCATAAAAGCTACTATCATTATCTCCATGAAACCCAGGATCAGTCCTCCTATTACAGCCCCCTGAATGGAACCTATCCCGCCGAAAACGGCGGCTATGAAAGCCTTGAAGCCCGGGATGACCCCCATTACAGGCTGCAGCTGGGGATACCTGAGTGCCCACATTATCCCTGATGCGGCAGCCAGTGCCGAACCTATCCCGAAAGTCAGGGCGATGATCCTGTTTACCGGGACACCCATCAGGCGGCTTGTCTCGATATCCTTTGATATGGCCCTCATGCCCAGCCCCGGCTTGGTCTTATATACGATATAAAGCAGCCCCATCATCAGGACGAACGAAAGGATGGGGACAACAATAGTCAGAGGGAGAATGCGGACCTTTCCCACTATGATAACCTTGACCAGCCAGTCAGGCCTCTGGACCTGGCGCGGAATGGCGGAGAAAACCACGATGGCGAAGTTCTGAAGAAAGAACGATACTCCTATCGAACTGATCAGGGCCGAGATCCTCGGCGCGTCGCGAAGAGGTTTGTAGGCAACCCGATCCACCATTATGCCTGCGAAGGACGTGACCAGGATAGCGCCGATCACTGCAACGAACCATGGCAGCCGGAAAAGGGTCACACCCCAGAATACGAAATAGGCCCCCATCATGAAGATCTCGCCGTGGGCGAAATTGATAAGCCTGAGAATCCCGTAGACCATGGTATAGCCTATGGCTATCAGGGCATAGAGGCTTCCCAGGGTGAGACCGTTGAAAAAATGCTGAATGAACATTGCCAGGCTCATATGAGCTCCCCCTTGTTATCACGTAAAAGGCGGGGGAAGAAGATCCCCTCCCCCGCACATACTCCATTGACTCTCCCGTGGAGGGCGGCTCTGCTATTGTCTAGAGCTCAGGAGCGATCGTTGCTATGTATTGCTTCTTTCCGTCCTTGATCTGTACTATACCGATCGGTTTCTCGGCATCATGACTTTCGTTGATCGTCGTGAGACCTGTAACGCCCTCAAAATCCCTGGTTGCAGCAAGGGCTTCGGTGATAGCCTCAGGATCTGCGCTTCCGGCACGCTCTATGGCATCGATAAGGATCATGTAGGAGTCATACCCCAGGGCTGCGTTAACATTCGGGTCGTCGGAACGCTTGGCCATCCAGTTGTCAGTGAACTGCCTGGCCACTGGGTTCATCTCTTCCATCGAAGGATCATAGGGGAACGTGGTGTGCACGAAACCTTCAACGGCATCGCCGCCGATCTCCACTATCTGGGGGTTGTCCATGGCGTCGCCGCCCATGATCTGGAACTCGACCCCAAGTTCCTGTGCCTGCTTCATGATGATGGCGCCCTCGGCAAAGTAAGCCGGAATGAACAGGATATCGGGCTCTTTGCTGATGATCTCTGTCAGCTGGGCAGTGAAGTCCTGGTCGCCGGAGTTGTAGTTCAGCTTCGATACGATCTCCCCGCCGAGCTTGACGAAGGATCTTTCAAAGAATCCGGCAAGGCCAACAGCGTAATCGTTGGCGACATCCGTTAGAAGGGCTGCCTTTGTAGCACCGATAACCTTATTGGCATAGGTTGCGGCACCTGCACCCTGAAGAGGATCGATAAAGCAAACGCGGAAGATGTACTTCTTTCCCTGTGTAACGAGAGGGTTCGTGCAGGAAGTCCCGACCATCGGGATACCTGCGCTCTCGGCGACTTCACCGCCGGCCATGGCAAGTGATGAACCGTAGGTCCCGATAACAGCCACGGCTTTCTCCCTTTCGATCAGGCGTTTGACCGCGTTGGCGGATTCAACCTTGTCCGACTTGTTGTCCACAACGAACAGTTCCACCTTGCGGCCAAGAACTTCGGGTTTCTCCTCGTGAGCCATCCTGACACCGTCAAGCTCAAGCTGTCCGCCGAACGCGTTCTGACCTGTCAGGGGGAGGTATACCCCAATATGGATCGGACCTGCTTCCGCAACTGGTTCCTCTGCAGCAGGCTCCTCAGCCGGTTCTTCGGCTGGTTCTTCGGCCGGCTCGGGGGCCGGGGCTTCCTGGGCCGGCTCGGGGGCCGGAGCTTCCGGGGTTTTCTGCCCCTGCATCATCATAAACCCGATGACCGCGATAACCACGATCAAACCTAACAAAAGACCTTTCTTCACTTATGCTCACCTCCAGATAATTGTTCTCCGCAAAGACGATTCTACACGATTTTGCCCTTGCCTGGTCATTAAAACACCTGCCGACTCAGGGATAAACCACCTCTCTTCCCAATAGAGGCCAGCTCCGAACGAGAACAAAAAGTCCTCACCTGCAGCGGGCGAAACGCAATTTCATTCAATTGTTTAGCCTTGATTATTATACTCTATCAACGGACAATTACACCCGGGAAGGCGGCTTTAAGTATTTCCGGGTCGGGGGGGGCAAGATTCCTGAATGAAGGATCCAGGGTATCACCCGGCCTGAATGACTGGATTACCCAAATTGTACCCTGCCCAACCTGTTCCCTGATCTCTTTCAGATCTTCAATTGACATGAGGTCCGGGACAAAGGTGGTTCTTGTCTCAAGGAGGATCCCCGATCTGCGCAACAGGTCCAGGGATTCTGCCACCTCGTCAGGCCCGCTGCCTGTGATCCGGGGGTAATCTCTCCACGGAGCCTTTATATCCATCGAAACAGCTTCGATCAGACCGTCGGCTATAAGGGACCCAAGCATTCTGGGATTGCTCCCGTTGGTATCGATCTTTACCTTCAAACCCGTTTCCCTTTTCAGGAAATCAAGGAAGCGGGGAAATCCCCGGTGAATAGTGGGTTCCCCCCCGCTGATCACGATGCCATCGAGAAAATCTTTTCTTTCAAGGACTTTATGTACGACATCATCGGCATCGAGGGAACCTTCAGCCGCAAAAACAAGATCTGGGTTATGGCAGTAGGGGCATCTGAAATTGCACCCGCAAAGGAAAAGGACCGGGGCGACATGCCCGGCCCAGTCAAGAAAGGATACAGGCAGAAAACCACCTACAGGAACTCCCCGGTCCATTTTTCAGACCGCCGTCCTTGTCCGATCCCTGAGTTCAGCCCTTTTGCCAGCGTTCCAGGATGACGTCCTCGTGAAATAACCTGTGATCCTTGTGATCCCGTCCACATCTTCGCTACCGCAGGCTGGACATAAATCCAATAATCCCCTCTCCATTCTTCCGCATTTGTTGCATATCGTGAACTCCGGGCTAAAGGCGATCTGGGCGTTCTCGGAACTTTCATAAGCCTTTCTGACGAAGGACGCCAGTGCCCCCGGATCCGGTCTGTGCTCTCCCATCCACACGTGAGAGATCGCGCCCGCATTGATCATAGGGTGAAAACGGCCCTCCATCGTCACCCTGGAAACCGGGTCAAGATCAGCGTCATACGCGAAGTGGGTGCTATTGGTGTAATAGATCTCACCGCTGGCGATATCCCCCTTGACGAAATGCTTCGCGTGATCGGGAAAGAATTTCAGGTCAAGCCTGGCCAGCCGATAGGCTGTACTCTCGGCAGGGGTCTGCTCAAGAACTATCTTCAGCCCAGACCTTTCGGACAGCTGGCGGCATTTGAGATCCATGTACCTGGTTACGGCAAGACCCAGATCCATGGCATCACTATCCGTATGCATCCTTTTACCGGTGAAGGAGTGGATCATTTCATCCAGCCCGAGTATGCCAATCAGATGGCTGCTTTTGCTCATTCTGAGGTAGGATTCTCCATCGTGATCAACGCAAAGAACCGAAAGGGGCCCCTTTGAACCCAGGGCCAATATCTCCTGGAGAAATCTTCTCTTCTGGACGTGTGCCTCCGCCGCCGTTTCCATTGCCCTGTCCAGGAGTTCAAAAAGGGTTTCCCTGTCGTTGCCAGACCTGTAGGCTATCCTGGGAAGGTTTATGGTTACGTTCTGGAGAGCGCAGTAACGCATCTTCCATGGCGTCTTCGCTTCCGCGAGATCCTCTTCGGAGAGCTCAAAACTGAGCCTGCAGCATTCGCTTAGTTTCGCCACGCCACCCCTGTCAAATACGAAATAGGTGCTCCCCTTTTCCGAAGCGACAAGACATGCAAATTCAAGGAACTCCTCCCAGCCCGGCTCTTCGAAAAATCTGTCGGTAATATGAAGGAGCGGTTTTGGAAAAAAGAAGGGCTGACCACGGCTGTCACCCTTGAGATAGACCTCGAAAAGGGCTCGAAGGAAAGCTTTTGATTCTTCCCTGTAATGGTAATATGTCTTGCCCGTCGGAACCCCTCCAGGACCGAGAGCAGGGACATCCCTGAAATGGTCGGGGACCTCGTAGTAAAGATTGATGTCCGTGAACGCGACCTGCCCTCCCCTGCCCCCCGCCAGCTGGTTGAACTCGAAAATAAGCATCTGGGCAAGCTGCTTTACATTCTCGTAGGGAAGTCCCACGAGGAAGGGCGCAAAAAAGACATTAACAGCGTCCCAGCCGATCGCCCCGGCAAAATTGTTCTGAAGCACCGAGGTCATCTTGAGAATATGGGCGAGAAGGACATCCGGGTGACGTGCAGGCGAGGAAACGCTTGTTATCGAAGGAATATCGATACCGTATTTTATAACGTAAGCCATGCTCTGCCCGGAACAGTAGGGACGGTTTACCATTCCCAGGTCATGAAGATGGATGTCTCCCCCAAGATGCGCCTTGGCCACCTCGCGTGAGAAGATCTTCCCAAGGGCATATTCCTTGAGTATCATCTCGGCTATCGAAAGGTTGATGGATTCCGGGTTGTGGGAGGTGTTGCTGTTCTCCCTGTTGGGATTAAGCATCATCGACTCGAGGTCATACACCGGAAGACCAAGCCTTGAATGATCCGCTAGTTTGGCGTCGAGACCCCGGAAAAAGAGCTTGACGTTGACCATTTCCCTGATGATCGCGGTGGTGACCCTTTCTCTTCCATGCCTCATGATATCGCTTTCAACCTCGGCAGCGATCTCCCCGGCGACAGAAGGCTCCACTCCTGCCTCCTTGACAAGAGCGTCCCTTATGCGGGAGGCGTTCCACGGCGACTGGTCCTCCTGGGCCAGCGCATCGACCATAAGGGCAAGATCTGTGGATTCAGCCCGACCGGGAAAGATCAGCATCTGTCTTCCGCTGGAATGGGTTTCGTTCATCGGCGTGTCTTCACGGGCGATCCCGTCAAGGGTCTTCATATAAGACCATTCCTTTCTTCGTGAAGCCTGGAGATCTCTTCTACAAAGCTGGAGATGTCAGTAAATTCCCTGTAAACAGAGGCAAATCTGACGTAGGCGACCTTGTGGATGTTCCTTAGCTCCTTCATGGCGAGAGACCCGACTTCCGGGCTTGGCACTTCGCCCTGCCCTGTCTCCCTCAGGGCCTCCTCGATCCTTGAGGCTGCTTCCTCTATCTGCTCAAGGGAGACCGGAAGTTTTTCACACGCCCTGGCCAGTCCCCTCAGGAGCTTCTCCCTGTCAAATGCCTCCCTCTGCCCGCTTTTCTTGACGATCCACAGCATGGGGCGATCCTCAAGCCTTTCATAGGTGGTAAAGCGGATCATGCAGCCGGGGCACTCCCTGCGCCTGCGGATTATCCGCCCTTCGTTTGCCGTCCTGGTCTCCAGGACCCTGGTCTCCATTAGACCGCATTTTGGACAACGCATAAAAAAACTCCCTGTATTTAGGATGTTTAAGGCATTATACCACTACATATGGAGTATAGGGAGTCAAAAAAGGGTCCCGCCTACGGCGGGACCCTTTTAAAAAGTGACTTTCTCTAAATGGATGCAAGGTACCGGGAAACTGTCTCCCTTACCCTTTCACCCTCAGCCTTGCCTTTTAATTCTGCCATAACCCTGCCCATGACCTTTCCAAGGTCCGACGGCCCCAGGGCTCCTGTCTCTTCAGTTACCCTCCTGACAACAGACAGGATATCCTCATCGGCCATGGAAGCCGGCAGGAAGGAGGAAAGCAACACCGATTCCCTGATCTCCTCCTCTGCCCTTTCCGTGGCGCCCGCGGAAGAATACTGCTCGGCAGCTTCCTTGCGCTGCTTTACCAGTCTCCTTATCACGGCGAAAATATCATCATCGGAGAGTGGGCCGATCCGGCCCTTCTCGACCTTTGCATTGTCGATGGCTGCCTTGAGCATCCTGAGCGGAACAAGGGAAGAGGTATCCCTCTTCTTCATGGCTGCAACAATTTCCATGTGCAACCTTTCCTCAAGCCCGTTCATACCGTACTACTTCCCCCTGCGTTTCCTCGAAGCGTCCTCTCTCTTTCTTTTCTTCGCTTCGCTGGGTTTTTCGTAATGCTTGCGCCTGCGCGCTTCGCGCAGAATGCCTCCCTTGGATACTTCACGTTTGAATCGCTTGAGGGCATCTTCGAGGGACTCGTTATCGCGTCGAACGACTTGTGTCATTTGCGTTCCCCCCCTTCTCTCTCACTCAAGGTTATCCCGGCGGCCAGCCGAAAAGACGTCCGGCGAGCAGATGGACATGAAGGTGAAAAACGGTCTGTCCAGATCCTGCTCCGCAGTTGACCACGAGACGATACCCGTCTGCGCAAAGGCCCATATCCCTGGCTACCCTTGCTGCTGTTCCCATCAGGGAAGACCACAGAGAGAGGTCTTCAACCGAATCGGCGGATTCCACGTGCTCCCTGGGGATCACCAAAAGGTGCACCGGCGCTCTGGGACGGATATCTCTTATTACTATAACATCCCTGTCACTGAAGACGATATCCGCTTTTTCCCTTCCCTCGGCTATCCTGCAGAAAACGCAGTTCCTTTCCAAAGGATCAGCCCCCTGATAATGCATGCGCTCCACCCTGCTCCAGCCCGGAGACGGCCAAGGGGACGCAATAACATCTGGTAGGGAATTATATCATACCTTTCCGTGAAGCACCCCATTTTTTGAACTATCGGGGGTCAGAAGGATGACTTCGCCTGGCATCGCCCCGGATGCGGCTTCCACCCTGAGGAAGTGCCGGGAAAGTCCTGAGCAAATGCCATTGGAATTTGTCTCGACAAGGACTTCCACTTCCCTTCCTGGCCATTTGCTGGAATACCCTTCAAGGAGAACGGACCCTGCGACCAGGGCCTTATCACGCCTTGTATTTTTAACTTCCGGGGGTACACGGCCTTCCAAAAGGGCCGCCGGAGTGCCCTCCCGCGGAGAAAAGGGGAAGACATGCACTCTCCCTATTCCAGCGCTTTCTAGCAGACCCAGCGTGGAATCAAAGGCCTCTTCGCTCTCACCGGGAAAACCCACAATAACATCGGTGCTCACATGGAGGTCGTCCCCAAGGAACCTTCTTGCCATGGAGACGCAGGCCTTGAACTCCTGAGGCGTGTATCCCCTGTTCATCTTTCTGAGGATCCCCGCATCCCCGCTCTGGAGGGGAAGATGCAGGTGGGGACAGAACTTCGAGGTGCCTGATAGATCACCCAGCAGTTCTTCTGAAAGGGCAAAGGGTTCTATTGAACCCAGCCTTATCCTTTTTATGCCCGGCACCATTCCTGCCCTTTTTATAACCTCTCCGAGACTCGCTCCGGAACTCTTTCCGTACATACCGATATTTATCCCGGTGAATATCACTTCGGGACACCCGGAAGATGCTATCTTGCGCACTTCCTCCAGGATCTCCTGCGGAGGTCTTTCCACCGGTCTGCCTCTCAGGTCCGGGATTATGCAGTAGGAGCAGCGATGGTCGCAACCGTCCTGGATCTTTACAAAGGCCCTGGTGCGCGCCTGTGGTCGGGAAAGGAAAAGAGGGTCCCAATCATGGTCTGCCTGTACGTCCACCCTTACGACCCTGGGACTTTCCTGCTTACCTTCCTCAAGCAGCAACTCCCTGACGATATCCGGGATCCGGCTTTTGATCCGGTTGCCGACAAGACAATCAACACCCAGTTCTCCTGCATGCCCGGCCTGGACCTTCTGAGCCCAGCATCCGGAAGCTACGATCAAACCTCCAGGGCTTTCCCTGCGAAGGCGCCTGATCATCTGTCGGCATTTCCTGTCCGCCTCGGCGGTAACTGAGCAGGTCATCAACACGGCGACATCGAAACCGCCGTCTGGCACGACTTCCGCGCCGGCTTCAGAAAAGGAGCAGGACAGGGATTCGGATTCAAAGATATTGGTCCTGCATCCCATGGGAACAACACGGACCCTCAGTCCTTCCAGAGGGTCATTCATTGCCGTTCCCCTCCATGGCCATGGCAAGTGCAGATACAGCTGCGACAGCTGCGGTCTGGGATCTCATGATCCTGGGACCCAGGCTTACCGGGATAAATCCCTTTGTGCAAAGAATGTCCAACTCTTCATCTGTCCAGTCACCCTCGGGCCCCACCGCAATGGCGGCTTCCTTCGCTGCCCTGAATTGCCTGATGCTGTCCCTGGAACCTGTCGCGGCAACAAACCTCATGGCCGGAAGCCTGGCCGGATCTATTGATCCGGGTGTTACCGGTTCATGCAGCTCCGGAGGAGTCGCAGCACCACACTGCTTTGTTGCTTCATGCAATATCTTTTGCCATCTCTTCATCTTGCGAACTGTACCTTCAGGTTCCATTGCGACGACAGAACGGACGCAGACAAGGGGGACAATAACGGAAGCCCCTGCTTCCACTGATTGGGACAGGAGACGATCGAAGGGGTCACTTTTCAGGATCGCAGCCATGAGCCAGATACTTCCCCTGACGGGCTCGACCTCTTCGCTTATAACGATGCCCCTGGCCTCTCTGCCTGATATCTCAAGCCGCATGGTCAATTTCTTCCCTGGAAGAAGTCCTTCGAAAAGATCTCCGTTCCTGCAGCGCCTTACGGATACAAGATGCCTGCTTTCGGTTCGGTCCAGAAGCCAGATGGAAGCGCATTCACGGCTGGAGTCATCAAGCCTTACGCGAGGCAGCGACACCCCACCAGTCTCCCTTCCGTATCTCCTTCACAGGGACCATGCCTCCGGAGGGAAGCATCGTCAGGAAGGCCGGCCTCTCTTTCAAGGTGAGCCCGGAGAAGATCGCAGTACCTCCCTCCGGAAGCACACCAGGCACCCCGGGTAACATTACGGCAAGGGGATCGAAAACGATATTGGCGCATAACAGGTCCGCATTCCCGCTGAAACCTGAAAGAAGGTCTCCGGTCCTGACATCCACTGAACCTTCGGGGATCCCGTTAAGCCTGAGATTCTCCCTGACCTCCGGGAGGACCGCCGGGTCGTTGTCTATCGCCACGACCGCAGAGGCACCCATCAAAATGCAGGCAATGGCAAGGATCCCCGATCCGGTTCCAACATCCAGGACTTTGATGCCCGGGCTTACCATCTCCTCGAGCAGCTCAAGAGCGATCTGGGTGCTCTCATGATAACCTGTTCCGAAGGCACTTCCAGGATAGATATAGAGGGGGACCAACCCTTCAGGCTCCTTTCCCTTGTGCCAGGGAGCCATTACAATGAACCTCCGGCCGACCTTCAAAGGGGGAAAGGCCTCTTTCCAGGCCGTATGCCACTGACGGTTCTCTATCCTGCCCATATCAACTATCCTGACGGCCGGCCAGGAAGATATGACCTCCTGGACCCTCCCTATCCAGAACCCCAGATCCCGTGTGCTCCTGTAATAGGCTTTGAGGGCCACTTTCCCCGGAAACTCCTTGATCTCGGAACCGATGCTACCTGAAAGATCTGCAAGGGCGGCAAGATCTTCCTCGTTCTCATCCTTGCCCTCGAGCGTTATATACCACCAGAACCCTTCGTTATTTCCCATGGGTAATCCTCCTCAGAAAAAACTGCCGGCTACTAGTATAAGCGAAACGGGAGGCTATCATGCCCCCCGTTAAAAAGATGGCCCTGCATTATGTAACTCTCTCCGGGTCATGTGAACAACTGCTTTATCTTGTCAATAAACCCTGCCGATTGCACAGGCACCTTCATCTCCTGGGCCAGGGCTTCCGTCAGGGCCCTTTCCCTCTCGGTAAGATCCCGGGGCACCTCGATGAAGACATGAGCAAAAAGATCCCCCTTGCCTGACCCTCTAAGGCGGGGCATGCCTTTGCCCTTTATCCTTATGGCCTTTCCCCCCGGAGTCCCCGGCGGTATATCGATCTTTTCCGGACCTTCCAGCGTTGGTATCTCTACCGAGGATCCAAGAACAACCTGGGGGTATTTCAGGTCTATCCTCGCGTGGAGGTCATCCCTGTCCCTCTCGAAAACAGGGTGAGGATCAACCCTGATAGAGAGGAAAAGATCCCCGGGCGGGCCGCCGGCCGAACCTTCTCTTCCTTCACCGGCTACCCGGAGGCGCGTACCCGAATCCACCCCGGGAGGCACCTTGACCTCAACCCTGTGCCTCGTGAGCGATTTCCCGGAACCACCGCAGTTGCTGCACTTCTTCTCTATCTTTTTCCCGGTACCGCCGCAATCGGAACATTGGGAGACACTGACAAATGTACCGAAGGGTGTCCTCTGCTGAGTCTCTACCTGCCCTGTCCCACGGCAGTAAGGACAGGTCTTGACATCAGTCCCGGGTTCACCACCAGTCCCCCGGCATCGTCCACAGGTCTCATGCCTGGGCACGAACACTTCCCTTTCCACCCCTCTGAAAGCGTCTTCAAGGGATATCGAGAGGGACATCTCCAGGTTCTCACCCCTGACTGGGCCCCTGGAGGCCCCGCGTTCGCTCCCGAAAAAACTCTCGAAAATGTCCCCGAAAATATCCCCGAAAGGGCCGAAACCCCCGTAATGACCCCCTCCCGGAGGCATATCACCTATTCTTCCGTACTGGTCGTAAGCGGCCCTTTTCTGGGGATCCTGAAGGATCTCGTAAGCCAGGTTTATCGACTTGAACCTTGCTTCAGCATCAGGATCACCGGGATTTGCGTCAGGGTGAAATTGTCTGACAAGTTTTCTGTATGCTTTCTTGACCTCCTCCGGGGAGGCATCCCTGGGGACACCAAGGATAGCGTAGAGGTCCCGGCTTTCCTCAGATGGCACAGGTCTTCACTCCCTAGGATTTCCCGTTGTCTTCGAACTCGGCATCGACCGTTTCCCCGTCAGCCCCATCCTGCGAATGTTCGGAGGCACCCTGCTGGCCATTACCCTGGCTGTAAAGACGGGTGGACAATTCATGGAGGCTTTTTGTAAGTTTTTCGGAGGACTGTTTGATCTCATCAGGGCTTTCCCCTCCCAGGGCCCTTTTGACTTCTTCTATCTCTTCCTGGATACGGGACCTTTCCTCCCCGGAAACCTTTTCGCCCAGGTCCGACATCATCTTTTCGGTGCTATAAACTAGGGAATCGGCCTCGTTCTTCGCATCCACCATCTCTTTCTTTTTCCTGTCGTTCTCAAGGTTCTCTTCAGCCGCCCTCCGCATCTTTTCGATCTCATCCTCGGTGAGTCGTGAGGACTGGATCGTAACATGCTGCTCCCTCGAGGTCCCCTTGTCTTTGGCGCTGACGTTCAGGATACCGTTAACATCGATATCGAAAGTCACCTCGATCTGGGGGATCCCCCGGGGTGCAGGAGGTATGCCGTCAAGGAAAAATTTGCCCAGGGTCACGTTATCTCCGGCCATTGACCGCTCACCCTGAAGAACATGTATCTCGACCTGGGGCTGGTTGTCTGATGCCGTCGAAAAGACCTGGCTCTTGGAGACCGGGATGGCCGTGTTGCGGTCGATGATCTTGGTGAATACGCCTCCAAGGGTCTCTATACCCAGCGAAAGGGGGGTGACGTCCACCAGTATTATGTCCTTGTGCTCTCCAGTCAGGATGGCTCCCTGGATCGCAGCTCCGACAGCAACGCATTCGTCGGGGTTGATCCCCTTGGTGGGTTCCTTGCCGAGGAGCTCCACTATCTTCCTCTGGACCATGGGCATCCTTGTGGCCCCTCCGACAAGGAGGACCTTGCCTATCTCCTCCCTGGTCAGACCGGAATCATTAAGAGCTCTTCTTGTGGGCTCCACCACTCTTTCAATGAGAGGGCGGGTGATCTCCTCAAACCTGGCCCTTGTCAGGGACATCTCGAGATGTTTAGGGCCGCTGCTGTCAGCAGTGATGAAGGGTAGCGATATCGAAGTCTCGGACATGGAGGAAAGTTCTATCTTTGCCTTCTCCGCGGCCTCACGTAGACGCTGCAGGGCCATTTTGTCCTTCGACAGGTCTATGCCTTCGCCCTTTTTGAACTCCGTTACAAGAAGGTCGACTATCTTCTGGTCCCAGTCGTCCCCCCCCAGGAGGTTATCACCGGAGGTGGCGAGAACCTCTATTACACCGTCCTCTATGCCCACATCAAGGACGGATACGTCAAAGGTACCTCCCCCAAGGTCAAAAACCAGAATCTTGTTCTCTCCACCCTTGTCCGTTCCGTATGCAAGGGCGGCTGCTGTCGGTTCGTTAATGATCCTCAACACCTCAAGGCCTGCTATCTTCCCTGCATCTTTTGTCGCCTGCCTCTGGGCATCAGTGAAATATGCCGGGACCGTTATTACGGCTTGACCCACTTTTTCCCCGAGATACTCCTCGGCATCCCTTTTCATTTTCTGCAGTATCATGGCCGATATCTGTTGCGGGGTATGGTTCGTCCCGTCGATCTCAACCCTGTGGTCTGAACCCATCTGGCGTTTTATCGAAGAAATGGTCCTCTCAGGGTTTACGATAGCCTGCCGCTTTGCAAGCTGTCCGACGAGCCTTTCCTTGTCTTTGGTAAAGGCCACCACGGAGGGAGTTGTCCTTGCCCCCTCCGCGTTAGTTATCACAGTGATATGATCGCCTTCCTTGACGGCGACACAACTATTGGTAGTCCCCAGATCGATCCCTATTACCTTTCCCATGAAAATATCACCCCGCATAAATTTAAAGATCTTTCCTGTCGACCGGCTCTCAGAACCATCAGGATCCTGCCCTGGCCACTTTTACGCGTGCCGCCCTGATCACTTTGCCGGCAACCTTGTATCCTGCCTGGATCTCATCGGTAACGATCCCGTCCTCTATACCTTCCCCGGCCTCCACGGTGGCAACAGCCTCATGAACTGCCGGATCGAAAGGAGATCCCACGGTTTCAATGACTGAGACCCCCATGCTTTCAAGAACAGAGAAGAACTGCCCCCTCACCATTTCCACACCACGGTAAAAAGGGTCTTCCTCATTCCTGTTTGAAGAGAGGGCCCTGTCAAGGTTGTCGAGGACCGGTATCAGCGCTGCCACGGCACTTTCGGAAGCTGTTGCCCTCAAACGTTCGTTTTCCCTCTCGACACGCTGCCGGTAGTTGAAGAAATCAGCCCTGGCCCTGGCTATGGACTCACTGAGTATCCTGTTCTCTTCGTTGAGCCTTTTCAGCATTTCCCTTGCGGACTCAAGCTCCTCGAGCAGGCCTTGACCGTCATTGCGGGGCTCCTCCATTCCGCCGTTCTGACAGGACTCCCCGGGAGGTTCTGGAGTTCCATCTTCCGGGAAGGGATCCACTGGAGCAGCTGCTTTCTGCCTTTCGGGATTTTCTTTGCCTTTTCTTTTATCAGAACTGAACATTTAACGAACCTCCTCATCGCTCTCCCCGTTCTCGGCCAGGGTGTCCAGCACGCCTTCCAGAACGGAGATGGAGCGCTCGTAGTCCATACGGACAGGGCCGATCAGACCCACCACAGCCTTTCGCCCTCCGGTGACAGTAGAAGCCATTACTATTGAACAATCCCTCATCTGCAAAACGGGATTCTCGTCCCCTATGGTCACACAGAGACCCTTTTCGGCGGAGCAGCCCCTGACAAGCCTGCCAATGGAATCTTCCTCCTCAAGGAGCGCCATGATGGTCTGCAGCCGTCCAAGGTCGTTGAAGTCAGGGAGACCCAGAACATTATGGGCCCCACCGGTGAAAAACTGGAACGGTTTTTCGGACAGGATGCTGTCCATCTCCAGCAACGCCGAACGGCAGTTATCGGCATAGCGCTCCAGGGCCTCTTCAACGTATGACTGGAGGGTCCCCCTTATCTCCCCCCAGGATCGCCCAAGGGCGATCATCGAAACGCGCCTCGAAAGTTCGTCCAGCGCTTCCTGGGTCATATCGCACGGGAGAGTGACAGTCCGGTGATGGATAAGACCGCCTTTAAGCACCAAAAGGATAAGCACCGTACTGTGACCCATCCTGAGGAATTCCACTCTCTGCAGCACGGTCTCTGTCGCAGGGCCAAGGGCTCCAACGCCGATATAACTGGTTATCTTACCAAGAAGCCTTGTGGCGTAGCCCAGGGCTTCCTCGACATCCTTGCGCTTTTCCCTGAGCTCCCTGATCCAGCCCTCGCTTTCCGAGGGGAATGTCCTCTGGCGCCTCAGGATCGCATCGACATATACCCTGTAGGCTTTCGGAGTTGGCATGCGCCCAGCCGAAGTATGGGGCTGATAAAGATATTCCATCTCTTCCAGGTCGGCCATTTCATTCCGTATTGTCGCCGCACTCCGGTCCTTGAGGAATTTCCTTGCTATCGTCCGCGATCCTATGGGTTCACCGGTCTTGATATATTCATAGACAACAGCCAGGACAACCTCGAGATGCCTTTCACTAAGCACTTGAAAGCAACTCCTTTTGTTTTATTAGCACTCTTTATTGTAGAGTGCTAAGTGATGCTGACCCGAAAGGTAGATTAGCAATCGTATGGTTTATTGTCAACACTGGTCAGAATTTTGCGGCGACTAATGACGCTGCAATTGACCTAGAATAGAGTGAGAAAATCACTCCGATCTTCCCGGGGGGTCCATATCTTGGCAGAAACATCCGGCGCGACAACGGTCATCCTGATCAGGCATGGTGAATGCGAGGGGAACAGGGAGGGACTCTTCAGGGGGAGGACCGACTTCCCGCTGAACGAAACAGGCAGGCTTCAGGCAAAAGCCCTTGCGGAAGCGCTTGTCGCACTCTCTCCCTGTAATGTTTATTCAAGCCCCCTTTCGCGGGCAACCGAGACGGCGCAGATGATAACAGAAAGGACCGGGGCTGCTCTTGAGATAAGGCAGGGCTTCAACAACATGGCCCTGGGTAATTGGGAGAACAGGAAGAAGGCAGAGATAGAGCAGGAATTTCCCGAAGAGTGGGGTTTATGGCTTTTCCACCCCGAACGTCTCCAGATACCGGGGGCAGAATCCCTCTTGGACGTAAGGCGCAGATCATTCGCCAACCTGGACACCCTTGTGAAAAACCTGCAAGGGAAAACCTTCGCAATTGTGACCCACAGGGCGGTCCTGAAACCCCTTCTGGCTGAAGCGCTGGGCTTGAGTGACCCGTTTTTCTGGAGGATCCACGTTGATACGGCTTCATTTTCTGTACTTAGACACGACAGGGAACGCGGGTATTGCCTTACCTTGCTCAACCAGACCTGTCATCTGGCAAACTACATAAGCGAATGGGTCTGATCTTTTCTATGGCAATTGAACGTACTCAAGGGACTTCCCTTGACCGGTCAGCAACCGGGTAATATCATTTGCCTCGCCCCGGACCGTCTTTTGTCCCGGGGACGATCCTGTCGGGAAACCGGAGATTATGACAATATACAGATTTTCCACAGAGCATGAAGATGACCTGAAGCAAGCGATAGAACTTACCGGTGCGGATGAGAGGTGTTTTCAATTCTTCAACCGCAAAAGGGAGGTTTTGTCTTTTTTTATCCCCAGGATAGATTTCCGGGCGGCCAACGCGCTGAAACAGGAACTCCTTTCCAGGGGGGGCGATGCCGTTGTCCACAAAAGGGCTATCGAGGGAACCGTAGATTTCTCCAACGTTGTGATCATGGGAGATCTGAAAACCCTGAGGAATCTCGTTCTGAAACTGAGAGTAATGCCCTACTGGGGCCTGGACAGGATCAGAACCGATATCGAAACGGCCCTTGACTCCCTTGATGTGACCAGGTGGAAGATCAGGATCCCCGGCAAGGGAATAATGGAACTTGGCGGAAGGACGAGGATCATGGGGATCATCAATGTGAACCATGAGTCCTTCTTCCCAGGAAGCAGGGCCTGCGATCCCGGAAGGTGTGCGGAAGTTGCCGCGCAAATGATAGAAGAAGGCGCTGATATTATTGATATCGGGGCCGAATCCACCCGGCCCGGGTCTTCCCCCCTCTCCCGGGAAGAAGAGGTCGCCAGGCTTGTCCCATCGATATCCGCGGTGAGGAATGAACTGCCTGGAGCTGTCATCTCGGCGGACACTTACAGGGCAGGGACAGCCCTTGCCGCTATAGAGGCAGGCGCCGACATGATCAACGATATTTCAGCAGGCACCTGCGACCCAGGAATGTTCCCCCTTATTGCAAAGACCGGAAACCCGGTCGTGATAATGCACGCCAGGAACGTTCCCGAAGGGATGCACCTCCCTGCAGGTTACGGCAATATTGTCGGGGAAATAGCATCTTTCTTCTCCGACAGGATAAAGATCGCTGAGGAAGCAGGGATAGAACGGGATCAGATCATCCTCGACCCTGGAATAGGATTCTCGAAGAACGCTCCTCAAAGCCTTAAGATCCTGAAAAATGCCAGGGCTTTCTCTACCCTTGCCAGACCCATGCTGATAGGGCATTCCCGGAAGAGTATGATAGGAAAGCACCTTGGTATTGAAAGCCCTGAAGAGCGCCTGGAAGGAACCCTTGCACTTTCTGCCTTCTGCGCCTGGAACAATGTTGCCATTATCAGGGTCCATGACATAATTCCAAACATCAGGGCAGTAAGGATGATCGAAGCTATGAAAGGGGAGGGGATCTGATGCTTGCCGGGATCTCTCTTGGCAGCAATCTGGGCGACAGGCTCGGGATCATCCGGCAGGCCGTACTTCTGCTAAAAGGGAAGGGAGTCGCAGTAACAGCCGTCAGCGATGTTTTCGAAACAGCGCCATGGGGACCCAGGGATCAGCCCTGGTTCCTCAATGCATGCCTTCTTGCTGAGACCACTGATCAGCCAAGGGATCTCCTCCTGAAACTGCAGTCCATAGAGAACGAACTGGGCAAGACCACAAGGTACAAGTGGGGACCGAGGGAGATAGATCTCGATCTGCTTTTCATGGATGATCTTACGATAAACGAAGAAGGGCTTGTCATCCCTCATCCCGAGATGCATCACAGGGCCTTTGTGCTGGTCCCGCTGAACCAGGTGGCACCTGACTGGGTCCACCCGCTTCTCCAGAGAAAAGTCCAGGAACTTGTGACCCAGGTTGCCCTTGACGATGTAGTCAGGATAACAAATCTCTGAACCTGAAATTTTGGAGTGATGCCCTTGAGTTCCCGCGCCCCGGACATGTCCCGCAAAATACAGGTGGTACTGATCTCTTTTTTGCTCCTGTTGATATGCCTTAACTCTGCCGCTGTCGCACAGCACCTTAAGATCCTTTCGGTCCCGGGGCACCCTGTCAGTCTGATCCTGGAGAACACGGACGGGGTTATATCTTCTGCCCTGCTCAGGTCACCGGCCGGGATCCAGAAGATCCTCCCCCTGGAAGGATATGTCTATGCCGGGGAGAGCCACACTGAGCCATACGCTGATGGCGATTTCAAAAAAGACCTTCTCTGGACCATTACCTTTACCAGGCCCGGGGACCGTTCCAGGGGGATATACCTCTGGATAGGCGTTTCCAGCCAGATGCCCAGGGCATGGGTGATAATAAGCCCACTGGGCCAGACCTACTGGGACACTATCCCCATGAAGGTCTACGTCCCCAGGGGCATAGCCCTGTTCGTCTCCCCCAACCTCCCGGCCTATGATGATCTCCCCCAGTTCGGGGGGAACAGGACACTGACCTTCGTCTATACGATAGCCCTCACGCCGGAGGGGCCGAACTTCCAGCCGATACCCGAGGTCTATCGCCAACTCTACAGGATCACGGCCACAATAAGGGACGCAGAGCAGATCGACGAAAGAAGAGATGCCTATTCAAGGATGCTGGGAGACTACGAATCCCTTTCGCGGGGGGGAAAACCATCCACTGAGGTAATTCAGAACTTCACCTGGAAACGGATCCTGTTCCTCGACTGGAAATAGTAAGGGGCGGCTTGAATTTCAACCCGCCCCGGCGAATGATATGTCCTGTTAACCGGATCTTCTACTGGACAACTATCTTTTTCTCCATATCTCCTGACCTGCTGCACTCCGCCTTTACCTCGATAGAGGTACCGGGGTCGAACCTGCCGATAGTCACAAGGATCCTCTCGCCATCCCTCTCGCTCTGGTTCCTGTACTTCAGTTCGGCCACTTCATCCCCGTTCACCTTGACTTCTACCTCTTTGATGTAATGAGAGGAAACATTCCCGACAGCATGGGCTATCCAGATAGTCAGTATACCGTCATCCCCTGAATATTCCAGCTCCATCGAAGACGGCGGGTGTGCCATGACAGCAGATGCCGGGAACAGAAGTAATGCGATCACACCAAATGCCAATATTCCCAGTCTTGTCCTCATCTCTAAACCCCCTTTTTTAAAGGTTCATGGCGTTATTGCAATGAAACCAGAAGGTCCTTTATCCTTTCAGGGCGGTACTCTCTCCTGAAAAGGGGCGTGTCGTCACTGAAGTAACAGCCCATGGAATCCTCAAAGGTATCCCTTCCCGTGGATTCGAAGATCACCCCTACGGGATAGGGAGGACCTTCCAAAGCCCTCTCCATGGCGGCCTTCCTGTCGAAAGGATCATGGTCAGCGGGAAGGTCGAACGTATTCTTTTTGAACCAGGAAAAGGTATTGACCTTGTTAAATGAAACGCAGGGCTGGAAAATATCTACCAGGGCATAACCCCTGTGGGATATTGCCCGCTTGATCACCCCGGTAGTCTGCTCTACATTCCCGGAGAAGGCCCTTGCAACGAACGAGGCGCCCAGTGCCACTGCTACAGCCACAGGGTTGAAGGGCTCCGAAAAGACCCCGTCGACCTGGACAGGCGTTTTGAACCCTACAGGGCTCGTCGGAGAAGCCTGTCCCTTGGTCAGGCCATAGACCATGTTGTTGTGGACCAGGTTTGTTATATCGGGATTCCGCCTTATGGTATGGATAAAGTGATTGCCGCCCTCTCCGTACATGTCACCGTCCCCGCCTATGGCAATAACGGTCATCTCCCTGTTGGCCACCTTCATGCCGGTCGCGTTCGAAATGGAACGCCCGTGAAGCCCGTTGAAAAAGTGGCCTTTCATGAAGTGCGGCAACTTGGCGGCCTGTCCTATTCCCGAGAAGAGAACGACCTTTTCCGGAGGGAGGTCCAGGCCCGCAAGGGCCTTCTTCAGAGCCTCCATTATCTGGAAATCACCGCACCCCGGACACCACTGGATATCGATACCTTCCAGGTCGTAGATCCTGTGATCCATGATCATTCCTCCTGTCGGAGCTTTTCAAGAAGTCTTTCCGTCACCGTTTCGACGGAGATCTGAAGGCCACTGTACCAAAGGACCCGATCTTCGATGAGAAAACCGGTCTCCCTTCTCACCAGGTCGGCAAACTGGCCTGTGGCATTACCTTCCACTGCCACCACTTTCTCAGCCCGCTCCAGGTAAGTGAAAGTATCCGGGTGGAGTGGGTAGACCTGGTCATAATGAAGGTGGGCAGTATCTTCCAGGCCGGCAGAGGCAAGGGCTTCCTCAACAATATGGTACATGGAACCCCAGGTGACCACCAGGTTCCTGTAGTGGTCCGGGCCTGCCAGCACAGGGGGTATGACCTTCTCCAGGATCCCGTTCCTCTTTCTGAGGCGTTTGTCCACCATACGGGTACGAAGGTCGGAATCTTCCTGAACGTGACCGACTTCGTCGTGTTCGTGGCTGTCGGTACCTACCAGTTCCTCGCCATAGCCGGGCACACTCCGCGGAGAGACACCGCTTTCGGCATCCTCGTATCTCCTGTATCCCGGCCGGGCCTCTACCAGGTGCCTTTCCACCCTGAGACCGGAAATGTCGAAGATCGGAGCGTTGTAGAAGGAGTTCAGAAAATACTGGTCTGTCAGCACGAACACGGGTACCTGGAACTCATCTGCAAGGTTAAAGGCCACCTGGGAAAGGCTGAAGGCCCTCTCTATGCTGCCCGGGGCAAATACTGCCCTCGGGATGTCACCGTGACCGCAGAAAACAGCGAGGTTGAGGTCGGCCTGCTCTGTCCTGGTGGCCATCCCGGTTGCCGGGCCAGGCCTCTGCCCTATGTGGAGGACAACTGGAAGCTCCGTTATACCAGCGAGGCTTACACCTTCAGACATCAGGGAAAGGCCCCCGCCGGAGGTGCTTACCATGGATCTTGCCCCTCCGTAAGATGCACCTAATGCCATGTTTATCGCCGCGATCTCGTCCTCGGCCTGTTCCACGGCTACTCCTGCGGAACGAGCATGCCGGGCCATAAAGGACAGGACCCCAGTTGCCGGGGACATTGGATAGGAGGAGATAAAGTCGCACCCCCCCGCCAGGGCCCCCAGGGAGACCGCATCTGAACCATTGATCATGATCTCCCCCGATGGTCTCTCTTTTCTGGGGATCTCGACCAGGATCTTTCCCGATCCGATGAAGTGCCTTGCAAGTTCCATTCCTTTCTCTAAAGCTGAAAGGTTGTTGTTCACGACCTCATCGGACTTGGAGGAGAACTTTTCCCTGAGAAAACCCCCCGGCACATCCGGATCTAGACCCAAAAGACCGGAGATCAGGCCTGCCGCAACCACCCCCGTGTAGACGGGACCACCGGATTCCTGCCCCTTCTCTATCAGGGGTACGTTCTGGAACGTGCCCTCAGTTTCGGCAAACTCGTCCCTGAGCTCCTCTCCGTCGCCCAGGATCAGCGTGCCGGACGAAATGCGCTTCCTTATGTTCTGCCGTACTCCACCGTTAAGGGGCAGAAGGATATCGATACGGTCTACAAAAGCCCTTACACGTTCGGAGGATACCCGGATCTCGGTAGAATTGTTCCCCCCCCTGACCCGCGACATATATTCCCTGCTGGCGAAGACATGGAACCCGGCCTTCTTGAGGCTTTCTACCAGTATCTCCTCTACGGTCTGCACCCCCTGCCCTGCCGCACCGCACAGTACCAGGGAAATATCACTTTTACCTTCCGCGGGAAAACGGAACATCATATCCCCTCCCTGCTTTCAAGGAAGTAAGGTCCATCCTGTTCTTGAAAACCACCTGCCGTTTTCTCCTGTCTTCGCACCTGAAGCTACTTGATCCCCGGTCATTCGGCTGCAACAGGGTAACCCGCTTCTTCGAGTGCTTTGATCACCTTTTCCTCAAGCGGTTCTTCGGAATATATCCTCTGCTGCTCCAGGGAAACCTCGAATCCCTTTGCTCCCATGGATCCCAGAAGAGCTGTTATCCTGTTGACACAGTGCCCGCAGGACATATCGGGAACCTTGTAAGTGTGCTTCTTTTTCAATCAGATATCCCCCTTTCTGATGGTCAGTGAATTAAGCACTACCGAGATCGAACTGAGGGCCATCGCTGCTTCCGCGATCGCCGGGTGAAGAAAACCTGCCATCGCAACCGGTATCGCAATTACATTGTACAGAAACGCCAGGAAAAGATTCTGACCGATCACACTGAAAGTTCGCCCCGAGATCCTTATGCACTCGAGGACCCTGGATACACCACCGCTTATGACAACCACGTCGGCGCTGTCTATGGCCAGGTCCATTCCGGAACCTATGGCCATGCCGATATCAGCACCCTTCAGCGCAGCAGCATCGTTTATCCCGTCTCCTACCATAAGGACCTTCTTCCCCCTGGCCTGGTAGGATCTTAAAATATCCAGCTTTTCCTCTGGCCGGACGCCGGCGTGGACCTCATTGATACCAACTTCGGCTGCCACCGCCCTTGCTGTTGATTCGTTGTCGCCAGTCAACATGACTGGAAGAAGACCCATTTCCTTCATGCCTTCGACAGCAGCGCGTGAATCTTCCCTGACCCTGTCTTCAATTACGAAAAATCCTGCAGGGGAACCCTCCCTGTTTACCTCCACCACCGTCTTGCCCCTTTCCAGGTACTTCCGGTAGGGCTCATACGATCCAGGTTTACCTATCTCGTAGGACACTCCTCCCACCACCCCCCTGACCCCTCTTCCGGCTATCTCCTCAACTTCTCCAGCTTCAGGAAGATGACCCGTGGAGGAAGCGGCAATGGCTTTTGCAAGCGGGTGGCCGGAACTTCTCTCGATGGCTGCCGCGGCCGCAAGATCCCCGGAAGAAAGATCGTGGAATACGACCGAGGGTTTCCCCTCTGTCAGAGTGCCTGTCTTGTCCATCAGGACAACCGCTATATCCTTGGTGGTCTGGATGGCTTCGGCGTTCCTTATAAGAAGACCCCGCTTTGAGGCAAGTCCCGTCCCCGCCACGAGAGCCATGGGAGTTGCAAGTCCAAGAGCACAGGGGCAAGCGATGACCATAGTGGCAACGAAAACGAAAACGCTGAAGGAGACAGCGCTTTCAGTATCGAGGACCCAGGGGATAAGATCCCTGAAAGAAGACACAACAGGGTAGAGCTGTTCAAAATAGACGTACCAGGCCAGACCCGCGGATAAGGCGAGGATCGTGACGACAGGGACAAAAACCCTAGTAACGGCATCTGCAAGGGCCTGAATGGGTATCTTTGAACCCTGGGCCTCCTGCACGAGGGAGACCATCCTCGAAAGAAATGCATCCTCGCCGGTCCTGGTGACTGTAACAGTCAACTCCCCGGTCAGGTTTGAGGATCCCCCCGTTACCGGGTCCCCTTTCTCCTTCAGTACCGGTATGGGTTCTCCTGTGATCATCGATTCGTCGACGGATGAACGCCCCGAAAGGATATCGCCGTCAACGGGTACCCTGTCTCCAGGCCCCACCTTTACGGTCATTCCCATGGAAACGGCCTCGATAGGGACCCGGATCTCCGTTCCGTCGATGATCGCCCTGGCCTCGCTGGCCCGCAGTGTCAAAAGATTCCTGATCTCCTTGGCGGCCTTGTCACGAAGTGATGATTCGATAAACCTTCCGGAAATGTGAAGCGCAATTATCATGGCCCCGATACTCCCAAAGGAAGAAATGGGAACACCCAGAACATGGAGGAGGGTGGTAAGCCATGCAGAAGAGGCGCCTATTGAGATCAGGGTATCCATATTAGTGTGGAAATGGGTAACGGCGATCCAGGCACCCCTGATGCTCCCTCTTCCAACGTAAAAGACCACGAACCCGGACGCGAAAAGTTCAAGCCATGGGAACCACGGGAGGTGAAAGCCGACCATGTGAAGGATCATAAGCATTGCGAGAGGTACGGTCACCACAAGAGCCTGGAACAGGTTCCTCCTGGATTCCAGGTACCTTGTCCTTTCGACTTCTTCGGGCTTGTCATCCGTTACCCCGTACCCTGTTCTTTCCACGGCCTCCCGAAGTTCATCCCCGCCCACATTCGGGCCGTGAACAACAAGGGCTGTCCCGGTTGCCAGGTTGACCGCGGCGAAGTCGACACCCTCCACCTTCCTGAGCGACCTTTCGACAGCCCCTGAACATGCGGCACAAGTCATTCCGGTTATTCTCAGGGTAGTCTTCTCTTTTCCGGTCCTTTTTCTATCATCCATAAAGAGAAGCCTCCTCTCAAGAAACACAAAGACTTGAGCCATTATACCCTTCATGGTATATTTATCGCAAGTTTTCTCAAAAACACCCTTTTGCTTCTGGAGGCTTTATGGATTACAGAAAGATCACCGGCTGGCTTTTGCTTGGTTTCGCTTTGTTCGGGCTTTTCAGGGCAGGTACGGATATATACCTTGACCTTACCGCAAGAGGGGAGGGTCTTTATCCGTCGGTAACTGCAGTAAAGGATGACAATATTGACGGCACCGGGGAGCTTGCGATATTTTTCTTCGAAGGCAATGCTCCCTGTCCCGTTTGTGACAGGATCAGGAGAATGACCTACTCCCTTTTTGAATCGGAACCCGACCTGCTTTCACGGTTTTCTATAAAGGATGTCAACGTGGAGGAGAAGGGCAACGAGAGGTATATCCTGGAACTGGAACTTTTTTCCACATCTGTTGTTCTGGCCGTAGAATCCGGAGGCCGGATATATCGCTGGAAGAACCTGACCGGGGTCTGGGACCTTGCAGATGATCCGAAAGGGTTCAGGGATTACATGCTTGGCGAGATAAAGATATTTACGGCTGAGGAGTCCGTCCAATGATAATTATTCACGCTTTTTCGGCTTTATGGCTCGGGGTGCTTGCTTCCGTCAGCCCTTGCCCTCTGGCCGCCAACATGGCCGCTTTCTCGTTCATCCAGAAGGAAGGCCTGTCCCCGCGCAAAATTCTTGTCTCCGGGATCCTCTATTCCGCCGGGAGGACCTTAACCTTCGCCATTGCCGGCATTGTGACAATATCCGGTCTCCTTGCCATTCCGGACGCGTCCATATTCATGCAGCGGTACATGAACAAGATAATCGGACCTGTGCTGATCATCGTCGGGATCTTTCTTCTGGACCTTCTGGAGATAAGAAGGAAAGATCGGCTGCCCGGAAGGATGACCTCAGGATCTCTTTTCAGGGGTGCGGCAGGCCCTTTTCTTATGGGAGTGCTATTCGCCCTGGCAATATGCCCCGTATCGGCGGCCTTGTTCTTCGGGGGGCTGATCCCCCTCGCCACAGGGACGGGCTCCCGGGTCATTCTCCCGGCCTTTTTCGGTTTCGGGAGCGGCCTCCCTGTAACGATCCTCTCGTTCATCTTTTCCCTCGGGGCAAGGGCAGTTTCAAGAAGTATCGGGGCTGTTTACACCGTCCAGAAGGCTGTCCAGCTGGGTTCCGGGGTTATTATTATCCTTGTAGGTCTCTACTTCTCCCTTACTTCCACCTTCGCAATACTCTGATCTGTGAAAAATGCGTTCCTGACCGTATCGTCCGTTTTCCCGGCTTTCTCCGGGGTGTTTTATATCCTTGCCCGTTGTCTCACAACGCTGGCGTCGTTATAATATGTTTTAAACAAACTACGTTCATTATGACGCAGGGGGGTGTTGGCAAGTGAGAAAGTACAAATGTCTCCACTGCCGCCATGAGTTCGAGGTGGAGGACCTTTCCCCGGGCCTGAAGTGCCCGAAGTGCTTCAACAGGTTCGTTCAGCTTATTGAAGGGGAATCTGTGAAGGGGAAGTCATGGGGGAGCAAGAGTTTCAGTGTCCCCAAAAGGGGAGAATGACCTGACAGGTTCAATGGTCGTTTAAAACAGAAAAGGAGGGGCGGATGTTTCGCCCCTCCTTTTTATATGGCCTGAAAAACTGTCTACTTCGCGGCGTCCTGCGGTTTCGGGCCTTTGCCCGCAAGTGCGTCCCTTGCCTCTTTGACAAGCATAATGGCAAGAATGATCAGAATTACAGAAAGTCCGGCGAGAAGCATGTTGTTGAGATTGGACTTGATCAGCAGGAAAAGGGCCGCTATGGTCGTTGAGATCATGAAGTAGAAGGGATACATGAGGAACTTGTTGTCCTTCTTGAGCCCCATCTTGACCCATACTGCAACGGCAAGCAGGGCCAGGGCGGCAACGAGCTGGTTCGAGGCTCCGAAAATAGGCCAGATAAGTACCCATGCCGGTTTGCCTCCGGTCTTGTAGTAAAGAAGGAAGAGGGCGCCGAAAACGCCGATTGCCGTGGCGATATACTTGTTGAGTTTCATGTCGGTGAACTCCTGGAGCTGGTACCTCGCAAGCCTGGTAGCCGTGTCGAGGGAGGTCAGCAGGAAGGAGTTGAGTGCCAGAAGCCCGAGGGACATCCCGACTTTGGGGTTGATCCCTATAAGGCTGGCAAACTGCCCGATACCGTGTCCGTAGGTAATTGTAGGACCTCCCTGCATGATCCCGCCTGCGACAATTACGGTACCGATGGCTATAACAGCGACCTGGCCCTCAAGAAGCATGGAGCCGTAGCCGACCAGCTGGGCGTCCTTTTCCGTCTTGAGCTGCTTCGACGTAGTGCCGCTGCCGACCAGCGAGTGGAAGCCCGAGATCGCGCCGCATGCGACGATGACGAAGAGCATCGGCCACAGGTAGTTCGTCCCCCCCCCGTAAAAACCCTTGAAGGCGGGGAAGTCGGTGGCGAACTTGGAGCCGAAGATCATGCCTATGGCTCCGAGCAGGACCGAAAAATAGAGCATGTAGGAGGCAAGGTAGTCGCGGGGCTGGAGGAGGAGCCAAACGGGGAGGACCGAGGCAAGGAATATGTAGACTGCCAGGATCATCCTCCAGGTGTTGATGTCGAACTTGAAGTTAGTCTGGACCCAGTCCGAGTAACTGCCGAAAAAGACTGCCCCTATAACGATGGGCACCATGATTAGAGTTGATATCGAAAGGGGGACACCCTTCTTGTAGACCATCACCCCGAAAGCCAAAGCCATTAATATATAGAGGGAGGCGGAAAAAGCAACGGCGGGGTCGGAAGCAAAACTACCCGCGGAGAGTTCCAGGAAAACAGCCACAACGAGGACCAGGGAAAGCCATGTGAAGGTCAGGAAGAGGAGTTTGCCCTTGCGGCCTATCCACTTGTCAACCACTTCGCCGACCGAGAGGCCCTTGTGGCGCATGGATGCAACCAGGGAACCCATGTCATGGACACCGCCGAAGAATATGGAGCCGATGACGCACCAGAGGTACGTGGGAAGCCATCCGAAAATAGAGGCCGCCGTGATCGGGCCCACTATAGGACCCGCCCCGGCTATGGAAGCGAAGTGGTGTCCGAGGAGGACGGAAGGATGGGCAGGGACATAGTCCACGCCATCAAAGTAGACCTCCGAAGGCGGCTTGTTATCGTTGCTCAGCCCGTAAACCTTTGCCTGGAAGTTGCCGTAAGTAAAATAAGCTGCGACAAATAAGACTGCTGCTACAAGAAACAATATTGCAAGCACGGTTTTTCACCTCCGAAAAAGTTTTTTTAGACCCTCTAAAGGAGCCGGTCTTTTAGGCTCTCCCTCTGATACCCCCCTTCTTCTTGGATCACGGATCCTTTCCTTTACCGGGTTGATTCCCTGGGCCAGTTTTCCCAGAACGATACCCGCGTTGTTGACAAGCGCGGAAAGGTCCGAGTATTTCCTTACAGGCGGAGGATCACCAGGACGATAGGACAAAACCTCCACCCATCCCCTGAAACCGAAAAGAAAATCCCTGTGCAAGGGTTTTTCCCAGGAAGAATGCCCGAGGAGCATTATCCGGTGGGACATGACATCATTTACAGGCTTCCACATATCAAGTATCTCCCTTGCAAACCTCTCAGTATCGGAAGAAAAGATAATGTAATCGTCAGAGTAGTATCTTGCGACCTCTCCCATAAGGGAGTCTTTGCGGAATGTAACCCTTCTGGAGATACCCCGCAGCCCCAAACCGGACCAGGCCTCGAAACCGAATTCGCTCCAGTAGATCTCGAGCATCTTCTTATCTGTCAATATTTCTATTATTCTCACCATCCGTTTAGAATACATTATACGTAATACCATATAATTTTTGCAATCTCCAGCAGGAACATCAGCGATATGCTGAAAAGGGCAGGGAGCAAGCTGTACCCGCAGATGTTATGATAAATCTTTTCCTGCTTAATCGGATTATAGTACAACTACACTATCTTCGGGTCAAACCATCCGGATTTCTCCATCCGGATCTATCCCCGGCCAGGGTTCATTCTGCGCCTAGCACCTTGTTCAGGAAAAAGGTCCTCGAAGGAATATTTCCCCTGGCGGCGGCCCCTTGCAAAGTCCCGCTTCTTGCGGATATAATGACCCGTGTTTTCGGGTGACTAGCTCAGCGGAAGAGCGCTTCCCTCACACGGAAGAGGTCACAGGTTCGAACCCTGTGTCACCCACCACTNNAGGGAAGAGGTCACAAAAATGGTCCATTATGGAAAGGATATTTTCCTTTTGTCGTTGAATGTAAGGATAACTGTTAAAAGAACCGCTTCCTCGAAGAACGAGAAAGCGGTTCTTTTTTATTATTTTGATCCGAGGAGGGGGATCAAAGGCCCCTTATTATTGTCTGATCCCTGCTCGGACCTACACCCACCAGGACAACAGGAACACCTGTCTCTTCCTCGATGAAAGTTACATAATCCCTTGCTGCACGGGGGAGGTCTTCAAAACTTCGGCAACTCCCCAGATCCTTTTTCCACCCCTCCATTTTCCTGAATACGGGCTCCACCGAATCCAGAAAAACAGTATTCCCCCTGAAGGAAAGACCTTCCCCCTCGGCATCGTTCCGGTAATCGGTGCAGACGGGGATGCTTGCAAAACCGGAAAGGACATCAAGCTTGGTAAGGGCGATGGCGTGAATGCCGTTAACCCTTACGGCGTATTTAAGAGCCACAAGATCAAGCCAACCGCACCGCCTGGGCCTACCCGTCGTCGCTCCAAATTCGCCGCCCTTCTCACGCAGCAGGTTTCCGGCTTCTTCCTTGTCTTCACTGGGGAAAGGGCCCTCCCCGACCCTGGTGCAATAAGCCTTGACGACTCCGGTAACCCTTGAAACAACAGACGGCCCGAGTCCGGCCCCAACACAGGCTCCACCTGCTACGGGACTTGAACTGGTGACAAAAGGATAGGTCCCGTGATCAAGGTCAAGGAGCGTCCCCTGGGCTCCTTCGAAAAGGATATTGCTCCCCGACCGAAGGGCATCGTCCAGAGTTAGTGAAGCATCTCCCACATAAGGGGCCATTTTCTCCCCCCAGATCCTGGCCTGGTCGAAGATCTCTCCGAATGCCATTGGAGCCTCCTCATAGATCCTTGTAAGGTACATGTTCTTGACCTCGAGATTGAAGGAAAGCTTCTCTCGCAGGGCATCCTCGGAAAGGAGGTCCTCGACCCTCAAACCGCAACGGTTTACCTTGTCCATATAACATGGGCCAATGCCCCTGTGGGTAGTGCCTATCTTCCTGGCGCTCCCCCTCAGGCGTTCCTCCATGCCGTCAAGCATCTTGTGGTAAGGCATGACCACGTGGGCGGCCCCGCTTATCACCAGGCGGGCCCTGTCCTTGCCCTTCTCCTGGAGATCCCCCAGTTCTTCAAGGAGTTGTTGGGGGTCGACCACCACCCCGTTGCCTATTACACAGGTCTTCCCCGAGTAAAGCATACCCGATGGGAGAAGATGGAAGATGTACTTCTCTCCGTCAACGATAACTGTATGTCCCGCGTTGGCCCCTCCCTGGTATCTGACAATTACGTCCACACGGGAAGCGAGGGCGTCGACTACCCTTCCCTTGCCTTCGTCACCCCATTGAGCGCCGACTATTGCCTCTACCCGACCTTTCATGCGGTCATTCCTCCCAGCTGCCTATCCTTTTATGTTCAAGATATTCCGGCACAGTCACAAATTTTATATCCTCAGGCGCTATTTCGTACAGCCTGGGAAGAAAATCGAGGGTTCCCGGTCTTGCATGACATATCGCGATGACACCCCCGTTCCTTCTCGCAATGGCGAAAGCCTTCTCGAACTGGCTCCAGATAAAACCGCCTTCGTCGTAGTGGTCAAGGAACACCTGGTTCCTTGCTGCGGGAACATCCTTTTCAAGAGCGACGGAATAGGCAATGGATGACCCGGAAGTCCTGCTGTCCAGAAAAAAAACTCCCTCGGCGGCCAACTCCTTCATTACGGCTTCCATGGCCCTGAGGTCCTCGGTAGCGTGCGACCCCTGATGGTTGTTGACCCCAACCGCCCCAGGAAGTGACCAGAAAGCATTTCTCACGGACATTCGTATGAGATCGGGCGGCATCCCCACCCTTACAAGAGCGTTTTTATCACCCACGTATCTTTTTGCCTCCATGGGTATGTGAAGGATGAAAGGTATCCCCTTTTCCCCTGCCATCATGGCCGTTTCCGCGCTAAACCTCTGGTACGGAATGATCGCCCAGGTAAGGGGGATCGGGATCGATGACAATCTCCTGGCTGCCTCGGCCGAAAAACCGAGATCATCTACCACTACTGCGACAACGGGGGTCCTCAGGACCCCACCGGAGCAAACGGTCGGCCTCGAAAAAGCAAAAAACACCAATACAGCCAGAAGGGATCTACCGGCTCTCCGAAAATCCTGGCTCAGATCCATCTTTCCTGCCCAGCAGTTCGGAGATAGCTCTCCGCAGCTGCACATCCTTGTCCCTCTCCTTTTCAGGTTGACCATCCACTTCAACATGGGGTGAAAGACCCACCTTATCGATCACGGTACCCGAGGGAGTATAGTACTTAGCTATCGTTACAAATATCCCCGAGGAATCAGAGAGGTTGAAAAGGGTCTGCACGGAGCCTTTCCCGAAAGACTTCTTCCCCACTATGAGCGCCCTCTCATGGTCCTTGAGGGCTCCCGCAAGGATCTCCGAAGCGCTGGCGCTCCCTTCGTTGATAAGGACAGCGATGGGGAGGTCAGTTATTGTACCCTGCCTGGCGTATATCACTTCGTTGGCCCTGTCAAACCGGCCCCTTGTACTGACGATAACACCGTTATCCAGGAGCAGGTCGGCTATCTCGACGCAGCTGTTCAGTAGACCACCTGGATTGTTCCGAAGATCAATAAGGTAACTCTCGGCACCTTCCTCGATAAGGTCAAAAATTGCCCTGCGGAATTCGGAGAGCGTCCTCTGGTTGAACTGTGTGATCCTGACAAAACCCACTTTTTGGGGAAGAAGTTCAGATTTTACGGTCTCGATCCTTATGTTCTCCCTCTCGATCTCGAACTTGAGAAGATCCTCAACTTCCTCGCGCCTTATCCAGATAACAACTGATGTGCCCGGTTCGCCCCTCAGGGAGTTCACTACTTCTTTCTGGCTCCATCCCAGGATAACATCGTCCCCAATCTTTACGATCTGGTCCATAGGCTTCAGACCAACCCTGTCCGCAGGGGTGTCCTCGATAGGGCTGACAACCAGCGTCTTGCCGTCACGCTGGCTGATATAGATGCCAAGACCCCCGTACTCTCCCTGCATTTCGATTTCCTCTTCCTTCAACTCATCGGGGTTAACGAAACGGGTATACGGATCATCAAGGGCAGCCACCATTCCGCTGATAGCACCGTAAAGGAGTTCTTTCTCGGAGATCTCTTCGGAACCGTTTACATGGTAGGTCTCGATTATCACCCTGGCCTGTTTTATCAGCCAGAGGTTCTGAATATTGAACGGAGTCGACTTGAAAAGGTCCAGGTCGTTGAACGCAACGGCCGAAAAGACCCCTCCTGCGAGAAGAGCCCCGAGCACCGCCCCGAAAACCATGTCGCGTACCCGTCGGAACATAGTTCAAATACCACCCTTCACGGTAACTTATCTTCCCAGGTAACTTATCGGATTTTTTGCTTCTCCGTTGACTCTCACCTCGAAGTGAAGATGCGGGCCGGATGTTACCCCGGTGCTCCCCACGTTCCCGATGACATCCCCGGCCTTTACAACCTTTCCCTCTTCCACCCTTATCTGGGAAAGATGGGCATATACAGTTGTCAGGTCACTTCCATGGTCAAGTATCACTATCTGACCATAACCTCGCAGCCATCCTGCGAAAAGGACCTCCCCTGCTGCCGCTGCCTTTACAGGGGTTCCTGAAGCCGCCTTGATGTCGAGGCCGGTGTGCTGGATCTTGGTCTTGAAAACAGGATGGACCCTTGTTCCAAAATTGCTAGTTATCTCACCTCTGAGCGGCCAGGACAGCTTGCCCCCCGAAGGAACGTAGCTCGGGGCTGCCCCGGCTCTCGACTCCTGAAGTTTTCGCTTCTGGATCATCAGTTCCCGTATCTTGTTCTGAAGCTCTTTCTGTGAATCGACCAGTTCCTGGGCTGCTTTCTGGTGAAGCTCCTTCTGTCTGGTCAGAGAATCGAGGGACTTTTTCTGCTGTGATTCAGAATTCTTCAATGAAGCCTGATCCTTCCTCAGGGCTTCCTTCTGTTTGTCAAGAGTAGCCTTCTGTTCATCCATTTCCCTGCGTGCCGATTCCAGCTTCTTCTTGCTCTCGGTCATTGCGATGATCCTTCGTTCATCCTCCCTGGCTATACGGGACAGAAGGTACGCGTTGTTCATCGCCTCATGGGTGCTGCCTGCAGAGAGAAGAAGGTTGAATTCAGCTATCCCCCCATACTTGTAAAGGGCTTCAAACCTTGTTGCAAGGTATCCCTTCGTCTTGACAAGTGAAGCCTCAGTCTTTTCTATTTCTGAATTCAGTTCTTTGATCCTTGCCTCTGTCTTCTCCCGCTGAAGGTCCAGAACTGTAATCTTCTGTCTTAACATGGTGACGCTCTGGTCGATCCTGGAGAGTTCATCCAGAAGACCCTGTTCCTTTTTGCGGCTTTCAGTGATCTGTTTTTGATGGAAGGATATCTGCCTTTCTATTGCTTCGAGACGGGACTGTTCGTTCTTGATCCTGGAGTCGATCTCCGAAGGCGCGGCCATAGCTCCCGAAGAAGAGGAGAAGAACAACAAAAGAAACATCGAGAGAACTACGGGATTGAACCTTTTCCCCATCTTTGCAATCACCACCCGTCCCCTTCTATCTCGATCTGGATGCCTGTCTCACAAAACGGGATGCTGCAAGCCAGCTGCAGATCCATCCTACGGAGACTCCCGCGCTAAGCAGGACTCCCCCGACTCGAAGGACGATCATTCTGTCTGTAAGAAGCCTCAGAAAGGGCAGGGACCTCTCGAGGGTACTGATGGCCATGCCATAGGAGAACCATAGAAGAACTACAGAAAGAGCGGCTCCAACTGTCCCGAGGATCACTCCCTGCAAAACGTAAGGGAAAACCACGAAGTTTCTTGATGCCCCGACCAGCAGCATCCTCCCGATCTCCTCTTTCCTTGCATAAACCCCTATCCTGATCGTGTTGAAAAGGACCAGCGCCGCAGAAACCAGGGAAACGACCAGAACCACCATGGATAGCCTGGATACAAAATATGATATCTTCTGGAGCCTCTCCGCAACGGCGCCCGCATAGACAACTTCCTCCACTTCAGGCATGGCTATCAATTCCCTGGCTATTACGGTGGCATAAGAAGCCCTTCTCACCTGCACCTCCACGCTCGGAGGAAGCGGGTTCTCATCGAGCAGGGTTACTGCCTCAGCCAGTTTTCCCAGGCGTGCTTTCAGTCTTTCCAGGGCCTCGTCGGAGGTGACAACCCTTACTGACGAGACAGAGTCATAAGAGGAGGCTTTCTTTGCGACCGCCTCCAGGGCTCCATCAGTATCCCGCACGTATGCCTGTACTGTTAGATCGCCCTCAACGGCTTCGACAAGATACCTGGTGTTCAGGACAAAGAGGATACTTGCACCTACCAGGAAAAAAACCGCCACCGAGGTCAGGATCGTAAGGAGGCTCAGGCCGAAATGCCTGGAAAGCAGCCTCCAGGTGTCTCTGAGGATATATCTAATAGTCCCCATCCACCCGGTACCTTCCCTTCTTTTCATCCCGGATAAGACGCCCCTTCCGGAGCTCTATCACCCTCTGCCTGTAGGCGTCGACAACGTACTGGTTGTGGGTTGCCACGATCAGTGTGGTCCCGGATGCATTTATCGAGAGCAGAAGCTGCATTATTTCGTCCGCAGTATCAATATCCAGGTTCCCTGTGGGCTCGTCGGCAAGGAGGATAGAGGGAGAATTCGCTATGGCTCTACCGATGGCCACTCTCTGCTGCTCTCCTCCAGAAAGCTGCTCGGGTAAAAGGGATCTCCTGCGCCACAGCCCCAGACGGTCAAGGACATCGTTGGTCCTTTTCTGAACATCCTGGCAGGGCACGCCTATGACTTCCTGGACAAAAGCAATATTCTCGTACACTGTCAGGTGTGGAAGCAGACGAAAATCCTGGAATACCACTCCAATATTTCTCCTAAGGTATGCGAGGTTGTGGGACGCTATCTTCCTGATATTGACGTCACCCACCGTCACGCGCCCCTTGGAGGGAACAAGTTCTCTGGTCACAAGCCTTAGCAGGGTGGTTTTTCCGGATCCGGTTGGCCCGACGAGATACACGAACTCCCCCTTCTCAATAGTAAGGAAGATGTCCTGAAGAGCTACTATGTCCGGAGGGAACTGTTTCGTTACGCCCGCGAAACGGATCTCCATTATTTACCTCCTGCGCATAGACCAGGCCTGTGCAGATTCACCGACTATCTCCCTGAAGGTCAGACCATAATACTCCTGAAGTTCCCGGGGCGCACCGCTCTGTCCATACCTGTCGGATATTGCAACACACCTTACAGGTACCGGATTTTCTGATGCAGAAAGGGACGCGACCGCTTCACCAAGGCCGCCGATCAGGTTGTGCTCTTCGGCCACCACGCAACACCCTGTTCTTCGAAGGGATGCCAGTATCTGCTGGGAGGGCAGCGGCTTGATGCTGAAACAGTCTATAACCTCAGCACTTATCCCCTGCTGGGAAAGGATCTCGGCGGCTTTCAGCGCTTCGTGGACCATGATACCACAGGCACAGATAGTTATACCGTCCCCTTCCCTGAGCAGCCTCCCGCTTCCTGCCCTCACGTCGGCGTTCCTGTCAGTACATGTATCCGGAACCCTGTCCGCTCCAAGACGCAGGTAGACCGGGCCGGGATGATCCAGCGACAGGGAAACACTTACTGAAGATGATGCAGCATCCGCCGGCACAAGGACGGACATATTGGGCAGGCTCCTCATGAGGGCAATATCCTGGTTCATCTGGTGGGACACGCCCTCTTCACCAGCTGAAAGACCCGCATGGGTACCCGCGAGTATGGCCTGCAATCCCGGAATGGCCAGGCATGTCCTGATCTGGTCAAAAGCCCTGGTGGTCAGGAATGCCGACCAGGACAGAACGACAGGAGTTTTGCCCCCCAGGGCGAGACCTGCCGCTGTCATGATCATGTCCTGCTCGGAAACACCACAATTGATCGCCCTTCCAGGAAAATTCGAAACAAAAGGGTCGATAATGGGAACAGCATCCATATCGGCATGCAGGAGGATCAAATCCTTTCTCTCTCTTGCAGCTTCCAGAAGTCCCTCGCCAAAACCCTCAAGGGTGCTTTTCAAAGGTCCTCCC
Source organism: Synergistaceae bacterium UBA4066 (assembly GCA_002383685.1). Taxonomy (GTDB): domain Bacteria; phylum Synergistota; class Synergistia; order Synergistales; family Thermovirgaceae; genus UBA4066. The sequence continues at coordinate 21,006 of DFZC01000030.1, read as the reverse complement.
CCTTCCCCGTTCCCCCAGTGGCTGACTCCATCTCCCGGAGGGCCTGTTCCATTCTCTCCCGGTTCATTGGACTGGAAGGATACCCCAGAAGTCCCTTCTCTGCAAGGGAGAAGCCCTTGCCTGGCACAGTCCGGGCGAGGATCACAGAGGGACCTTCATCTGCCCTTTTCAATGCAAGGGCGAAAGCCCCTTCCAGGTCATCGAAATCGTGGCCATCCGCTTCAGCAACTGTCCAACGGAAAGACTCGAATTTTTCCCTTAAGGGCTCGATATTCCTGATATCCTTGACTGGTCCGTTCATCTGCATGCCGTTCATGTCGACCAGAGCGATGATCTTCCCGGACCCTAGGTCAGGGGTTTTCATGGCCGACTCCCATATTGAGCCCTCCTGGAGTTCCCCATCACCCAGGATGCAGAAAACCCTCGAGTCAAGACCGTCAAACCCTGAAGCCAGCATTAACCCGTTGGCTATACCTATACCCATACCGACCGATCCACCGGGGGCATCGACACCCGGGGTGCGGACCATCTCGGGGTGGCCCTGGAGCATGGCCCCGAGGCGGCGGAAATTCCATAGTTCGCTCCTGTCGAAGAAACCCCTGTTGGCGAGCACTGCGTAAAGAGCCGGACAGGCGTGGCTCTTGCTTAAGACCACACGATCCCTGGCTGGCCAATGGGGTTCTTCGGGACGGATCCTTAGTACCTTCCAGTACAGATAGACCAGGATATCGACAAGCGAAAGGGATGAGCCGATATTGCCCGACCTCGCTACCCCAGTCATCCTCACGATATCCTTTCTTACCTCGAGGGCCAGACCTTCCAGTTCCCTTCTCTCTGCAGTCTTCATGAACTCACACCCCTGACAGCACTTTTTTCAGGGTCCTAGCGAAGGACTCCTCGACCTTGCGCCTTTGATCATTCACCTTACTGCCATCTCCGGCATGGTCAGGGAGAAGAGGTTTTGAGGAACCATCCCAGACAGGCATGCCCCATTCTTCAGCGAAAAAGGATACCTTTGGGTCATAAGGCACTGCGTGGCACGGGATCCTGGCCAGCACCGAGATCAGGCAGAAATGAAGTCTCATGCCGAAAGCCCCCCGGGCCTTTCCCCAAAGGGACCTTGCCTGGGCCAGCGAAGATAACCTGACAATTTCCGATGGCCTGAAAACTCCCCTCTTTCTCAGATCCTCCATGACAAGGGCATCCTCTTCAGAAAGGGCTACGCCCGTCATCTCAAGGCGCCGCTCTTTCCTGAGCCATTCTGCCGCCTCCGCGGCCGCTTCAGGAAGACCTCCCTGCCAGGGGCGGATATTTACAAGAAGGTTGTCCTTTTCTTCTGCACTTTCGGAGAGTTCATCGGCCAGAACGAACACCGTATCGGGTGCAATCTCTCCTTCCAGTTCCCAGTTCTCAAGCATGTCCATGGAACCCCTGTCCCTGACCACCCTTGCCTCGCACGCGGAAAGGGCATTACGGGCAAGAGATGCCGCGATGCGGTTTTGAAGGGGGCCAATCGACTGACCGAAAGCCCAGGTTCTGCAGCCTGCAAGGCGGGCCATCCTTGTTACTCCCCAATAGTAAAGGGGCGAACGAAGGCTTGTGGTGTCCTGGAAAAGACCGCCACCGCCCAATAACAGGGTCCTGCTCGACCTCAACGCAGACATTACCGGGACAGGTTTCCACCTGTCGACAAGCCCGACACTCTTTCCGGACCAGCCTCGGGGTTCAGCCGAAAGCAGTACTACCCTTTCAGCGGGCACTCCGTTCTTTTCAAGGAGCCTGATAAGGCTTTCTGCAATGAGCTCGTCCCCGAGGTTGCCGAAACCGTAATACCCGCAAAGTATAACGTCTATGGGGCGTTTCAACCGGCAACAACCCCCTGCCACCTTTTCCATAGGGGAACAATCAGGAATATCAGAACTGCAGCCATTATTGAGCCCACCAGTAACCCCGTCCAGAGCCCGTTGAAAACGCGGAGAAGAATGAATTGGAGATGGGTATGAAAATGGCAGAAACTGTTGACCACAGAAGAGAAGGCAAGAGTGGTCCCAAGCCTGAAAACCTCCCTGGTCCCTTTCCAGATATCCATTCTCCTGACAGCAAACCAGAGAACAAGGGCGGGATAGCCTGCGAAGATCTCCTTGGTCCTTGGCCTGGCTACCAGTATTTGCTCAAGCAGCTCTCTGAACCTGATCTCCCAACCGGGCACGAAGGATACGTTGCCGCTCCTGAGGACCATTAACCCGGCAGCGGCAACAAGGCCCCCGATCAGTACGAGTTCACCCCATAGGGGGGGTCTGGAAAGCACCTGCTGCAGAGATTCCGGGTGTACCCTTCTTCTCAGGTCGTGGAGAAGCAAAATGGCAGGGGGCAGGAGAAGGGCTATTTTAACCCCGGAAAAGGCTCCCATCCTCAGCATGTACCATGGCGTCCCGAAAAAGGAAGCAATGGCCATACCGGAGATCACTGCGACTGTTATCCCGTACAATACGCCCCGGAAAGGCCTTCTGAAGCTGTTCAGGGCAAGAAGAGAAGATTCTACCGCAGCCAGAGTTGCCAGTATCGCCCCCGCCACCCGTGCAGCAAGGGATACCCTGAGCATGCAGACGGCCAGTAAAAGCGAGAGGACCATAACAGCCGAAATCAGCCTTATCCCGGCAGGTTCATCTTCCTTCCCCGAGAACCTCAATATGACCCTGGCCGAAAGAAAGACCAGAACGAGAGCGGCAGCCAAGGCTGAAAGAATGCTGGTCCTCCACAGGGGAAGTGTTTGGGGCCACCCTGTGCTTATTCCCAGAACCCCGAGCCTTCCGGATATCCTCCGGATCTCCTCCCCAAAACGCTCCAGCCTTGAACCCGAATGAAGAACGGAAGGCCTCAAATAGAGGATCTTTACCGAACGTTCCCTGGAAGCCCTTACAAATCTTTCGACAAGATCTTCCCTTGAGATCCTCCGGCTGATGATCTCCTCGTTCCTGACGCTGTGAAGCGGAAGGATATCCGGGAACAGGTTCCTTTCGAGAAAACCCGTCCCTATCTGCTGGGAGAATTCGACCTTTGAAACCGACAACCCGCGTTCCCTCAGAAGGTTGCTCAGTGGAGCCAGTTCAGGATATCCCGCAACAAAAATGCCTGCCGGGACAACAGCCCGGATCCCGGGAACAGAGTCCAGGACCAGTTCAAGAGCCAGGGCAACGTTCTCCCCTGGAACCCCAGGTGTAGAACCCGGTCGGTAAATAAGGGGGATATCTGTTCCCTTAAGCATCTCGATAAGCGGAAGATCCGGAAGTATCCCGGCCTCAAGGGTCTCTACCAGAGAGAGGGGCAGAACAACAAGGCTGTCTGAACCCAGGGGGAAGGACCTGCTCCCGGGGAACTTTACGGAGATGAAACCCGTGATCTCCCGGAAATATGGTGCATCACCATGCAGCAACAGGGCCGCAGAATCGGGCTGAACCCCATCAGGGATAGCCCCGGGGACCAGGTTCTCAACAGAACCGAAGTCCACGGCCAGAAAACCTGCCCTGAGTTCCTCTCCTGTAAGCTCGCCAACAGCAACCCCGGTAAGCCCCTTCGAGAGAAGTTGCTCGAGAGCCTCCTCTACGGGGATCCCCGTCTCTCTCGCCATGGCGGAGATATCTCTTATATCCGTCACAAGGGCAGCGACATTACCGTAACCCTCCGCCCTGATGCGGGGCATCATACCCAAGAGGGCCATTATCAACGCAACAGTCATGACAGCCGCCATAAAAACTCCCTGCCTGATCCTCACTCTGTCTCCCCCCATTGGCTTTCAAGCGGCACCCCGATATCCTCAAGGAGCCGGCTTAACCTGTAAAGCGGTAGTCCAACCACATTGAAATAACAACCTTCGATCGATCTTACAAGAAGGGACCCTGAACCCTGGATAGCGTATCCTCCGGCCTTGTCCATGCTCTCTCCTTCGGCAATATATGCCCAGATCTGACCAGATGAAAGTTCTCTGAAAGTCACCTTTGTATCCTCAAAACCAGACGCGAGGATCTCTCCCCACTTCACTGCGATACCTGTAATGACTGAATGGGTTTTGCCGGAAAGCAGTGAGAGCATACGGAAGGCATCCTCAGGACCGGCCGGTTTGCCGAGTATATCCGATCCAATGACTACAACGGTATCAGCCGCTATGACCAGCGAACTACCCGAATGAGAAGGGGAAGCCTTCGCTTTTTCCAGTGCAAGCCTGACCGCCTGCCGGGAAGGGGATACCCCTTTGAGAAAATGCTCGTCAATGTCGGGAGGCTCTACACGGAACTTCCACCCCAGATCCTTCAGAAGCGCTGCCCTGCGAGGACTGGCAGAAGCAAGGACAATATCCCCCGGCAAATGGTCTCTGTTTTTCATCTGGTCAACAGTACCCCTGTAATTCCTCCGATGAAAGTTCCAAGGTTAAGGCGCAGATAGATCCTGAGCCCGAAATTGACTACTATGAGATCCACATTCCTCAGGTCGAACCCTGTGTCTATGAAATTCCTGAAATACCTCTCTGTCAAAGGAAACCCTTGAAGGTAAACGCCAACGAAACCGCCCAGGATAATGCATATTAACAGAACCCACCACCTGGATGTCGCAGATCTCGACATTCTATCATCCCCTTATCAGATTCAGGAAAAGCACAAGACCCCCTGCGGCAAAACAGTAGACCGAGAAAACCCTCCAGCGCCCATTGACGACAACCTTTTTCAGGACGCTCAGAGCCGCCAGTCCCGAGACAAAAGCTGCCATCACCCCGACCCACCATCCCGCGGGAAGGGAGGAGACAAGCCCCTTCACACTGCCGGCATCCAGGAATTCCAGAACCGTGGCGCCCATTATGGCCGGGAGTGACAGAAGAAAGGAAAAGGAGAACGCCTCTTCAGGAGCCAGACCCGTCCTTAGTCCTGTGACAATGGTCAGGCCCGATCTTGAGATCCCGGGAAAAGCGGCCAGTCCTTGTGCCAGGCCAACCCATATTCCCGATGAAGGAGCTACCTTAAGGTCTTTTGGAATGATCACGGATCCATAGCCCAGGATCATCCCCGTCAGTACCAGGGCAAAACCCACAAACAGGGAAGAACTGAAAAAAATATGGATCAGGGGTCTCGCGGCCATGGCAATGAAAACTGTCATTACAGTACCAATAATCACGCTCCAGCCGTACCTCCAGCCCGGCAATGCCCGGCCTTTGGCAGAGAACAGGCCCAGGAACCATTCCATGCATATCGACAATATCTCGGTCCTGAAAAAAACGATCGTGGCTGCCATAGTTGCAAGGTGGAGCAAAATATCGAATGACAAGGCCGGATCGGACCAGCCCAATAGTTCCTGGGCTATAACGAGATGGCCTGAACTGCTTACCGGAAGAAATTCAGTAACACCCTGGAGAAACCCCAGGACAGCGCACTGGAGGATCAAGTTATCAGGCCTCCTTGCTCCTGATCACGTTGATATCCTTGACGATCAGTGCAATATTGTTGGCGTGGTCGCCCACCCTTTCGAGGTTGCTCAGGATATCGATAAAGATAACTCCTGAAGCCGGATTGCATACGCCCTGGTTCAGCCTGTCTATGTGCCGTTTCCTCAGATTCCGTTCCATGGCGTCGATCTCGTCCTCCAGTTTAAGGACAAGATCTACCTTTTTGCTGTCTGCAGTATCGAGGGCCTCTATGGCCAGCCTGACGGCTCTCTCGGAAAGCCCGATCATGACATCGAACTCCTCCATGGCAAGGTCGGAAAAGGGGAGATTGTGTTCAATCTTGTACTCATATAGTTCGATCAGATTCTCGGCGTGGTCCCCTATCCTCTCAACATCGCCCACTCCATTGACATAGAAGGATAGTGAGGATGAGAGAACCGGAGGCAGGCTTACCTGCATCAGGTCCGTCGAGAAGGATGTTATCTCCCGCGTCAGTTCGTTGACGACCCTTTCGGTCTGGATCACCTGTTCGATCATCTTGCGGTCGTTCTCCACGAATGCCGTTTTAACATCCCTGATCATATCAAGGGTCAGGATCCCCATCCTTACAAGCTCCTTGCGAACCGCCTCCACGGCTGCGATGGGGGAGGCGGAAATAAGATTCCTGTCAAGGAACCTGGACCCCATGACGGTCAAGGTCCCGTCATCGGGAATGACCGCCCTCACCAGCTTTACGAAGGGGTCCACGAAGGGGAGGAAGAGCATGGTGTTAAGTACATTGAATATGGTGTGAGCGTTGGCGAGCTGCCTTGCGATATTCGAGGAGGTCAGGATGACCAGGTGTTTGAAGGGACCCATCAATACCAGGAAAACAAGGACGCCAATAACCTTGAAGAAGACATGGGCAAAGGCTGACTGCCTGGCAGAACGGTTAAGGCCTACCGAAGCCAGTACCGCCGTAATTGTCGTTCCTATGTTGTCACCAAAAAGTATAGGTATGGCCGAATCGATCGTAAGAAGCCCCTGTGACGCCATTACTATTGTAAGACCTACCGTGGCGGAACTTGACTGCACCAGCATTGTCAGGATCGTCCCGGCAAGCACCCCGAGCAGGGGATGGTGCTGGAAGGCCAGGAAGATGTCCTGCCTGTCACGCAGGAAGGACATGGCGTTCTCCATTGTCTGCATCCCGACGAAGAGAAGGCCGAAGCCGACTATGCCGTTCCCGATGTACTTCTGCCGCTTGGTCCTGCCGAAAACAGCGAAAAGCATGCCAAAACCGATTATGGGGAGGGCGAATTCCTTTATATTGAAGGCTATGAGCTGGGCTGTTACCGTTGTCCCTATTGCAGCCCCCATGATTACCCCGATCGACTGCTTGAGGGTCATCAGTCCCGCGTGTACGAAACTTGCGGTCATCACAGTGGTGGCACTGCTGCTCTGGATAAGGACTGTGACCATCGCACCTACGATAACGCCCTTAACAGGAGAGCTGGTGAGAGCGGAAATAAGGCGCCGCATCCGGTCCCCGGCCAGATCCTGAAGAGACTCCCCCATAAGCTTGATCCCGAAGAGGAAAAGCCCGACCCCCCCAAGCAGGTTGAAAAAAAGTCCCGTAGTCAAAACTCAATCTCCTCCATGTTCCCAAAAGCTCCAGGAGCCCAAATTTTTCAGAACAGGGGTTAACTCTCGATAATATTAACGAACAATTTGATCACAGGCGGGTTCCTGCTATACCTTTTCAGCACACTGCGTATCCTGCCCCTTATCTTGTGGGCGATCTTGTCCGAGTCCGATCTGCCTCCGCCAGGCAACCCTGCCAGGACCCCTTGTATAGCGGAAACAAGCTCTTTCCTTAGATCTTCAGCATCGCTCATGTGCAGAAAACCCACACTTTCAATTATCGGCTCGGCCAGAAGGTTCAGGTCCTGGTCCACTGCCAGGGAGATCATGATGATCCCCTCTTCGGAGATCTCCTGCCTTTCTTTAAGAAGGCTGTTCTGCATCTCACCCAGGGCCATCCCGTCCACTAGTATGCCTCCAGAGACCACTGCGCCTCTTGAGACGCGTGCCCTGGACTCGTTAAAGGAGAGAACGTCACCGTTCTGAAGGATGAAGGTGTTTTTCTGGGGAATATCCATATCCTGCGCTAGCCTGGCGTGCCTGACAAGGTGGCGGTATTCTCCGTGCAAAGGAACAAAATACCTGGGGCGGACGATACTCAGCATCATCTTGAGCTCTTCCCTGGCTGCATGACCGGAGACATGGACCTCCTGGTCGCGATCGTAGACAACCTCGCACCCGCATTCGAAAAGGCGGTTGATGGTCCTGCTGACAAGCTTTTCATTCCCGGGTATCGGTGTGGCGAATACGGCCACAAGATCCCCCTGCCCGACATTGATGAACCGGTGTTCCCCCTTGCTCATTCTCACAAGACCGGAGAAGGGTTCACCCTGGCTGCCAGTTGTAAGGACGATCAGCCTGTTGTCGGGAACCCTGTTCGCTTCTTCCATCGGCACAAGGATAGCGGGGTCGACATTGATATACCCCAGGTCAATGGCGAGATTAACATTCTGGATCATGCTTCTCCCCATCAGGGCTACCTTTCTGTTGAACCTGGAAGCCACCTCCAGTATCTGCTGGGCACGGTGAAGGTTGGTCGAAAAAGCCGCTATCACTACCCTGCGGTTCCTGTGGAGCCGGAGAAGCCTTTCCAGTGTCCTCCCTATTACCCTTTCGGATTGGGTGAAACCGGGGCGTTCCACGTTGGTCGAATCCGAGAGCATAAGAAGAACGCCCTTGCTCCCGTATTCCGCGAAGGCGGAGTAATCGGTGATCCTTCCGTCTACCGGAGTGGGGTCAAGTTTGAAATCCCCCGTGTGCACGACTGTACCGACAGGGGTCTCAATAGCCAGACCTACCCCGTCCGGTATGGAATGGCACACCGACAGGAAGGTGACATTGAAACAGCCCAGGCTGAAGCTTTCCCCTGCCCGGAATTCGTGGGCTACAGGCTTGTAATCCGGACAGGAATCCCTGAACTTGGCTTCCACCATGGCGAGGGTCAACCTTGTTCCGTAGATTGGAACATCGATCCTCGGAAGAATAAAGGGAAGACTGCCGATATGATCCTCGTGCCCGTGAGTAAGCACGACCCCTCGTATCCTGTCTTTGTTGTCAAAAAGATAGGTTGCATCAGGAATGACAAAATCTATGCCCAACATCTCTTCGTCGGGGAACATCAGACCGCTGTCAACGACGATGATGTCTTCCCCGCACTCGAGTACGAACATATTCTTGCCTATCTGCCCAAGACCCCCAAGCGGTATGAACCTGAGTTCATCCATGGCCGGGGTTTTTCTCCCGCGTCTTTTGCGCGGAGCGTTTCCAGTCATGTATCCACCTCCGGTTGATTATCCTACCACGACTCTGCAAAAAAGTTGCCGACATGAGAAAACTTCCCGGGACCTGTTCTCGTTCCGGGAGTCAAGTCCCGAAGAACAGACGCCTGAAGGATCAATCGCTATAATCCTTGCCGTGTTCCTTTTCAGATCCCTGCTCAGGAGCATTTTCGCGTGTGAAATCACACCTGTTGCCCAGGACAGCCTGTTCCGGGGCAGCGTTATGATCATTTCGAGCGGAGACTATCTCCATAAGCAGCTCTGCGCTACCTTCAGCCTTGAATGCCTTGATGAACCTTCGGGCCCAGTCCGTCGTTTCTTCGACTATCCTGTCCTGGATCCTGTCGGGAAGGTCCATGATCTTCTGGTGGAAAGGACGGTTCGCTTTCTTGTAATCTCCTGACTTTCTTGAAAACCCCTGACCGTCAGCCCAGGCTACTATATCATCCCAGAGTTCGGCAGTAACTCCCCGGCCCGGGTCCTTCACGTAGCCCCCGTCCCTTACAACAGCGTTGCCTGTAACCGGATCCATCTCGAGCCCGAAGAGGATATTCTGCCAGAGTGTACCTACATTCCCCTTGTTGATCCCGAATCCCGTGAACCTGGACACCTTGTCCAGCGGGGTCCCGGATATTCCGTGCTGGGCTATCGACACTCCGAAGGGGGATATTGCCCGGGCTATTTCCCCTGTACGTTCAAGGTCTATCCCTTCTTCCTCCCCTGCTGTGCTGTCATAGGTCCCGTGCTTGCTTCCGTTGGAGATCGCCAAGAAATCGGGAAAGATGCTCCACGAGTTCAACCCGCCTACAAAGAAAAGGGCTTCCTCCATTGTGGTAACCTCTCCGGGACCCTTTATCTCGCCAACCTCGACCTCAAGTCCAAGGTAAGCCGGTATATGCATGGCGACATCCCTTGTAAAGCAAAGGTTCTCCCAATCAGGGTTATGGGACGCGTCCACGGCAACAGAGGTCCAACCCATTTCGACAAGGCTTCTCAGGTGAGGTATTGACTTCAGCAGGTCATCACGGGATTTGATCGCGTAATGGTCGACGTGAAGGCCGAAGACTACGCCTCCCCCTATCTCTCTGGAGAAGCCTGCGGCCATGCTGGGAACATTCTCGAAATTGCACCCGCAGTATGTCGCTTCTGATTTTGCCAGTTCCAGCATGACCACGGCGTCAAGGTCCCTGGCGGCCTTAAGTATCCCCTTAATGGTAAGGGGGTTTCTGACATTTGCGGCAAGCACAATACCATTTGCTTTTCTGGCAGCTGCGGCGATATCCCTTCCGCTCACAAGGGCTACAGGTTCCCCCCCGAAAGCAGACTGTACGTTCAGGGGTCTTTTATCCAGAAGTTCCCGGAACGATCTGCTGTTTACATCCATACCGTGAACACCTCCAGTAATTATCTGTATTCATTGTACACTCAAGCGCCTCGCTATTAATTAATTACACCCTTGCCCTTCCCGTTTTCGAGTCCCGTGTCCCGGGCTACGCCTTTTTCCTTTGCCCTTCCTGACCCAATATCATTGACTACTCCGCCAGACCCGTGATACTATATCCGGCGCGCTCAGGAAGCGATTCCTTGGGGGATCGTCTAATTGGCAGGACGCTTGACTCTGGATCAAGAAGTCGGGGTTCGAGTCCCTGTCCCCCAGCCAGAAAAGCGAACGGCCCCATCGTCTAGTGGTCTAGGACCCAGGGTTCTCAGTCCTGTAACACGGGTTCGAATCCCGTTGGGGCTACCAGAATTGCAAGGCGGACGCCTTTTATTGGTGCCCGCCTTTTTATTCCGCCGCCTTCAGGTTATAGACGGGCTTCAGAATAGCCTTGACTTCAATGGTTCCCCCGATCTCGGAGCTTATATCCTCCCATTTCCTGTAGGCCATGGGAGACTCGTCAATGGTATCCCTGCTGACGGAAGTCGAAAAGATCCCTTCCATGCTTTTCCTGAAAGACTCCATCGAGATCTCGCCCTTACTGAGCCGGCGCTTCATCTCCTTGCGGCCGAAGAGACGGCCGGCACCGTGAGGGGCTGAAAAATTGAAACTTGCGTTCCCCTTGCCGACACCGGCCACAATACCAGAAGCCATGCTTACGGGTATTACGACCTTTTCCCCTTTATGGGCTGATATGGCACCCTTTCTGACGATACCATCCTTGTCGCTTATATAGTTGTGAACGCTTTCAACTATTGTTTGCTCCTCGGCTTTCATGCCGAAAAATGAAAGGATTATGTCCAGCATAATGAACCTGTTAAGCCGTGCAAATTCCTGTGCCAGCGCCAGCCATTTCATGTAATCCTTTCCGCCCCGATCCATGGGAAGGTGCTCAAGACCCCTGGGGATACTTTCGCGTCCTTTGGACTTCTCCTGGAACTTTCGGGCCATATCCTGGAAAAATCCCGCCACCTGAAAACCAAAATGCCTGCTGCCTGAATGGATCGATATAAAGAGAGAACCGCTCTCATCCTCGTCTATCTCGATAAAATGGTTGCCGCCTCCAAGGGTCCCCAGTTGTGCCCATGCAGGATACTTCGGTCTTCTTGACATGAGTTTCCCGTAAAACTCGCCGTCGGCCAATGAAGCCAGTTCTTTCGCCCTGGCTCCTTTATCAGGGAACCTCACTGAAAAGCGTTCAAGAATAACAGGGTTGCGGTGATGGGTCATGCCAAGGGGAATATTCTTCCTTATGAAAAAATCAAGGGCAGGAAGATCGATATCCTTTCTCCTCATTTTTCCTGCAGGGGACATCATAACACCGCACCCTATATCAACACCTACCACATTAGGGATAACGGCATCCTTGAAGCGTCCCGTAAAACCTATTACACAGCCGGCCCCGAGGTGACAGTCGGGCATGATCGAAACAAGACCTGTAACCGCGGGGTGACAGGCTATGTCCATGACCTGTTGCATTGTAGGTTCGTCCAGATCTCTTGCATGGATCATCAATTCGGTCACGGGAACTCCCCCTGATAATTTTACCCCAATGTAGCTCAGGAGATCTCCAGACATGTTAATATCTGTTGGTTAAGTCTGATCACGGGGGTGCAATGGACAACGATGGATAACGCAGGCAACATGGGCAACACTGATTCCTTTTTTGCTTTCGTGGGAGATCTCCTTCTGATCAGGTCAGATCCTGAGCCCTCTCTACCGGTTCTGTCAGACCTGGAGGGACTACCCTTCTCCGACAGAAGTCCTGGCCTGGGGTCGGATCAAAGACCGGGGAACCGGTGGGCATCGCTGGGCAGCGATCAAAAACTTCCCCGGGGGATGCGCCTTGTATCACTGCGGGACGTCTGGGGCATTCTGGGCGAAAATGCATTTTGCGAGGCAGGAAGAGCTTTCCAGTTGATGGAATGGTCCCGAAGGAACTGTTATTGTGGACATTGCGCTTCGAGGATGACAGACATCCCCGGAGAGACCGCCAGGCAGTGCCCTGACTGCATGAACACGAGCTATCCCCCTGTGAGCCCGGCAATAATCGTTGCCGTGGAAAAAGAAGGGCAACTTCTTCTGGCCCGGAGTTCACGTTTCCCGAAGGGGCGGTACAGCATCCTCGCGGGTTTTGTCGAGCCCGGTGAGACACTGGAATCTGCATTAGAACGGGAAGTCATGGAAGAAGTATCGATCAGGGTAAAGGACATATCCTATTTCGGAAGCCAGCCGTGGCCTTTCCCCCACTCCCTTATGGTAGGTTTCAGAGCCCTGTGGGCAGGCGGAGATATTGCCGTTGACGGCAACGAGATCGAGGAGGCCGCCTGGTTCTCTCCGGGTTCATTCCCGGATATCCCCCCCAGTATCAGCATTTCAAGGAGACTGATAGACGATTTTCTCGCCAGGAACGGCAAAGAATAAATGTGACCGGCATTTTCAGCAGTGCAAGGTTATCGCAGTGCAAGATTCTCGTCCGCCTCACTGCTCTTCTCCTTCTGCTGCTGGACAATGTCGTACATATCACCGAAAGATATCACGCCCTTGAACCTGTTGGCTTCGTCAACAACCGCAACGTTCGCTATCCCTGAAGAGATCATCGATCCCAGGGCTTCCTGTACTGTCCTGGTAGTTCTGACACTTGTCGCGGGCTGCAGCCTGTCGCGCAGGTACTCAGGTCCTTCACCTTCCCTGTAATTCTCTACACTTACCGTTCCTGCCAGTCTGCCGTTTTCCAGCACGTAGACAAACCTGTCCCTGCAGAAACGGAGGGTGGTGTCGTGGGCGGACCGGACAGCCTTGAGCATGTCGTCCCCTATATCGACCAGGGGCAGGTCTTCAGTCCTTACCGGGGCTTCCATGACCTTCATGAAGCTGAACATCGCCAGGGGGTTGCCAGCACCCACGAATCCTGACACGAAGTCGTCGGCAGGTGCCGAAAGAAGCGAAAGGGGTTTACCTACCTGCGCGAGAACCCCTTCCCTCATTATTGCTATCCTGTTACCCATTTTCATTGCCTCATGAATATCATGGGTAACAAATACAATAGTTTTGCCGAGTTTCCCCTGGAGGTCAAGCAGCTCATCCTGCAGACCTACCCTGGAAACAGGGTCGAGGGCTCCAAAAGGTTCATCCATAAGTATTATTTCCGGATCCCCGGCCAGAGCCCTTGCTACACCTACCCTTTGCTGCTGCCCTCCTGAAAGCTGTCTTGGCCACTTGGGACCGTACTCGACAACGGGAAGACCGACCAGGACAAGAGCCCTTTGGGCAAATTCAAGGGCCTCCTGTTTCGGAACCCCCTTCAGCCTCGGCACCATCGACACGTTCTCGAGGACCTTCATGTGGGGGAAAAGACCGATCCCCTGTATAACGTACCCTATCCTCCGTCTGAGGAGGACGGGATCCATTGCCATTGTGTCCTCCCCATCGATAAGGACCGCCCCGGAGGAAGGTTCCACCAGCCTGTTGATCATCCGGAGGATCGTAGTTTTGCCGCAGCCGGATGGCCCGATAAGGACAAGGATCTCGCCCCTTGGGACATCGAGATCCACACCCTTCACTACTTCAGTGTCCCCGTAGGATTTCCTCAAACCCCTGAGACTTATCGCGGATACCGGTCGGTCCTTGCTCTCATTCGGAAGACCCATGGTCAGTTTTTGGGTTTGCCCTTTCGGAGCTCCTCCTCCCAGGTGATCAAAGAGTGGTAATAGACACGGTCGCCGTCATCATCGATGCCCCGTGTAAGCTCGCTTATGTGAGTGTGCCCGGCTTGAACCCTTTCCAGCACATGGCTTACCGCTGCTTCGGGCATGCTTTCGGCTCCGCAGGTGTAGATATCCAGCGCCAGGTATTTTGCCTCGGGCCAGGTATGCACCGAAAGATGGGATTCACTGATCACGACTACCCCGCTTACCCCGTTAGGGGGAAATCTGTGGAACGATACGGCCCATACGTGAGTATTAGCCTTCCGTGCGGCCTCGACCAGTATTTCCTGCATTCTGTCCACCTCACCGATCACTTCACTGCAGCCTGAGGCCTCGACAATATAGTGTATCCCCCTCGGGTCCATGGCTTACCCTCCCTGTAAAGAATTCGAACGTGAAAAATGTTCCTGGAAAAAGTAACCTTTTTCCAATTCCGGGTAAAGCGGGAAAGACTCTGCCAGTTCTCTGACCTCACTCGCCACCTCTGCCATTACTGTACCCTTGCCCCTGCATGCAAGCGCCCTGTCGATCGCATCAGCGACCAGGAACATCTCTTTCTCCATCATTCCTCTAGAGGTAAGTGCAGGGGTCCCCAGCCTTATCCCGCTTGTCACCATGGGCTTTTCCGGATCAAAGGGGATCATGTTCTTGTTGACCGTTATGCCCGCCTCCCCAAGTATCTCCGTCGCTTCCTTCCCGGTAAGTCCCTTTGAACGCAGATCCAGAAGGATCATATGGTTGTCGGTACCTCCTGCCACGAGCCGGTAGCCCCTTTCGGCCATCGCTTCCCCAAGGGCCCTGGCGTTCTTGACTATCTGGCGGGCATACTGGGTGAATTCGGGCTGCATGGCCATTTTGAAGCATGTCGCTTTGCCCGCGATGACCTGCATGAAAGGCCCTCCCTGCATCCCGGGGAAGACGTTTTTGTCAAGCGCCGCAGCGTACTTCTCACGGCAGAGTATCAGGGCCCCCCTTGGCCCCCTGAGGGTTTTATGGGTCGTCGTGGTAACGAAATCGGAATGAGGCACGGGGCTCGGATGGGCTCCGCCTGCCACAAGACCGGCTATATGGGCCATGTCGGACAGCAGGATAGCCCCTGCCTTTGAAGCTATCTCTGCAAAACGTCTGAAATCTATAAGGCGCGGATAAGCGCTGGCACCTGCAATTATCAGCTTGGGCCTGTTTTCGAGGGCAAGTCTTTCCACTTCGTCGTAATCTATGGTCTCCGTATCCCTGTCCACCCCGTAGGGAACTATCCTGAAAAGCCTTCCTGAAAAATTGATCGGATGACCGTGTGAAAGATGGCCTCCCTGGGCCAGGTCCATGGAAAGGATGGGATCACCCGGCTCCAGTACAGAAAAGAAGACTCCCATGTTGGCCTGTGTACCCGAGTGAGGCTGGACATTGGCGTGTTCCGCCCCAAAAAGATCGCAGGCTCTCCGGGCGGCTATCTCTTCCACAGACTCGACAAATTCGCATCCCCCATAATACTTCCTGTGAGGGTAACCTTCAGCATATTTGTTAGTCAGGACAGACCCCTGTGCCTGCAGAACATAATAGGGGACAAAATTTTCCGAAGCGATCAGCTCCAACTGGCTTTTCTGCCTCTGGAGCTCTGACTGTATCAGGGAATCTATCTCCGGATCGATGTCCCCCATACTGCCCTTCATGATGTCCACAACGGAACATCCCCCTTCCCCCCTGAGGGCTCGTTTCTTTCACTCTCGTGAGTTAACATTATACCCCCGGTTCAAAGCCGGGAAAAGGAACCCCGGCAAAAGGTCCTTGTTAGATATTATTATCCGGCGAGATTATCCGGCATTCCTTTCACAAAATCCCTTATTTCATCCCTGACCTGTCTGAAAAAAGAGAGAACTTCCTCCTCGCTGCCCTCGGCCCTTGAGGGATCCTCAAAACCGTGGTGCATCATCCGTTTCGTTTGTCCCGGGAAAAACGGACAAGTGTCCCTTGCGTCCCCGCACAGGGTTATCACCACATCAAAGGGAATTTCGAGAAGATCCAGAAGGTGCTTGCTCTTGTGTGATGAAATGTCGACCCCTGCTTCCGCCATGACCTTGACTGCCAGCGGGTTGACTACCCCTGGTTCTGTCCCCGCCGACCATGCCTCGATCAGGCCGCTCTTTAAATGCCTGGCCCATCCTTCCGCCATCTGGCTCCGGCAGGAATTATGCGTGCAAAGGAACAGGACCTTGAACATGGAACACCACACCCCTTCCCTCTGTATGGCCCCGGGAACCTGAAGAGGACCGTGACCCCATATTTTTTGCGATTTTATAGTCCCTTCACCGTTTCGTCAAAAAGAAGAATGCTGTTGACATAAGAGAGGGAATAAGTTATATGAATAGGTGTTCATATATTCATGTGTAAAGGAGTGTGAGAGTGCATGATCCAGGATCGGGAAGAGGCCCCTGGTATTCCTGAACCCCTGCATTGTGAAACCGTGGAGTCGGTTAAGGAACAAATGCCCGGGAACGATTTCTGTTCATCCCTGGCCGATTTTTTCAAGGTCCTGGGAGATATGACCAGGGTCCGTATTCTTCTTGCCCTCTCCTTTTCCGAAATGTGTGTCCTGGATATCGCATCCCTTCTGGGGATGACGCAATCTGCCATCTCGCACCAGCTTAGAGTCCTCAGGCAGGCGCGCCTTGTCAGGGCAAGAAAAACAGGGAAGAGCATTTTTTATTCCCTCGACGACGAACATGTGGAGAACATCGTGGCAGAGGGTTTCGAACATCTCCGCCACGGTGGGACAAGGAAGGCTACAAGGTGAACCGGGAGATGCTGGAGCCGGGGAAAACAGACAGATCCTTCTTCCTTGAGGGATTGAACTGCGTAACCTGCGCGGCCGCCATAGAAAAGTACTCCTCAAGGCTTTACTGGGTTCAAGAGGCAACAGTAGACACTGTGACGTCCCGGCTTACGTTAAAGGTCAAACAGCCCCCTTCTGAAGAAGAGATGATCTCGACACTCCAAAGTCTGGTTGAAGGAATAGAACCGGGGGTCAAGGTCTTGCCTGCCGATCTTTCTGATAGATCCTTCCTGGATCCTCTCCGACGGAGGGCCCTGACAATGTTTTCGGTCCGGGTATTGCCCGGATTGATATTCTGGGCTCTGGCAGCGTTACTTCCCCTGGGGAAAGACATCAGCACAACCCTGTTCATTGCCGCCTACCTCGTATCGGGCTGGAGCGTGCTCGGGAGAGCCCTGAAAAATATATTCCGGGGAAGGGTCTTCGACGAATATCTCCTGATGTCCGCGGCCACCATAGGCGCTATATCAATAGGTGAATTTCCCGAGGCGGTAGCCGTAATGCTGTTTTTCAGGACAGGTGAGATCCTGGAGGAAAGCGCTGTCGAGAAAGCGAGGGGCTCGATCTCCTCGCTGGTCGAAATAATCCCTGACCAGGCCAACATGGTCACGGCAGAAGGGAATATCCGCCAGGTTCCCTCCCGGTCTGTCTCCACCGGGGACAGGATCCTTATCAGACCGGGAGAAAGGGTCCCCGTTGACGGTATCGTGATCGAAGGGTTTTCCAGCCTTGACACATCCTCCATAACTGGGGAATCCATGCCCCGGGATGTCGCTCCCGGGGACAGCTTGCTCGCGGGCTTCCTGAACCAGGGAGGAACCCTTCGGGCAGAAACGTCAAGGCCCCTTGAGGACTCCGCTGCATCGAGGATCCTGAAAGCAATAGGCAACGCGGGATCCCGGAAGACCAATACAGAGAGGTTCGTAACTTCCATTGCGAAATACTACACACCCGCTGTTGTGATCGTTGCGTCACTCCTGGCAGTGATACCCCCTCTTGCAGGATGGGGGACCTTTGAGACCTGGCTATACAGGGCCCTTGTTTTCCTGGTGGTTTCTTGCCCCTGTGCCCTTCTCATATCCATCCCCCTCGGGATATTCGCCGGCATCGGGTCGGCATCCAGCAGAGGTATCCTGATAAAGGGCGGGGATATTCTTGAAAGGCTTTGGCGGGTCAAGACCATATTTCTGGACAAGACAGGGACGCTCACCAACGGCGAATTCCGACTGGCAGGAGCATTCCCGTCTTCGGGCAGGTCCCCGGAGTCACTGCTACGGCTTGCTGTAACAGCTGAAACGGATTCAAACCACCCCCTCGCTGCCGCAGTAAGGTCGGGATGGGGGAAACAGCCTTTGCCTGAACCTCCCCTTTCAGCCTTCGAACGCCCTGGGCTGGGCATCGAGGCCCGGACGAGGGAGGGCAGGATCCTGGCAGGAAACAGAAGGTTCATGCTGGAAAACGGGATCGAAGCACCGGCTCCGAAGAAGACAGGGACTGTCATTCATGTGGCAGAAGGAGAAAACTACGCAGGTTACCTTGTTGTGGCAGATACGGTAAAACCTGAGGCTTTCGATGCCATAAGAATGCTCAGGGATCTTGGGATCGAAAGGATCTTTCTGCTCTCCGGGGACCTGGAAGCGTCAACGTCAGAGGTCGCTGAAGGCCTGGAACTTGACGGGGCCTTCGGAGGTCTTCTCCCTGAGGAGAAGGTCGGGCTGCTGGAGGAAGAACAGGGATCCGATACGGGTAAAGGGGTCACTGTGTTTGTCGGGGACGGCATGAACGATGCCCCGGTAATAGCAAGGGCCGACGTGGGTATCTCTATGGGCAGGGTCGCCTCCGATGTCACTGTCGACA
This sequence comes from Synergistaceae bacterium UBA4066, assembly GCA_002383685.1. GTDB lineage: Bacteria > Synergistota > Synergistia > Synergistales > Thermovirgaceae > UBA4066. Next base: position 2,342 of record DFZC01000030.1, on the reverse strand, counting down.
ATGCCGATGTGGTGATAATGAACGACAAGGTATCCGGAATTCCCGATGTATTGAAGATCGCACAGAAAACAAAAAGGGTGATCTGGCAGAACATTGCCCTTGCCCTTGGAGTCAAGGCGGGAGTGCTCCTGCTGGGGGCCTTCGGAGCCGCCACCCTCTGGGAGGCAGTCTTCGCCGATGTGGGAGTTACCGTCCTTGCGGTACTCAATTCTTCGAGGATCCACAGCATCAACAGGAGTCCCGGCCCCTGGGATAACAAAAACCGCGGCCCCTTTCGGCCGCGGTCCTGAGTTTCCTGGTGGAGGTTGGGGGATTCGAACCCCCGACCCCGAAAAGCAAAAAAGTCCTTGGAAATACTGGATCGTTAAATTACCGGCAACCCATTTTGTACATATATTTTGTACAAAAACTTGTACAAACCACAAAAGGCCTTTTTCATTATTATGCGGGCAAACGTTAAAGGCTACCATTATCGTTTGAAATCGCAACCAAGGAATAACGAAGTTCCAAGACCGTAATCCACAACAGAGCCTGCGGATTACGGGATCTTTTTTAAGACATCTTCCCAAATTGCGCCTACGTACGAAAAAGGGAATTTCAGACCTAGGAAAGACAGGATAACCGACCTACGGCCCCGAGAGCCCCACCTCTGTCAACTAAACAACATATCAATCCGAGGGGGCCTTCTAATCCAAAAATCCAATGGGAAATCCCTCTTCCTTCTAACAAATACTTCCTCAAACGCAGTAACACAGTCATGGAAAAGAATTTACAGGATTTGGTTACGCTTTGATCTGCTGGAGTTTATTGCCTAATAGGCCTGGAATAGATTGTCAAAGATGGCAATAGGAACTTAACCTTATCGCCGTCGGTCTCTTTTTGGTTTTCGCAATTTGGGAAGTCCGGTAATACCTACCTCGTTCAAGTTTGCACGTATCTGATATTTCAATTTCCAAGAATAGCCCTTGGAATCGCATATCTTCCTGTATATCTCCCTCAACTTCGAAGTGGATAATTGACCTTTTTTCTCTATCAAGCCTGATTTCTCCTGTTTTTGGAAATCAGTTTTGTGGACAACAATATCCGCCTCGGCAAGGTCAAGGATACATTCGGAAATGAAGCCAAAACCATCGTTTGGGCAAAACCTGACATAAAGATGCTCGGCACGCGGTTCACCAAGGTCATAATAATGCAATTGTGTGGTAGTTGTGGGGGCAATGATCATGATCGGAGAATCTTCATCTAAAGGATCCTGATTTTCTTTAAATTCTCCCAAGTAGACAAACCAACGTTTTTTATGTTTCCCTTCAGCATGATACGGGTATTGATCCCAAAAAAAGACATCTCCAATGTTCATCCGGCACATTCAGGCTCCTGAAACAGCATTTCATTTTCAAGGGCCGATATATCCTGGTAATATAAAAAACGCTCTTCTTCAGGTGTCAGTTCCTTCTCTTTTTTCTTTGAAAGATTCCCGAACTCATCGGCAAATTCCATGGGCATCCTGCCTCTACCTTCTTTTACAGCAAGGCGCCATGCCTTATTCCAAGCTAAAATTTCCTTGTGGGCATCATTAATAAGGGTATCCAGATCAGCGTCTTCTTGAGTGTAGGCAATCAGTATTTCATCCATAACATCCAGCTCATTATCTGAGAAAAAATCAAGGTCGGGATCTTTTTTTGCCTCCACTCTGCATCCCTTATCATTAGTCGTAACAAAGCGGAATTTATCAGTCTCCAACCCGGGGCGTTTATCATATAATCTGGAGGGAACTGGGCCGTATTTCATTGCGTCATACTCCAGCCCGAGACAGGGTATCCCGGTTTTTTTCAGAGTACGAAAATCCAGAAGGGCAAGAAATTTATAAATCCACGTCTGGCGAGGATAATATCCTTTCCGAGCATGAAATTCAGAAGCAAAGTAAGCAATAGCATTATCGATTTTTTGTTCTCTATAAGGAATCACCTTCTCCACCTCCTTATACATATGAATTATCCCCTATAGAAATACCAAGTCAACATTTCATTTATAGGAATCCAGCTGGCCCGCCCAGATATGCATCATCTTGCGTCTGGCGTCAATATGATCGGCAAAGTTTCTGTTGCTCTTTTACTGTTTCTCTCCACTTTCCCAAATTGTCTTTTCATGGCATCGGATTAACCTATTCGCGAAGGAAAATAGATGACTGCTTTAAGGGTGCCGGTTTCGGCGAACTCGGCCACCGGTCCCGGTTCAACTCGGCCAGCGGCACGGTGAATTCGGCCACCTCTGTTCGGGTGAACAGCGTCGAGCCTGATTCAGTTTAGCTCAAGGTTATTTCAATGACAATTTCCCTTTTTTCT
>DFZC01000046.1 GCA_002383685.1 Synergistaceae bacterium UBA4066 | reverse complement strand
ATCCTGCCAAGGGGACCCTTGCCAAATGAACCCGGCGTTGATAAAATCAACGCCGTCGATGCAGGACGAATGGGGAAGTGGCGGAACGGTAGACGCGCTGGCTTCAGGAGCCAGTGTCCGGAAGGGTGTGGGGGTTCGAATCCCCCCTTCCCCACCATAAAATGCGATCCAACCCATCAGGAATGGGGTGGAACGGTGGTTGCGGTGAGAGAATAACCGAATGGGTTGTGCTGTGCCTATTGACACAGCGCAGCCCTTTCGTTATCCTGTGAGTTTGTCACATCTTGTACCTCCAAATCCCCTATAGACAGGGAGGGTGTGTTTCTCCCATGGCTGAATTTGTTCCCGTAAACAGCAAAAGACAGCGTCTTACCTTCGGCCGGGCCCGCGATCTTGTCGAAATACCGGACATGGTTTCCATCCAGCGGGATTCATTCAGGTGGTTCTTCCAGTTCAAGGAAAAGGGCGGCCTCGTCGAGGCTGAAGAGAGGACTTGCCAGGGCCTCCAGGAGCTTTTCGATGAGATATTCCCTATCGAAAGCTACGATGGCTCATTTGCTCTCGAGTTCGTTGACTATTTTATCGACCCTCCGCAGATAACCCAGGAGGAGGCTTCCCAGAGAGATCTTTCCTGGTCAAGGTCCGTCAGGGCCACTATCCGCCTGGTTAACCGCAAGACGGAAGAGATCAAGGAAGAAGAGGTCTATCTGGGGGACTTCCCCATGATGACCGAAAGAGGAACATTTATTATCAACGGTACCGAAAGGGTCGTTGTAAGCCAGCTTGCGCGTTCGGCAGGGGTTTACTTCAATGCCGAGGATTCCGTACCAGGCCAGGAACGCTATGCTGCCAAGGTCATCCCCGACCGGGGAGCCTGGCTCGAGTTCGACATGACGCCCGGAGAGGTGCTTTCTGTCAACATCGACAACAGAAAGAAGCTGCCGGTAACAGTGCTCCTCAAAGCCTTTGGTGTTGAGAACGATGACGAGATACTCAAGCTTTTTGGTGGGGTCGAGGAACAGATCGACCTCGTCGAGGACGAGGCGCGCGGAAGGCTTATAGCCGAGACCGTGTCAGATGAATCGGGCAAGACCATCATCAGAAAGAACGAGCGGATCAACAGGGAGATCCTTGAAAAACTCTGGGAAATGGGCAGGACAAGGGTCTGGGTGTGGAAGATAGATCCCGCCATAGAGGCTACGATGGAACGGGACACCACCCGTCACAGGGACGAGGCCGTAATGGAGATGTTCCGGAAACTTCGTCCCAACGAACCGGCCCGCATGGAGAACGCCCGAGAATACATAAACGGACTTTTCTTCGACACCAGGAGATACAACCTGGGCCGTGTAGGAAGGTACAAACTCAACCGCCGGCTAGGTCTGGAGATCCCTGAATCCAGGCGTCTCCTGCTTGTCGAGGACGTGGTTGAGATAGTCAGGAAACTCATGGACCTGAGGAATGGCAACGAGCGTACCGACGATATAGACCACCTCGGCAACAGGAGGGTAAGGGCAGTCGGGGAACTCCTGCAGAACCAGGTCAGGATCGGCCTTCTGAGAATGGAGAGGATAGCGAGGGAGAGGATGACCACTATCCCGGACCTGACGGGTGCCACCGCCAGGGACCTCATCAACGTCAGGCCGGTATCGGCTGCCCTCAGGGAGTTCTTTGGTTCGGGGCAGCTTTCCCAGTTCATGGACCAGACCAACCCCCTGGCTGAGATAACCCACCGCCGGAGGCTTTCCGCCCTGGGGCCCGGGGGTCTCAGCCGGGAGAGGGCCGGATTTGAGGCAAGGGACGTACACTACACGCACTACGGGCGGGTCTGCCCCATAGAGACGCCGGAAGGTCCTAATATCGGGCTTGTTACATCCCTGTCGATCTATTCAAGGATCAACGAATACGGTTTTCTCCAGGCACCCAAGAGGAAAGTGATCAACGGAAAGGTCACCGACGAGGTGGTTTACCTGGGAGCCGATGAAGAGGACGATTTCTATGTTGGAAGGGCCAACACTGCTATCAACCCCGACAGGACATTCCTGGAGAAGGAGATCTATGTCAGGGACAGGGGTGATATCGCCGAGGTCGCCCCGGACAAGGTCGATTTCCTTGATATCTCGCCAAAGCAGATAGTTTCCGCCTCGACAGCCCTGATACCCTTCCTTGAGCATGACGACGCCAACAGGGCCCTGATGGGTTCCAACATGCAGAGGCAGGCCGTTCCCCTTATTAACGCCAGGGCTCCGATTATCGGGACAGGTATCGAGGCGAGAGTCGCCCGGGATTCAGGTTCCTGCGTTGTTAGCCGTTCCTCGGGAACGGTGGCCAGGGTGGATTCAACTTCTATCGAGATCGAGGACGCCGGGAGCAGGAAGATCGATAAATACGGGCTGGTGAAGTTCAGGAGATCGAACCAGGGGACGATCATTCACCAGAAACCCCTGGTCTTCAAGGGCGACAAGGTCCAGGCGGGGGACATTATCGCCGACGGACAGGCAGTCGAGAACTCGGAACTGGCCCTTGGGAACAATGTGCTGGTCGCTTTCGCCTCCTGGGAGGGGTACAACTACGAGGATGCCATCCTCCTTAGCGACAGGCTTGTAAAGAATGACACTTTCTCCTCTATCCATATAGAGGAGTACGAGGTAGAGGCCAGGGACACCAAGCTGGGTCCCGAGGAGATCACCAGGGATATTCCCAACGTTGGTGAGGATGCACTCAAGGATCTCGATGAGACAGGTATAGTCAGGATCGGCGCAGAAGTCGTGGCCGGGGACATCCTCGTCGGGAAGGTGACCCCCAAGGGGGAATCCGACCAGTCTCCGGAAGAGAAGCTCCTCAGGGCCATTTTCGGTGAAAAGGCCAGGGAGGTCCGGGATACATCCATGAGGATACCCCACGGTGAGGGCGGAAAGGTCGTTGCGGTAAAGATGCTTAGCCGCTCAGAGAACGGGGACGAACTCACGCCGGGCGTGAACGAAGTGGTCAAGGTCTACGTCGCCAAGATAAGGAAGATCACCGTGGGCGACAAGATGGCCGGGCGCCACGGGAACAAGGGCGTTGTTTCACGGATCCTTCCGGAAGAGGACATGCCCTACCTGCCCGATGGAACTCCCATCGATGTGGTCCTGAACCCGATAGGGGTTCCCAGCCGCATGAACCTTGGACAGGTCCTCGAGACCATCCTGGGTTTCGTGGCCTCAAGGAACGGATGGCATGTCGCGACGGCCGTATTCGAGGGGGCCAAGGAAAGCGAGATCCTGGAACTGGTGGAAAAATCCCGCCAGGAAGGGATGAAAGAACTGACCGATGACGGAAGGATCCTTCTTTACGATGGAAGGACCGGAGAACCAATGATGCGCCCCGTAACGGTCGGCACCATGTATATGATGAAACTGATCCACCTTGTCGACGACAAGATCCACGCAAGATCCATAGGCCCCTACAGCCTGATAACGCAACAGCCCCTCGGGGGTAAGGCCCAGTTCGGGGGTCAGCGGTTCGGGGAGATGGAGGTCTGGGCCCTTGAAGGGTACGGCGCGTCCCACGTTCTCCAGGAGATACTTACCGTCAAGTCCGACGATATCAGGGGGCGCCTGAAGACCTACGAAAGGATCGTGAAAGGCCTTAACCTTACCGATCCTGGTGTTCCCGAAAGCTTCAGGGTCCTGGTAAAAGAACTCCAGGGGCTGGGGCTGGATGTCGAGATAGCTTACGAGGATGGCAGTACAGGCGAACTCCACCTCGACGAAGATGACGAACCTTCCTTCGCGCCGTCCCGGTTCAGGCCCAGGGAGGAATCCCGCGAAAGGGCCAGGGAAAGCACCGTCAAGGATGTTGAGGATGTCTTCGAGGACATCTTCCCTGCCGGCGCTTCGGGCGACGGAGAAGAAGACAAGCTTTTTGTCTCTTTGGACGAAGAGTCAGAAATAGACCCGGAAGAGGGGGCTGAGGAATAAATGAACCGAAAGGGAATCGCCGGGGTCAGGATCAAGCTTGCCAGCCCTGAAAGGATCCGGGAGATGTCAAGCGGCGAGGTCAAAAAGCCGGAGACGATCAATTACAGAACCCTGAGGCCGGAAAAGGACGGCCTCTTTTGCGAGAGGATCTTCGGACCGACCAAGAGTTTTGAATGCGCCTGCGGAAAATACAAAAGGAGCGGCCCAAAATTCAAAGGTGTGGTCTGTGACCGCTGCGGCGTGGAAATTGCCGACAACCGTGTAAGAAGGGAACGCATGGGTCACATCGAACTTGCAGCTCCCGTCGTGCATATATGGTATCTCCGGGGGATCCCCAGCCGCCTGAGCCTTCTTCTGGGCACAGCGACAAAGGATCTTGAGAAGGTAGTCTACTTTGCCCCGACCAGGCGCCGTGAACCCCTGTACAAGGTTGTCATCGAGGGCAGAAGGACCGACCTGCTCAAGAGGGGTGACCTGGTTTCCGAATGCGAGGAGAGGGTCCACAGGCACTATGACCACAAGTTCAAGGCCGAAGAGGCACACCGGGTCACACACGTGGACGATATCCCCGCCAATGCAGGCGACGTTATATCTGCCAGCCAGGTGGGCATCTTCAAGCGCGACTTCGGTGACAAGGTTTTCAAGGTAGAACCTGCTTTCCGTGTGACCGATGCTTCCGACGACGGCCTTTACTCAGAGGGGCAGATACTTTCTGCAACCGAGAGGGAGAACGCGATGGCAGCTAACGGTTCCCTCGAGACAGAAAGGGCCATGGTGGGCGAGGAGGAAGGTTTCCTGGTTACAGCCGTTGTCCACCTCCCCTTCAAGAAGGGCGATATCATATCCTCAAGCGAGTATGACCTTTTCTACCAGAAATACCCGGGGCGCTTTTCCGTCATGGGTGAGACCATTACCATAGAAGATCCCTGTTATATTGTTGTTGACGGCGGCAGTTCGTCCTTCGAACGCGGAGGGATCATCCTCGAGAGGGAATACCGCCTCTGTGCCGCCTACGATAAGGTCTTTGAGGCCGGGATAGGCGCTGAAGGCGTCCTCTCCCTTCTCTCCAAGATCAACCTTAACGAACTGGCTTCATCGTTAAGGGATGAAATAGGCGAGACAACGGGCCAGAAGAAGAGAAAACTTGTAAAGCGGCTCCAGGTTGCGGAGGATTTCCGCAAGAGCGACGGGAAACCTGAGTGGATGGTCTTCCAGGTCCTTCCTGTCATCCCCCCGGACCTGAGGCCGATGGTCCAGCTTGACGGCGGCCGTTTCGCGACATCGGATCTTAACGATCTTTATCGCAGGGTGATCAACAGGAACAACAGGTTGAGGAAACTGCAGGAACTCAGAGCCCCCGAGATCATAATCCGCAACGAGAAGAGGATGCTCCAGGAGTCGGTTGACGCGCTTATAGATAACGGCCGTATGGGCAAAGCCGTACTTGGGGCAGGCAACAGGCCGCTCAAGAGCCTTTCCGACCTGCTGAGGGGCAAGAAGGGGAGATTCCGTCAGAACCTGCTGGGCAAGAGGGTCGACTACTCGGGAAGATCTGTAATAGTCATAGGCCCCAACCTTAAGTTATACCAGTGCGGGGTCCCCAAGCAGATGGCCCTGGAACTGTTCAAGCCTTTTGTCATCAACAAGCTGGTGGAACAGGGGCTCTCCCCTAACGTGAAAAGCGCCAAAAGGGCTATCGAGAGGGGCAGGGAAGATGTCTGGGGCATCCTTGAAGAAGTGATCAAGGGGCATCCAGTGCTGCTGAACAGGGCACCAACGCTTCACAGGCTGGGCATCCAGGCCTTCGAACCTGTCCTGATGGAGGGCAAGGCCCTCAGGCTTCACCCCCTTGTCTGCACGGCATTCAACGCTGATTTCGACGGTGACCAGATGGCAGTTCACGTCCCGCTTTCAATCGAGGCGAGGGTTGAGGCGCAGACCATTATGCTCTCCGCCAGGAACCTTCTTTCGCCGGCAAGCGGGAAACCGGTAGTGACGCCGACACAGGATATAGTCCTGGGTATCTACTACGTTACGGGCATGCTTGAGGGTAAAAAAGGGGAGGGCATGAAATTCCTCAGTATCGATGATGTCCTTTCCGCCCTTGACCACGGTGTGGTGGACATCAACACCAGGATCGACCTGAAGTTCAGGGGAGAATGGCTCACGACTTCACCGGGGAGGGCTCTCTTCAACAGCATCCTGCACCCTGACCTTCGATACATAAACAAGCAGATGGGGAAGAAATCCATCGGTTCCCTCATAGATGCTGCCTTCGACAGGGTGGGGCAGGACGCGCTGGTGGATATGCTTGACAAGATAAAAGCACTGGGTTATCACTGGTCTACCATCAGCGGGATAAGTTTCGGTCTTGGGGATGTCATTATTCCTCCGCAGAAGAAGGAGATCGTTGAGCAGGCCCTCGCGAAGGAAGAGGTACTTTCTTCGCAGTTCGGGATGGGTGTTCTGACGGAGGACGAGTACCTCAGGCAGAAGGAGACCCTCTGGTCGGAAGCCTCCAGGGAGGCAGCCGATGCCATTCTGGCAAACATGGATGTCACCAACCCGATAAGGATGATGATGGAATCCGGTGCCAGGGGAAGCAAAAGCCAGGTAGCGCAGATGGCTGGCATCCGCGGGCTGATGGCAGACCCGTCGGGCAAGATAATCGACTACCCGATAGTTTCCAACTTCCGTGAGGGGCTCAACATGCTCGAATACTTCATCTCCACTCACGGTGCCAGGAAGGGACTCGCGGACACGGCCCTCAGGACGGCAAAATCAGGATATCTTACAAGGCGTCTTGTGGATGTCGCCCAGGACCTGATCATTACCGCCGAGGATTGCGGCACCGACAAGGGTGTCTGCATACGGCCCCTTCTCCAGGACGGGAAGATGATCATCTCCCTGGGAGAAAGGATCACGGGCAGGACTTCCCTCCGGGATATCGTCAACCCTGAGACGGGGGAACTTGTGATCCAGGCTGGAGAGCTTATAGATTCGGAGAAAGCCGCCCAGATCGAGAAGACGGGTCTTGAAGAGATCTGGGTCCGGAGCCCGTTGACCTGTGCGCTGCAGGACGGGATCTGCAGGCAGTGCTACGGCATGGATCTTTCCTCCAGGGGGAAAGTGCTCCTGGGTGAGACCGTGGGCGTTGTCGCTGCCCAGTCAATAGGTGAGCCGGGGACACAGCTCACCATGAGGACCTTCCACACCGGAGGTGTCCGTATTACAGGAGAGGACATTACCCAGGGTCTTCCAAGGATTGAGCAGCTCTTTGAAGTCAGGAGACCCAAGAAGGTTGCCTTCCTTTCAGACCGTGACGGCCACATCTCGGAGATCAGGGAGATGGAGGGCAAGAGAAAGGTTTTCATCTCCTCCGGCGAAGATGGATCTGAAACAAGATCCTCATACAACATTCCGGCATCCCAGCCCCTTCTGGTGGAAGAGGGGGAGCAGGTCAGAAAGGGGCAGTCCCTTACGGATGGTCACGTCGACCCGCAGCAATTGCTGGAGATCGAGGGGCTTGAAGCGGTACAGAACTACCTGGTGGACAACATCCAGTCTGTATACCTGTCCCAGGGGGTTTCTGTGAGCAACAAGCACATAGAGGTGATACTTCGCAAGGTGGCCCCGGTCAACAGGGTCAGGGTCGTAGAGGAGGGGGACAGCACCTTAGTCTCGATGGAACTCGCCTGGCTGACCGATATCGAGAGGGAAGTCGAGCAGATAAAGGCCGGCAACGAGAAATTCCTCCAGGAAGCAGTCGGTGTAATGTCCGGCAAAAAACTGGTTGAAACGGCCGGGCAGGGCAATATCGATCACGCCCTCTCCATCAAGGGCCAGGATCTCGATGAAAAAGCTGTCAGGCATATTCTTCGTCCCGGCTCGGGGGTATCGGAACTGATACTGGAGGATGAGACCGGCATCATGAGGGTCATAGTCGGGGAATCCACCTTCAGGCGCAGCATGTCAGGCCTGGAGCTGACGGAGAGCCTGGACCTCCAGGACGGCAACGTGATAGAAGCAGGGGCCATTCTGACGCCCGCGCACCTGTCGCAGCTGACAGCAGGTGTCCCGCCCAGGATACTTGTCAGGGATATCGGCATACTTGAGGATCTCAAGGGCAAAGCATACCTTGCGGAGGACGTTGTGGTTGACGGCAGCAGGATCGTGGCTGCGGACCGTGTCATAGACGATCATACCGGGGCGGCGATCAGGGAGAGCAATGTCGAAGTTATCAAGGTCTGGCGTTCCCCGGAGACGATAACCCTCTCCGACGCCATACAGAAGATGCTCATAGACCAGTACTGGGCCAGGCCCCTTGTCCAGGCAATAGACGACGAAGGGAATTCTGTTGCCGATATTCCTCAGCTCATAGACGGAAGCGTGGTTCGGGGACTGGTCGAAGGTGACCTTACAGCGGTTGAGATAGACGGGGAGATCCTTTCAAGGGATGCCATCCTGAGGAGGGTCCTGTCCGAGGTGGCTTATGGCAAGGTCCTGCTGGAACCGGTAAGCAACAAGGCCGGAGATGTCCTGGCTGAAGCCGGGAGCGAAGTGAACAGCCAGGTGCTGGAATCGCTTCTCTCGGCGGATCCCGAGGAACTGGTGGTAAGGCCTATCTTTACCCAGTCAGAGTCAAAGCGCCTGCTCCAGAGGGTCAGCTTTGTGAGGAGGCTTCGCGAGGAGCCGGTCTGGAAGCCGGTCATTCACGGGATAACAAAGGCTGCCCTTGCCACCGACAGTTTCCTTAGCGCGGCATCATTCCAGCAGACGGCCCAGGTTCTTGCAGGAGCAGCAGTGAGGGGCGACATGGACAGGCTGAAAGGCCTGAAGGAAAACGTGATCATTGGACACCTGATCCCTGCGGGGACCTCCTTCGAAAGCTACAGGGATATAAGCCTGCAGGAGGTTGGCCCCCAGGATGATGACCCCCTGAGGGAGGAAGCGATCTCTCCGGGGATCTGACGGGGTTGAAGATCCTCCTTGACACAGCCTGACGCCGTTGTTATTATTTCCCGGTGTCCTTTTCAAGGGAGGGGTTTCGTGTGCCCTTGAACGAGTTGGCTGTTGCCAACAGGCTGATAGGGGTCAGGACCGTGAGAAAAGCGCTTGCGGATGGAAGGCTTAAAAAGCTTTTCCTCGCAGAGGATGCCAGGAGATCCCTGATCTGCGATCTTGAAGCTGAAGCAAGGGAATCCGGCGTCCAGGTTGAATGGGTTGAGTCGATGGTCCTCCTTGGGCGTGCCTGCGCTATAAGCAGGGGGGCCGCCGCGGCGGGGATCGAGGGAAGGAAGGGGGCTCCAGCCCGGTCTGACGAGGGTGGGTCCCAGGGATAAAAATGAAGGAGGGAGTTTGTTGCCGACCATTAATCAGTTGATACGGAAGGGGCGCGAAGAAAAGAGAGTGCGCTCCAAGGCACCGGCGCTTCAGAGCAACCCGGCAAGGCGCGGTGTCTGCACCAGGGTTTATACAGTTACCCCTAAAAAGCCGAATTCGGCTCTCCGCAAGGTGGCCAGGGTTCGTTTGACTAACGGTTTTGAGGTTACTTCCTATATTCCCGGGGTTGGACATAATCTTCAGGAACACTCTGTTGTCCTTGTCAGGGGAGGGCGTGTCAAGGACCTTCCAGGTGTCCGTTACCATATAGTCAGGGGAACCCTTGACTGCGGCGGTGTTGACGGAAGACGCAAGAGTCGTTCCAAGTATGGCGCAAGGCGCCCGAAGTAGAATCTAATCGCAAGCATCAGCAGGGAGAGTGTCTAGGACATGCCAAGAAAGGGACACGTACGTAAACGCGAGATAGAAGCGGACCCCAGGTTCGGCAACCACGATGTAGCGAAGTTCATCAATGCCATTATGCTTGACGGCAAGAAGAGCGTCGCCGAGAAGATAATGTATGGTGCCCTGGATCTGGCCGCGAAGCGGCTGAATATTGAGCCCCTGGATGTTTTCAGCAAGGCCATGGAAAACGTCCGACCTGTCGTAGAGGTCCGTCCCAGGCGGGTTGGCGGGGCAACTTACCAGGTTCCCGTGGAAGTGCAGCCCCGGAGAGCGCAGGCACTTGCGACACGCTGGATACTCCAGTATTCAAGAGGACGCAAGGGCATTCCAATGGTTGAGAGGCTTGCCAGGGAGTTCACCGATGCCTGCAAGAGCGAGGGCAGCGCAGTCAAAAAGCGTGAAGATACCCACAGGATGGCTGAGGCCAACAGGGCTTTTGCCCATTACCGCTGGTAGGCAGGAGAAGCAGTTTTAGACATTCACAGGGGTGGATGCAGGAAAGCGCAGGTATGGTGAGAAAGAATGAGCACCGTTAATCTCAGCTCCATCAGGAATATCGGGATCGCCGCGCATATAGATGCCGGCAAGACCACCACGACCGAAAGGATCCTGTTCTACACGGGCAGAAAGCACAAGCTCGGAGAGGTCCATGAAGGTGCGGCAACAATGGACTGGATGGAACAGGAGCGTGAGCGGGGTATAACAATTACCTCCGCTGCTACGACGTGCCTTTGGAAGGGTCATAATGTGAATATTATTGATACACCCGGGCACGTGGACTTTACCGTAGAGGTTGAAAGGTCCATGCGGGTCCTTGATGGAGCTGTAGCGGTGTTCTGTGCCGTTGGTGGTGTCGAGCCCCAATCGGAGACCGTCTGGAGGCAGGCCGACAGGTACAGGGTCCCCAGGGTGGCTTTTGTCAACAAGATGGACCGTGTGGGGGCTGACTTTCACCTTGTGGTATCACAGATGAAGGAACGCCTTGGTGCCAACGCCGTCCCGATCCAGATCCCCATAGGGTCGGAAGACGGTTTCAGCGGCATCGTCGACCTTGTCAGGATGAAGGCCGTCATATATCACGAGGAGCTTGGCATTGACCCCAGGGTCGTGGATATCCCGGCAGAACTGGCTGAGGATGCTGCCCTTGGCAGGGACGCAATGGTAGAAGCCCTTGCGGACCTGGACGAAGAGGTTATGGGTCTCTACCTTGAAGGCAGACAGGTCCCTGAGGAGATCCTCAGGAGGGCGATACGCAGGGGGACAATAGACCTTGCCCTCTTCCCCGTGCTTTGCGGGTCGGCTTTCAAGAACAAGGGAGTTCAGTCCTTGCTGGATGCGGTAGTGGACTACCTCCCCAGTCCGATGGACCTCCCCCCCATCAAGGGGGTTCACCCGTCCACGGGCAACCCGGAGGAGAGAAATGCCGATCCTGAAGGGCCCCTTGCGGCCCTGGCGTTCAAGATAGTTGTGGATCCTTTTGTCGGGCGGCTGGTATATTGCCGTATCTATTCCGGCAGGATAAAAAGCGGTTCCAGCATACTCAATACCACTACGAACAGCCGGGAGAGGGTCGGAAGGATCCTGCGGATGCATGCCAACAAGAGAGAAGATCTCGAGGAATCGTCAGCGGGGGATATCATAGCCCTTCCGGGGCTGAAGTCCACAAAGACAGGGGACACCCTTACGGATGAGAAGAAGCCGATAGTGCTAGAGTCGGTTGATTTCCCTGAGCCTGTTGTGCATCTCTCGGTCGAACCCATGAGCAAGGCCGACCAGGTCAAATTGGGCAAAGGGTTATCGGGTCTTTCTGAAGAAGACCCTACATTCAGGGTCTCAACTAATGAAGAGACGGCCCAGACCATCATTTCGGGTATGGGCGAGCTTCACCTTGAGATCATCGTTGACCGCCTGAAAAGGGAGTACGGCGTTGACGTCAGGGTGGGCAGACCCCAGGTTGCCTACAGGGAGGCCATAAGGAACCCTTCATCCGGAGTGGGCAAGTTCATCAAGCAGACTGGCGGGCGGGGCCAATACGGCCACGTCTGCCTCGACATAGAACCCCTGCCGGATCACAAGGGGTTCGAGTTCGAGGACAGGATCGTGGGAGGGGCAATACCCAGGGATTTCATACCCGCAATCCAGAGGGGCATATCCGAAACAGTGGTCAACGGGGTTCTCGGGGGGTACCCCGTAATAGGGGTGAAAGTGTCGCTGGTGGACGGCAGTTACCACGAAGTCGACAGCTCCGAGATGGCTTTCAGGATCGCCGCCTCGATGGCCTTCAAGGAGGCAATGAGGTCCGCTAACCCGGTCCTTATGGAGCCGATAATGGAGGTAGAGGTCGTTACCCCGGAGGAGTACGTGGGGGATGTTATGGGCGACCTTTCATCAAGGCGGGGTCACGTGGAAGGAATGGAAATGAGGGGTAACGCCAGGATAGTGAGGTCCTTCGCGCCGCTTGCGGAGATGTTCGGGTATGCTACCGACCTCAGGAGCAAGTCCTCCGGGAGGGCATCGTATTCGATGCAGTTCTCTCACTACGAGGAAGTACCCAGGGAGATCATGGAAAAGCTGCTCAAACATTGATATCTTCCTGGAAAAACATAAATAGTAATTATTTTGGGAAGCAATAAACAAGGGAGGGTTTTTCAAGATGGCAAAG
>DFZC01000056.1:13622-19264 GCA_002383685.1 Synergistaceae bacterium UBA4066 | reverse complement strand
ATGAACTGGATATCATTGAGCGCTTTGAACAGACCGGAAAGAGGCATCACATCGGAGAGGTTACAAAGAAGCAGTTGCATCTGTATGATTGTCTCGGCGTGAGTCCCCCTTCATAGGTATAATTTGACGGGAATGCAGGGTGGAAGGTTCTTACTCCCCGCCGCCTCTACCAATTCAAAAGTGTTTGTTGTATATTAAACAATGGCGAAACTGCTTGTTGCAATAACCCGCGAAAATTGGTATCCTTTCGTTTGCGTTCCGGTCCGGCGGATCTTGAATTTTTTGACAACGATCATCAATGTATACACTGGTACAAATTGCTGGTACAAACCAGGATTGGCGTCCAGGAGAAAAACCAGTAATACCAAGGGAAACCGCGTATTTTTTGGTGGAGATGAGAGTCTCCGATCCATCTCCACCAATATAATAAATATGCGGTCCTACTAAATGCGGTCTGGGACCGCATTTTATTTAGCTGAATCCCTCCAGGTATCCCACCGGGTAAATACATCGCCTCAAACCTCAGGTTACCGATCATGTGTAATTCATCCTTTTCAAGTTTTTCACTGGCATTCAGGGTGGAGATCTTCGGGTTCTCCTTCTTCCATATTTAAAGATCAAAGCTGGCCTTGCAGATGCAGGCCTGAACTGTATTCTCTATCCGAAGCTGGCTGAACATCGGATCTAACGACCGGCTAAAGATGGTCACAGAAAGAACAGGATCACTTCGAGCAAATAATAGTTATACTTTTTCGCAATGACAAAACAACACGGTAAACAGGATCATCTGATAAAATATGAAATGACAAAAGTATTTGCCCTTTATTGGTTGAACAACCCCGGGATATTTAAGATATTTCCGTAAGAGGCATTTACAGGACATAAGGATAGTGTAAAATAGATACCACAATACCGAAAAGGGCAAGCCATAAAGGGAGGGAAAATTGACATGTATTGTTTTCAGTGTCAGGAAACAGCTAAAAATCAGGGCTGTACAGTCAAGGGCGTTTGCGGAAAACCGGAGGAGACAGCTGACCTCCAGGATCTTCTGATCTACGTATGCAAGGGTATATCTGTCTACGGCGAAAAGCTCAAAGAGCGGGGTATCGTTGACAGGGAAGCCGGTCGATTCATCTGCAAGGCACTATTCGTAACGATCACCAACGCGGCATGGGATGATGAATCTATCATTGACTGGATCAGGGAAGGGATCAAGGTAAAGGATGCCATTGCCGGGAAAGCAACTGATGTTGAAGGATCGCTCCCTGATTGCGCCACCTGGAAAGCTGAAAGCAAGGAAGAAATTATTGCAAAGGCCATGTCCGATGAACTTCGTGTAACCGCTACCGGTAACGAAGACGTCCGCTCTCTAAGGGAGCTTGTCGTTATAGGAAGCAAGGGCATTGCAGCCTACGCAGAGCATGCCGAAGTACTCGGCTTCGAGAAAGACGAGATCTACGCGGCCATCATGGAAGCCCTCGCTTCCACAACGAAGGATCTGACCCTTGACGAGATGGTGGCAATGGTAATGAAGACGGGGAAGAATGCGGTTAACACCATGGCCCTGCTTGATGAGGCCAACACAAGCACTTACGGAAACCCGGAGATAAGTGAAGTCAACCTGGGCGTCAGGAATAACCCGGGGGTCCTGATCTCAGGTCACGACCTGAAAGACATGGAAGAACTGCTGAAGCAGACTGAAGGGACAGGCGTCGACGTCTACACCCACGGCGAAATGCTTCCTGCCAACTATTATCCCGCTTTCAAGAAGTTCGATCATTTTGTGGGCAACTATGGCGGCTCCTGGTGGCACCAGAATGAGGAATTCGAGTCCTTCAACGGTCCTGTTCTGCTTACAACCAACTGCCTGATCCCTCTCAAAAAGGAAAGCACTTACCTGGACAGGCTTTTCACTACCGGTGTGGTCAGTTACCCCGGTGCGAAACATATCCCGGACAGGCCAAAGAATGGCAAGAAAGATTTCTCAGGGCTAGTCGAAATGGCCAGGAAATGCGCTCCGCCGGAAGAACTTGAAAAGGGCAAGATAGTGGGCGGGTTTGCCCACAACCAGGTTATGGCCCTGGCCGACAAGGTTGTAGAAGCAGTCAAATCCGGAGCTATCAGGCGTTTTGTTGTAATGGCCGGATGTGACGGCCGGTTCAGATCCAGGGATTATTTCACAGAAGTGGCAAGCAATCTGCCGAATGACACTGTAATTCTTACCGCCGGCTGTGCCAAGTATCGTTACAATAAACTTGACCTTGGCGATATCGGGGGGATCCCCAGGGTGCTTGACGCTGGACAGTGCAACGACTCCTACTCGCTGGCGGTAATAGCCCTGAAACTGAAGGAGGCTTTCGGCCTCTCCGATATCAACGAACTGCCCATTTCTTACGATATTGCCTGGTACGAACAGAAGGCCGTCGCTGTCCTGCTGGCTCTGCTTTCACTGGGGGTCAAGGGGATCCGTCTCGGCCCGACACTGCCGGCTTTCCTCTCTCCCAACGTGGCAAAGGTCCTGGTGGATAATTTTGACATCAAACCTGTCGGCACGGTTGAAGAGGATATAGCCGCGATGATGGCGGGTAAATAGCCTTCAGGTCCAATTTGAAGGGGCGTGGCGCTTTGAAGGCCACGCCCCTCTTTATTAACAGGTTATCAATCCCAGGGGAATTCCTGCAGTAAAATTTCTGTCCTCCATGTCCTGAAACTGCCTGTTGCAATAACCAGCAAAAGTTGGTATCCTTTCGTTTGCGTTTTCGGGTCGTTTGACCAGATCCTTGCAAGGCAACGATCCTGGTACCAAGAATTACCCGGATCTATTGGGGCAAGCACCTTGACAGCTGAATATGGATGAGGGAGATCAAAGAGGTTAAGGTATTAAGGGCGCACGGGGGATGCCTTGGCACCTACGGCCGATGAAGGGCGCGGCAAGCTGCGAAAAGCTTCGGGGAGGCGCAAGCAGCCATAGATCCGGAGATGCCCGAATGGGGAAACCCGGCTGGTAGAAGACCAGTCATCCGCCAGTTGGCGGAGGGAACCCGGCGAAGTGAAACATCTCAGTAGCCGGAGGAAGAGAAATCGTATGAGATTCCCTGAGTAGTGGTGAGCGAAAGGGGATATAGCCCAAACCACATTCGTGTAAGACTGCGGTCGTTGCGGAAGTGGGGTTGAGGGTATGTGCATGTGACAGCCGCAGCGGTCACGTGGAGTTACAAAGCGCATTGTTAGCCGAACCGTGTTGGGAAAGCGGGCCACAGGGCGTGAAAGCCGCGTAGGCGAAAGCGANNAGCAGTACCGAGAGGGAAAGGTGAAAAGCACCCCTGGCGGGGAGTGAAAAGACCTGAAACCGTGCGCTTACAAGCAATCGTAGTCCGGCACTCAGCCTTTTGCATCAGCGGCATCTGATTTATTGTTGATACTGCTGTTATTTGGATGACGTTTCGATGATGCTGTTAATGTGAGAAGCTGAGTGCCGGATGGCGGTGTGCCTATTGAAGAATGAGCCGGCGAGTTACGGTACGTGGCGAGGTTAAGGGCTTGAAGGTCCGGAGCCGGAGGGAAACCGAGTCTGAACAGGGCGAAATAGTCTCGTATCGTAGACCCGAAGCCGTACGATCTATCCATGGGCAGGTTGAAGCCTCGGTGAAACGAGGTGGAGGACCGAACCAATGCCTGTTGAAAAAGTCTTGGATGACCTGTGGATAGGAGTGAAAAGCTAATCGAGTACGGTGATAGCTGGTTCTCCCCGAAATGCATTGAGGTGCAGCCTCGTATTTTTGAAAGTGTCGGGGGTAGAGCTACTGGATGGATGAGGGGGACTGGGGTTCTACCGATTTCAACCAAACTCCGAATACCGGCACTGGATGTACGGGAGTGAGACTACGGGTGAGAAGGTCCGTGGTCGAAAGGGAAACAGCCCAGACCGACAGCTAAGGTCCCCAAGCCCGCGCTGAGTGTGACAAGGATGTGGGGGAGCCCAGACAGCCAGGAGGTTGGCTTAGAAGCAGCCACCCTTGAAAGAGTGCGTAACAGCTCACTGGTCGAGCGCCCCTGCGCCGAAAATGTAGGGGGCTAAGCGCGGCGCCGAAGCTTCGGAATATGTATGTAGATGCATATATATTGGTAGGGGAGCGTTCTGTACGGGGCGAAGTCGTGTCGTGAGGCATGGTGGACTGTACGGAAGTGAGAATGCCGGCATAAGTAGCGAGAAACGCGTGAGAAACGCGTTCGCCGAAAGCCCAAGGTTTCCTGGGGAAGGTTAATCCGCCCAGGGTTAGGCGGGACCTAAGGCGAGGCCGAAAGGCGTAGTCGATGGACAGCAGGTAGACATTCCTGCCCCGCCCCGAAGCCGTTAAAACCGATGGGGTGACGCAAGAGGCTAGGTGCTCCGGGTGATGGAATACCCGGTACAAGGAGGTAGGGGGACGGACCAGGGAAATCCGGTCTGTTATATAACCCTGAGATCTGATGTGGATCCGCCGTAATGGCGGAGAAGTCATTGAGGCCAAATTGCCAAGAAAAGCCTCTAGGGAGGATTTGGGGCGCCCGTACCCGAAACCGACACAGGTGGGCTGGCTGAGCAGGCTAAGGCGGACGAGATACCCCTCGCCAAGGAACTCTGCAAGTTGACCCCGTAACTTAGGGAGAAGGGGTGCCGCAGCGGTGAAGTGTTTGACATACGGAGCTGCTTGCGGTCGCAGAAACCAGGCCCAGGCGACTGTTTACTAAAAACACAGGACTCTGCTGAAGGCGTGAAGCCGACGTATAGGGTCTGACACCTGCCCGGTGCTGGAAGGTTAAGGGGAGAGGTTATCCGGCACTCAGCTGATATCATCGGCTGGGTGAGGTATTTAGGACGAAGAGAGCGATCCATCTGAGGATGCATTACCTTTCGGATGGTATTTGCTGAGTGCCGGAGAAGCTTTGAACCGAAGCCCCAGTAAACGGCGGCCGTAACTATAACGGTCCTAAGGTAGCGAAATTCCTTGTCAGGTAAGTTCTGACCTGCACGAATGGTGTAACGATCTGGGCGCTGTCTCGGCGGGGGACTCGGTGAAATTGTGGTACCGGTAAAGACGCCGGTTACCCGTGGTGGGACGGAAAGACCCCGTGGAGCTTTACTGTAGCCTGATATTGGATTTTGGTATGTCATGTACAGGATAGGTGGGAGGCGTAGAAGGCATGGCGTCAGCTGTGCTGGAGCCGACGTTGGGATACCACCCTTGATGTACTGGGGTTCTAACCGCAGATGTCTGAATCGGCATGCGGGACATTGTCAGGTGGGCAGTTTGACTGGGGCGGTCGCCTCCTAAAGAGTAACGGAGGCGCGCGAAGGTCACCTCGAGGCGAATGGAAATCGCCTGTGAGAGTGCAAGGGTATAAGGTGGCCTTACTGTGAGACCGACAGGTCGAGCAGTCTCGAAAGAGGGTCCTAGTGATCCGGCGGTACCGAGTGGAAGGGCCGTCGCTCATCGGATAAAAGCTACCCCGGGGATAACAGGCTGATCTTGCCCGAGAGTTCCCATCGACGGCAAGGTTTGGCACCTCGATGTCGGCTCGTCGCATCCTGGGGCTGAAGCAGGTCCCAAGGGTTGGTCTGTTCGCCCATTAAAGCGGTACGTGAGCTGGGTTTAGAACGT
>DFZC01000056.1:13382-13521 GCA_002383685.1 Synergistaceae bacterium UBA4066 | reverse complement strand
GGTAAGGTAACACGGAGACTACGTGATTGATAGGCCAGAGGTGTAAGGGCTGCGAGGCCTTGAGCTGACTGGTACTAATTGACCGAGGCCTTAACCTCTTTGATCTGCTTCATCCATATTTGCGTGAGACGTGAGACGT
>DFZC01000056.1:10962-13360 GCA_002383685.1 Synergistaceae bacterium UBA4066 | reverse complement strand
TACGATTCACGAATTACGATTCACGGTTGACGATTAACGAATAACGGTATTACAGAGAAAGGTTTTCGGTGGCCATGGCGGAGGTGCCACACCCGGACCCATGCCGAACCCGGCAGTTAAGCCCTCCAGCGCCGATGGTACTGCCTCTTCGAGGGGTGGGAGAGTAGGACGCCGCCGGGAACCTTTCTTTTTTATTTGAAACCGTTAAACGTGAGACGTGAGACGTTAAACGTAAGACGTTAAACGTGAGACGTGAGACGTTAAACGTGAGACGTGAATCGTAAATCGGGAAAAACCTAAAGGCGTAAACGGTGGACGGTGAACGGTTAACGGAAAGGGCAAAGGTCGTAAATCGTAAATCGTAAATCGAGGATTGCAGGGTCAAAAGCGGGAACAGGGAAAAACTAATGCAGAAAATACAAAAGCCGGAGGCGATGATAGCCTCCGGCTTTTTTTGTTCGTCATCCCGGATACCCGCCAGGGGAGAGGGTGGAACATCCGCCCACTGGCGGGATCTGATCTTGAAGTTAAATCAGAACCAGATTCTTCGTCATTTCATTCCTCAGAATGACACGTCTCGCTTTCCTCCCTTGATCCTGCACTTCCTGTTGCCTGCCGCCTTGCTTTTTGGTCTCTTTGATTCACGATTCACAAGCTGCCCCAAGCGCAGCGCCAGGGTACGCCCTTGATCTTTTTCGTCTCACGTCTAACGTCTCACGTCTAACGTCTCACGTCTCACGTCTTACGTCTCACGTCTCACGTCTCGTTTAACGCTCTTGCCTTTTCACTCCAGGGGAGTAATGAACTGCGTTGCCTTTGACGTTCCCAGCCGGTCTGCTCCAAGTGCCACGAGGATCTCTGCCGATTTATAGGTCCTGATGCCTCCGGAGGCTTTTATCCTTATCCTGTCGGAGGCAGCTGTCTTCAAAAGAGCCACGTGATAGAAAGAGACTCCTCCGGCAAAACCCGTACAGGTCTTTACGAAATCCACGCCTGCCCTTTCTGCCATCATGAGGGTCGTAATGACCTGTGTATCATCAAGGATAGGCATTTCAAGGATGATCTTTATGACAGAGCCTTTCGAAACTTCCCTCAGGGCCGTCAATTCTTCACGCAATGCCTCTTTGTTGCCCATCTTTACTGCGGGAAGGTTCACTACAAAGTCAATTTCCTGAGCCCCGTGCTCAATGGCCCAAATGACCTCCGCAGTTTTTATGGAAAGGGGTGATGCGCCCAGGGGGAATCCCGCAACAGTACTGACCTTCACTTCTGTTCCCGAGAGAATGCGAACTGCCTCCGGGACGAAGACGGGAGGTATACATACAGAAGCGAATCCGAACCTGACAGCTTCTTCGCAAAGATCGGAGATCTCCCTTGATGTTGTTCCTGCGGCAAGAAGGGTGTGATCGATCGCCCTCCTGATCTTTTCCGGGGAAGGACGTTCGAAAAAACCTGCCTCGGCTTTTGCGGCCTTGATCCTTGCCCTCTTTGACAGCAGTTCGATATCCGTGGTCATAGCGATCACTTCCCCTTCATGCAGTTGCAGATCTCTTCGTCGGATCCTTCTCCTGCTTCAAGCCCCATATCGGTAATTGAGATCTTGCCCTGTCTCTGAAGGAAGAGAAGAAGGCTCACAAGGGAAGAACGTGAAATGCCTATTTCATCCGCCTTTGACGTTATATCTATCCGGCCCGGTAATTGCTGGTCGCGCAGGATCTGCCTCCCGAGAATATCGAGCCATCCCTCGAACATCTCATGTATCTCGGGTGTTGCCCAAGAGGATAACTGAGCGGTTTTCGATACCGATTCCAGCAGCCTGGCTGCGGCCCTGGCGTAGTTTTCTGAGGTGGTCCTTTCTGCTGCTTCCTTTTCGTTCGGCATGCTATCAAAGCCTCCGTGACTGTGATTTTTTCCTGGAACGGGTGTTCTTTGATGCCATGGTTATAATATTGTCATTGGGTCCGGTAGCAATGATATCATAGACCCTGAGAGTTCTAATTTGTGAAAGTGCGGCAGGGGGTAAAGAGGATTTGAAGATACTTCTCCTTGGCTTCGGAAATGTTGGACGTGCTTTCTGCGAGATCGTTCGGGAAAAAACACCATCGCTGAAAAACAGGTACGGAATAGACTGCCGTTTTACAGGCATTGCTACAAGGTCCAGGGGGTGCGTGGAAGACCCTGCAGGTATAGATGTCGAGAAATTGCTCAAGCTGGATTCCGAAACGGGAAGACTTTGCGCAAAGTCACTGCCCACAAGCCATGTCATGGATCCTGCGGCTGAGATGGTGGCTGAAATGGATTATGACCTTCTGGTCGTCTGCACCTCCACAACGATAAGATCACCGGAAATACCCACCGGATATATCAGGAGAGCCCTCGAGCGCGGAAAAAATGTCGT
>DFZC01000056.1:0-10841 GCA_002383685.1 Synergistaceae bacterium UBA4066 | reverse complement strand
TCGTCCTTTGACGATGCGCTTCTGGACGCTATGAGGAAAGGTTTCGCCGAAGCTGACCCCACCTTCGATGTCGAGGGATGGGACAGCGCTGTCAAGGCTTCTATAATCTCCCAGGTACTTATGGGGTCTCCCCCGCAACCCCTTGAAAGCATGAATGTACAGGGGATCACACAGATCAGCCCCGGGCTTCTGCTGGAAGCGACACGATCGGGAGGGGCTGTCCGGCTGGTGTCCCGCATTGAAAAGGAAGGGGACCAGGTCTCGATAAAGGTCTGTCCCGAAGTCCTTTCATCCTCCAACCCTCTTTCAAGGATCCACGGTGCTACCAATGGAGTGCTTTTCCTGACGGACACCCTTGGGGAGATCTTCGTGGCAGGGGGAGGTATCGGGCCCTACCACACCGCCTATTCGATGCTCAGGGATCTTATTGAGGTTGCTGGAACAGGGAAGGGTTGTCAGTGAACAGGACCTCGGTGCCGCGGATATGAGGATCCTTCCTCGTCCGGGAAGAATGGTTATAAGAGATGAAGGGTTCCTGGATTCACTTGGGGACACCTTCTCCGGATCAAAGATAAAAGCGGGGAAATAAAAATGATAGTTGTCGATCTTCACTCCCACAGCACATTCAGCGACGGCACCTTCAATCCGGAAGCCCTGGTCAGGAGGGCAGCCAGAAGGCATGTCTCTGTCCTTAGCCTGACAGATCACGATACAACGAGTGGGCTGGACCGGTTCATGAGGGCCTGCCGGAAAGAGGGGATACAGGGGATAACCGGTGTTGAACTCTCTGCCGAATCTCCCTTTACCCTTCACATAATGGGCTACAGAATTTCGGGAGGCAACTCTGTCCTCCAGGAGAAGCTCGAACAGCTGCGCCAGAACCGCCGCCGCAGGAACGAACTGATGGTGGAAAAGCTCTCTGTTATTGGCCTTCCGGTTACTATCGAAGAGGTGGAGTCCGAATCGGGGGGAGAGGTAGTAGCCAGGCCACACATAGCCAGGGTCCTTGTGAAAAAGGGTCTGGTGCCCGATATTGCCGCGGCATTCAAAAAATATATTGGGCGCGGGGGGCCTGCGTACGTGGCGAATACAAGGCTTTCTCCAGAGGAGTGCCTGGACCTGATCCACGAGGCGGATGGGTTGCCGGTCCTGGGGCATCCGGGTCTTATGGGGCTTGACGAGAGAGATCTTTTCATTCTGCTCAAGAGGCTTGCTGACAGGGGGCTCTGGGGGCTGGAGTGTATTTCCGGGCATCATGGAGCGGGGGAGATATATTATTGGCTGAAGGTGGCGGCCAGATTCAGCCTTTTCCCGACGGCTGGTTCTGATTTCCACGGGGTCGACAGGCCCGGAACTGACATAGGGGTTGCCGTGGACGAGGGGCTTCTGCCCTGGGCCAGACTCGGGGTCAGGATCTAGGAGGGGTCTGTTTTTATCCTCTCCCTGAAGGAGTAGACATTCATTCTTTTTTCCCTGACGAAGCCTGCCAGAGTAATGCCCTTTTCCCTGGCCAGTTTTATGCCTTCGCTTGTCGGTGCGGAGACGCTCGCGAGAAGCGGTATCCCTGCAGCAACGGCCTTTGCGACCATGTCCCCGGGGAGCCTGCCGGACTGGACGATCATTGTCCTCCCCATATCGACCTTTGAGAGCAACCCCCACCCGATAGCCTTGTCCATGGCATTGTGGCGGCTGATGTCCTCGAAGCGGGCAAGTCTTTCCCCCTCCACGGAGAGCATAGCCGCTGCATGGAACCCCCCGGTCCTGAGAAAGAGGGGGGCTTCGGCTATCCACCTGGCCCCGTCATGGATGGTTGCAGGCGACACCTGCCAGGAGGGCACCGGAAACGATCTTCGCTCTTCGTGGAAGGGCTCAGTCGACACCCTTATCTCTTCTCCAGATACTTCAATGCCCTTTATCCCGGAAAGACCTGTTATCATTTTCGTGCAAAGGAGATGTCCCGCAGCCCATTCACGCAAGTCTACAGGGGACACTACTGCTTCCTCCAGGGAGGTACCGTTCAGGACAAGCCTGAACCGGACCTCGACGGCAACTTCGTCGTCGAAAACCCTCGAAGTCCCGTCATCGTCTACTCTTGTAACCGGGATCGTTGTTATCCTGATGTCCAATGGGTATCACCTTTTTTGAATGAACAGGAATAATGCTATTATATCAGCAATAATCAAGCGGTCCGGGCTTGCGGCCCGGTTGGAGGAGGACTGTGCCAATGAAAGTTATAGATCTCCGAAGCGATACTGTGACCAAACCGACGGAAGAGATGAGGGCGGCCATGGCCTCTGCGGATGTCGGGGATGACGTCTACGGGGAGGATCCCACGATAAACCTTCTGGAAAAAGAGTCGGCTGAAAGGACAGGCCATGAAGAGGCCCTTTTCGTCACCTCCGGCACCCAGGGAAATGCCGTCGCGATCCTGACCCACTGTGCAAGGGGGGATGGAGCTATCCTGGGCTCCGACAGCCATATATACATCTATGAAGGCGGGGGGCTTTCCGCTCTTGGAGGTATACTCCCGCTTATCGCCGACGACGGCGAGGGGGTCGTCTCCCCTGATGATGTCAACTCATGGTGCCGCCCCGCCAACGTTCATTTTGCCCCTGCCCGTCTTCTCTGTGTTGAGAACACACACAACAGGGCCGGTGGTGTCGCCGTCTCGCCCGGCTCTTATCGGGCCACAGTGGATGCAGCCAGGTCAAAAGGGTTGAAGGTCCACCTGGACGGCGCGAGGATCTTCAACGCTTCCACGGCATGGGACGTTGATGTTAAAGAGTATACCGGCATCGTGGATTCGGTCCAGTTCTGCCTTTCCAAGGGACTCGGTGCCCCGGTGGGCTCCATGCTGTGCGGAAGCTCCGAGTTCATATCCGAAGCCCGTCACTGGAGGAAACGCCTTGGAGGGGGTCTGAGACAGGCGGGAGTCCTGGCTGCGGCCGGACTCATAGCGCTTAACAAGATGACCGGACGCCTTGCCGAGGACCACCGAAACGCCGCAGAACTTTCCTCTGCCCTGATCTCCGGTGGTCTTGCTGTAGAGAAGGTCAGCAAACCCACCAACATGGTTTATGTCCAGATAGGACCGGAAGGCCCTGATGCGGCTGAACTTGGCCGCAGGTGTGCAGCGCGGGGAGTGCTTTTCGGTGCCGTTTCGGAGAGGAGATTCAGGCTCGTGACCCATTTCGGAGTCACTGCAGAGGATGTCGGCGTTTCGGCGAAGGTGATCCTTGAGGAGATGAAGGCTTCCTGATGTCCACGCACCCTTCCGACCATGAGATCGAATCGATAGCCGGCTGGATGATCGAGGCCTCTCTCGCAAGGGGGGCGGTGATGGCCGATGTGCTGTATTCATCGGGCGATGCGACTCACTTTTCCCTTCGGGACGGATCCCCCGAAAGGGATACCCGGGGGTCTTCCTTCCGGATAGGCTGTCGTGTGATCGATGGTGAGGGGCGCCAGGGTGTTGCCGACATGAACGCCCTTTCCAGGGATGAACTGGAAAAAATGCTGGAAATATGTCTTCAGAACTGTCAGGCTTCAGAACCGGAAACGGATGTCGCACTTTATAAAGGGAAGCCTCCTGAAGGCGGCGGTCCAGTTATATTTGATCCCGACAGGGAAAAAGTGAGCCACCCAGAGAGGGAGGCCCGCTGCATGGAGATGCACCGTATCGCCTCGGAAATTGACAAAAGGGTCGTATCCGTAAGGGACACCTCTTGGGCGGACGGTTCGGGAAAGACCTTGTACGCCACAAGCGAAGGTTTCCTGGGCTGGTACGAAGACACCTATGCTGCATGCTCCGTTACAGTTGTCATGTCTGAAGGGGAGAGTTTCGAGATGGCCGGCTCCGGGGCGGAAAGCAGGAAAGTCGGGATCCTGGACCATTCACTTGTGGCGAGGGAGTCGGTCGAGAGGGCAGCCCTTACGCTTGGGGGTTCTCCGTTGCCGACCGGTGTCTATGATATTGTTCTCGACCCGGAAGCGGCAGCCTCCCTGGTTGAATCGGTGGGTGAACTTTTTCTGGCCTCGTCAGTATTCAAGCAACGTTCCCTCCTGAAGGACCGGATGGGGGAAAAGGTGGGGAGCGGATGCCTTACTATTGTCGATGACGGGACACTCCCGTGGGGGTTGGGATCTTCCCCCTGGGACGGGGAGGGCGTTCCCACTGGAAGAACGGTGATTTTGGAAAAGGGGAAGGTTTCCTCCTTCCTTTACAACCTCAAGTATGCCAATAAATTCGGGGTTCCCTCCACGGGGAACGCTTCGAGGTCCCCTGGATCACTTCCCGGTGTGGGTTTTTCGAACCTTTTCGTTGAGCCTGGCGAAAGAAGCCATGCAGATATCCTCAGGGAAAGCGGCGGAAGGGTCCTTGTGACGGAACTGATGGGAGTTCATACGATAGACCCCGTCAGCGGGGATTTTTCCCTTGGCATCAAGGGGGCCCTTATAGAAAGTGACGGGATGCCCCGCAGGCCGGTAACCGGAATGACCGTCGCGGGCAACCTGGTCGACCTGCTGGGGAGTATTAACGAGATAGGAAGGGATCTGCGCTTCTTCGGCGACATCGGAGGGTGCACAATGTTGGTGAGAGATGTTTCGATGGCAGGCTCCTAGGATTCTGTATGCCGTTCTTGCTTCCATTATTATGCTTTGCTTCTTCCCTCTTGCGGCATCGGCGCAAGTAGAGTGGGATATGCTCATGGACGGCGATCCCACGGGCAAGGTACCGGTAATTGCAAGAAGCGGACGGAGCCTTGTCTCTCTCGATGTAGCCTCGTCCCACCTGGGGCTTTCCATTGAGGAGAAGGGGGATAATCTTTTCATCCGTGGCCCGGGAGGCCAGGTCCAGGTCTTTCCAGGAACTGCTGCCGCCATCTTTAAAGGTGAGATCATTCCCTTTGCCCATGAGGTTGTCAGGTCCGAAGGTCACTGGTGGGTCGATCCGGAATGTGCCATCAGCCTGACCAGCAGGGCTGCAGGACCCGGCATCGGTACCATTTCCTGGAGAGGTGAGGGCTACAAGCCGCAATACGCCCCCTCCCCCCTTGCTCCCCAGCCTGCTGTGACCCCTGTTCCGGCGCCGTCTGCACCCCTGGCGCCCCCGCTGAAAGGATCTGCTTCCATCCGATCAATACGATGGGGAAGGCAGGATTTCGGGGTAAGAGTGGTCCTCGATCTTTCAGACCCGGTTTCGGTCCTGGTAGAACCTGCACAGGGCAAACTTACCGTAACAGTACCTGGCCTGATAGCAAGGGGAACCCCGGGTTCGTCCTCGCCCTATCCTTCCGAGGTTGGAATATCTGTGACCCAGTTCGGCGACCGCGTTGTGCTTGTCTTCAACCACAACGCCTCCAGCGTGAGGCATTTTGCCCTGGAGTCCCCCTTCAGGCAGGTTCTGGATTTTCACGGTCCCATGCCGCTGGGTTCATACCCTGTTCCCTACCTTCCAGCGGATATCAACGGGGCCGAAGTTGCTGCTCCGGAAGAAGCGGTCCCTGAAGAGGAATACATTCCCTTGCCGCCGGTCAGCCAGCCTCCGGAGAAGACCTCCCGGGGAGTGAAGACCGTAGTTCTGGACGCAGGCCACGGGGGCCGTGACCCTGGCGCAGTTGCCAACGGTATACGCGAGAAGGACATCAACCTCAGGGTGGCAAGGATTATGGCGGGTATTCTGAAAAAGAAGGGACTCAGGGTCGTCATGACCAGAAGCACCGATGTCTACCTTTCGCTTGCCCAAAGGACAAACATAGCCGTAAAGGAGGACGCCGACGTTTTCGTCAGCCTTCACTGCAACGCACTCCCGAAGGGGAGGACTGCCCAGGGGGTCGAGATCTATCTTATGGCCCTGCCCAGCGACAAGCATGCGATGGAACTTGCCCTGATCGAGAACCGCGAACTGGCCGAGGGGGGGCTTGAAAGCAGCGCCGCCTCAGATAAAAGAACACAGACACTCCTGAAGATACTGGGAGACATGCAGCAGAACCTGAAGATAGAGGAGAGCACGACGTTCGCCGAGGTGCTTTTCCGGACTGGCCAGTCCAGGAAACTGCCGATGCGAAGGGTCGCGCAGGCTCCTTTCTTCGTCCTCCGTGGTGCGGCCATGCCGTCGGTGCTCATCGAAATGGGGTTTCTCACGAACCCCTCAGAGGCTGCCCAGCTCAGGAATGCCAAGTATCAGCAGCAGATGGCCGAGGCTTTGTCCGCGGGTATCGTGGAGTTCCTGAAGAAAAGCGATTATAATTAGGCGCTGTCCAGCGTCCTGAAACAAATCAAGAACGTTCGGGGGGAAGAACCATGTCGGATTTCCGGGATTGGGAGAAAAGGTCTCCACGGCCTCTTTTCGAGGAGGACGAAGCAGAAGACTTTTACGACGACGATGACGACGACTACAACGGCAGGGCCCCGCTGTTCCTGAAGGTCATAGCGTGGGTCTCCGTGCTGATCCTTCTTTTTGCGGGTGGTTACTGGGGGACATCGCTTACCCTGCAGTACCTGGATAAACGTCAGATCATCAGCCAGCAGAACGTTGTAAGCGATCCCGGTGAAGCCAGGAGAGTAGCCGAGGAAAGTTCGGAGATCCCCGGGATCGGGGCAAGAAAGTCCGGCTTCGAGGTCTTCATTCCCAGGGGTGATGTGCTGGAATCTGAAACCGTAGCTCATGTTCCGGGCCTGCTTGAGGACGATGTGAAAGGCGTAATAACCGACCTTCTGGATACCATGAGGACGGAGAACACCATTTCCGAACAGGTTCGTGTCCTCCACGTATTCAGAAACGGCGACCTGCTCTATCTTGATCTCAACGATCCCTTCGTCAGGGTTGTCCAGAACCTCCCGGAAGCAAAGGCAAACCTGGTAATGACATCCCTGGTCAGAAGCATAGTCAAAAATTTCTCACCCGTCGTCAGGGTCCGTTTTTTGATCAACGGCAAGGATCCGGAACTGAAAACCCCGGTGGACCTGACCATGCCGTGGCAATTGAAGACATCGTGATGCCTGGTCTGGCAGAAACCGGCATGACCAGGACCGATGGGCGTTCGGCGTCCGATCTAAGAACAATAACAGTAACAAGGGGCTGCAGCCGTTTCGCCGAGGGATCGGCGCTGGTAGCCTTCGGCGAAACTCGCGTCATCTGTACGGCCTCCGTGGAGGATAAGGTCCCCCTTTTCCTCAGGGGATCCGGAACGGGGTGGGTTTCGGCCGAATACTCCATGCTTCCGAGGGCTACCGGAACCCGGACCCCGAGGGACAGTACCCGTGGCAGGGTCAGCGGAAGGAGTCACGAGATCCAGAGACTTATCGGCCGTTCCCTGAGGGCGGGCACGATCCTTGACCTCCTGGGAGAGAGGACGATATGGATCGACTGTGATGTGATCCAGGCCGACGGGGGAACGAGGACCGCTGCCATTACCGGGGGGTTTGTGGCTCTTGTCGACTCCCTCAGGTGGCTTTACGGCAAAGGTGCCATCAATACCATTCCCCTCAGGTTTTTTGCCGCTGCTTCAAGTGTCGGCAAAGTGGGAGGAAGGATCCTGGCAGACCTCTGTTACGAAGAAGACAGCCGTGCGGATGTCGACTTCAATATTGTCATGAACGAATTCGGCGATTTTATAGAGGTCCAGGGGACCGCCGAGGGGGCGATCTTTTCCCGGGATGATCTTTTAGAGATGCTCGAAATGGCCGGGAGAGGGATCATGAAAATAATCGACATACAGAAGACCTCCCTCGACCTGGACGAAAAGGAAGAAAGGGCGATACTCAGTGCACAGGATCATCTTCGCAAGCTGGAACAGGCATAAGTACAGAGAGATGTACTCCATGCTCGAACCCGCGGGAGTGAGCCTGATCTTCGGTCCCGACCTGCTTGACCCGGAAAAGCGTATCGATGTTCTGGAGGACAGTTGCTCCTACGCCGGGAATGCCCTAAAGAAAGCTATTGAATGGGCCGGAGTATCCGGCATGGTAACCCTTGCTGATGACAGCGGCCTGGAGGTGCGCTCCCTGGACTGGGGTCCCGGGGTTATGTCAGCGAGAGTTGCGCCCGATGACAGAAGCAGGGTGGGATGGCTCCTGAGGGAAATGGACGGGATGACAGACAGGAGGGCCCGTTTTGTTGCCGTGCTGGCACTGGTCGATCTCAGGAAGGGGAATTACCTCCTGGCCGAGGGAACCTGTTCCGGAAATATTTCCCTCGAACCTTCGGGAAAGTCGGGTTTTGGCTACGATCCTGTCTTTATACCTGATGGTTACAGCGATTCTTTGGCAAGCCTCGGGCCTGCTGTAAAGTCTGAAATATCCCACAGGTCGATAGCGGCAGCCGCACTTTGCCGTATGCTCGTTAGCGGTTGTGTGGTAAAATAAACTTTTGCTTCAGGCAATGAATCATCTGGGAGGTGCAGCGTGTGAAGGTTTTCCTC
Source organism: Synergistaceae bacterium UBA4066 (assembly GCA_002383685.1). GTDB lineage: Bacteria > Synergistota > Synergistia > Synergistales > Thermovirgaceae > UBA4066. Next base: position 2,418 of record DFZC01000056.1, on the reverse strand, counting down.
ACGGTCGTACATGTGATCATCTCGATCGCGGTGATGGCAGTCATACTTATGCAGCAGCGCAAGCAGGGAGGTTTTACCGGAGTTTTCGGGGGAGGAACCCAGGCAGACGCCGCAGGGGGACAATGGCAGAGGTTCACTGTCCTCACCAAGGCGACAATTGTTCTGATGGTCGTCTTCCTTGTTACATCCCTTGTTCTTGTTCTGATGTCCTGACAAGAGGGTAAGGGTGATGGTATCCGCAAGGCTTGACCGGCTTTCTGATGTTGCCGCCTTTGAACCGGGTGAAGGGCGGCTTTTCAGCGCTACCCACGAAGAGATCCTTTCCGGAAAGACGACTGATGTCTATTTCGTCAAGACCAGGGATATTCTGGACGCTTGCGGGAGGCTCGACGTTCATGTGGAAGCTGAGGTTTTCGCGAGGCGCGGGGGAGTTTTCGCAGGCATCCCCGAAGTTGTCAGGCTCCTTGAAGGTTCAGGTGTCCGGATATTCTCCCTAAGGGAGGGCGACACCTTTGGCCCCAAGGAGGTTGTTGCAAGGATCAGCGGACCCTATTCCGCGTTCGGGATGTATGAGACCGTTATACTGGGCATGCTGGCCAGTTCCACTGGTTGGGCTACCGCTGCCAGGGAGTGCGTGGAGGCTGCCGATGGCAAACCCGTCCTTTCTTTCGGGGCAAGACACGTCCACCCCGCGGTCTCTTCAGTCATGGAAAGGGCTGCTGTTGTAGCGGGAGGCTGCGTGGGTGCAAGCTGCATCCTGGGCGCCAAGCTGGCAGGCATCGAGCCAAAGGGGACAATTCCCCATGCGGCGATCCTCATTGCTGGCGATACCCTTATGGTGGCCAGGGTTTACGACGATTTTCTCCCGGAAGGTGAACCGAGGATCATACTTGTGGACACTTTCCACGACGAGGCCGAGGAGACCTTGAGAATAGCCGGAGCTCTGGGGGATCGTCTTTCCGGTGTTCGCCTGGATACTCCTTCCGAACGGGGCGGGGTTACCCCCGACCTTGTCCGCGAGATCAGGAGCAGGCTCGACATGGCCGGGGCCGGCCATGTCGACGTGATAGTCTCCGGCGGGATCAACCCTGAAAGGATAAGGGTCCTGTCCGAAGCAGGGGCGGCCGCATTCGGGGTGGGCAGCTACATAGCCCATGCTGCCCCAAGAGACATGACCATGGATATCAAGGTTGTGGAAAACAGGCCCCTTGCAAAGCGCGGGAGGATACCTGGCATAACGGAAAATCCATCCCTCGAACAAATTCTCTGACATTCGCAAACCGCGTCCTTGACACCTGAGGGGCGCTTAGATAGAATAAGCACCGCTCTGCGTTTTCAAGGGTATATGCAGGGAGAGGAATTTATTGTGCCCGCTGCCTTGGGCAGCGCGGCGATAAGGAGAGGAATACAGGAAATGGCTGTAAACTCAACCTACATGGCAAAGAAGGAACAGGTAGAGAGAAAATGGTTCATAGTAGACGCCACCGACAAGGTCCTCGGCAGGCTGGCCGCGCAGATCTCAATGATCCTGCAGGGCAAGAACAAGCCGACTTACACCCCTCATGTGGATACCGGTGATTTTGTTGTCGTTATCAACGCCGACAAGATAAAGATCACGGGCAGAAAGCTTGAGAGGAAGTTCGTATACCGCCACAGCGGTTACAAGGGCGGGCTCAAGGCTACCTCTTACGGTACATTCATGGAAAAGTACCCTGAGCGGCTTGTCGAGAGAGTGGTCAAGGGCATGCTTCCAAAGAACAGGCTTCATTTCGAGAAGAAACTAAAAGTATACGCGGGTGCCGAGCATCCGCACGCAGCACAGAAGCCCGAGCCACTGGAAATCTAGAGACGGCACAGGGGAGGGAGTGAAAAACACGATGAAACAGTCCGATTACTACTGGGGTACAGGCAGGCGCAAGGCCGCCCTTGCAAGGGTAAGGGTGCGTTCCGGAAGCGGAACCTTAAAGGTCAATGAGCGTCCCGCTGATGAATACTTCCCTCGTGTCATCTGGCAGACCCAGGCTTTCGAAGCTCTGAAAGCTTCCGGGCTTGAAGGAAAAGTAGATGTCTTTGTGAACGCCAGTGGAGGCGGCCTCACAGGGCAGTCGGGTGCGGTCAGGCTGGGCCTTGCAAGGGCCCTGCTCAAGATGAACCCTGATCTCAGGCCCACGCTCAAGAGATCCGGCCTTCTTACCAGAGACCCAAGGATGGTCGAGAGGAAAAAATTCGGACAGAAAGGCGCCCGAGGCAAGAGGCAGTACTCCAAGCGTTAGGCCGCGGAGCAGCCATTGTATACCGATAGATCAGGCGCTCGTTCCCATGAAACGGGCGCCTTTTTGTTGACCGCTCAGCGGAGCAAGTATAGTATGGACTTGCAGCAGCAAGGCGAACGGCCGAAGGAGATGTAAATGGAAGAAA
>DFZC01000032.1 GCA_002383685.1 Synergistaceae bacterium UBA4066 | reverse complement strand
TTTTGTCATGGACAGGGAGCGTCACCTCAAGGGAGTGGTCGACCTTGAGGACATCATCCTTGCCCAGCCCGAGACGCTCATATCGGACCTGATGGACGAGGACCCGGTCCATGTCAGGACGACGACGGACCAGGAGGAGCTGGCGCGGGTGATGTCGCGATACGACCTTCACGTCATTCCTGTGGTGGACCTTGAGGAACGCCTTGTGGGTATCGTGACCTTTGACGACGTACTTGACATAGTGGAAGAGGAGGCCACCGAGGACTTCGAGCTCATGGCCGGCATCCAGCCCATCGACGAGAAGTACCTCGACACGGGCGTCTTCACCCTCGCGAGGAAGAGACTTCTCTGGCTGGTGATCTGCATAATGGCCCAGGCCATCAGCTCCTCTGTTCTTAAGAAATACTCCCTTACGATAGAAAGCGTGGTCGCCCTTACATTTTTCATCCCCCTGCTTATAGGAACGGGAGGCAATGCGGGTATGCAGTCGGCCACCCTCATGATCCGAGGGATGACCCTGGGTGAGATCGAGTGGAAGAACCTGGGGCACGTCTTCTTCAGGGAGGTCATGACCGGGCTGCTCCTGGGGATACCGCTGGGACTTCTGGCCATAGTCAGGGCCTACATGCTAGACACTGGACCTAGCGTGGCCATGGTCGTCGCTATTGCCCTGGTCGCTGTGGTGATGCTGGGGAACCTTGCGGGGGTCGCGTTGCCTGTGATAGCAAGGGCGCTTCGGGTCGACCCCGCCGTTATGTCCGGCCCCTTCATAACCACCACTGTCGACGTGGTCGGTCTCCTGGTCTACTTCGAGATCGCCCGCCATGTTCTGGGGGTAGGGTAAGAAAGGCCGTAACTCGTAACTCGTAACTCGTAAATCGGGACAAGGTGCCCGAGCGTAGCGAAGGATAATCGTAAGTCGTGAATTGAAAAAACCAGTACAGGAAATAATCAGGACTATTTTTCCCAGATAAATTGCAGCAAAAAAGGGCCGGAAAGCATAAAAGCTTTCCGGCCCTTTTTTGCTGTTTTTATATTTTGAATAATTTGGTTCTGATTTAATCCTGCGCTTGATTCTTCGAGTCACGAGTTACAAGGTGCCCCAAGCGCAGCGACAGGGTACGAGTAACGAATCACGAGTCACACACGAGTCACGGTATTATTGACAGACCGGTCGGTCTGTGATAGAGTCTCCCGTGCTGTAACCGACTGACCGGTCTGGAGGAGATAAGCATGGCCGACCCTGGAGAAACAAGGGAGAAAATAATGCAAGCAGCCCGGATCCACTTCGCAAGGAAGGGGTTTAACGGGACCAGTATGGATTCCCTGGTAAAGGATACTGGACTCAGCAAGGGAGCCCTCTACTGGCACTTCACGAGCAAGGGGCATCTCTTTGCGGCAGTCCTCAAGAAAGAGGTTGAGAATATCATCCAGAACTACGTTGAAGGCCCCTCGGAGGGCGAGAAGGACTTTAACGACTTCGTTATCCTTAGGGGAGAGCGCATTATCGATATGCTCTGGGACGATCCCGAGATGCGCCTCCTGTTTTTCACCCTTTTCATAGAGAGGCTAAGGGGGGGGGAAGAAGGCAGGGAACTCTCGGATATCGCGGGAGACCTGCTGGGTTCCATCCAGGAAAAACTTTGGCCCGTCGCAAAGGGCGCCATACCAGCCCTCCGCAACAGCGAGGCCAGGGATCTATACAGGAAAGTTCTTATGACCCTGCGTTTCCTGATGCACGGAATAATTTTGGAAATGGGTTTCAATCTGGATCTTGATTCGGCGAAAGAGTGCTGGCGGTTCGCCATGAGCCGTTTCGATTTCAAAAGCGAGGGTTTGAAATGATTCAGCAGAGAAGGATCATTGCAATAGCTCTGGTAATGCTGTCTTTGTTCGTTATTGCCCTGGGGCGGAGGGCATGGGCCGACGAAGATGTTGTCCTGACGGAGGATCTTGTGGTCTCCCTTGCCCTGGAGAACAACCCCCAGATAGGGATTGCCGAAAAGAGGGTGGAACAGGCAAAAGCAAGGATCAGGGCCGCTTCTTCGGCAAAGGCGCCAACGATCTCCGCCTCGGCCCTCTACCAGGAGACCTATCGGGAGCCTCAATACCCCCTTGTTACAAATGACCCCCTTCTTCAGGGGTATGCGCTGGCAGGTTTCCGCGAGACCTGGAGGACAGCGCTTTCGCTCTCCTGGCTTGTCTTCAGCAGCGGGGCCGTCGAGAACAACATCCGTGCGACTCAACTGGCCGCCGATGCTGCCCGGGCAGAATCCGAAAGGACCTTGCAGGCGGTGTCTCATGCCGCCAGGAGCGCTTTCTACGGGCTGCAGAGGACCAGGGCCAGGGCAGCCGTTGCAGAGGAGGCTCTCTCGCTTGTGCAGGAGCACAGGAAGCAGGTAGAAGCCTTATACAGGAACGGCATTGTGGCAAAGAACGAACTGTTGAGGGCGGAGGTGGCCGTATCCAATGCGGAACTGGACCTGATAAAGGCCACGAGCGGAACAGAGGTGGCTTTCAGTGCGCTTGAAAGGGCTATCGGGACATCTGTAAGAGGCAGATACAGCCTTCCAGGCCCCGAGTCTGAGCCACGGGAAATGGATATCCCGGCGGATCCGGTCACAAAAGCCATCGCAAACCGTCCAGAGTTCAGGGCCCTGGCGTTCTCCGAACGTTCCGCCCGGTCTCTCGCGGCTGCGGCTATGGGAGAGAAGGGGCCATCGGTATACCTGCAGGGCGATGCCTACTCTGTGGGGCAGACCTTTTACCCCGACGCAATGGACGACTGGAAGATATCCATTGTCGCGGAATGGAAGCTCTACGACGCGGGCAAGGCCAAAGCCCGGAGAGACGAGGCCCTGGCAGTTGCGGAAGAACTTATACAGCGCATGGAGGAAATGAAGCGCCAGGTGGACCTGGAGGTATCCGTGGCCTCTTTGGATCTTCGTTCCGCTCAGCAGCGTCTGGAAGTGGCCCGCTCCCAGGTTGCCCTGGCGGAGGAGGACTTCCGCATGGCAGTGGCGAGGTACTCGGCACAGGTGGGCACCAATATCGATGTACTGGATGCCCGGACGGCACTTTCCGCGTCCAGAACCCAGCTGGTGGATGCCGTTTACGATGCGATGCAGGCCTATGAGGACATGAAGTTCGCCATAGGAGAGAAAACTATACATACCCCCGGGGATGACAGGTGATCAGGATGAAAAAAACATTGGTTTTACTGGTGGTCATAGCGGTTTTTGCGGGACTTATCGTTTTCAGGGGATACCAGCAGAAAAAGGTTGGAAGCCAGATCCCGGAAGAGGAAACAGTAAGGGTGGAGGTTGTCACCCTGAAGGAGATCGACCTTTCCGATGTAGTGGAATTCTCTGCCACAATAGAACCGGAAGAGCAGTCCGCCGTGGTCCCAAAGGTGCCGGGCAGGACCGTCCTCGAGGTCTTTGTATCCGAGGGCGACAAGGTTAAGAAGGGACAGCCCCTTGCTTCTCTCGACACCAGTATTATCCGGCAGCAGCTCGAAGAGGCCAGGAGCTTTTACGAGACCGCTGCTGCGGACAACAAACGTTACCAGGCCCTCTACGAGGAAGAGGTCGTAAGCCGCCAGGTGGCTGACCAGGCCAGGACTCGTTACATACAGGCCAGGTCCGCCTACGAACAGGCAAGGATCATGAGCGGGTACCACACCATAACAGCCCCTTCGGAAGGAGTCATAGCAAGGCGTTTGATCGATCCCGGCGACACAGCTCCCCAGGGTCCCGCTTTCCTGATATTCAGGCAGGATAATGTCAAGGCTGTAGGTTCTATTCCAGAGCGAAATTACCATGCCGTCCGACCGGGACACAAGGTTATTCTTTCTGTCGATGCAGTTCCCGGCAGGGATTTCGAGGCTGAAATTTCCAGCATTTCTCCCGTGATAGACCCTGTCACCCGAACGGCAAAAATTGAGGTTACCCTTCCCTCCGAAGGGCTGGTGCTCCCTGGAATGTTCGCAAGGTCAAGGATTACCGCCGGCGAAAGGAAGGCCGTGGTGCTCCCGCGTGAAGCCGTCGGCAGGCTTGCCGGAACCGGAGAGAGCGTCTGTTACGTTGTAGAAGGCGAAATTGCCGTTCTCCGGATCATCGGGACAGGTGTCGAGCAGGGCGGATTTGTCGAGATCACCGAGGGACTCTCCCCTGAAGAGGAGGTCATCACGACCAGGTCCAGGAGCGTCCGGGATGGTACCAGGATCGAGGTGTACAGCAGGTGAAGCTTCCGGAGGTCTCCGTCAAAAGACCGATAATGACCCTGATGGTCTTTCTTGCGGTCCTGATCATAGGGTCCATATCCTTTCTGAACCTGCAGCTCGACCTTCTTCCCAGGATTGAACCCCCCGTCATGACCGTGATCACTCCATGGCCCGGGGCTTCAGCCAGCGACGTGGAACAGAGGATCACCAAGGTTATGGAGAACAGCCTGTCCATGCTTGAGGGCGTAGACGACATAATCTCCAAGTCAATAGACAACGTTTCAGTTGTTTCGGTGAAGTTCAAATGGGGCGTGGACCTGGACGTCCGCGCGGGTGATGTAAGAGATGCCGTGAACTTCGCAAAGAGGGAACTGCCTTCGGATGCTGATGAATCCGTGGTTCTGCGGATCACTTCCGGAACAGTCCCCGTAATAAATGTCACAATGACGGCCGAAAGATCCTACCAGGGGCTTTCGCATTACATCAGCAAGAGCGTGGTTGAGGAACTATCCAGGGTTCCGGGGGTGGGGCAGGTCCTGGTCTTCGGAGGCATGGAAAGGGAGATCCAGGTACTCCTCGATACCGACATGCTTGAGTCCTACAGGATACCGGCCGACGTTATTGCCGGTGTCCTTGAGAGGGAGAACCTCAACGTTCCTGCCGGATCCCTGAAAGAGGGGAGTACGGAGTATTTCATTCGCGTTCCGGGAAGGTTCTCTTCGGTGGATGAGATCAGGAACACAGTAATAGGGATCCAGGGCGGGAACCCGATCAAGCTTGAAGATGTTGCCGAGGTCAAAGACGATTACAAGGAACTGACCATGAACGGTTGGCAGGGAGACAAGGCCTCCGTGGTCCTTATAATTATGAAGAACAGCGATGCCAATACCATAGAGGTTTCGAGGCTGATCCTTGAGAGGCTCGCCGAACTGAAGAAGGAGAGCTTCCCCTCCGACGTTGAGTACGAGGTGGTCATGGATACCGCTGACTTCATAATGAACGCCATCTCAAACCTTGGAAGGTCGCTAATGGCGGGTATCGCGCTGGTCTTTCTCGTCACCTGGGCGTTCCTGAAGAGATTCCGGGCATCACTGATCGTGGCCGGGGCCATACCTTTCTCGCTGATAATAACCTTTATCGCAATGGGGCGCCTCGACTACACCATCAACATTTTTACCCTTTCCGCCCTTGCCATGGCGAGCGGGATGGTGGTCGACAACGCCATCGTGACTACCGACCAGATCATCTACCACATAGAGCAGGGCAACCGGCGACGGGTTGCGGCGGTCCTGGGCGCCAGCGAGATAGGCTCGGCATTGTTCGCTTCGACCCTGACGACCATCGTTGTGCTTCTCCCCCTGGCTTTCCTTTCAGGATTGGTGGGCGTGTTCTTCTCCGCATTGACCGTGGTCATGGTGATCGCCGTAAGCGCCTCGCTTTTCGTTAGCCTTACCTTCATTCCCATGATGGGGAGCAAGTTCTTCGGAAGGGAACCCGGAAAGCTCAGGTTCCACCAGTTTACAGAAAGGTTTTTCTCATGGATGGAGGATTCCTACTCATCCATGCTCGAATGGGCACTTGGGAACAGGAAAAAGGTAATAGCCCTGTCGCTTCTCCTGTTAGTGATGACGTTCATAGGCTTCAGGAATATCGGGACGGAACTTACACCCGACCCGGACACGGGGGACATTTCCATTTCTTTCACCCTCCCCGAGGGGACAAGGCTCGAAAAGACCGATGAACTCCTCAGGGAGATAGTCTCCTACTGCATGGATACGATACCTGAGGCAAAGATCGTTTTCGGTATGGACGGAATGGATGAGGAGGGTTTTACCGTTGCCGTGGGCCAGCAGGCAGGTCCCAACATCGGGAGCCTGGGCATCAAGCTTGTTGACAAGAACAAGAGGGACCGGTCTGCTTTCGAGATAGCCAACGAGATACGGAACTGGATCCGCACAAAGCCTGGCATAGAGGATATGACGGTCTTTGTGAGCTCGCCCATCAAGGCCATGTTCCTGGGTAGCAAACCGCTGGATATCGAGATCTACGGTGACAACCTGCAGCAGGTGACACAGGTGGCGGAGATGATCTCCTCGGGGCTGGCCGAAATTCCCGGAACGGCTGATATTTCAATAAGCCGCAGGCAGGACAGACCGGAACTATGGGTCGAACCCGACAGGGAGAAGGCCTCTTTCCTCGGGGTAAGCACCTCGTCCATCTCCCGGACGGCCAGGATCTATTTTGCGGGTTACAAGACCAGCGAATCCTTCTGGGAAGGTGAGGACGACTTTCCCATCAGGCTCAGGCTGCGTGAGGAACAGAGGAACAGCAGGGACATTTTCGCGAGGCTGACCGTGCCGGGTGCCGGAGGGCTCCCGGTCCGGCTCTCCTCGGTGGCCCAGCTCAGTGACGAGGTCGGGCCGCCTCAAATTGAGCGAAAGAACAGGCAGAGATATATCACCGTCGGGGCCAATGTACACGGAAGGTCTCTTGGAGAGGTAACCGTCGACGCGACAAGGATGGTGGCATCCCTGGAGATACCAGATGAGATAAGGGTCTCCTTCGGCGGGGAGATAAGGGAACAGCAGGAAGCCTTTCAGCAGATGGGTCTCCTGGTCCTGCTGGGGATCATTCTTGTCTACATGGTAATGGCGGGGCTGTACGAGGCCTATCTTGACCCCTTTGTAATACTCTTCAGCATCCCCTTTGCGCTGACGGGAGTTGTCTTGGCCTTTCTCATCATAGGCCTTTACATTTCGATGCAGGCGCTGCTGGGAATCATCATGCTCGTGGGTATCGTGGTCAATATTGCGATAGTGCTGGTCGATTACATAAACCTGCTAAGGGCTCGCGGGGCCAGGCTGAGGGAAGCCATAGTCGAGGCAGGCCATCGGCGCCTCAGGCCGGCCTTCATGACGACGCTTACGACCTTCTTCGGCATGCTCCCCATGGCTTTAAGCAGGGGACAGGGTGCGGAGATATGGCGGCCACTGGCTGTTTCAGTCATGGGCGGGCTGGTCGTTTCGATGCTGGTTACCATGCTTCTGGTTCCCGTGGTTTACAGCATAGTTGAGGAAAAGATAAGAAAAACACCGAGATTCGTCGAGGCCAGGGAGGCTGCACGATCATGAAAATGCTGTGGATAATATGCAACGAAAGCATTGGCGAAGAGCTCATGGAAAGAGTGCTCGACAATAACGGTGTTGAAGGGTACACCGTGTGGCGCGACGTGCTGGGGAAGGACAACGTGGGGAACAAGACCCACTGGGGGGATGCCGTTTTCCCCGGACGCAACTGGGTATTCATGATCTTCGGGACCGATGAAACGCTCGAAGGGGTTATGGATCGCTACAGGAATTTCAAAGAAGAGCCTTATGTAAGGAAGGCAGGGATAAAGGCTTTCATAAACAACGCAAAAGAGGTCGTCTGATCCTGTCAGCCTTAATAAAGGGGCCACACCAGCAGCAGCATGGGGGTTGCTGTCAGGAGAACCAGTATGTCCGTGGGCAGTCCCATTCTCCAGTAGTCGCCGAAGGAGAATCCGCCCGGACCAAGGATCAGGGTGTTGTTCTGGTGTCCTATGGGGGTCAGGAAGGCGCATGAAGCGCCTATAGCCACGGCCATCAGGAAGGTGTCAGGGTTCACCCCCAGCTGCATCGCCACGCTAAGGGATATTGGGGCCATGACCGCCGCCGTGGCGGCGTTGTTCATGAAATCAGTGAGCAGCATCGTCGATGCCAGGATCACCACAAGGGCAGCCACGGCGTGCCCCTGTGCCATGGTCCCCAGCAGGAATCTTGCCAGCAGGTCAGCCGCCCCGGTTGATGCCATGGCGCCAGCTACGGGGAGCATTGCCGCCAGGAGTATGACCACGGGCCAGTCAACGGCGGTGTAGACCGAGCGCAGGGGTACTATCCTCAGGACGACCATTGCCAGGGCTCCGGCTGCGAACGCGACTGCTGCCGGGAATATTCCGAAGGCAGCCAACCCCACCGAAAAGGCCATCACAATGGATGCCGCGAACACCTCACCCTTCCTGGGCACCCTTATATCCCGGGCGGCCAGGGGAAGACAGTCGTACTGGGAGGCAAAGTCTGACAGAGCCTCCGGGGTCCCCTGCATAAGAAGTACGTCTCCGGCGTGTATCGGCGTGGTCCTGAGGCGTCTTATGGATCTGTACCCCTTGCGGGATATGGCCAGCAGGTTTACGCCGAAGCGGGTACGAAGCCTCAGGTCAGTCGCCGAAAGACCCTCGATATTGGATCCGGGGGCCGGTACCATCTCACGCACTACGAAATCCTCGACCCGCTTCTTCTTCTTCTTCTTCTCGCCGCTGTCCTCTCCGTTCTCTCCTTCCAGGTGAGGCGGGCATGACTGTTTGTACCTTTCGCAGATCTCGCGTTTTTTTCTTGCCGTTTCTTCCGCCTCTTCCGGGGTGAGCGCCTCCTCCAGCTTCAGTTTTAGCTTGGACAGCGAGGAGGAGAGCCCCTCAGGCTCGGCCTCTATGACGAGAATATCGTTGACCCTGAGAAGCAAGGTCTGGCTTGGTGCCGAAAAATGCATGTCGCCCCGTACCATCCCGAGGACCTGGGCGTCGGCCTCGTCGAGCATGTCCTCGACCTCACGTACACGCTTGCCCACCACGGGGCTGCCCTCGGAGACCCTGACTTCGCTCAGATATGCCCCAGTCTCAAAGCTTTCCGATCCTGTCTGTTTCCGCTCCGGGACAAGACGCCAGCCGATAAGGCCGATGAACAGAACTCCGAAGAATGCCGTTGTGGCCCCGACAGGTGTGAAATCGAACATTGCAAATGAACCGAGACCGGCCTGGCTACGGAAGCCTGAGATTATCAGGTTCGGAGGGGTTCCAATAAGTGTGGTGGTGCCGCCAAGTATGGAGCCGAAGGCCAGGGGCATGAGAACCTTCCCTGGGGGCATGTCGTTCCTCTCCGCTATCTGCAGTCCCACGGGCATCAGGAGGGCAAGGGCCCCCACGTTGTTCATAAATCCTGAAAGGAGCGCCCCGAGGGTGGTTATGGCCATAATACTCACGCCCGGTCCCGCGGAATCGGGAAGGACCCTTTCTGCGAGGAAATTTACGGCTCCCGTTATCTGCAAGCCGTAACTCAGTACAAGTACGCAGGCCACTGTTACAACGGCCGGGTGTCCGAACCCTGCGAAGGCTTCAGCCCCCGGGACAAGACCCGTGAAGACGCAAGCCAGGAGAGCTCCCATTGCTATAATGTCATGGCGCCACTTGCCCCACATGAAAAGAGCCATGGCGGCCAGGATTATTGCAAGAACGATCATCTGGGGAACGGTCATGGAGCCTGACCCCCCTTACGGGCTTCCCGAAGGAAAGTTATGAGCTCGCGGGCATAATTCCGCAATAATTATAATCCAGATAAGAAGGGTTTTTTTACCCGGCTCAAGTTGACAACGCGTTTTCGCACGATATAATACATGAGCGTTACGCCGGCGTAGCTCAGTTGGTAGAGCAGCTGACTTGTAATCAGCAGGTCGTCCGTTCAAGTCGGATCGCCGGCTCCAGTGAATAGCGATAACGTGGGGGGATGGCCGAGCGGTCAAAGGCAGCAGACTGTAAATCTGCCGACTCCGTCTACGGAGGTTCAAATCCTCCTCCCCCCACCATTCGTTTTGATCGCGCCGACTTAGCTCAGTAGGTAGAGCACATCCATGGTAAGGATGGGGTCTCCGGTTCGAGTCCGGAAGTCGGCTCCAGAGATCAAGAGATCCGGTCGGTTAAAAGCCGGTTACGGGTCTCTTTTGGTGTGTCTCAGAATGCCCTTGCTGGGCAGGAAATCAAAGGGACGGGAGGGTTTTTCAAGATGGCAAAG
>DFZC01000014.1 GCA_002383685.1 Synergistaceae bacterium UBA4066 | reverse complement strand
TGGGAAAAAAGTCCTTGAATGCGATATCCCGGATGAAAACGTCCTGGAGATACTTCAGCCTCGTCATTCTGCCCCGGAGGGAACTCCCGGGGAGATCATGAAAAAAGCTCTTTCGAACCCTATTGGAACCCCTGTCATCAAAGAAATAGTCAAGCCCGGGGAAAAGGTAGCGGTCATAACCAGCGACCTGACCAGGCCTTGCCCATCGCAAGAAGTACTTCCCCCCGTGCTTGAAGAACTCCGTGAAGCCGGCATCAGTGACGATAACATTACGATAATTTTTGCTCTCGGGAGCCACCGGGCTCACACTGAGGAAGAGATGAGGCACCTTGTTGGCGACAGTATTTTCGAACAGTACAAATGCATAGACCATGACCCTTCCGACTGCATCAACCTGGGCAGCACCTCCGCCGGAACTCCCGTAGAGATATTCAGGCCCGTGGTGGAGGCCGATCGCCGGGTCTGCGTCGGAAATATTGAATTCCACTACTTTGCAGGTTACAGCGGCGGGGCAAAGGCAATATTTCCGGGCGTCTCGACCACCAAAGCCATCCAGGCCAATCACCGCATGATGCTTGATGAAGGGTCCAGGACCGGGAACATCAAGGGCAATACCGTCCGTGAAGACCTTGAGGAGATAGGCAACCTCCTGAAGATCGATTTCACCTTCAACGTGGTCCTTGACCAGGAAAAGAAGATAATTCACGCCGTGGCAGGCGACTACATCAAAGCCCACCGGGCAGGCTGCGAAATGCTCGACTCCCTGGGGAAGATACCCATCCGGGAACTTGCGGATGTGGTTATCGTATCTGCAGGCGGTTTCCCCAAGGACATCAACGTCTACCAGGCACAGAAGGCCCTGGACAACGCAGTATGCGCCGTTAGGCCCGGCGGGGTGGTGATCTGGGTCGCATCCTGCAAGGAAGGATTGGGTTCCAGGACATTTTCCGACTGGATCGCGGAGGCGGAAAAGCCCGAGGACCTTATCGAGCGGGTCGGAAGGGACTTTCAGCTCGGCGGACACAAGGCGGCCGCCATTGCAATGGCTCTGAGGAGATCCTCAATATTAATGGTTTCAGACCTCGACGAAGAGGTGGTCCGCTCATTCTTCGCGGAACCAGTCGAAAGCCTTGAAAAAGCCGTAGAAGAAGCCTTTCTCAAAACAGGCCCTTCCGCAAAGGTCATCGTAATGCCGGCAGGAGGATCGACCTTGCCGGTACTGCAAGGCTACTGAAACGTGACGATGTTTGTAATAAAAGGGAGGCGGTCCTGCAAATGGCCGCCTCCCTTTCCTTATCCGGGTATTTTTTGTTCTTTACAAAACTTGGTTGAAGCATTGATGTCCAGGATCTGATCCTGCGAATTCAGTCCCGGGCATTCTAAGTTCCCTCAAGAGACCTTTGGAATCCAGGGTTGTTGCCTGGCTTTCCCCCAGACTCTAGGGAACGACCAATTGTATTGTTCCTCCAATTATGCCCCCTTAACAACAAAGGGCTATCATCCGGTCGGTCAGATCTCTGTAACGGTCTCTTTCAGAGAGACGCCCAGTCTTTCAGTCCCCCTGTCAAAGGCCAAGGATATTTGCGGGGGCTTTCCAATGCTCTCATCCAGTTCGGAGTGACTTTCCCCAGGCCAGACCCTGTAAATATCACAAGCACCTTGACCCGCCCGGGGATCAGACGGACATCTGGTCGAACAATAACGCGGCAAAAACCTTGCTGTCGAGACCTTTTATGTAATGCCCCACCCTGATGCCGCTGACCCTTTCCTGCACATCTTCCAGGGTAAAAGAGACCCCTTTGAGACTGGCCTCAAGGCTTCCTATGTCCCCGTTCCCGAAAAAGTCCCCAAATACCCTGCACTCGACGATCTTACCCTTCTCTATCCTGAGCCTGATGTCGACCTTGCCGAAATCAAAACGGCACTGCTTTCTGACATCAAAATCCGGTGAGATCCCATAATTCCAGTCCCAGGTCCCGTACTTTTCTTCTGCCAGTTTATCGGCCCTGGCCCTGGTATCATCATCAAGCGGCACTTTCCTGAGACCCGTCCACCTGTCTGAGGCAAAGGCTGCAATATGACGGCGAAATTCCTCAAGGCCCACGCCTTCCCTGATAAATGGCTTTACGTTGGTCACCCTGCTTCTTACGGACTTGACCCCCTTGGACCTGTATTTTTCAGGATCCGCCTGGAGTACCTTTCCAAGCATGTCCAGGTCGCTGTCAAAAAGGATCGTGCCGTGATGGAGGAACCGTCCTTTCCTTGCATACTGGGCGTTGCCCGAGAACTTGAGCCCGTCGAGAAGAAGGTCATTCCTGCTGTTGTAACATGCGCCTGCGCCAAGTTCCTGCAAAGCTCTTGCGACAGGCTCGGTCATCTCCCTGTAATCCAGTTTCTGAGTATCTTCCATCCTGAGGATGAAGGTAAAGTTCAGGTTTCCGAGGTCATGATAAACAGCACCTCCCCCGGAGATCCTACGTATGACATGAATGCCTTTCTCACGCACGATGCCTTCATTGATCTCTTCAACGGTGTTTTGAAAACGTCCCACTATTATGGAAGGTTCATTCTGCCACAGGAGGAAGTACCCTTCACCTTCTTCGAGGGAGTTGAAGAGGACCTCCTCCAGGGCAAGGTTGAAGCGGGGGTCCGTGCTCTCATGCTCAATGAATCGCATCCTGGCGACACTCTTACCCTCTCTCCAGTTATGTTATAGGGTTTCTATTTCTTTTTTCCCTTCGCCGAAGAAATATGGATCCCCATCCCCAGGGCGACATTAGCCGCCTCTGCCATGGCTTCGCCCACGGTCGGGTGGGCGTGGATAGTATCAGCTATCTCTTCCAGCGTGGCTTCAAGCCTGAGCGCAAGGGCACCCTCGGTGATAAGGTCAGTAGCCCTGGGTCCTATGATATGAACTCCCAGGATCTCACCGTATTTTTCATCGGCGATGATCTTTATCATGCCGCTTGTTTCTCCAAGGGTAAGGCTCTTGGCATTTGCTACAAGAGGGAAGATCCCTGTCCTGACTCCCTTGCCCTCGCTTCGCGCCTGCTCCTCTGTCATGCCGGCCCAGGCCACCTCTGGAGAGGTGTAGACGCATCCGGGAGTGGTCAGATGATCCATCTTTACAGCCTGGCCGAAAATGTTCTCCGCGGCGACTATCCCCTCCCTCATCGCGACATGGGCGAGCATGATCGGGCTGCAGCAATCCCCGACAGCATAGATATTCCGTTTGTTCGTGCGCTGGTGTTCATCGACCTGGATCCGCCCTTTTTCCGACCTCACACCCGCCGCCTCAAGGTTCAGTTTACCCGTCAGGGGGCGTCTGCCCACTGCAACAAGTACCTTTTCCGCCTTCAGGGTCTTTTCCTCGCCTTCAAGGTTCGCGGTTACCGTTAAAGATCCGCCCTTTACGGCCAGTGAGCTGACCCGGGAGCCGGTGTGGATAGTGATCCCCTTCCTTTCAAATATCCGCCTCATCGTTGAGGCGACTTCCCTGTCGGCCCCGGGAAGAATATCGGGCAGCATTTCGATAATAGTCACATCGCAGCCGAAGGATTTGTAAAGAGAAGCAAACTCAATGCCGATGACACCGCCGCCGACGATTACCATCGAGGACGGAATATCCTGGAGTTCCAGGGCACCGGTGCTGTCGATGACCCCCTCAAGGTCGATCCCCGGGATAGGCGGTGAGACCGGTTCTGACCCTGACGCGATAATGAAGACATCCCCCTGGATCTTCTCCGTACCTTTCCCGGTGCGTACTGCCAGGGTTTTTTCATCCAGGAACGAGCCTTCCCCCTGGAGGAGACTGACACCATTGCTGCCGAGCAGTCCATGTATCCCCTTTACGAGCTGGGATATTATTGCGTTCTTGTGTTCCTGGACCCTGCTCCAGTCAACAACAGGTGAACCAGCGTCTATGCCTATGGCTGCCCCGTTGCGGATCGTTTCAAGAACTTCCGAGGCATGAAGGAGTGCCTTTGTGGGTATACAACCCACGTTGATACAGGTACCCCCCAGCCGCGCTTTTTCCACAAGGGTAACATCCCCGCCGAGCTGCGCCGCCCGGATAGCAGCGACGTAACCTCCCGGGCCTCCCCCGATGACGACAACCTTTTTCTTGCCTGGCAATTCCGATGTCGCAGAATGAACGACAGGTTCCGGCACACTTGAGGGAACCGCTTCCTGTTGTGGCTTCCGGGGGGGTACGTCTTCTGCGGTCTCTTCCTGATCCTTCGCATCGACAGTAGCGGATCCCGGCGTTTCGACACTTTCACCGGCAGCGCCAACTATCCCCAGGGGCGAGCCAACGGGAACGGTCTGACCTGTCTGTACAAGGATCTTCAGAACCACGCCTTCCTCGGGTGCCTCGATCTCATAGGTCAGCTTTTCCGTGGCAACAACAAGGAGAATATCCCCTTTTGCCACACTGTCCCCTTCATTCTTCTTCCACTCCTGAACGGTGCCTTCCGTCATGGTGAGCCCAAGCTTGGGCATGCTGACTGTTACTGACATTGATTTCACTCCCCTGATCTTTTACATTGCCTCCTGGATCAGCAGTGCCCAGGGATTTTCAACAAGTTTCCTGACCTTTGCGAGGAACTCCGCCGCTTCGGCCCCGTTCAGTATCCGGTGATCGGCAGATAACCCGATCATTGAAACTGGGCGAACCTCTATTTTCCCCTCCCTGACCACCGGCTTTTCGATAACGGCGTTGACCGCCAGGATACACGCCTCGGGCGGGTTGATTATCGGGATGAAATCATGGATCCCGAACATACCAAGGTTCGTTATGGTAAAGGTCCCTCCCTGCATCTCTTCGGGGAGAAGCTTTCCTTTTCTTGCTTTTGCAACAAGTCCGGCCGACTCAGCGGCCACCTGCACAAGGCTCTTCCTCTGTACCCCTTTTACGTTGGGGACCAGAAGCCCGCCTTCAACGGCAACAGCCAGCCCGATATTCGCGTCGCTGTGCATTATGTATTCCTGGGCTTCAGGGTCATACCAAGCGTTCGCAAGGGGAACTTCCATCAGGGCAGCAGCGCAGATCTTCATCAGGATATCGTTGAAGGATATCTTGATCCCTTTTTCGGCCAGGTGGCTGTTCAGAGTTTCCCTGAACCTTATGAACTCGCCGAAATCGGCTTCCACATTGAAGAAAACCGAGGGGATGGTCGAAGTGCTCATGAACATCCTTTTGGCTATGATCTTTCTCATGGGGGAGAGGGGAACCCTTATTTCTCCCCCGGGGCTGTCCAGAGCCGATGAACCCGCCAATTCAGATGATGCAGCCTTGGAGGTTCCTGCACGGGCAGCCTCAAGGATATCCTTTTTCATAATCCGGCCCGAAGCACTGATCCCCCTGAGATCGATCCCGAGGTCGGCCGCCAGTTTCGAGGCGACGGGCGAAGCCTTGACCCTCTGCTCCAAAGCCTCCTCGATCCAGGCCTTTACATCGGCGGATAATGTTCTTCCGCCTGGCCCGCTGCCGGGAATGTCCGTTATTTCAAGCCCGGCATCCCTGGCCTGTTTTCTTGCAAGCGGGGTAGCCCGGAATTTTTCAGTTTCTTTCATTACATCAGCTTTGGTGATCATACCCCCGGGGCCGCTCCCTTTTATTGCTGCCTGATCCAGTCCGAACGCCCTTGCCCATTTTTTGGCCAGGGGGGATGCAGAAACCCTGGGCGACCTGGATAAGGGTTCGGAAGCCGCGGCCTTTTCAGGTACCGTTGCATCATTCACCGGGACACTGCTCTTCGGAATCTCTTTGGGAACAGGTCCAGTTCCCTCGTCTGGCACAATGTCCCCCTCATTCCCGAGGATCATGAGAACCTCGCCGACCGGGACAGTATCACCCTCAACTACAAGAAGATCGAGCACAAGGCCATCCTCCGGGGCTTCAACATCGTATGTCAGCTTCTCCGTGGCCACCACAAGCAGAAGGTCGCCCTTTTTGACCCTGTCCCCCTTTTGCACCTTCATGCCGGAGACTGTCCCCTCCGTCATTGTAAGGCCCAGCTTGGGCATGGTGATCCTTTCCATCAGACAACCTCCCCCGCCATGGCCGATGCATGGATATCCCGGTCCCCGCCGGGGAGAAGAATGATCTTGCTGCCCATGCCCTTTTCGAGAAGGCTAAACCCCTCTTCAAATTTTTCAAGGGGCAGCCTGTGGGTAATGATCGGTTCGATATTGAGCAGCTTTTTTTTCATCATTCTTTCCATTACCGTCCAGGTCTCGAACATTTTCCGTCCGTGGATCCCCTTTACACAGGCTTCCTTGAAGATGATATCCGCCGTGGCGTCAAAGGTAAGGGGTTCTGAAGGAAGACCTACGAGAACGACCGTGCCCCCTTTGCGAAGTGATTCAAGTTACAAGCGCTTCATTGAAGAGTGTATTAAACATTGAACCCTGATGAGTAATTCAGATTCTCACGGTCATGCCGCAAGGGATATTGCCGCCCCAAAGACGACGTGCCCTGTCAAAAACTCTTTCCGTAGAATTTATTATCGGCCAATGCAGTCGCAATGCACTCGGGGGGATAGAGATCTCCTGACCAGCAGACTGACAGTCTGTATGAAGGGGGAAAAACAGGACCCCGGTGCAGGATCTCACCGGGGCCTGTAATTCAATCAATTTATTTAATGAAAGGGGGTGCCGATCCTGCAGGATCATGTCACCCAGAGCCTTGTCAGTCCTCGATCCACGCCTCCAGATCCTCCTTCAGCCCTGCCACCAGTATCCTGTCGCCGTCCTGGATGACCGTATCTGCCTTGGGGATGAACCTCTCACCCGAACGGTTGACGTGCAGCACGACTGCGTTGTAACGGGTCCTGAAATCCAGTTCCGCAAGGGTCTTGCCCTCCATTTCCGGAAGGGGACTTATCTCGCCCACGTAAAAATGGGAACCCGGCAGTTGGGCGAAGTGGGACATCCAGGGATGCATCATGAGTGCCGCGAGGCGTTCGCCCATGTCCTTCTCCGGAAACACTACCCGGGTAGCGCCCACCCGGGCAAGGACCCTCGCGTGTATGTTGTTTTGTGCCCTCGCTACCACCTCGGGCACCCCAAGGTCTTTGAGGATCGTCGTTGCCAGGATGCTGGCCTCAATATTGCCTCCGATGGCTATAACAGCGACGTCGGCCTCCTTGGCACCCACCTTCTCCAGAGCCTCGGCATCCGTGGCGTCAGCCTGAACAGATATATCGACAATATCCGCCATCTCTTCTACAAGTTGCCTTGACCGGTCCACCGCGATAACCTGGTTCCCCTGCTCGACAAGGGATTTGCAGAGTGCCTGTCCGAACCTCCCGAGCCCTACGATAAGGATCACACTGTGGTGGTTACGCTTTTTGTTGTTATTCTTCATCTTTCTCCCCCCTAACCTACAGGAACCTCTGCCACCGGGTAGGATACCCTCTCCCCGGTTTCGCGTTTCAAAAGGCTGTAAAGGAACGTCACTATCCCAACTCTACCCCAGAACATCATCAGGATAAGCACGAACTTGCCAGTATCGCTCAATTCCGGGGTTATCCCAAGCGACAACCCTACCGTCCCGAGAGCCGAGGCAGCCTCAAAAAAAAGCGTCCTGAAGGGGAACGGCTCGATCAGGGCCAGTAACCCAATGCCCACAATCAGTGTACCCAGGTAAAGGACGACCACCGTGACCGACCTCTGTACGACCCGGAAAGGCAGCTTCCTGTTCCATAATTGGACTTCATGGCGACCTTTCAGGAAATTCCAGGTGGAAACCAGCAGGATCGCAAGAGTGGTAGTCTTGAAACCTCCCCCTGTCGAGCCGGGCGAGGCCCCTATGATCATAAGCACAACAAGCACGAAAATACCTGCAGAAGAGAAGTTCGCAGGGGCGACCGTATCGAAACCCGCAGTTCTGGGTGTAATGCTTGAAAAGACCCCGTTCCAGACCTTCCATCCTGCCTGAAGATCTCCAAATGCGTTGCCCCACTCCGTCAAGACCAGGACCACAGACCCCAGGATAACCAGGGAGATGGTCGTTACAAGGACAAGCTTCGACTGAACGGAGAGCCTTCGTGCCCGCAGGAACATCTCTCTCAGTTCCGTCAGGACGACAAAGCCCAATCCGCCGATAACTACAAGACAGATAACTGTTCCTGGTACGAGTATGGTCTTCGAAAAGCTTTCGAGGTTATCGGGGAACAGTGAGAACCCTGCATTGCAGAAGGCACTGACGCTATGGAAGACCGCACTGTAGAGGGACCTCCCATGGGTCATTCCCGAGTTCAGGAAACCGAAGTAAAGGGGGATAATGCCGATACCTTCTATCGCAAAGGTAAGAAAGAGGATCCGTATCAGAAGCCTGATGACACCGGAGGGGGATTCAAGTCCAAACCCGCCTGCAAAGAACATGCGCTGACGGAGGCCGATCCTCTCCCTCACCAGGAGAAAAAAGGTCGTGGTGGCTGTCATGACGCCCAGGCCTCCCAACTGGATCAGAAACAGCACAACGCCCTGGGATGCCAGTGAAAGATCTTTCCCCGTGTCCACAACTATGAGCCCCGTCACACATACCGCGGAAGTCGCAGTGAAAAGGGCATCTATCAACCCCAGGGGCCTTGCCCCGGCGTTAAATACCAGGAGCAAAAGCGTCCCCGAAGCAATAAGCGACAGGAACCCTAACACTATCTTTTTTTCAATGGGAAGTGAGGTAAATGTCCTGGTTCTTATAAGGCAACAACCTCTCCGGAACGATCTATGCCGGAAAGATTATCCTCTACCACGGAAGAATTGTCATGCCGGTCAGTGTAAATCTGCGCCGGTTCAATTCTTTTGTTCTTGTTCCAGCCAGCGTTCGGCATCGCTTTTTCGGGACCCGACATCCCCGCCCAGGACAAGGATGCCTTGCTTCCCGTCAATGATCCGGGAATGATCAGGAAAAGAGATATTCAATTCACCTTTCTCATCGAAGGTGAAAGTGCATTTTTCCTTTTTCAGATCCCCGAGAGCAACCAGCACAGTGCCTCACTCCTTTTCCCAGAACGGAATATCATCAGCATCCAGGATCCCTGATCCCCTGTCCCGCTCTTCGACTTTCGGCAAGTCATCCCAGGGATCTGTCTCAAGTATCTCCAGGGCCTGTTCAAGCGATCCCCTGAGGATCTTTAACGACCCCGGAGATTCCCCTTCAAGCTCGGCGATCCGGATCTTTTCACGGATCTTTCTTGCTTTTCCCGACCGGGCCAGCGGATTGGCACGCAAGCAACAGAGCCTCTCGGGGACCAGTGAATCCCCGCAGTTGCTCAGAAGAAAACAGGCTTCTATTACCTCTCCGGGAAGACCAGCCCTTCTGAGGTCCAACAGGTTGGCCTCTTTCCGGTCAAGGTATTTCGTAACAAGTTCGATATCGGCATCCGGATCCATGGACCCTGACTTCAGGTTATCCAGCGCCGACCGGAAGTCACGATCGATCATTGTTTCCCTCCATCTTAAGAAGATGATCCCTGACACTTGGATGAAGTTAGCAGAAGGGGGGTAAAGACTTCGGCAAGAAATGTACCCGGGGTCTAAATTTTCCGTAAAGAGGTCATTGAACGGTGAAGCGAAAACCTATTCCAGGTTCGGTGTGGATAAAACAGGGAAGGGAATGATCCGGTTCTATCTTTTTCCTGAGGTTGCTGACGTGGACCCTGATAAGCTGGGGATCTTTCTCCTCGTCGCCCCCCCAGATCTTCTCGGCAAGCATGCGGTAGGTCACCACACAATCTATGTTCTGCGCCAGCATCGCAAGGATCTCGAATTCAGTCCGGGTAAGGGGGATCTCCTGGCCTTCCATAAATACCTGCCTGCGGGCAAGGTTGACCACAAGGCCGCCTGCCTGGATCTCGGGAGGTTGACAGACCCTTGACTCGGCCCTCCTCAGAAGGGCCCTCATCCTGGCAAGAAGTTCCCCCGCCGAGAAAGGCTTGGTCAGGTAATCGTCGGCGCCCATATCAAGAGCCTTCACCTTGTCGGCTTCATTGGCCCTCACCGACAGTATGAGTATGGGGCAAGTCATCCAGGTACGGAGTTCCCGGCAAACCTCTATTCCGTCCATGTCCGGGAGGGACAGGTCGAGTATTACAAGTTCGGGGTTGGTCTCTATCGCGGCGTTGATCCCCCCTGCAGCTGTCGATGCAAGGCTTACATCGTATTTTCTCACCGACAGGATAGACCTGAGGGCTCTCCTGATGGAATCTTCATCATCTATCACAAGGATCCTTGCATTTCTCTCCGGAATGCCCAAAATCCCTCAATCCCCCGTTTCTTTAACTTTTTCAGGCGGAAGGAGGACGATGAACCTTGTCCCTCTTGGACTGTTGTCCTCTATCCTTATCGTCCCGTTATGCACCCTGGCGATCTCCCTGGCGATGGTAAGTCCCAGCCCTGTCCCTCCGGGGGATATTTCGGAATGGCTCCCCCGGTAGAATTTATTGAAGACTTTTTCCTTTTCCTCCCCGGGTATCCCCGGACCTTCATCAGATATCCAGGACTCAAACCCCGAGGGTGTCCTGTTAAAACCCACAACCACAGGGCTTCCGGGTGGGCTGTACGCAAGGGCATTCTCCAGGATATGCATCAGCAGCCTCCCCCACTGCTGAAAATCCACGTTTACGAGCGGCATGTTGTCAGGGATATCGACCTTCACTCTTTCTCTTTCGGAAGGATCCAGCCGGAAGAGTACATTTCCCAGTATCTCACCGGGCTCGACCCACTGCAGGTCCGGTTTCCAGGTTTCGGCGGCAAGCCTGGACAGATCCAGCAGGGAACTGATCGAATGGCTCAGCCTGTCCAGGTCCTTCTTTACCGATCCCAGTTCTTCCCTGATACGGGACGGGTCCCAGGGCTGGTCGCCTTCCAGAAGCCCCGAGATAGTAGCCGTAAGCGAAGAGAGGGGAGTCTTCAACTCGTGGGAGACAGAAGAGAAGATCGCCGACTTCAGTTTGTCCCCTTCCTTCAGAGTCTCTGCCTGCCGGGCCGATTCCTCCAGGCGGCTGCGCTCGAGGAAAGTTCCCGCCATGTCGGTAGCCGCGCTAAGAAGCTGTATCTCGCTGTCGCTGTAGAGAGCCTGGTTAAGGCGCTCCCCTAAGTGCAGCACACCTTCGATCCTTGCTGAGGACCGGGCCGCGATGAAAAGATCTTTCCTTTTAATAGAAGGGAACACCTTGTTATGAGGTACTGCATTCTCCCTTACAGGGGATCTGCCGCCCTTCTGCTGTTCCGCCGTCCCCGGGATCACCGACGTTCCATTCCTCACCACCCAGTCCAGGAAATCACCCTCAAGAGGATCAACTTCCAGTTCCGCCTTGGCCCCGTGAAGGATGATCCTGACCTTTTCATTTTCGACCTGGTGGAACCTGATGAACCGTGGGGAAAATACCCTGTCGATCTCTGTGCAAAGCGCTTCGGCCATCTCAAAGGGACCCTGGATCGCCAGCAGGCGGCCTGTCAGTCGGTTCAGGAGCCCCATCTCCCTCTCCTGCGCGACAGCCAGGGCCTCTCTCTCCCTGAGGCGCCCGGAAATAAGACTGATAAGGACCCCCACGACCAGGAAAACCCCCAGCGAGATCCAGTCCTTCGGGTCATCAACATGGAATGTCCTGTATGGAGGCAGGAAAAAGACGTTCCAGGAAAGGAAGGCAGCAATGGCAGCCACGAGCGAGGGTCTTGATCCTGCCATGGAAGCGACAATGGAGATCACCAGGAGGTATAGCAATGCCCAATGCCCCTTTCCGAGGAGTTCCCTCCCCGGAAGGAACAGAAGAGTCGCCAGCCCCACAAGACCGGGGGCAAATATCAGGGGGTGCTTCTCTGCCCAGTTACGGATCGACTTGAACATGATCACTAATAATAGCACTCTCCTATACATACACTAAGGGGTCAAGAACCCTTGCGTCTGAGCCCTTGAAACTCTCATTCTCCAAGTGATCCTCCAGTGGGGTGATCGTTGATCACCTGTCCGCCGTTCAGACTGAGAATTATCTGCCCTAATATGATAATTTGCGGTTTTAAGGTACATTTGACTGCAAAGACCAATCTCAGTTCCATTCGCTCCCTTTAGGGGGGACAACACGTATCAAACAAGGATCGGGGAGGTTTCATGGCACGAATAGGCTCCTTTGAATTCAGCCTCAGGGAACTTGGGGGGTCTTTGGGAGACCTTGGAACACTCCTCCCCCTGGCAGTGGGATACATCACCGTCTGCGGGGTGAACCCTGCAGGCATGCTGGTTTTTTTGGGCCTGGCTAACATCATCACCGGGGTGATATACAGGCTTCCAATGCCGATAGAACCCATGAAGGTCCTTGCGGTCATGGCCATTGCCCAGGTATGGTCTCCAGGCCAGGTCTACGTATCGGCCTTTGCCATGGGGATAACCTGGCTGCTGCTGGGACTGTCGGGGGCCATTAACTGGATTGCTGCTCGCACGCCTCACTCGGTTATAAGGGGGATACAGTTCTCCCTCGGGATCCTCCTGGCAATGCAGGGTTTCAGGATGATCCAGGGAGCCTGGTTTCTCGCGGCAGTTTCGATCCTTATTATCATTCTGCTGAGGGACAACAGGTTCGCGCCTGCCTCGCTGGTCCTGGTGGCAGTGGGAATTGCCCTCATGGCGTTCAGGGGTGACCTCTCCAGCATCCAGCCTATGTCCCTTGCCCTGCCGCCGCTGCTTAAACTCGACATGAGCCTTTTATGGCCAGCCATGAGGGACGGCGGCTTCTCCCAGATACCACTGACCGCAACCAATGCCGTCATTGCCACATCGGCCCTCATATCAAAATACTGGCAGGACCGCAGCGTATCGGTCAGGCAACTCTCCTTGAACATGGGCATCATGAACCTCCTGGGCCCCTTCATCGGAGGCATACCCCTGTGCCACGGGGCTGGAGGCCTGGCAGGACAGTACTATTTCGGGGCCCGTACAGGCGGGGCGAACATAATCGAGGGCTCGCTGGAAATATTGCTGGGCATATTCCTTTCCGGGTCCATAGCATCCATGTTCAGGTCATTCCCTACGGCGATCGTCGGGGCAATGATGATTATGGTGGGAATAGAACTGGCCAAATTCCTGGAATCCGTCAGATCTTCCCGGGACTGGATCGTAATAGGGGCAACAGTTGCTTTCTCTATATACTTCAACATGGCGGCAGGGTTCGCTGCGGGGCTTGCAGTTTCGTGGATCATAGGGCGGCTGCAAAGAGCAGGCCTTTAAAATATGGGCAACAGGTCATATTTGATAAGTCACTTGCTGTGTGATAAAATTTTTATGCAAACAAGAAGACAAACCCCTATGGGTATTTGAGCGGAGGTGGATAATATGAAACTCAGCGCACGAAACGCACTCAAGGGCAAGGTCAAAGAGATAAAGGCGGGAGCTGTGAACACCGAGGTCATAGTCGAACTCAAGGGCGGAGAGGAAATAGTCTCCATGATCTCAAAGGATTCCGCCGAGAAACTGGGCCTCAAGGCGGGCAAGGAAGTCTATGCCGTCATCAAGGCTTCCAGCGTGATGATAGGCACTGATTAGGGGAAAGGGTCCACAATATATACGGGAGCGCCCCTGGGGCGCTCCTTTTTTGCTTTTGCAATATGGCGTTCGTAGTTTATACTTTTAAGAAATAGCTCGTTTCTCCGAGCCGGTTACCCTAAAGGATTTTGATCCCAGGGGGGCCGGACGTCAGGGTGTGGCTGGAAACGGCTGCGCCTCCCTTTTGGAAAGGAGGAACAGGAACATTGTATAGTGCACTGTCGAAGTGCTCTTGTAAAATTTGTTTTGTCCTTCCCTCGATAGCCACGTGGAGAGCACCCTGATGATTCTTTCATGCGTGATCGCCGACAGTTCTCTGGATCGCCAGAACCAGTACGCGGTGGCTCTTTCCAGGTCGCAGAACCTCCGGCTGAGGGAGACAGTTACCAGCGGCCGTGAACTGGAGGATTGCCTCCAGCGCGGCAATGTACACCTGGTCCTGCTGGACATCTTTATCGAAGGATGGGACGGGCTGAACTCACTGAGGGAGGCCCGGACAAGGTTTCCCAGCATAGACTGGCTGATACTTTCCAACGGGGTAGACCCTGACATTGTCCGCGGATGCATTTGCCTCGGCGTCTTCGACTATCTGATCAAACCCTTCTCAACAGATCGCCTGGAGCGGGCCCTGGTCGCCTACTACCACTATCACCAGGGGCTGACCCAACGGACCAACCCATGGCGCCAGAAAGACCTGGATCAGATCACCGGTCTGAGGGGAAGATCCCATGATGGTTTCGAAGAATACCCCAAAGGCATCCAGGTGAAGCTGATGGAACGCCTGCACTCATGTATGGCGGAAAGCGGCAAGGCACTGTCCGCTTCTACGGCCGCGACCCTTGTGGGTGTGTCCCGTTCTACGGCAAGGCGCTATCTGGAATACCTGGCTGCCAGCGGCCAGGCCTCTTTCGAATACGACATCAGCAGCGTAGGCCGCCCTGAAAAACTTTACAGGCTTATCCTTTGACGGATAACCTCCTTTCATGAAGGAAGCCTTGCAAACTCGCATTCGGGGAAGTTGCAGGCAACGCACCTCCTGCAAAGACCGCCTTCGCCCCAGAGGGAGATGTCCAGGTCGTTCCCTGAACCGGCAAAGATCGCTATCAGAAGGCGGTCAAGGGCTGTCCGCTCATCGTGGGCAACACAGGCCGGGGCTCCGATTATCCATGATCGGTCCTTAACGGCAAGCATCAGGTTCGATCCCGGGATCATCGGGATACCACGGAAAAGAACCTTGTCAGAGACGGTCTCTATTGCCTGTGGAGTTCGGTCATCGGCATCGATGCTCATCCCCCCGGTACAGATCACAATGTCGGATCCACTCTCAAGCAGTTCATTGATCTCGTGGGCAATATCCTGTGATCTGTCACCACAGAGCCTCTGGCCAGAGAAACTTCCTCCGAACTCCCACAGCTTCCTCTCAAGTTTTTCACGGAATGAATCTTTTACCAGGCCCTCAAGGATCTCCTGGCCCGTTGAAACAAGTCCGACCCTTCTGTGGAGAAAGGGCATCAGGGTAAAGGGCGAAGCGGCTTCTAAAGCCCTGTCAAGGGAATCTTTTTTCAGGCACAGGGGAAGGATCCTGAAAGCGGCCACCACGCTCCCGGGTCCCACAACGGAGTTACAGTGAGTGCAGGCCAGGGACCATTCTCGGTCTTTGTTTATCCTTCTTACCGCCTCGGGGTCAAAACGGACAATTCCCCTCCCCGTGGAGACCAGCCTGCATCTTCCCTCCTCGGGCCCCGAAATCTCGAACCCTTCGCCGGCAAGGGCTTTCGCTAGGCTCAAGGCTGCCTCGTCCTCGTGCACCTCGTCGGGATCAAGATGAATAATGGAAAGATTTCTCCGCCCCATCTCCCTGAGAACGGGAAGATCCTCGGGCTGCAGAATATGCCCTCTCCTGAATCTCGCCCCCTTGATCCCCTTTTCGGCATCGATCTTTGTAAGGTCATGGGCAAGGGCATGTCCAAGAGCCTCTTCAACAGGTATCGATCTTAGATCCACGGCCTACTCCTCATTTCCGGAAATTCCGATCGGAAGATCAGGGAAAAGAGGCCCTGCTTCCCTCGAATAGGAACTTCTGAGACTCGCAATATCCGCTCCCCTTCTGACCGCTATTATCTCGGCCAGAATTGACACGGCTATCTCTTCAGGAGTCTCGGCCCTGACAGGAAGCCCCACCGGCTGGAAGATCCTGTCCAGATACTCCCTGGAAACGCCCTGCTTTATAAGGCTATCCCTGACATAGGATATCTTCTTCCTGGATCCGATCAGTCCCAGGTAGGCCATCGGCTTACCTTCAAGTATGCGGACCACTTCCGTATCCAGCGAGTGTCCCCTGGTCACTACGACGACGTAGGAAGATTTATTTAGTCTGACGCCATCGTCAAAAGCTTTATCCAGAGGACTGGCGACCGTTTTGCCCCAGGGTACTGACTCCGGATTGGCGAACTCTTCCCTTTCATCCCAGACGATGACCCGGAACCCGGCATAATATGCAGCCCTGGCAACCGCTTTGCCGACATGTCCGGCCCCGAAGACAACTACTTCTGCCTCCCTGCCCAGAGGTTCTATAAGGATCACCGATTCCCCTCCGCATACTGCCTCGCCGCCGCTTTCTTCGTTCCGCAGCACTGCCTTGTGAAGAACCGGCCCCGAACCTGATCGGAGGAGCTCCAACGCTTTCCCCGTGACAGCGTATTCGAGTGGACCTCCCCCGACTGTTCCTGCGATGGATCCGTCAAGCCGGACCCACATGGAGGCTCCAAGATCACGCGGGGTGGATCCTTCAGAACCTACTACAGTACAAAGCGCTCCGGCTCCGCCAGATTCAAGTTCTTCATGCACGGACTTCAACAATGCTCGATCCAAGATTCTCTTCTCCCTTCATCTCCTCGAGAAAGATCAATTCTATCGCCCCGGGTGGAATGGCAAAATGCACCTCTTCACCCGGGCGGAAAATCTCTGAATGGGACCCCGTTTCCCTCTGTTCTATCTGCCAGTGTCCGCGAGGGGTCCGGACATGCAACCTGAGGGCCCCTCCGTCAAGCAGCACCTCCTCGACCTTTCCGGAAAAGGTGTTCCTGGAAAGTTCGCTATCCACGGGCATACGGGGGTCAAGGAACCTGACCCGGTCAGGCCTCACGAAAGCGATAGCCGGACCGGGGCCTGATACGTCTTTAAGTGCCAGGTCACCGGAAGCCCAATGGAATGAGGGGAACCCTTCATTGCAGAAACGGACATCGCCCTGGAAAACATTTCCCCAGCCCATCATCTTCCAGAGATCGACCCGGCCTTTGCCTCTGATCAGATCGCTGATACGGTTTGAACCTGTCAGTTTGCCCTTCTCGATAAAGAAAACTTTATCGCCAAGAGCACATATATCCTCCACCTGGTGTGTTACATAGAGTATTGGGACTCCTGTCTCGGCGTGAAGTTTGCGCAACTCCCTTCTAAGGTTCCGCCTCAAAGGACCGTCGAGGGCACTGAAGGGTTCGTCCAGCATAAGCATTTCAGGTTCGTTGGCAAGAGCTCTCGCCAGGGCTACGCGTTGTCTCTGACCTCCCGATAGCTGGGATGGGTAACGGTTCTCCAGGGATTCAAGACGGACCCGGGCAAGCCATTCCCGCGCGATGGATGCCGCTCTTCCTTTTTTTGTCCTTTCGCAGCCGAAAAGAACATTTTCAAGGGCGGTCAAGTGGGGGAAAAGCGCCAGGTCCTGGAACAGAAGCCCCATTTTCCGCCGGTGCGGGGGCTCGCATATGCCTGCGCCCGAATCCAGCAGGACATATCCGGACAATGCAATTCGTCCTGACCGGACGTTTCGCAAACCCGCAAGACACCGCAAGGTAATACTCTTGCCCGACCCGCTGGGTCCGAAAAGAACACCAATCTCCCTGCCGAGCTTTAAGGACACATCAAGGTGAAAGTCGCCTATCCGCTCGCTTATCTGCGCATCAAGCAAGGCGTTCATGAGCTCCCGCCTCCAGTCTGCGCACCAGGCAGAGGCTGGCAATGCCCACTCCCACCAGGAGAAGGGCGGCCAGGTGGGCCCTGGCAAAATTCAGTGATTCCACCTGTCCATAGATATACAGGGGGAGGGTCTGGGTCCTCCCAGGAATGTTCCCTGCCACCATCAACGTAACGCCGAAATCGCCCAGGGCCCTGGCCGAGGAGAGAGCTAATCCTACCAACAGGGTTCTTCTGGCCAGAGGGAGGGTCACGCGCAGGAAAACCTCCCAGGGCCTTCTTCCAAGGGTCAGGGCCGCCTCCTCCAGTTCCCTGTCCACACCGGCGAAGGCGGCCCTGGAAGCCTGTATCATTATCGGCAGCGACGGCAGGAGCGCCCCCAGGACAGCTGCAGGAAAGGCGAACAGGAATCCTGCCTCCCGGAAAAAACTTATCCCCCCCAGAGTAAAAAGAAGGTAGAGCCCGAGCACCGAGGGAGGCAGGATGATCGGGAGCTGGACAAGGAGTGACACCAGCTCCCGTCCCCTGAAGTCCCTCCTTGCCAGGAGCCACCCGATACCCCCACCCAGGAGCGCAAGGAGCGGTATGTTGATAGCCAGTACTTTCAGGCTTATGATGAGGGCCCGTTCCATAATCACTCCGGATCAGTCCTGAACAGGTTCGAACCCTGCTTCCCGGAACAGTTCTGCAGCCGGCGGTGAAAAGAGGTAATCATAGAAAACCAGTGCCGCCAATGCGTCCCGGTCTTTCACGATCCCCCCGAAAAGACGCTGGGGCGGCATAGGAACCTTTATCCACGAACCACCCAGCCTTTGAGCTATGCTCAACGGGATATAGGCTGCTCCGGCGCCTCCGCTTTTTGCCGCAAGACCTGCCTTGAGGACATCGCCCGCTATGATCAGGCGTTCATCCCTGTCAAGTTTTTCGTACTCTCCGGTTTGTTCCAGGTATTGCTTGGCAAGGGCTCCGTATGGGGCCAGTTCGGGGTCCGCGATGGCGATCCGGATCTTCCCGTCCTTTGCGATATCAAGGGAAGGAGCCTTTTCGGAGTCATGCCACAGTACCAGAGGACACTCGGCCACCGGTTTAACCTTCTCCAGTTTGCCTTTTTCTTCAAGATATCTTGCCCATTTTTCGTTTGCGCTCAGGAAAAGGTCGTAAGGCGCACCCATCTCTATCTGCTTTGCCAGTTGCCCTGAAGCCGCGAAAACCGCATCCATGCGGATCCCCTTCTCCTTTTCGAACTCCAGTGAGATCTTTTCCATAACAGGCTGAAGGCTCGCCGCAGCAGCAAAGACCTCTGCATGCGCGCATTCTGAGGTCATCAGATAGAAGATCAACAACATTAATAACCCCGCCCAAATCCTGGCATGTTCCGGTATTATCCTCTTCATGAAGATCCAGTCTCCTTCTTTCTGGTTTTCTTTACAACACATTCCCAGCAGATCCCGTACAAGACCAAATGCTTTCCTTCTACAACGGTTTCCGGCCCCACTTCCAGGTGCGGCAAGGAGTGTTCCATCAGGCACTCCATCCGTCCGCAGACCCGGCAGGCAAAATGAGGGTGGTTCCCCGGGCACCCGGGGTGACCGGGATCGTGGGCACAGAAACGCCATGTCCCCTTCATGTCCATGACCCTGTGGACGATCCCCTCTTTCAGGAACAGCGAAAGCGCCCTGTACAGGGTCACACGATCCTGCCCCTCGGGGAGTCGAGCTGCCACTTCCCTGTAGGACATAGGGCATCTCTCGTTCAGCAGGACTCCAAGAATTGCTTCCCGGACCGGAGTCAGCCGAATGGACGTGTTTTGCAGAATTTCCCGTGCGTCCATATTTTTTCTCCTTCCTGCAACACTGTTGCATTTATCTTTCATAGAAAAGCCGCCCGTTTTTCCACACGGACGGCTTTCCTCCGTTGATATCTAGATTGTCGGAGTTTCTTCTATTCCCTTCGAAACCTTACTTTTGGAGCGCTCCATGCGAAAACGTTTCAGTTTCATGTGCGGATCACCCTCGGTGGGAACGATGCACAGAAAAACGAAGGGCCCCGGGCCAGGATTTTCGTAGCCGTGGATAATTCCGCCCGGAACATGAGCCCAACCCATCGAAGGGATCTCCAGAGGTTTACCTTCGACGATCACGAAACCGGTACCGCTCAGACCTATCATGTAATGCGGCCAGTCGTGAACGTGATCAGGAATAATGGTGCCGGCAGGCAGGGAAAAATGCCTCATCGTATAGTCGTCCCAGAATCTGCCGGGGCCGAAGACAACCCGCTTGGTCACTTCCGGAGCCAGGGAGGACGCATCGAAGAGTTCCAGGTCTTCGATCTTCCCGGTATAGGCTTTCTCCATTATTCAGCAACTCCTCCTGCCCGGGTTCACAACTTTCAGGGCCATGGGATCTAAAGACCGCAGCTTCCTGAACATCCGCTCTCCTTCATTCCCTCAAGGACCTTTTCAGGGAGAGCCGGTATCTGGAAGATCCTCACCCCGCAGGCTCTGGCTATGCCGTTCAATATTGCCGGGTGGGGCGCCGAAAGGGGCATCTCTCCCGTCCCCGATGCACCGAAGGGACCGAACTCCCTGGGTGTCTCCATGTGGAAGAGCTGGATGTCGTCCGGGATATCCTTGATATAGGGGAAGCCGCAGGTGACCAGGTTCGTATATTTTGCCGGATCTCCGAAATCCTCAGTCAGGGCAAGGCCTATTCCCTGGGCTATTCCCCCGAAGTGCTGCCCTTCCACAACATCGAGGTTGTTGATCTTGCCCACGTCGCTGACAAGGGTGAACTTTTCCACCGATGCTTTTCCAGTCTTGATGTCTACGGCTACCTCGGCCATAAAGATGCCGAACATGTGGTTTGCAAAGGGGTACCCCTGGCCTGTGACGTCATCCATCCCGGTGCAGGTGATGGCCTCACCGTCAACGTTACGGACCGTGGCCTGCCAGTAACCCTCGTAGAATGTCGGAATCCCTTCGGCAAACATTTCCTCGTAGGTCCTGTACGTTCCGTCCGGTTTCCTCATGGCATCCAGGAGTTTGCGGCAGCTGTCGACTATCGCGTTGCCAACCATAACCTGGCATCTGCTCGCCGCGGCGGCCCCGCTGTTGGGAGCTTTCGCCATATCGTTGCATACCAGTTTTATCTGGTCGGGGTGCAGTTGCAGAACTTTCAGGGCCTCGTGTGCCGTTCCCACGCAACCCATGTCAGCACCCTGTCCATGATCCTCCCAGGTGTTGTAAAGGATCACTCCGTCTTTAGTGAGCTCGATATTGCTTGCGGCTTCATCGGCCCCGTCGTCATTTGAGTTGTAGATCCCGATAGAGATACCGACGGCCCTTTTCACTTTGTCAGTGGAGTTCTGTTCGGCTCGCTTTTTGGCCTCCTCGTATAGGGGACGGATACGTGTGAGCATTGCCTGCAAGGGGTACACTTCCGGTTTCTGGCCGCTGGGAAGGGTGTCCCCGGGGCGGATCAGGTTGATCTCGCGAAAGTCCAGAGGGTCCATCCCCACCTTCTCCGCAAGCATGTCGATGACCTGTTCGCCTGCAAAGTATGTCTGGGGTCCGCCGTAGGCCCGGAAGGCCCCGCACCATTTCTGGTTTGTGAAAAAGGTGTAGCCGGCTCCCCTGATGTTGTCCAGGCGGTAGGGGGCGCAGATGAACTGGCCGCCCTTGTTCGTGAGATCCTGGCTCGACTCCGAGTAGGGTCCGTGGTCTACATACCAGTGATGCTCCAGACCTACAAGTTTTCCCTTTTCATCGGCACCGACCCTGACCTTCATTAGGAAGGGCGACCTCTTGGGCGTCCTGACGATGTGCTCCTTCATGTTGAGCCTCATGTAGACCGGTCGTCCAGTGGCTATTACGCAGGCCCCGAGGAGGGGTTCGTTGGTGGGCGCCACCTTGTAGCCGAAAGTCGCCCCCATGTTGTTCTGGATAACCCTTATCTTCGAAGGGGGAACACCCAGCCCCCTGGCTATCATCATTGCGTGCCTGTATACGCAGATGCTCTTCGTCTGCAGGGTAAGACGCCCCTCTTCGTCCCAGTAACCGAAGCCGCAGTCAGTCTCGATGGTCATGTGAGGCTGCCGTGAACTCCAGAACTCGGCCTCGACCACGTAGGGGGCCTTGTCGATCAGGGGTGCCGGGTCATCACCCTTGATCACGGGGCGTTTGTTGAAGCAGTTCGGTATCCCGTCGATATCGGGGATCTCCTCGTATACCTTGGGGGCTCCCGGAGCCATAGCTGCCTTGACGTCCATAACAGCGGGCAGTTCCTCAAGGTCCACCTTGACCGCTGCCGCTGCCGCCCTGGCCTGATCTTCCGAGTCCGCACAGACTATGGCCACGACCTCTCCCCACTGGCGGATCTTGTCGCCCTCCTCCACCAGGATCCTTCTCTCCCATCCATCGGTGCTCGCGGTGCCCGAACCTGCCTGTCCGCGGATGCGGTTGGTTCCCTTGTTGGCCTTGATGTCCCTGGCAGTTACGACCTTGAACACTCCCGGCATATTCTCGGCTTCAGAGAAGTCAATCGAGAGCACCTTCGCATGGCTCGTCTCGGGGCATACCGGAACTGCGTGGAGAGTCTCCGTCGGCAGCTTCAGTCCTGCATCGTCGCCGAAGTCAAAGGTGCCGGTGGCCTTGAAGACTGCGCTGGGGCGAGGGTACCGGGTACCCCACACGGAGTCTCCCGGTTTCAGGGACTTCGCAAAATCCTTCATTTGCTTTTCTCCCCTGAGAACAGCCGCCGCATCCATGACCGCATCGGTTATCTGCTTGTACCCGGTGCATCGGCAGGCTGTCCAGTGGGCCTGGAACCAGTCACGGATCTCTTCGCGGGTCGGGTTGAGGTTTGCGTCCAGCAAACCCTTGGCGGCGACAATGAATCCGGGGGTACAGAATCCGCACTGGATTGCCCCGTTGGCAATGAAAGCCCACTGGATCGCGTGGAGATGGTCGGGAGTCCCCATTCCCTCTATCGTCAGGATGTCCGCATTCTCGGGGACTTTGCTCCAGGGTGTTATGCAGGATCGGGTTACCTTGCCGTCCAGGATGACGTTGCAGGCCCCGCATTGCCCCTGTCCGCATCCCAGTTTTGTGCCTGTCAGGTGGAGCTGTTTTCTAATCACGCTGACCAGTTTCTCTTCAGGGTTCGCGACAACTCTTTGACTGACACCGTTGATCACCACGGTCTTCACCTGGTACTGTACGGTCATATTCTCTTCCCTCCATAATGAAAAATGATGAGGATCATGCGGATTGACAGCCCTGGCAACCTGTCAGGGAGCAGAATGGATACCTCCTTTCCTGGCACGGGAGGCGACCCTGTTTCCGGGGGCGCCCGTCGGCCCTGGACCATGGCCGGCGCTTTAGGTCCTCAGGCTCGGAGATCCACTAATATCATTGTGATGTAGATACAATGAACCGGTTTGACTATAGTTTCCTTCTTGCCATTCATGCAATTTCTGGTTGAAAGACATCCTTTTTGTTCAATATTGCTCACGGAAAAACCGCAAAATGACTCTTTCTGCAGGCTGTTCCCCGTTGCGCCCTTTCTTGTCATCGGCTTCAATTGTCTGTAGCCTTAAGATCCGATAAGCCTGGCCGGAGAGCCCCGTTTCCACTGCAGGACAGCGGTCAATCTTCCTGCCTTGGAGTATATGAACGCTGCCGGGAAACAATGATCAGCCCCCGGCTTTTTCAGAATTAAGACCTGGCCGACGGGCATTGATTTTTCCCTTGGGGAGGACAGACGACAGTGAACAAGGAACTGGCCCTGTCGGGCAGGGAAGACAAAACCCGGGATCTCCTGCTCTTTTCCGGAAGCAACGTTCTGGCCATGGTGAGGCACGGCGAGCCCGATCTCCCTTCATCAGGCAGTTTCTTCCTGGGAAGTACCGATCGGGGACTTTCCCGGCAAGGGCGCTCCCAGGCCTCTGTCCTGGCGGACTGGGCATCGCGGTTGTCCTGGAGGGGGTGCTTCTGCAGTCCCGTTACAAGGGCAAGGCAAACAGCTGATATCATCTGCAGCGCCCTTGGCATCGAACCCCAGGAAAAAGGAGAACTGGCCGAGATAAACCTGGGGGAATGGGACGGACGGAAAAAGCAGGAGATCTCCACGGAATTTCCCGGACTTTGGGAGCAAAGGGAGAAAGATCTTTACAATTTTCGATATCCCGGGGGTGAATCCTTCGCCGACCTGGAGGCAAGGGCCCTGCCTTTCCTCACGCACCTGATCGGGGCAGGAGGGAGGTGGCTGATCGTATCCCATGCGGGCATCCTGCGCGTACTGCTTCACTCTATTTTCCGCATCGAATTCTCCCGGACCTTCCGGTTCGACCCTGAATACGGCGGCATAAGGCTCCTTGAAAAAGATGACGGGACGATCAGCGTAAGGGGCTTCAAGGAACTCACGTCTTTCTGGAGGGAACAGGCATGACAACCGGAGAATTTCGAACCGGATGCGTTGTACTGGCAGCGGGGTTTTCATCGAGAATGGGAAGATGCAAGGCTCTGCTTGAACTTGCCGGCAGTTCAGCCTTGAGCCGGGTTATATCCACGATGCGCCTGGCAGGTATCGAAGACATCGTCGCAGTTTCCGGCTTCCGCCGTGAAGAGGTCGAAAGGGAAGCAGAAAATTGCGGGGTCAGGGTCGTATTCAACGATCGCTTCGAGGAGGGCATGTTTTCCTCCGTCAAGGCAGGTATCGCTGCCCTTTCTGGCAACCTGGATGCCTTTTTTCTTCTCCCCGTCGATATCCCCATGGTAAGACCTGCTACCTGCGTTGCCCTGAAAAAAGCCCTGCTCAATGATCCCTGTTCAGCAGCGGTCATACCCTCCTTTCGAGGCCGAAACGGCCACCCTCCGCTGATAAACGCGGGACTGATCCCCGAGATACTTCAATGGAGTGGACAGGGAGGCCTCCGTGCGCTCCTCTCCCGCCATCATGGTAATTCCCGTATACTCCCCACACCGGACCAGGGTACCGTGGTGGAAATGAACACCCCTGAAGAGTACGAAAAAATGCGATCTTTCGCAGCCCACGGGGGGACACCTTCCAGGGAGGAATGCCTTGCCTTCATGGAACTCGCTGACACTCCTGAAAGCGTTCAGCAACATTCCGAAACCGTGGCAAAAGTGGTTGCAATGCTGGCAGGACAATTAAAAGACCGCATACCCCTGGACCTTGCTTCCCTGCGCGCCGCGGCCCTGCTCCATGATATGTCAAGAACAGAGCCCGGCCATGCCGAGAAGGGCGCTTCGATCCTTGAGACCTGGGGGTTCCCCGAAACAGCAGACCTGGTCAGGTATCACATGGACCTCCCCGAAGAAGAGCCCCTCCTGTCAGGAAGGTCGCTGCTCTACCTGGCCGANNAAGTTGACCGCAGGCGACAGGGTTGTTGACATAAGACAAAAAAGAGAACTTGTTGCGGAAAAGTTTTCTGACGATCCTGAAGCCCTTGAGGCATCTCTTCACCGAATTCAAAGGGCCGAAAGTATATCCAATGCCCTGGACAAGTTAGCGAAAGAAGGTCATCAAGGCATTTCAGATCCTTTTCCCAATTACTGATTACATAAACCCTGGACTCTGCCCTGCCTGATCCCCACGGAATGCCCTGACTTTCCCCGAGCAAGATCAGCCCTGGATGTTTTCAATGCTTTTCAAAAAACCCGCGGGCAGATATTTTGACAGGATAGCATCGTTTAACTGCTATCGCCTTTACTTTGTATTTTTCCTCGAAACAGGATCCTTCCAATATATTTCAGCATCTAAAAAAGCTGTAAACAAAACTAACCAAAAGAAACGTTAACCGACCAAAAATTGAACACGACAAAAAAATATGGTCATACTGGTTTATTTACGCATAACCCTTGATCACCTCCTGGTTGAAGATCATTTCATTTCAGGAACCAGGAAAAATAGTACCTGTTACTTCAAAAAGCAATTTTATCCCCTGTTGATCATGGAAAACCTCTGAGACCTCTGTAAAGGAGAATTGAAGATCACGGGAAGGTATTGAGGTAAAACCTGGCACTGGGGGAAATTTCAATTCAAGAAGGATGATAGGGATGAAGCAGGTAATGAGAAAGCGTATTAATGTCAACAGCTTGCCATTTGACGTCGTCGCTTATCCTGATACGGCCCTTTCGAAAATAATCAGGGACCAGTTGGGGCTTACCGGGACCAAGGTTGGATGCGGGGTGGGTCAGTGCGGGGCCTGCAACGTGCTAATGAACGGCAAACTGGTTCGTTCATGTATTACAAAGTGGAGCAGCGTCCCCGAGGACGCAAAGGTCCTGACCATAGAAGGGCTGGGGGCTCCGGGAAGATTACACGCACTGCAGTGGGCCTTTATAAAAACAGGGGCTATTCAGTGCGGGTTCTGTACACCGGGTTTTATCATGAGTGCCAGGGCTCTTCTGGATAGCAATCCTGACCCGGGTCGTGAAGATGTCAGGGAATGGTTCCAGAAAAACCGGAATGCCTGCCGCTGTACAGGATACATCCAGATAACTGATGCGGTAATGCTTGCGGTCAAGGTACTGCGTGGAGAAGAGGAAATGACCGACTTTTCGGAAATGCTCGGGAAGGACGGTTCTGTCTGGGGGACCAGGTACCCGAGGCCTAACGCTGTTTACAAGGCTACCGGAACCTTTGACTTCGGCGACGACGTGAAACTGAAATTGCCCGAAGGCACATTGTTCGCTGTCCCTGTTTGTCCCGAGACTCACCATGCAGTGGTTAAGTCTATCGACTTTTCTGAAGCCGGGAAAATGCCGGGAGTCTGCAAGATCGTGACCGCGGAGGATATATTTGCCAACAAGGGAACAAACCGTATTCGCGGCCAGGTAGGTTCCGGCACCGCAAGCACCGACGGGTGGGAGAGACGGATACTTGTCCCTGAAGGAGACAAGATCCGTCAGTGGGGTGAAGCTGTTGCGGTAGTTTGTGCTTCAACCGAAAAAGAAGCAAGGGCTGCAGCGGAAATGGTTCGTGTCGAACTGGAGGAACTGCCCCCGGTCCTTAACGTCATGGAAGCAATGAAGAAGGACGCTCCAAAGGTTTACGATGAAATTGAAGGTATCGACGGGATGCCGAACTGCTTCAATAAACGCCCCTTGATCAAAGGTGTTGATCCTGCCCCGCTTCTTGAAAAGGCCCCCTTCCTGGTCGAAGAGGAATTCCTGAGCTCCCGGCAACCGCACTTGACCATCGAAACGGACTGCGGGTTCGGTTATTACGACGAAGAGGAGCGACTCACGATACAGAGCAAGAGCATCATGATCTACGCACACCAGATGATGATCGCCCGAGGCCTGGGAGTGGCCCCCTCAAAGATCCGTGTCATACAGAACAACACAGGAGCCACTTTCGGATACAAGGTGGCAATAACCAATGAGCATCTTATTGGCGCCTGTGTAATCGCTACGGGTCTTCCTGTCTACATGCGCCTTGACATGAAAGAACACATTATCAGGACACCCAAACGGTCGCCCTTCCTTATGAAGTTGAGGATCGGCGCAGACGAGAAGGGCAGGATCATCGGAGCTGAACATTACTGGCACGTGGACCACGGTCCCTACTCAGAGGCCAGCGAAAAACTGACAAACATGGGCGGACTATTCTTCTGCGCTCCCTACGGAGTCGAGAACATCAGGGGCTGCGGCTATACCCATTTCACAAACCACAAATGGTGTGGGGCTTTCCGCGCCTATGGAGCCCCCCAGACATATACGGCCGGGGAGATAGCCATTGATATGCTCGCAGAAAAGGTCGGAATGGATCCCCTTGAATTCAGGGAGAAGAACGTCATGCGTCCCGGCGACACCATGCCTGGAGGCCAGAGGCCCGAGGCCTACCCCTTGCCGGCCATGATCACGAGACTGAAACCTCTATACGAGGAAGCGAAAAAACGTGCGGCAGCCCTTTCGACTGATCGCATTAAACGGGGTGTAGGAATTGCCATCGGCATCTACAACGCCAACTCCGGGGGCCCGGACGAGGCCAGGAGTAACATTGAGCTCACAAAAGACGGGGTGATCCTTTACAACACATGGGAGGACCATGGTCAAGGTGCCGACATTGGATGCATAGGGACGGCCCATGAGGCCCTGAAACCCATCAAAATAAGTCACGAACAGATCAGGCTGATCTGCAATGATACTGCCAAAGCTCCCAACAGCGGAGCCGCAGCGGCTAGCCGGAGTCAGATCATGGTCGGGAACGCCATCATCGACAGCTGCAAGAAGCTTCTGGAAGCCATGTCCCGTACTGACGGGACCTTCAGGACCTACGAGGAGATGGTTGAGGAAGGTATTCCCACAGTTCACGAGGGTTACTGGAAGGCTACGCTCCGGAACCTCGAGGGAGAGGTCCAGCATTGCACACCCCCGGATGACAAGACCGGCCAGGGTTATCCGTTCGCCAACCACATGTTCGGCATTTTCATGGCCGAAGTGGCCGTTGACATGGAAACGGGCAAAACCAAAGTAGAAGAGTTTACCCTGGTAAGTGACGTAGGCAAGATCAATAACTATACGATTGTCGAAGGCCAGCTTTTCGGGGGTATTGCTCAGGGGATCGGCCTCGCCCTGACGGAGGACTTCGAGGATGTGCAAAAACACACGAACCTCATTTCATGCGGGCTCCCTTACCCTATGGATATACCGGACAATATACAGTTGATCCACATGGAAACCCCCAGGGAGTTTGGTCCTTTTGGCGCTTCCGGAACAGGAGAAGCGCCACTTACGGCACCCCATCCGGCAATACTGAATGCGATCTATAATGCAACCGGGGTCCGCATAACCAGGTTGCCTGCAAGTCACGAAAAAGTACTTGCCGGCCTGAAGGAATTACCCGGGGCATGAATTTGTGAGCCCCCGCTTGGAGTGATGATATTGCCAGGCGATCCTGCACCATTCAGGCATCATCGCCTGACAGGCAAAAAAGAGCCCGGGTCCATGCCCGGGCCCTTTTGTTTATCCTTCGGTTATTTTACGAGAAATGCCTCTATCCCCGCAGGGACCTTTTCACCCGGTGTGACAGTCTGGGGACCTACGATGTCCTGACCCATGGCTTCGAAAACCTTTAACCCGCCATCCTGTGCGAGAATGAACTCAACCAGTTTCAGGGCGCCCTCCATATTCGGGGCATCCTTGGGAATCACAAGTCCGTAAACGATAGGCTCGCCCTTGACGGTTATCTTCTGCCCCGGCTCCTTGCCGGCCAGTTCTACGGAAGCCTTGGCATACATCTCTGCAAAGCCCGGGTTCTTGAGGTTGATCTCGTCGGGCAGGTCCAGGTAGTTCAGCCCATGCTGGACGGCAACTGACTTGTACTCGAAGGCATAGTCCATGGCTCCGCTCTCGACCATGGCCACCAGGTCGATCGCTTTCGGGCGGACAGCCCTCTCGGGGTGCTTCATGGCCCTGTCGTACAGGTCCTTGTCGCCGTAAAAATCTTCAGCCAGCTGAAGGACCATCAGGCTTCGGTAGCCGCAGGGGTCTGCATCGGGCTCCGAATGCCCCCAGCGGACCTCGGGGCGCATGAGTACTTCTGTCCAGTTCTCCCTGTTGATCTCGCCAGAATACTGTGACTTGGGGCTGTACATAAGGACTATGGCATTGCTTGCGAAGAGTACGTTCCAGTCCGCCGCTGCCGGGCGCAGAAGCTTCTCGATCACCATGTAGTCCGCCGAGAGGAAAACGTCGCAGGCGCCTCCCAGGTCTGTGATCTTCCTTGCAAGGGCCGCACTGCCCCCGGCCTCGCGCTGGACGTCGACCCCGGGGTTTTCCCCTTCGTAGATCTTCTCGATCTCTGCCATCGGCGCTGAAAGACTGCCCGCATGGAAGACGATCACCTTTTCTGCAGCCGGGGCCGCCGTCACAACTACGGCCATTAATAGTGACAAGACCATTAACATCAATGCGCTTTTCCGGAACTTGCTCATTACCCATACACCTCCGTTAAATAGTATTGGTGTCTTTGAAGACATGTATTGAACCAGAATGGAATCCCACCCGGCATTCCCCTCCAGGGTGAAGATCCTCCCTGACCAGGGCCGACGAGAGCATCCTTCCTGCCAGCCGAAACCCATTGACCTGGAATACAACCTCGAAAGCCATCCCCCTTGGAACAATTGCCATCACCTTGCCGTTGAAAACATTCCCGGCCCCCTCGGGCAGGTCACGGCCGACCATGACATCCTCGGGCCTGATGCCTATGAGGCATTCCCCACCAACCCGCTGGCCGTTCAGGGCAAGGGCTGTTCCTTCCTCAAGGCAGGCCCTGTCCCCGGTAACAATTGAATTAAATATGTTCTTCATCCCCACGAATTCAGCCACTTGCCTGTTCTTCGGTTCACTGAAAACGGTCTTGACGTCGCCTACCTGCTGCAGGGAGCCCTCGACTATCACCGCGACCCTGTGCCCCAGTGAAAGGACCTCGTTGAAATCGTGGGTTACCATCATGATGGTCATACCTTCCTGGTTTATCTTCGAAAGATAGTCCTGGAGATCCTCCCGGAACCTCGGATCCAGCGCTGAAACAGGTTCATCCAGAAGGATGACCGAGGGCCTGACGGCAAGCGCCCTTGCAAGGGCGACACGCTGCTGCTCCCCACCAGAAAGGGTTTCGGGCGATCTCCTCAGGAGTTGTTCCAGCCTCAAAAGTCTGATAAGCCCCTCAACATGCCCCTGGTCGGGATGCCGGGAAAACCTGAGCCCCCACCGGATGTTCTCCTCCACCGTCAGATGGGGGAACAGGGCATAGTCCTGGTAAACAAGGGCCACGTTCCTTTTCTCGGGGGGAAGGGACGTAACATCCCTTTTGGCTATCACTATCCTTCCGGAAGAGAGCATATGCAGCCCGGCGATAGCCTCGAGCAGGACCGTCTTGCCTGCTCCGCTCGGGCCGACTATCATGAAGAATTCCCCTTCATTCACTGAAAGGGAAAAGCGATCCAGCCTGAACTCGCCAAGATCTATTGATAATTCCGCAAGCCTGATCAATTGCCGGCACCCTCCGTACGTTTCCCCGCCACCAGAACTCTCAGTAAAATGAACATGCCCAGGCAGACCAGGATCAGCTGCACGGCAACAGGGGTCGAATACTTGAGGCCGAAGGTGGCAAAACGGTCGTAGATCAGCGTCGGGGCTACCATGGGGTGGTAGGCGATAATGACGATGGCGCCGAACTCGCTGACACCCCTGGCCCAGCTCATTATCAGGCCCGACATGAGGCCCTTTTTTGCCAGTGGGAGCGTTATCCGGAAAAACACATGGGGGAACGTAGCCCCCAGGGTCCGGGAGACATTTTCAAGCCTCGGCGAAACGCCGTAAAAGGCATCCCGCGCCGAATCAACGTAAAAGGGTATCGAGACGAACATGCAGGCAAGGATTATCCCGAGGTGGCTGTTCACCGGCGAAAGGCCCGCGCTGACCAGAAGCGCGCCAAGGGGGGCTCTGGGCGAAAAGGCCATCAGGACTGCTATGCCAGCAACAGTATGGGGGACCATGATCGGTACATCTATGATAGCCTCAAGGACCGATTTGCCTCTGAAATCCTGCCGGGCGAGAAAGTAAGCAAGCGGCGTCCCGAAGATCGCGATCACACCTGTTGCGGCCGCGGCAGTCCAGATGCTTCGCCACAGGGCACCTATGACAACGTTGTCCCTTGTTGTGGAAGCCACAAGGCTCCAGTCAGCCCTGTAGAACATCCCAGCAAGGGGCCAGATGATGTATATGACCAGGAAAGAACCCATGAGGAGCATGAACCAGCGTTCCCTGAACTTACGACCCAAAGGGATACCTCCAGAAAAAAAGGCCGCCTCCATAAAAAACAGGAGACGGCCTCTGATAACGACTGACCGCTCCTCCTTTCCAAACACGGGAGGCCCTCCCGTTTCCAGGAGAACCCGTCGGCCGGTCCCCAGGAGAAAAACTCCTTCAGGGGATACGGCTCGGAGGATGCCAAGCATCAGGCATGGAAATGCTAGCACATCTTGATACAGGTGACAATGATAATCCTTATCATGTTCAAATTAATACTTGGAAGGACATATATATCCGGCGCAAAGGCCGCTACTTGACCCATGACTTTCGCATCGTG
The DNA here is from genome assembly GCA_002383685.1 of Synergistaceae bacterium UBA4066. Lineage (GTDB taxonomy): Bacteria > Synergistota > Synergistia > Synergistales > Thermovirgaceae > UBA4066. Next base: position 7,921 of record DFZC01000014.1, on the reverse strand, counting down.
GATGGACAGCTCATCAGGACAGAAGCCGTTCAGCCCCACTGCGTTGTAACGGATCCTGAGATCAGGACCCGCAAAGGTCCCTTGCATTTAATGCATAATCCGGTGACTGGATCAAACCTCGTATTAAATGGTCCCAGAGGGCGGTTTTCAATGGCGAGCTTCCCTTTCTGTGCCTGTTGGGATCTAGAATGCCAGGCAAGCCTCTCCAGCCACGACTAGGGGTGCGCACTCTGCATCGCGAAAAACCTTGCGGAAGATCTTATCTCCGTCTGCTTCTTGGGAAAGATCGATCCGGAGATCGATCAAAAAAGGACTTGTCTTTAAAGGGATCCTCGAGGTTCGTTAAGGACAGGGTGGGAAGTAACCGAGAACCTGAAATACACCCGTGGAAGATAAAACATTACACTTATCAAAGGGGATCTCCGGTCCCCCAAAGATCCCCTTTGTTAATTATCATCTTGTGCATGAAGGAAGGTGGTCGAATATTGTACGGATCTACTGCCTTTAACGGTTACAATAAGCAATATCCGACCTTTATTCTGAAACCGGCGATGGATTCCCGGGAATTGCTTTTGTGCGGAAAAGGATCCAAGCATAGATGAAAAGGGATGAAGCAATGAAAGAGAATCTGTCCATGCACAAGGGTTTCGCCATAATAGAACATCTTTCAAAATACGGGGAACTGGGCATCCAGAGATTGAGCGAAGAACTTGGCATGAACAAGAGCACGGTATTCAGGTTCCTTTCCACACTCTGCAGCCTCGGGTATGTTCAGCAGAACCCAGTTAGCAAACAATATTCGCTTACGTTCAAGTTCTTTCAGATAGGCCGGGGTATAAACATTAACCTGACCCTTGCTTCACAGGTAAGGCCCTTTATGGAAATGCTGCTGAAAGAGGCCGGGGAATCGGTTCACCTGGCCGTGCTCCAGGGCTTGAAGGTCCTGTACATCGACCAGGTTGAATCCAGAAATTCCCTGAGAGTGAACGTAGAAATTGGAAAGACCTTCCCCGCCTACAGTGTAGGGGTTGGGAAAGCCATTCTCGCGTACATGCCCGAAACCGAGGTGATCAGCTTATTCCAGGGAGAGGTCTTCATAAAATTTACGGACAAGACCATAAACTCCCTGGACGCTCTGCTCGAGAACCTCAAGGAGGTCCGAAAACACGGGTATGCCCTGGACGATGAGGAATGCATGGCCGAACTCGCATGTATCGCGGTACCGCTTTTTTCTTCAGGCGCCCCCGTGGCCGCCATGAGCGTGACCTTCCCGCGTTTTCGCTATTCCCGGGGCGGAAAGGGCGAGAAGAAGCTTGTCGATCTGGTCCTTTCCTACGGCAAAAAGTTGAACGCCCTGCTTTCCTGATCCGCAGTAACCCCGGTAGATACTCCATCACAGGACTCATTGCCCCTAGAGGATATGTTTAGGGGAGCCGTGTGTCCGGCTCCCCTAAAAAATTGCAGCGTGCCCCTCTCTGTTGCCTGATTCAGACTTTTGGAATGAACAGGTCCGATGCACCCTGAGGCGATACCTTTATCCCGGGAGCGTTCTCCTCGATATTGTTAATGACCCATTCTGCCCACTTGATCTTCTTGCGCATCAGATCCATGTGGCTCTCATCGGGGACAAAGGGAGAATAGTAATTCGCCGTGGGAGCAGGCTCGAACTTGAAGTAACAGGGCGCATAGATCTTTGCCACCTCGGGAGCGTCGAAGATCCTGTTGGCGCCTCCATAAGAATCAAAGGTCCAGATATAGAAGTCTATGGGGATGTCCACTACCTTGCGAATGGAAGCCATCTGCGGAAGGGACAGGTCTGAAACCGGGTTGAACGAGCTTACCCCGATATCCTGGGCAAGCCTGGCCCCGCAGGCGGAACTTACTCCCGCCCATACAGACAGCTTGATGGCAATATCTTTGGGAAAGTCCCCCATTTCCTGCAGCTGTTTTACCATGGCCATTACGCCCCAGTCCACGAGCATGAAACCCCTGAATCCCATTTCGTACATTTCAAGCATGTCGGCAAGTACCTTCCGGACCTCGTCGGACCCTCGATGGTTCAAACCCCCGCATCTCTGACCGTCGGCAGTGATGAATTGCCGTCCGGTGTCCCAGGCGTTTCTCGGACCGGGGACGGCGATGACCTCCATTTTGTCCTCTGCCGCCATCTGGGCAAAATCTTTCAGCTCGGCCCTGTCGAAAAGAGTGCCGCCCTGGCAGAACGAGATCAGGCGATGTACGGGCACGCCCCGTTTATGCCGTTCATCAATAAGCGCTTCCAGTACCCTGGGGCCTTCGACCCCTGACATCTCTATCCTGTAATGGCAGCCATCGGGGAAAAATTTGCCGCTTTCCGGGCGGTCGTAAAGATCCCTTCCCGGGATACCGGCCTTTTCCATGAGCTCGGAAATTCTGTCGAGTTTCATCAATACACCCCTCCTGATGATTATTGGTTGAACCAAAAAACCTCTCCTGTGAAACAGGCCATTCCCTTGAAGGATGACGGACCCTGTAGAGGCCGCTCCTTTCGTTTCACATAGTGAAATACTATTTCATTTTATCAGAATTATGGTAGCATACAAGCAGTACTTGTCAATATGATCGCACCTTTCCCTTGGTGGCTCTTTGACAGGGAGATATCCGGCACTTCCCGGGACAGGTATGATGTTTGTTGGACATGATCCCCGGATCTTCGTCCCGGGGAGTCTACGGTCAATATGAAGGGGTGTGTTCAGTTATGGAAATTTCTCGAATCGTTTCGGACTTTCCACGTTCAGGGATACGCAAGATGTCGGCACTGGCCTTATCCATGGAGAATGTGATAAGCCTTTGCATAGGTGAGCCTGACCTGGATACCCCTTCCCATATTATCGAGGCGGCCAGCAAGGCCTTAAGGGCCGGCTTCACCCATTATGCTCCGAGCGGGGGCCTGCTGGAGCTCAAAGAGGCGGTCGCCCGAAGATACTCGAATGCCACAGGTCTCGAATACGGCCCTGAAAACGTGATCATAACCACGGGGACCACCCAGGGGCTTCTTCATTCATTTCTGGGAGTCCTTAACCCGGGTGACGAGGTTCTTGTCCCTGATCCTTATTATCCGAATTACCTCGGCCAGTTCCACATTGCCGGGATAAAAGCGGTCACGGTCCCGGTCAGTGAAGATAATGGCTTCCGCCTGCAGGCGGGAGATCTGGAAAAAGCGATCACTCCCGCGACGAAAGCAGTTCTCTTGAATTCTCCGAACAACCCCACCGGCGCTGTCCTCGAACGGGAAGACCTTGAGAAAATATCCGAAATCGTAAAAAGATATGACCTGACCGTTATTTCCGATGAGGTCTACGACAGCATCATCTATGACGATCTCAGTTACTGCAGCATGGCCCAGATCCCGGGTATGCAGGACAGGGTGATCGTTCATAACGGCTTTTCCAAAACCTATGCCATGACGGGCTGGAGGCTAGGCTACATTGTGGCTCCTTCAAAATACGTCGAACAGTCCGTCTATCTTCAGGAAGGCCTTATTTCCTGTGCCCCCACTTTCACCCAGGTAGCAGCCGCTGCGGCCTTGAACGGAAGCCAGGCCTGTGTGGCGGAAATGGTCGCGATCTATACCAGAAGAAGAACTATCGTTCTGGATGGTCTGAATGATATCCCCGGAGTAAGCTGCTGCCGAACGGGAGGGGCTTTTTACGCTTTCCCGAACATCAGTTCCTTTGGAAAGAGTTCCGAGGACTTCGCCATTGATCTGCTCAAAAAGGACAAAGTAGCCACCGTTCCCGGTTCATATTTTGGTAAAAACGGGGAAGGCCATCTGCGCCTGAGCTTTGCTGCCTCCGACGAGGATCTTGCGGAAGCCATCCGCCGGATCAGAAAATACGTGCTGGAGAACTGCTAGTATCTTCAGAAGTGCTTTTATTGATCGACACAACTCCTGTAATCGTTTTTTTGAGCCTTATATAAGGGTTTGCAGACTTTTGCCGCGTAAGCAAAAAACAGGGGCTGCGACTATTGCGCCGTAGCCCCTGTCAATTTATTATCTGATGCCTGCAGGGGGGATTCGAACCCCTCGAGATTGTGAAAACCCCGATCATTACCTGTCAAAAAGATCCGAGTGAGATCCGGTTGACACCAGTATGATTTCCTCTTCGGTTCTTCCGTATACCAGAAGCCAATCCCCCTCTAAATGAATCTCACGGTACTTATTCCAGGGTCCTCGCAAAGAGTGATCGTAATAAATTGCGGGGATATCTTTGTTCTGGACAAGACACAATATCGCTTCTCTCACCTTATCCATATCTTTACCCTGTTTCTCCAGTCGTCGAAGGTCCTTCCGGAACTGGGAAGAATACCTCACCTATAGCATCTACAACCCCAGATCTTTAAGCGCTTCCTCTGCGGACACACTTGCAGTTCCGCCTCCTGATTCCAGTTCTTCTATTGCCCGTCTGGTTTTGGCGTTAGGTACCTCCAGATCGAAAGGGAACCGCCCCTCTTCACCTATTCGGACAAGAAACATGCGGACAGCATCGGAAACGGAAAGTCCCATGCGGTCCAATGTAACAACGGCCTTTTTCTTTGTCTTGCTGTCAATCCTTATCCGAACCGACGAATCGCAAGTGGGTCTCAAAAGTATCACCTCCGTTTAGTGATAACACTGTAGCAACACCTTAGGCTTCCGTCAATTCATTTTTTGCGACTTTATCAAACCGTAGAATCTTTGACAGATCTGACAGAGGTCGACCGCTCCAGTTGATATTGGAAAACTCTGTCTTCCTGTTAGATCTTTCGCCTTTTTCTCCGATATCGAGCAAGCGCTGCGGTTACTGCATAAAACAGGGATAGATATGCTCCTCCCGATCACCTGTTGCAATAAACAGGATGATCTCTGTGGACTATTGTGACCTTTGGGTCCCGAAGAAGAACACCATGCCGGCAATGACGGCAAAGACCGCCCCGGTTATAAAAGCAAAAGAAGCCCCGATCGTCTGCCAGAGGAAACCAAAAAGCAGATTGGCGGGAAGTGCCCCTATGGAAACGGCGAAGTGATGGACTCCGTAGGCGAGGGGGCGCATTTCGGGTTTGACCAGATCGGGGACCAGGGACCTGGCAAGGCTTTCGGCAATGCCGTAATAGACCCCGTAAAGCCCCATCATCATCCAGACGGTCATTCCTGAAAGGCGAAGCGCAAAACCCGCATAGACCACAGCGTAGATAGCGAAACCTACAAGGTAAAGCCGCCCTCTTCCAATATGGTCCGCAAGCAAACCCACCGGATAGGCGGCCACAACGTAGGCCACGTTGAAAACCATCCACACAAGCGGCACCTGGGTCTCGGAAAGGCCGAGCTCGCGGGTCCGCATCAGGAGGAAAAGGTCGCTGGAATTGGCCAGCGTGAAAAGCAGGGTGGACAACAGGAAAAACACGAATCTCCGGTTGCCCCGCAAAAGATCGATCCATCCCGAAAGGGGAACCCTTTCCCCCGGCGGGACGGCACTTTCACGCCTTACAAGGAAGGTAGCGGCCACGCACAGAACCCCCGGAACGATGGTCCACAGGAAAACCTGGCGGACATCCCCGTAATGGCCAAGAAGCAGGAAGGCAAGTAATGGCCCAATAACGGCACCGGTAGTGTCCAGTGCCCTGTGAAGCGAGAAGGCCCTTCCCAGCATCCCCGGTGGCACGGAACCGGCGATCAGGGCATCCCTCGGGGCGCTGCGAAGCCCTTTCCCCACCCCCCTGTCCAGGATCCGCAGGCCCAGTACCCCCCAGAAGGACCCCGCAAAAGCATGAAGAGGCTTGACTGTTGAGGAGACTATGTAACCGGCGATCATGAAAGGCCTTGAACGCCCGGTTTTCTGGGCAAGGGCTCCCCCCATCCCTTTGGATATTCCCTCCAGGGTTTTGGACATCCCGTCGACCAATCCTATTGCTGCAGGGGAAAGCCCGAGGGCCGAGGTAAGGAAGGCGGGAAGGAGCGGGTACAGGATCTCGCTCGCCGTATCGTTGAGAAGGCTTACCAGACCAAGGATCCAGACATTTACCGGAACATTGGCACGCATATCCCTGTTCATCATCCGACCTCCCGGCTACCAGGGGCAAACATTCAAACCCGACGGACCATTCCTTCATTCTTTCAGCCAGTGATACCTTTTTCAACATAAATGCCGCAGGTCAGACTTGTCCAAAATAGCTTTTTGTAGAAATTAAAAGTGCCTCCCGCAACCTTGGGATATCATTGGTTTGCCCACGCAACAAACCCCTTGGAGAAGGAGACAAACCCAATGCTAAAGGTTGCAAGCCTGTTCTGTCAAATACTTGGTCAAGTTTCGCTCATCGATTTCCAAAAAATGGTCGTCAAACACGGTGCTTAAGCGTCATTCAAAAGGCTTTCGTTCCTGGACCCAGTTCGTTTCGATGCTCTTTTGTCATCTTGCAAGGGCCGATTCGCTCCGTGAGATATGCCACGGTCTACAAAGTTGCAACGGAAAACTCGTACATCTTGGTGTAAACAGGAACCCGAACAAATCGACGCTCTCTCATGCCAACGAACACCGCCCAGGTGAACTCTTTGAGGATCTTTTCTGGGACCTTCTGGGCAAGTTCAGAACATCGGGCAAGCCTGGAACCACTAACAAGACCAGGTACAGGTTCAAGAACAAGCTGCTTATTTTCGATTCGACAATAACTCTGAAGGCTGCGGGAATCCCCTTTAACTACCTCAAGACCAACCGTGGAGCCAAGGCGCCGGGCTACCTTGTCCCGACCGAAGAAGGGGACCTGATCAGACAATTAATGTCGGATGGTGCCTGAGGGGGGGACTCGAACCCTCACAGGGTTGCCCTCGGTGGATTTTGAGTGTACCGGGGGGGAAGATCGAGAAGATCGAAACTTATCTGACAGTTTTTTATTCCACCCGTTTCGCTTTCCTGTAAACATCATCGTCATTGCGCTTTCCGATTACTGAGACTAAAAGGTTTGAACCATCGAACCGATAGACTATCCGGTATTCGCCGGAATCAACGCGGAAAAAAGAACTGCCCTTCAAGCTGCTAGAGTCCTCCGGTCGTGGGTCCTCAACCAGGGCAAGTATCTTTTTGGCTATTTGAGCCGAATGCTTTTTTGGGATACGGCTCAAGAATCTGCCCGCGCTTTTTGAAAGCGAAAGATTTCTATTCATCACCAGCGGAAGCGATGAGTGACGTCAATTTTTTGAGAGAATCTTCGGTGCTCAGAAAACCCGAGGCTTCCCCTTCCTCCGCCTTGATGATCCAGTACAGATCCTCAATTTTCTGGAGTCTTTCATATTCACAATGCGACAAGAGAACAGCGGAAACACGCCCCGAACGCTTGATCACGACAGGTTCCGTGAGCGACTCTTCAAGGATCCTTCCGAAGTTCTGCTTCACTTCAGTAGCATTTGCCGTCTTCATGACTTTACCTCCGATTCAACTTCTTTGTCCGTTCATTATAGACATAAAAGACACAATAGACAACGCACTATTCTTCTTTGAAAATACACACCCTTTGCGCCTGCAACAGGGGATCAACTTGTTGGGACGTTGGTTGTAGAGATGAGTTCGCAATTCGCGGTCCCCTGAGGGAGGATTTTTTTGCCGGGGCGATGAAGGCTGCGGGGATCCCCTTTAACTACCTAAAGACCAACCGTGGCGCCAAGACCCCGGACTACCTGATCCCGACCGATGAAGGGGATCTGATCATCGAGATCGGAGGGAAAGGTAAAGGCCACCGCCAGTTCAAGGGGATCAGCGCCTCTAAAAAAATGTTGTTCACTCCATCGGCCAACCTTGAAGGCATGAGCAGGCCTCTGGAGAGTCTGGGTTTCCTGTAAAACAAGGGCTCCGGCGCAAGTGCGTCAGAGCCCTTGAGTCTTTTCTGTGGTGCCGGAGGGGGGACTCGAACC
>DFZC01000002.1 GCA_002383685.1 Synergistaceae bacterium UBA4066 | reverse complement strand
TGGCGGAGGGCAGAGGATTCGAACCCCTGGAGGCTTGCGCCTCAATTGATTTCAAGTCAACCGCCTTCGACCACTCGGCCAGCCCTCCGACGGCTTTCAATTATAATAAATACTGCTAGAATTAGCCAACACTCTTTTTAAAACAGACCCGGGAGTGGTCCCGGGGGCGGAGGTGTTCCTGATGAGATCGAAAAAAGCTGTCGTTATGGGTCTTGTTGCAGTTTCGATGGTCCTCTTGTGCGCAAATATGGTCTTTGCCCAGAGTTCCTGTGAAGTCCCCGGTGACCTCAAGGTGATCATCACGGGCGTTACATGGGAGTTCGATATGAATACCGGCAGGCTTTCGGGTGAAGGCACCCTTAAGAACGTATGGGAAAATGAAGTCGTTGCACCGGGGCTTTCCGTGGGGATCTTCGGCGTGACGGGGGAGTTGATCAACAGCGTGGCCCAGAGAGGCTCCGAACTCAGGCTCGCACCGGGAAAATCGGTAAAAGTGAAGTTCCATATCGAACTGAAAGAGGCTCCGGCTACGGTCATGTTCACGACCTTTGAGGGCATGGCGAGCACCTGAGGTTAGCGCTTCCCCGCGTCGCGGGTTTTTCCAAAGATCATTAGATACCTTCAGACGGTAAACGTTAGACGATTTACGATTCACGGTTCACGATTCACGATTCACAATTAACGATTAACGGTTCACGATTTACGATTCACGATTCACGATTTACGGTTCACGATTCACGGTTCACGATTCACGGATTTTTCAAGTACCCAGGGAGGTTGATACCATGAAAATGGACGAGATAATAGAAAAATACGTATGCAAGCCTTCCCGCATCGCAGTTGCGGGTGCTTCATCCAAGAAGGACAGGGCTGTTTACGGGGTAATGGAGTATCTCGAAGAGAAGGGATTCAGACTCTTCCCGGTGAACCCGGCATGCGTGGGTGAGAAGATCCACGGGCTGGATTGCATGGCTTCGATCTCTGAGATCAAGGACGATTTCGACGTTCTGGCCCTTTTTATCTCCCCTTCGAAGCAGCAGCCTGTTCTTGACGACCTGGAGGGGCTGGACTACAAGCCCGTTGTATGGATGCAGCCCGGAGCCGAAAATGACTCCGCCGAGGCTCTTCTGAAGGGAAAGGGTTATGAAATTGTCAAAGGCGCCTGCCTTATGATGATCCACCAGGTCTACTGCCATGATCAAGGCGAGTAATGCCCGGGGGTAATGCACAGGGGTAATGCCCGGGGGTATGCTCGGGGGTATGCTCGGGGGTATTGACCTTGAAGGAACAAAGATGTATCCTTTGGTCATAAGTTAGGCTAACCTAATATAAAAACGGACAAGAGGCGATACTAATGACCGAACGATACGTTTACATGGACCATTCGGCAACAACGGCCGTTGACAGATCAGTGCTTGAGGCCATGCTGCCGTTCTTTTCGGAACATTACGGCAATCCCAACAGTCTCCACCTCTGGGGAAGGACTGCGAGAAAAGCCGTCAACCAGGCCAGGGAGAAGGTCGCCAGCCTTATAGGGGCCGATGCCTCAGAGGTAATTTTTACAGGCGGGGGAAGCGAAGCCGACAATCTCGCGATAAAAGGAGCGGCCTCCACCCGCAAAGACAAGGGCAAACACGTGATCACCACTGCCGTGGAACATCACGCGGTTATAGATACCTTCAAGTGGCTCGAAAAAGAGGGTTTCGAGGTGACGATCCTGCCAGTCGACGAGAAGGGCATGGTCAGGATACCTGACCTGGAGAGCGCCCTCAGGCAGGACACGATCCTTGTTTCGATCATGTACGCCAACAACGAGGTCGGAACCATCCAGCCTGTAGCTGAAGTGGCCAAAATGTGCAGCGACCGGGGGGTACTTTTCCACGTCGACGGCGTGCAGGCTGCCGGACACATACCTTTTAACGTCAGGGATCTCGGCATTGATATGCTGACCATGTCCGCCCACAAGATGTACGGCCCCAAGGGAGTAGGGGGGCTTTACATCAGGAAGGGCGTGAAGATCGACCCCCTGGTACACGGCGGGGGGCAGGAAAGAGGACTGAGGTCAGGCACCGAGAACACGGCGGGGATAATAGGTTTCGGGGCATCGGCTGAACTTGCGGTCAAACGCCTTGCCGACGGGTCGATCAGGGAGGAGATCCGCCTGAGAGATCTTCTTATCGACAGCGTTACCTCCTCCATAGAAGATGCCTACCTGACCGGGCACAGGACAGAAAGGCTGCCTTTCCATGCCAGCTTCCTGATCGGCTCCCTGGAAGGGGAATCGATGCTTCTCAGGCTGGATGCTGCCGGTATAGGCGCTTCCAGCGGTTCGGCCTGCACCTCGGGGAGCCTTGAGCCGAGTTACGTTCTTCTTGCAATGGGCATCTCCCATGAACTTGCCCACGGCTCGCTCCGGTTCTCGCTTGGCAAGGACACCAGCGAGGAAGATATAGTATACGTGGCGGAGAACCTAAAGAAGATAGTTTCTGATCTCCGGGCCTTGTCTCCGCTCTGGAAAAACAGGGGGTAATTGCAATGTACACTGAAAAAGTAATGGAACTCTTCATGAATCCCAGGAACGCAGGACGCATGGAAGACCCTGACGGGGTCGGTGAGGTAGGGAACAGCCGGTGCGGGGATATTATGAAGATCTATATCAAGGTGAAGGATGAGCGTATAGAAGATATCTCCTTCGAGACCTTCGGATGCGCTTCGGCCATAGCCTCCAGTTCCATGGTTACGGAGATGGTCAAGGGCCTGACCCTTGACGAGGCTCTCGCAATATCGAACAAGGATGTTGTGAACGCCCTGGGAGGCCTTCCCCCCCAGAAAATTCACTGCTCACTTCTGGCCGAAGAGGGCATCCAGGCGGCCATCGAGGACTACCGGTCAAAACAGAAGGCCAGGGCGGAGGCCACGGCATGAGAGGAAAGGTTGTTGCCGTCTGCGTTTCGGAGTCAAAGGGAACGCCTAAGACAGACGTTGGGGAAGGGGTCCTGCTACCCGGTCTCGGGATAGATGGAGATGCCCATGCGGGTTTTGCCCATCGCCAGGTAAGCATGCTCGCCGTCGAGGATATCGAGACGATGAAGGAAAAACTCCCTGATCTTGTCCCCGGCAGTTTCGCCGAGAATATTACCGTGGAGGGTTTCGATCTTTCGTCCCTCTCTGTCGGAGACCGTGTCCGGGTCGGGGAGGCCCTGCTGGAACTAAGCCAGATAGGCAAGGAGTGTCACACCCGCTGTGCCGTTTACCATAAGACGGGCGACTGTATAATGCCCAAAAAGGGGCTTTTCTTCAAGGTTCTGGAAGGGGGAAGGGTCGCGGCCGGGGATCCTGTGGATCGTGTCTGAAGCGACCGGGCATCCTCCAGAGGCAGTTAATATTGATATCTCCAGGGGCCCATCCGGGTCCCTTTTGTTTTTGTCCCTTCAATGTCATATACTTTTCGGGGTACTTGAGTCCGCAGGGAGGTACATTACATGGGTCCTGTAATTACGACGGTCATCCGTATCCGTTATGGGGAGACGGATCAGATGGGGATCGCCTATTACGGCAACTATCTTACATGGTTCGAGATAGGAAGGACCGAGTTCTGCAGATCTCTTTCCGCCCCGTATACAAAGTGGGAGAAACAGGGGATTTTCCTCCCCGCGGTAGAGGCCTACGTCAGATACAAGGATCCCTTGAGGTACGACGAAAGAGCCCATATCAAGACGAGCATTCGGGAGGTGACTTCTCACAGCATCGCCTTCAGTTACAGGGTGACGCCAGAGGAGCGTAGCCGCCTTGCGGCGGAGGGTTGGACCAGGCACGCTTTCTGCGGTCCTGACGGCCGACTTCTCCGTGAGCCTGAACCGTTCTACAGCTGGTTGAAGGAAATATCAAGATCTTCAGCGAAAGAGGTGGTGTAGCGTGAGCAATAAACAGATCCTTTTGGGCAACGAGGCCATAGCCCGCGGTGTTGTTGAAGCCGGCTGTGAGGTGGCCGCGGCATATCCGGGAACACCCTCGTCGGAAATACTGCCGGCAATAGCCAAGTGGGCCGACGACCTTGGAACGAGAACAGTTGTTGAGTGGGGTGCCAATGAAAAGGTGGCCTTCGAGATGGCCGCGGCGGCATCCTTCACAGGTAAAAGATCCTGCGCCGTCATGAAACAGGTGGGACTCAATGTGGCTGCCGATCCCTTCATGAGCGTGGCACAATTCAAGCTCAAGGGGGGCTTCCTTCTTATCGCGGCCGACGATCCGGGTCCCCACAGCTCCCAGACAGAGCAGGACAGCCGTTTCTTCGCCATGTTCGCCAAGATCCCCTGTTTCGATCCTGCGACAGCCGTCGAGGCCAAAGAGATGGTCTTTGACGCCTACGACCTTTCGGAGCGGCACAACGTTATTACCATGCTGAGGCCGGGGGTAAGGGTGGACCACTGCCGACAGGATATTGAACTGAAAGACGTCATTGACCTCTCGAGGCCCGCTTCATTTGAAAAGGACCCGAACAGGTGGGTATGCCTTCCCGCAAGGGTTAAGATAAACCACCCTCAACTTAACGAAAAGCGCGAGGCCATCCGCAAGGAGTTCGAGACGAAGTTCCCGAAATACAACTACGAGGTCCCTGCCAGAAAGAAGGCCCGGCTTGGCATAATAGCGGCTGGCGTCTCGTTCTCGATCGTCACGGACATACTCAGGGCCTGGGGCGCCGATGACGTTTCGGTTCTCAAGATAGGTACGCCCCATCCGCTCCCCATAAGGATGGTGGAGGATTTCATCTCAAGGCATGACAACGTGGTGATCCTGGAGGAGACATACCCCGTGATCGAGATGCAGATCCCCGACAGGACGAAGGTCAAGGGAAGATGGAACGGATGGGTCCCAAGCGCAGGGGAACTGCTTCCCGAGATCATTGAGGAGATACTATGCAAGGTTTTGGGTAAGGCTGCTCCCGAGGGTGCCCCGGACGACCTCAGGAAGGCTGCAGAGGAACTGAACATAACGCCAAGGCGCCCCATGCTCTGCCCCGGCTGTCCTCACAGGGCCAGTTTCTTCTCAATTCGACAGACCCTTCCCAAGGCTATCTACCCCTCCGATATAGGGTGCTATACCCTGGGTGTGAACCAGGGGATGGTCGATGCCGTCCTTGACATGGGTGCTTCCATAACCCAGGCTTCTGGCCTTTACATGGCCTACAAGGCCGACGGGAAGGAACAGCCCATAGTTGCCAGCATAGGTGATTCCACCTTCTTCCACATGGGCCTGCCCGGGCTTGCCAGCGCTGTCTACAACAAGCACGCCTTCGTGCTGGCGATCCTGGACAACAGCCTGACGGCCATGACAGGCGGACAGTCCCACCCGGGAATAGGGGATAAACTCAGGAAGGGTGAGACCGGGAGAAAGGTCGACCTTGAAGGGGCGGTAAGGGGTTGCGGTGTCAACTGGGTAAAAACAACCGCCGCCTATGACATCTCCACCTCCAGGAGTCTTGTCAAGGAGGCCTGGGAGTACGCCAGGACCCACGAGGAACCGGCAGTACTGATATTCAGGCACCCATGCATGCTCCTGAGACAGAAGCAGGCCGTTATACCTGTAACGGTCGACCCCGAGAAGTGCATCGGCTGCAAGTTCTGCATCAATTTCTTCAACTGCCCCGGCCTGGTCTTCGACGAAAAGACGAAGAAGGCCTACATAGACGAAAGATTCTGTGTCAAGTGCGGAGTTTGCATCAATGTATGCCCCCACGGGGCCATCCTCGCGACAGAAGGGGAGGAAGCTTAGCCATGCAGTATGTCATAGTTGGTATAGGGGGACAGGGGATACTTTTTTCCAGCCGTGTCCTCGGGCATATCGCTCTCTCCAAGGGGGAAAGGGTGATCGGAAGCGAAGTCCACGGAATGGCCCAACGCGGCGGTTCCGTCATAAGTCACTTCAAGGTTGGAGACTACAACAGCCCCCTGGTGAAGGCCAATGAGGCCGATGTCCTGCTTGCCTTCGACCAGAACGAGGCGGTAAGGAACATGCACTTTCTGAAGCCTGGAGGCCATGCCGTGGTCAACACCCACGCCCCGGCGTTCGCGGAGAACCCGTCACTGACAAAATGGATGTCCGAAAGGGAAGCCAGGCTCCACACCGTCATGGGTTACGACATGCTCAAGAAAGAGATGGGGGGGCGTTTCCTCTTCCTCAACGTGCTCATTCTCGGGGCCATGTGCGGAGCCGGTGTGGGCGGAGTGACCATCGAAGAAGTGCTTGAAGCGGTAAGGGCACTTGCGCCCGCGAAATTCGTCGAAGATAACGTCAAAGCGGTGAACCTTGGTTATGAGGGCACAAAATAACAGGACAAGGTATTTCCAGCGGGGAGCCGTTTTCAGGCTTCCCGCTTTTTCGCGCGTTTCCCGCAGCAGGGCATATACCCTTGTAGAACTGGCGGTAGTCGCTTCGATAATTGCCGTAATGTCTTTAACTTTATATCCTGTCGCGGGCGGGATCCTTTCGAACAGGGCCGGAAGTGAAACTGCGGCAAGGGCAGAGGCCCGGAACATGACCAGGTGGATAGAGCGGACCCTCCAGAAGGCCTGCCTCCACCGTAGGGCCTTTGATGTAAGGTACCTTTCAGGTTTTCGCGAGGAGCTCCTTATTCAATGGTTCAACCCGGCCGAATACGAGAGATACAGGACCAACGGGCGATGTCTTGTATACTTCAAATCGACGGTAAACCAGAAAAAGTGCTATACTCCAGCGTGGCATACAATGACGCCGGCCTTTACCCTGTATATATTTACCCCCGACAAAAAGAAAAAGGTCGCCGAGATAGCGGTTTCCGCCTACTGCGGGATCAACCTTACAGAGATCCCCTGAACAATTGAGGCATGATGATTTGGAGGGCTTGCTTGTGGCTGTAAAACCATGGTGGAAAGAGATGATCGAGACTGTTCTTTGGGCGCTTGTGCTGGCTCTGGTGCTCAGGGCGCTGGTGATACAGGCCTTCTGGATCCCGAGCGGATCCATGATCCCAACCCTGCTCCCCAGGGACCGGGTTCTGGTGGCCAAGTTCTGGTACTCCTTTTCTGAACCGAAAAGAGGTCAGATCATAGTGTTCAAATACCCCGTGGATCCCAAGAGGGATTTCGTCAAGAGGCTCATCGCCCTTCCCGGGGAGACAGTCGAGATCATTGAGGGAACGGTCCATATCGACGGCGAACCGATGGTCGAACCCTACGTCAAGAACCGGGACAGCCTGAACTTCGGCCCCGTAGAGGTGCCCGAGGGGCACTATTTCATGCTCGGTGACAACAGGCCCAACTCCCAGGACAGCCGTTTCTGGGGATTCGTCCCCGAGGCCAACATAAAGGGACCTGCGTTTATCCGCTACTGGCCTATCCCGAGGGTCGGGGGGCTTTACGGGGAATGACCAGGACCGTCTGGTATCCCGGGCACATGGCCCGGGGGTTGCGTAAACTCCGTGAACTTTCAGAAAAACTCGACCTCCTGGTGGAAGTCAGGGATGCCAGGGCACCCGGACTGACCGGTTCGCCTTTCAGCGAACAGGTATCCAGGTTCCGGCCCGTATGGATTGTCCTTTCAAAGAAGGACCTGGCCGTCGATGAAGCCACCGAAAGGTGGCTTTCCTTTTTCAGGGAGAAAGGAAGCCGGGCCTGGGCTCTTGACCTCAGGAGGGGCAACCTGGACCCCCTTATGAGGGCCGCTCTCAGAATGAGGCCAGTTCACCGGGAGTTGAGGCTGGCAGTTATAGGCATCCCCAACGTGGGCAAATCGATGCTGCTGAACGACATGATAGGCAAGAACTCTGCCCCTGTGGGGGGGATACCCGGCATAACAAGGGGTGTCTCCTGGTACAAGGGCAAGGGCTGCCTGATCGTTGACTCGCCCGGCATTGTCGATCCCAAATCCCACAGGGAGGTCCACCGCCGCCTGGCCTGGCTCGGCAGCAGCAAGAGCGACGTTATAGGGGGCTATGAATCCCTGGGCGAAGGGCTGGTCGAATTTCTCGGCGGTTCCTCCATGCTTGACAGGGCCCTGGAGGCCTGGGGTATGGAAAGGAAGGAAGAGACAGCTTCCGCAACACTCGAGAGGATCGGCTCAAGGCTTGGCTGCCTGGTGAGAGGAGGAGAGGTCAACATGGATCTCGCGGGCAGACGCTTTATTGAGTCCTTTTCCACCGGGAAGCTTGGAAGATTCACCCTGGAGGAACCCGGGGAACTTCAGCCCTGGGAGGAAGAGCCTTGATAGTGGCTGGTGTGGATGAGGCCGGAAGGGGCCCTCTTGCCGGTCCTGTGGTCGCCGCCGCCGTTATCCTCGAAAGAAAAGAGGTTTCACGCCTTCTGGCAATGGGGCTTGCGGATTCCAAGAAGCTCTCCGCTTCCTCCAGGGAGAAACTGTTCAACGAGATGGAAGGCATCGGGGTGGTCTGGCGTGCCCAGGCGGCGTCCCCGGCCCGTATAGACAGGGACAATATCCTTCAGGCTACCCTCTGGTCAATGAGGTTGAGCGTTCTGAACCTTTCACTTGTGCCAGATCTTGTTGTTGTGGACGGCAGCCAGACCATACCGTCGCTGGGGATCCCCCAGAAGGCGGTCCCCGGCGGCGACGGGAAAGTACCTGCTGTCGCGGCTGCCTCGGTAATAGCAAAGGTCCTGAGGGACAGGGCCATGTGTTCCCTTGATCAGGTGTTTCCCTGTTACGGTTTCCGCCACCATAAGGGCTACCCTTCCCGGGAGCACGTCGAGATACTGCGGAGTGTCGGTCCCTGCGCAGTACACCGCAGGAGTTTTCACGTCAGGGGCTGGTCCCCGGTCTGACGTGCCATTTCTTTGCTGCCGTTCCGACTGAACGGCCATCCAATAACGAAAGGGAGTAAAAAATGCCCAGGCATCTCGATCTTGGTGCCGCGGGGGAGGATCTCGCGGTCAGGGAACTGTCGCGTCTTGGTTACAGGGTTATGGGAACCAACATCCGGATGAGGATGGGGGAGCTGGATATCGTGGCTGAAGAGGGGGGAGAGATCGTGGTTGTGGAAGTGCGCACCAGGACCCTCGGCAGAATGCTTCCCCCGGAAGCCACCGTCGGGCCCTCCAAGATCAGGAAGCTGGTGAGGACGGGAACGGCCTACATGGATTCCATAGGCTGGGAAGGACCCTGGAGGATCGATATTGCCGCCATAACCCTGGGTACCGACGGCAAGCCAGCCCTTGAGGTCTTCAGGGATATAACCGTGGGGTTGATAAAGCCATGAACGCAGTGCTGGGTGTCACCCTTCAGGGTATCCAGGCTCTCAGGGTGGAAGTGGAAGTCGAGATCACCGGGGGGCTTTTCGTTATATCCGTAGTAGGTCTTCCAGATGCCTCTGTACGAGAGGCCAGGGAGAGGGTGCGCGCCGCCCTCAGGTCGCTAGGGATCTCCGTAAAGGGCAGGGTGGCTGTCAACCTGGCACCTGCCGACAGCCCAAAGGAGGGGGCTCTCCTCGACCTTCCCATTGCCGTCGGTATCGCTCACTCCATGGGTGAGATCCATGTCACCAGGCCCTCCCTGTTCATGGGGGAACTGGCCCTCGACGGGAGGGTCCGCAGGGTACGGGGGGCTGTTCCGGCCGCTATCCTGGCAAGGGACATGGGGCTTCCCCTTTTCGTTCCCGCCGGTAATGCCCGGGAAGTCTCCCTGGTGAAGGGGATAGAGGCCTACAAGGTAGAGCATATAAGGGGACTCTTCGAACACCTCAGAGGCTCGGCCATGCTCCAGGCGATAGAACCTTCGGAGGAGAGTGTCGAATACCCCGAACCGGACCCCGATCTTTCTGACATCAAGGGGCAGGCGGCAGCCAAGAGGGCCCTGGAGATAGCCGCAGCAGGACACCATAACGTTCTTCTCACAGGTTCTCCCGGTTCAGGCAAGACACTTCTCGCGAGGTCCCTGAAGGATATCCTCCCTCCGCTCTCTGACGATGAGATGATGGAGGTCCTTATGGTCAGGAGCACCGTGGGGCTCTCCCTGGACAGTTCCAGGCGTCGCCCTTTCAGAGCCATCCACCACACCGCAAGCACCATCTCTGTTTGCGGGGGAGGGACAAACCTCAGGCCGGGGGAGATAAGCCTGGCCCACAGGGGAGTTCTCTTCCTGGACGAATTCACAGAGTTCAGAAGGGACCTTCTGGAGTCCCTGCGACAGCCCCTCGAGGATGGTTGCATTTCCGTGAGCAGGGCAAGCGGCAGCGTGACCTACCCGGCAAGGGTGCTCCTGGTGGCAGCATGCAACCCTTGCCAGTGCGGCTACCTGGGTGACCCTGTCGAACCTTGCCGTTGTTCCCCTTCGGCAGTGGACCGTTACCGGCGCAAGATGTCAGGGCCTATCCTTGACAGGGTCGACCTCTACGTGACTGTTCCCAGGCTGACCCCCGAAGAGCTTGTCCAGGCGGAGGGACAGGAAGGGGAGGGGAGCCCGGAAGTGCTGAAAAGGGTGATACGGGCAAGGGAGCGGCAGTGGGAAAGATGGGGTCCCCTTGGATTCCAGTGCAATGCCGAGCTGCCTGAAAAGGCCCTGAAGAAACAGGTGGGGATAAATGCCGAGGGCAGGCGTTTCCTGAAGGAGATGGCGGGAAGAGTCCGCCTTTCGGGCAGGGGAATAAGCAGGGTGATGAAGGTGGCCCGCACGATAGCCGACCTGGCAGGAGATGTCGATATCTCGACGGTCCATCTTGCCGAGGCCCTTGCCTTCAGGGAAGGGGGCGATCTTCCCTGGAACCGCTGAAGAAATGTCTTATGCTCCTTAACGCATGCGGCAGCTTCGACGCCAGGATCCTTGACCTGATGGAGGAACGGGGGGTCTCCCGGGAGGATCTCTCTTCGGGGTCCATGTCCGCAATGGATCTCCTGGGTATTGTGGATACCGCCCGCGAGAGGATCGTGGAGCTCCTTTCTTCAGGATGGCCCGAGGCGGAAATGGAGCAATGCGAAAAAAAAGGGGTCAAGGTGATCTTTTTCTCCGATCCGGAATACCCCCAGGCACTGAGAAGTATCAACGACCCCCCTCTTCTTCTCTACTCAAGGGGGCGCACCCTTCCCCGTGGCGAGAAAGTGGCTGTAGTGGGTACAAGGAAATGTACTTCCTACGGCTCAGGCTGCGCTTCGACCCTTGCATCGACCCTGGCGGGAGTCGGGGTCACCGTAATCAGCGGTGGTGCCAGGGGTATAGACTGTGCCGCCCACAGGGGCTGCCTGGATCCCGGGGGGAAGACGGTGGCAGTGGTCGGCACCGGTGTCGACATCGCATACCCCGCCTCCCACGCCTCGCTTTACCGGGAGATCATGGAGGAGGGTGTCATCCTGGGAGAATACCCCCTTGGCACATCCCCCAGGCCCTGGAATTTCCCCAGGAGGAACAGGATAATAGCCGGTCTCTCATCAAGGTGCGTCGTTGTGGAGGCGCCGGAAAAGAGCGGAGCCATAACAACGGCCCGGTGTGCTCTCGAGGCCGGGAGGGAGGTCTGGGCCGTTCCCGGCAGGATAACCGACAGGGTCTGCAGGGGATCCAACGCCCTGATATCCGATGGAGCCTCCCCCCTGGTGGATATTGTCGCCTTCGCCTCCCTGGTCTCGGGAAGGCAGATGGATCTTTTCTCCCCGGAAACGGCAAAGTCAGAAATGAGCGGTTTTTCCCTTACTCCGGAGGAGAGGGAGGTTTTAAGGCTATTGGCGGACCACGGTGATATGACTGTTGACAACATAGCGACGGAGGGTAAAATGAGCGCCGCTGCCGTTCTAAGGGTGATCGGGGTGCTTTCTGCATACGGTCTTGTGTTCGCGAGCGGTCCTGGAAGGTGGAGTGCAGCGGCTTCCAGGGGATAATGACCCGACCCGGAAATTGACAGGAGGGAACAGAATGTCCGTGAGATTTATTCCCGAAGGCGAAAGCCGCTACCTTACAGCGGATGCCCTGGCATTTGCCTACAGGATATGTGCTGATGAGACACTTTCGCGAGAGGTAATCGAGAAGACTCTGACCGAGGCTGTGACTCTCAGCCTGGCAGGGGGGTGTCCTGTCAGCGGCGACCTTATCGAGATCCTTTTCCGTTCCGTATGCGGCAGGCATAATTTTTCCGGAGTTGAAGAAATCCCATTGTGCTGAAAGGCGGGGACGGAATGGCCAAAAGAACGAAAGGGGAAGGGATCCGGAAGCCTGAAAGATCCGGATCAAGAACCGTGAAAAAGTCAAAGGCCAGGGAAGCAAAGATAAAGGCGGGCCGGACCCTTGTAATTGTAGAGTCGCCCTCCAAGGCCCGCACGCTCAACAAGATACTGGGCAGCGATTACGATATTCAGTCCAGCGTGGGGCACATTCGTGATCTTCCGAAAAGCAGGCTTGCCATAGACGTCGACAAAGGTTTCGAACCGGAATATATCCTCGTGAGGGGGAAAGGCGACATCGCCCGCAACCTCAGGAACAGGGCTTCCGTGAGCGGGCGGATCCTGATAGCTTCTGACCCCGACAGGGAGGGAGAGGCCATCGCCTGGCATCTTTCGGAGATACTCGAGATCGACCCGTCCTCCCCATGCAGGGTAAGGATGTACGAGATAACTCCGAAGGGGGTCCGCGAGGCCTTCGAAAAGGTCACATCCGTTGATATGAAGAAGGTGGATGCCCAACAGACCCGAAGGATCCTCGACAGGCTGGTGGGCTACAAACTGAGTCCCCTGCTTTGGGACAAGATCAAAAGGGGACTGTCAGCGGGCAGGGTCCAGTCCGCGGCACTCAAGATAATCTGCGACAGGGAAAAGGAGATACTCTCCTTTGAACCAAGGGAATACTGGCAGGTCACCGTCGCCGCCGAAGCTGAGGGCGGGAGGACTTACAGCCTCAGGGTTGACAGGCTCGACGGAAAGTCGCTGATAAAGGACGGGCGGACGCTCCTTATAGGCGACGAAGGATCTGCCCTTGAGATAGAGAGGGAGGTCAGGTCAAACCCGCTGAGTGTGGTCTCATTTACCCTCAAGGAGGGGACCCGTAAACCCTTGCCTCCGTTCAAGACCAGCACTCTTCAGCAGGAGGCGGCCAGAAGACTGTCATTCGCACCCCGCAGGACCATGTCCGCCGCCCAGGGCCTATACGAGGGTGTAAATATTCCCGGGAGGGGCACCACAGGGCTGATCACCTACATGCGCACCGACAGCCTGAGGACAGCTCCCGAGGCCCTTGAAGCAGCCAGAGGTTATATTAAACAGGCTCACGGGAGCAAATATCTGCCGTCTTCTGCCCAGGTCTACGACAGCAAGGGGCGTTCCCAGGACGCTCACGAAGCGATCAGGCCCACTGATGTAACTCTTTTGCCAGAGGAGGTCAGGGAGCATCTGACGCCTGATCAATACAGGCTCTATGACCTGATCTGGCGCCGTTTCATATCAAGCCAGATGAACCCGGCCCGCATTGCACGGAGTACCATCGAAGCAGAGAGCGGCCGAGTGGGGATGAGGCAGTCCGGTGCCACTGTCATCTTCGATGGATGGGGTGCTGTATGGCCCCTTGAGATGAAGGATGAGACAGTCGAACCCGCGGTTGAGGGGGAGCTCCTTGCGATAAAGGATGTAAGCAGTGAACAGCGCTTTACTAAACCCCCCTCGAGGTATACCGATGCCGGCCTGATAAAAGTTCTTGAGGATGAGGGTATCGGGCGACCGTCCACTTACGCCACCATTGTGCAGACCCTGTACGACAGGAAATATGTTCTCAGGAATGAAGAGAAACGCCTTGCCCCCACCCCGCTCGGGACTATAGTGGACACCTTTCTTGAGGCACATTTCCCGGGGATAGTGGACAGGGCATTCACCGCGGGAATGGAGAACGAACTGGACGATATAGAAGAAGAGGGGAGACCCTGGAGGGAAGTTGTAGAAGATTTCTGGAGGGATTTCTCCCCATCGCTTGCCCGGGCCGCATCAGAGGCTGAAAAAGTCGCCCCGCCGCCCCCCGAACCTGTCGGTGAGGACTGTCCCCTCTGCGGTTCACCCCTGGTGATCAAGTCAGGCCGCTTCGGTGACTTCATAGGCTGTTCGGGTTATTCCGACCCAGGGAAAAAGTGCCGTTACACACGCCCTATACTCAAAACCCTCGGGATAAGCTGTCCCAAGTGCGGCGAAGGCGAAGTCGTAAGAAGGAGAGGCAAAGGCGGAAAACCCTTCTACGGGTGTTCCAGGTACCCTGATTGCGATTTTGTCTCCTGGTCCCCCCCGACGGGAGAGAAGTGCTCTTCCTGCGGGGGGCCGGTTGTTGCGAAGGGCAGGTCTGGCGAAAGGGCATGTTCTTCATGCGGTCAGCCGGAGGATCCCGTCGATGACGACCGGTCGTAATGTGGAACGGGTAACCGTTGTCGGCGCTGGCCTTGCCGGCTCGGAGGCCGCATGGCAGCTGGCTATGAGAGGCATTCCTGTCCTTTTGGTGGAGATGAGGCCAGGAAGAATAACGCCGGCTCACAGGACGGGGGGGTTTGCGGAGCTGGTGTGCAGTAATTCCCTCGGGGCCGATGTGCCTACGAGTCCGGGTGGTATCCTCAAGGCGGAAATGGAAGCCATGGGGAGCCTGATACTGGGCTGTGCAAGAAGATCGCGAGTTCCCGCAGGAAGGGCTCTCGCCGTTGACAGGGAAAGATTCTCTTCCTTTGTTACCGCGGAGTTGTCATCCCATCCCCTTGTCAAAACCGACAGGAGGGAGCTGGAAAGTGTCCCCGAAGGCCCTGCGATAATTGCTACGGGTCCCCTGACAAGCGAGTCCATGACCAGGAGTCTGGAGGAGCTGGTAGGGGAGGGTTTTTTGTCTTTCTTCGATGCAGTATCCCCCGTAGTCAGCGCGGAAACCATAGACATGACCAAAGCCTTTCGGGGGAGCCGCTACGGCTCAGGCGACGATTATATCAACTGCCCCATGAACAGGGGAGAATACGAGGAGTTCCAGGAAGCACTGGTATCTGCCGAGAGGGCTCCCAGGCACGATTTCGAAAAGGACGACCGGTACTTCGAGGGTTGTCTTCCCGTGGAGATCATAGCATCGAGGGGTGTAGACACCCTGCGTTTCGGTCCCTTGAGGCCGGTAGGCCTTGAGGATCCCGCGACAGGGGATCATCCATGGGCAGTGGTCCAGCTGCGGCAGGAAAACAGCGAGGGGACCCTTTACAACCTCGTGGGTTTCCAGACCAATCTCAAATGGCCGGAACAGGAAAGGGTCTTCAGGATGATACCGGCCCTGGCGAATGCAGAATTCACGAGGCTGGGTGTTATGCACCGCAACATATACGTCAACGCGCCCAGGGTCCTGGATCACTTTCTGGGAGTGAAGGGGCATGACGGCATTTTCCTTGCAGGGCAGATCACTGGAGTAGAGGGCTACATGGAGAGCACTGCCATGGGGCTGGTTGCGGCCCTGAATGTGGCGGCCCTTTCCGCAGGTCTTGACTTTCCGGCCTGGCCGAGAGAGACGGCCATAGGTTCTCTCCTTGCCCATCTTTCGGATCCGCTCCCAAGGTCGTTCCAGCCCATGAACGCAAACCTCGGTCTCTTCCCGCCTCTTGGAGAGAAGATAAGGAAAAAGACGGAGAGGTGCGAAAGACATGCTCTCAGGTCATCAAGGGCGATAAGGTCATTCCTGGATAAATTACCCCCGCTTTTGAAAAATATTCCGACCAAACAAATATCTTCTGAAAATTATGGTTAATCACCATCAAAGTGCTACAATATCTGCCATGACCGAAGGTGCCGTTTCCGCATCGATCGATCTTTTCCTGGAGGATATACGCTCGGGGAGGGGCGGATCTGACCATACGACCCTTAACTATTCTGTCGATCTATCCCAGTTCGCCGATTACCTGGCCGGGCTGGGGGTGGAGTCCCCCCTTTCGGTAGAGACATCCCATATCAGGGGTTTCCTGAGGGATGTCGTGGGTTATGGCTATGCGAGGACATCAGCCGCGCGCAAACTGTCCGCCATCAGGAGCTGGCTCCGTTTCCTCATGGAACGGGGCGAACTGAGCGGAAACCCCGCGGAGGGGATCCGCGGGCCCAAGCTTCCTGCAAGGCTCCCCCGTGCCATATCCCGTGAGGAGATGGCACTGCTCCTGGAAAATGGTCCTCAGGGAAAAGAGGCAGAAAGGGACCTTGCTGTGATGGAGCTTATGTATGGATCAGGTCTCAGGATAGCAGAGACGGCTTCCCTGAGATGGGACCAGGTGGATCTCGAGGAGAGATGGATCAGGGTGATGGGCAAGGGGGAAAAGGAGCGCCTTGTCCCCATGGGCAGGTTCGCTGTCCGCGCGCTCAGTAACTGGAGGTCTTCGTGCCCGGAAGTTTCCGACTTCGTCTTTCCTGGAAGCGGTGGAGGGCATATAACCGTCCGGACCCTTCACAGGGCGGTCATGAGATCTGCGGCAAGGGCGGGTCTTCCCGGGGTAACGCCCCATGTTTTGAGACACAGTTTCGCCACTCACATGCTCGAAGGGGGAGCGAACCTCAGGGTCCTACAGGAACTCCTGGGACACGAGAGCCTGGTCACGACCCAGAAATACCTGAAGGTAACGGCGGAACAGCTAAAGCGAAGCTATACTTTGGCCCACCCCAGGGCTGGGAACGGTGGTGCGGATAATGAAGGGGACGACGATACTCTGCATTCGGAAGGATAATATGGTGGCCATGGCCGGGGACGGCCAGGTGACCCTTGGGGACCAGGTCATCAAGGAGGGAGCCAGGAAAGTCAGGCGACTCTACGACGGTAAGGTTCTTACGGGATTCGCCGGAGGGACTGCCGACGCAATGACCCTTCTGGAGCGTTTTGAAAAGAGGCTGTCCGAGCACAGCGGGAACCTCGTGCGGTCAGCTACGGAACTGGTCAAGGACTGGCGGACCGACAGGGTCCTGAGAAGGCTTGAGGCCATGATGCTCGTGGCAGACAAGAGCACTACGCTCCTGCTCAGCGGGGCGGGCGACATCCTGGAGCCCGAGGGGCAGGCCTGCGCCATAGGGTCAGGGGCCGGCTATGCCCTGGCTGCCGCTCGGGCTTTCCTGGGGTCATCCGGCGAGAGGGCCGACGAGATCGCAAGAAGATCCCTTATCATAGCTTCCGGGATCTGCATCTACACCAACGATTCCATAACGCTGGAGGTGCTTGAGGATTGACCGACGCCAGGAATGAAGCACTGACACCCAGGGCCATTGTTTCCTACCTTGACCGTTACATAGTAGGGCAGCGCAAGGCCAAGAGAGCTGTGGCGGTCGCCCTGAGGAACAGGATCAGGCGGCTGGTCCTGCCCGAGGAAATTGCCCGTGAAATAGCTCCCAAGAACATTCTGATGGTCGGTCCCACGGGAGTCGGCAAGACGGAGATAGCCCGCAGGCTGTCACAGCTTGTAAGCGCTCCCTTCATAAAGGTGGAGGCCACGAAGTTCACAGAGGTGGGCTACGTCGGCAGAGATGTTGAGTCCATGATACGGGACCTGGTCGAGAGGTCCGTACAGATGGTCAAACATCGCAAGATAGAGGAAGTCCGCGAGGAGGCATCCTCACGGGCCAGGGAGAGGATCCTGGACGCCCTGATACCGCCCAGGAAAGTGCAGGAGAAGGTCTCGGATTTCATGCACATCTTTTCAGGGCAGCCCCAGAAGGAGGAAAGGCCGCCCACGGAGGATGAAGAGCGGGCCGAAAAACAGCGCCTTTCCACCAGGGAGAGATTGGGTCGCATGCTTGACGAGGGCAAGCTCGAAGGCCGGGAGATAGAGATAGAGATCAGCGAAAACGCCCAGGTCGGCATTCCCGTCATGGGGGGGCCGGGCATGGAGGAGATGGGGATCAACATTGGGGAGATGCTTAGCGGGATCTTCCCGAAGAAGAAAAAGCGCCGCGTTGTGACAGTGGAGACCGCCAGGGGTATCCTCGAAGCCGAGGAGGCAGAGAAACTGGTGGACCATGAGGCGGCTGCCCAGGAGGGTCTGAAGAAAGCCCAGGAGGAAGGCATAGTATTTATTGACGAACTTGACAAGGTCGCCTCCGCCGGGAGCGGGCATTCAGGGCCCGACGTAAGCCGCGAGGGGGTTCAGAGAGACCTGCTCCCGATCGTTGAGGGGTGTACCGTGAACACCAGATACGGACCAGTCCGTACCGACCACATCCTTTTCATCGCTGCGGGAGCCTTTCACAAGATGAAACCATCCGATCTTGTCCCCGAACTTCAGGGCAGACTGCCGCTGAGGGTGGAGCTTGATCCGCTCTCGGAGGATGATCTCGCAAGGATCCTGGTTGAGCCGGAACACAGCCTTGTCGACCAGTACAAGGCACTTCTGTCCACCGAGAACGTGGTCCTTTCCTTCACCGACGGGGCCGTACGGGAGATAGCCAATCTAGCTGCCAGGATGAACAGGGAGACCGAGGACATCGGGGCACGAAGGCTTCACACGATGATGGAGAACCTGCTTGAGGAGATCCAGTTCGATGCATCGGAGCTCTCCGGCCAGGAGGTAACGGTGGACGATAATAACGTGAGGGATAAACTTGAGATACTTGTAGCCGATACCGATGTCAGGAAGTACCTTCTCTGACGTTTGCCAAAGAAAACGGCGCTCGCGCCCACCAGGAGGGATTGGATTTGGTAATGAATACTCCAAAGGAACTCATCGAATCGAGGGCCAAGATCGCGAACCCATCGGCGATGCAGGATCTTCTTGAAAAAACAAGGGCTGTTAACAGGGTCCTCCAGAGCCGAAAAGACCCAGGGACGCCCGACTACCAGAAGCTGGCAAAGCTTCTGTGCGATCTTTCCGCCGCCAACGTATACATGATCGACCGGGAAGGGAAGATACTCGGCTACTCGTGGGTGAGCGAATACGACTGCCCGTTGATGTCGGAACTGCTTAAAACGGGATTCATGCCCGAAAGTTATGTCGAGAAGGTCAACCAGTACCATGCATCCGAGCTCAACCACACGGACCACGGACTCTGTGCCTACTCCGACGAGCCTTGCACATATTCGAACAAGCACGTCGTCTATGTTCCTATCCATGGGGCGGGGGAGAGGCTCGGTACCCTTATCCTGGCCCGCTTTGGGCAACCCTTTGACAACAGGGACCTGGTGCTGGGCGAATACCTCGCGACCGTAGTCGGCCTGGAGATACTGCATGCCCGCGCGAGGACCATCGAGGACAGAGCCAGGGAACGCCTGATAGTCCAGATGGCCATGAGGGCCCTTTCGTATTCTGAGGTCGAGTCCATCAGGCATATTATCAGGGAACTTAAAGGACCGGAAGGCATAGTTGTAGCAAGCAGGGTGGCCGACAGGGTCGGGGTTACCAGGAGCGTTATCGTAAACGCGTTGAGAAAACTTGAAAGCGCGGGCATTA
The DNA here is from genome assembly GCA_002383685.1 of Synergistaceae bacterium UBA4066. Lineage (GTDB taxonomy): Bacteria > Synergistota > Synergistia > Synergistales > Thermovirgaceae > UBA4066. The sequence goes on along the minus strand of DFZC01000002.1, from coordinate 28,183 downwards.
TAGAAAGCCGAAGCCTTGGGATGAAGGGCACGTTCATTAAAGTCCTGAGTCCCCTCTTCCTTGAGGATATTGGAGGCACAGAACATTAGCCGTTCCAGGGGATCGTGCCCGTTTTTGACTCGTAATGGTATACTTGTCCGCATAAACCGGTCGGAAAAAACCGGTGAACTCATAGATACTTTTTACAGACTCTAAACGGAGGGGAAAGTTACTTGATGGTCCAGGAAAAAGGGTCCCAAACGACCGAGGTCAATGTCGGCGACATCGTCAAGGGTACCGTGGAACAGATCCTGCCGTACGGGGCCTTCGTAAGGCTTTCGACAGGGCAGAAAGCGATGATCCATATTTCGGAGCTTGCATATGAATATGTGAAAAAGGTCGAGGATATCCTGCAGCTCCAGCAGCAAGTGGATGCCAAGGTCATCAAGATCGACGAGAGGGGCCGTATCGACCTCTCTGTCAAACAGCTCCAGCCCCGAACCGAACGCCCAAGGCAGCAGAGGGGCAGCGCTCCTTCGGCGGGATCCGGGGACGATTTCGAGAAGAAACTGGCTTCATTCATGAAGGCGAGCGATCAAAAATTTTCAGACCTGAACAGGAAGAACAAGGAAAACTCAGGAGGAAAACCACGGGGAAAGAAATAGAACCCGTCGTCGAAATGCCTGCTGCGGGGGGCTTGATGCCCCCTGTTTTTTTTGAAAACCCCCTTGAGGGGGATCTTGTCTCGACCAAAAGACAGGCCGGGACCAGGAACTTCGACAGCAGGCTTGTCAGGGGTGTTTCACGCAGGTGCAGATACGGCTTCCCCCAGGTCACCGTGTGCGACCCTATGCGGAAAGGCAGACCCTTCCCGACGGTGTTCTGGCTTTCCTGCCCCTGGATGTCAAAGCGGATAGATGAGCTTGAATCCGGCGGCCATGTCAGGTCCCTTGGAGAATATCTCTCGAGGGGAAAGCAGGAAGAGTGGAAAACTTTCAACCTCGAGTACATCCTCTTCCGTGTCTTTTTGCTTGGCTACGCGAGGGCCGAAAGGATAAGGCGTGAGAGAGTTGCTCTTTGGGAAGCCCTGACCTCTACAGGCTCGGGGGGTATCAGGATCGGCGGTGACATTTCCGTAAAATGTCTTCACCTGCAGACCGCGTCAATGATAGGCCTCGGCTGGCACCCTGGTGAAGAATGGCTTTTCGGAAATCTTGGCGAACTTGAATGCGGCGATCCGGAGGGTTGGCCATGCCCGGAACAGAGAAATTCGGTTCGATAGACCTGGGGTCGAACTCTGTCAGATGCCTGGTCGTATCCTGGAAAGAGGGAGTGCTTGAATATATCTCCTCAGGTATATGGATATCCAGGCTGACCGAGGGGATCGGCGAAGGGGACTACCTGATAGCCGACGGCCCCCTTGAGAGGACCCTTTCGGCCGTTGACAAAGCCTGTGCCCTTCTGGAGAGATCTGGAGTGCAAGGGAAAAACACGGCATTCTGCGCTACCGAAAGCCTGAGGGGCGCCGGGAACGGCCAGGAAACTGTGTCCAGGATCGTATCCTCCGCCGGATTTCCCTTGAGGATCCTTTCGGGGACCGAGGAAGCGGAACTCAGCTTCAAGGGTGCTATCCTGGGGGTTCCGGGAGCGGATTCGGTTTTTGATCTGGGCGGGGGAAGCCTTGAAATTGTCAAGGAAGGCATGGCGTACTCCTTTCCGCTGGGGGCTGTCAGGATGGCCTCGCGTTTCGGAGAGGATGACGGGAAAGTTTTCAGTGAGATCCGCGGCATACTGGGGGAACGGTTCCATAGCGGACGCTGCAGCCTGGCCGGTGTCGGGGGCACTTCTTCCTCGGCGGTGATGATGCTGAAAGGCATTGCAGTCGCAGATTACCACCCCTCAAAGGTTCACGGCCAGCCTGTAAGGGCTGGTGAACTTGGATCGCTTGTAGCCAGGCTGAAGATGACGCCCCCCGGTGACCGGTCTTCAATAACGGGGCTGGAGCCAGGAAGGGCCGACATAATTGTTGCAGGATTGGCAGCAGAGAGGGCTGTTCTTGATGCCTTCCAGGTTGGACAATACATGCACAGCGAAACGGACCTGCTCTGGGCGCTGTGTGCGGAAACTGCCGCGGGACGGGGGCTTGTCTCCACGGCCGCAAGGATCAAGACAGGATCCGGGAGGTAGATCTTCATGTGGCACGGAAGGTTTCGGGAAGATACAGCTGAAATAGTCCAGCACTTCACCCAGTCCCTGGACCTTGACTGGAGGCTTGCGCCCTACGATGTGTACGGAAGCATAGCCCATGTGAGGATGCTTGAACATGTAGGGCTTCTGGAGCAGCATGAGGCCGCCGTTATCGAGGACGGGCTGAGGCAGGTGCTGAAGGATATTCAGGAAGGCCGGTTCAAACCCCTGGAATCCATGGAAGATGTCCACATGAACATCGAGGCAAGGCTGACGGAGATCATAGGGCCTGTCGGCGCGAAACTCCACATGGGTCGGAGCCGCAACGACCAGTCGGCAACTGCGGTCCGGCTCTACCTGAGGAAGGAAATGTACTCAGTGGGAGATGGCCTGATCACTCTCCTGGACGCCCTTCTGGACAGGGCCACGGCACACCGGCACCTTATCATCCCGGGGTATACCCATCTCCAGCAGGCACAGCCTGTGAGCATGGGGCATTACTGGCTGGCCCACTTCTGGGCCCTTGCCAGGGATTTCCGGAGGGTGCTTTTCGCCCTGGAGTCCGTCAACGAATGCCCCCTCGGGAGCGGGGCGCTGGCAGGGTCGACCCTGCCGCTGGACAGGGGGTTTACAACGGTCATGCTGGGTTTTGACAGGACCAGCGACAACAGCATGGACTCCGTGGCCCACAGGGATCACCTCCTGGATTGCCAGTACGCAATGACGGTCCTCATGCTCCACGCAAGCCGTATGGCCGAAGACCTGGTGGTCTACAACAGCCGGGAGTTCGGCTGGATCATACTTCCCGACGCATTCTGCACGGGATCGAGCATGATGCCCCAGAAGAAGAACCCCGACGTGCTTGAACTGGTTCGGGGAAGGACGGGAAGGGTTATAGGAGACCTTGTGGATCTTCTGACCATCATCAAGGGATTGCCCCTTACCTACAACCGGGACATGCAGGAGGACAAGAGGGCTCTCTGGTCATCGATCCAGATAGCAAGGGACGTCCTCGATGTCCTTCCCCAGCTGATAGCGCGCATAGAGATCGACCAGGAAAGGGCTGCCGCGTCCTTTGAGGACGGTTTTGCCCTTGCCACCGACGTTGCTGAATACCTTGTCCTGAAGGGCGTGCCCTTCAGGACAGCTCACGAGAAGGTCGGAGAGGTCGTCAAATGGTGTATGGACAGGAAGAGAACCCTGCTCAGTCTGACGCTGGAAGAATGGGCCGAACTGGTGCCCGAGTCCGGTGAAGACCTGCTGCAGATCCTCAACATAGAGAGTTCCGTCGACAGGAGGAACACTTTCGGCGGCACCTCCTTCAAGCAGGTGGCCCTGCAGATAGAACGCGGCATGGAGACACTGGAGGTCTTCCGCCAGAAACTTGCCACCTACCCGGCCAGGTTTGCGCTTTAGGAGCCGTAACTCGTAACGCGTGAATCGTGAATCGAAAACCTGAAGACCGAACGCGTGACTCGCACCCTGTCGCTGCGCTTTGGGCACCTTGTGACTCGGAAACCGGAAGACAAAAACATGACCCGTTAATCGTGAATCGTGAGTCGTAGATCGGGATTAAAACCCTTGAGACGTTAGACTTGAGGGGTAAGATCTTTCATTCTGAATGGATCCTTGTGAGAAATCTGAATTGGATTCTCAAAAGGTCTGGACCATATTCAGGACCGAGATCCCTCGGTCCGCCTCTGGCGGACTCGGGATGACAAACGAAAACTTAAACCATATTTCATTCGGTGGGCGGACTCCGATTTACGATTCACGATTTACGATTCACGGATCTTCCGCCACCGCCCTTGTGCCACCACACCCTTGTGCCACACACCCTTGTGCCACCCTTGACACAGCCGGTGGGGAACTGTATAGTTTTTCAGCGCTCGTCATGGGCCGTTAGCTCAGTTGGCAGAGCACCGGACTTTTAATCCGGGTGTCACAGGTTCGATCCCTGTACGGCCCACCATGTAAGGTTATCATGCGGTCCCATCGTCTAGTGGTCTAGGACACAGCCCTTTCAAGGCTGCGACACGGGTTCGAACCCCGTTGGGACCGCCATTAACATGCCGGCGTAGCTCAGTTGGCAGAGCAGCGCACTCGTAATGCGCAGGTCGGCGGTTCAAGTCCGCCCGCCGGCTCCACCGTATATAAGAGCCACCCGCACGGGTGGCTCTTTTTGTAGGAGATAATCTTCGGAGGTGTTCTTATGGAAGGCCGAAAAAAGAGGCTGATCCTCGCGAGGCACGGCGAGACTGAGTGGAACAGCGCTTTCCGGTTCCAGGGGCGGACCGATGTCCCCCTCGGGCCGAACGGGTTTGCCCAGGCGGACCTTCTCTCTCGAAGGCTCTCCGGGGTCTGCATGGACATGATCTACTCCAGCCCTCTTTCAAGGGCTCACCAGACAGCATGCATTGTAGCGGGGAGGAGCTCCTGTTCAGGAGAGGTAATACCCGTGGAAGAGTTCTCCGAGATGTCCTTCGGTTCATGGGAGAGCCTCAGGCTTGCAGAGGTCAGGGACAGGTACCCCGATCTGTACCATCCCTGGAGAGAAGATCCCTCGTCCGTTACCCCTCCCGGTGGTGAATCCTTCGGGGACCTCATCAAAAGGGTTGGAGAAGGTATAGAAAGGGTCCTTTCCGGTGATGGTGACACGTTGCTTGTTGTATGTCACGGTGGGACCATCAGGGCAGCCCTTTCCTTCCTTGTAGGGGTTCCTCCTGTCTCCTCATGGAAATTCCGGGTCGACAACTGCTCGATAACCGCAATAGATATCGCCACCGACAGGATCACCCTGCGTTATGTGAACGACACGGTCCACCTTCATGTCGATGGATCGAAAGCGGTGGATCTGCCCCTGGCCTAGTGGCAAAAACCCTCCCTGTCGTGGTATAAAAGAACCTGGAATGCCAGGAGGACAGGTCGATGGAGAACAGCAACCCAGAGAGCGTGAACAGGCAATACCTTTCCAGGGAGGAAGAGAATGACCTCTGGCGCCTTTGCGGGGACGGCGATGAAGACGCCCGCGAAAGACTTATACTCGCCTACCGTCCCCTTGTCTTCTGGATAGCCAAAAAGTTCAGGGTCGCCCCCCAGCGTTACCAGGACCTGATCCAGGAGGGCATGATGGCCCTTATCAAGGCCGTGGACAGGTTTGAACCATCAAGGAACAATCGATTTGTCACCTACGGTTTCTACAGGATCAAGGGGCAGATGACCAACTTCCTCCAGCGTGTAGAAGCAAGGGCGCCCTGCCCGGTGGACGATTCCGAGACAGTTACCCCAGACCCGTTCGACGTGGCATCCCTCGACTGGAAGATCTGCCTTTTCGACGGTATCGAAGCCCTGTCCTCCCGCGAGGGGGAAGTGATAAGGGAACTTGTTCTTGAAGGCAGAAAAGCAAGGGAATACGCCGACAGCATTGGCATGGATGTAAGCAATGTCTACAGGATCCAGCGCCAGGCACTCGCAAGGCTGAAAGCCTGGCTTGAACTTGAAGATACCACTGAACGCCCCTGACACTGTGATAATAAAAAGACCATGGTTCTTTATCAAGGGCCTTGAGTTGAATATGCGGTTTCGGAGGCTTTGAAGTGATGGAAAAAAATCTTAAAAGGGTTCACAGGTGGATCGACAGGTGTATCGCCGCCTGCAGGAACGAAAAGTGGGATTCCGCTCTTGCAGAAGTGGAGTGCGCAAGGGCCGAACTTGAATCCGCAAGCGAGGAGATCTGGGAAAGGGTCTCAGGATCGGGAAAGGACTATCCCCTCGGCAGGCTCTTTGCCATGTCCCTGCGCTCGGGGGCGATTGCTCTTCTTGTGATAATGGCTGCCGCTATGCCCATATCAACTATCAGCCATGCTCCAGTCGGGATACCAAATTCAAACGCTGTGCGGCTTGAGCTGGTTACTGCCGATGAGCAGAGCGTTCTTTCAGCTCTGAGGACAAGCCTCAGCGAGATGAATCTTGCCAGGGAAATGCCTGCAGATGAAACCCATGTACCCTCTGCTGTACAGGCAGCAACTGCCAGGACGGAACGTGTAGCGATAGAAACACCTGAGGAAAGGTCGTCCAGGGGGCTTGACGAGATACTTGCCCTTATCGAGTTAGGGCAGAGGGCGCTCCGGGGCGAAAATATAATTATCCGTGAAGCCCCGGAATAGTTTATAATCCCGTAGTATGGGTCCTGAGAATTGAACATTTTCCTGGTGGCTTGCAAAGCCCCGGATCAGGAGCTGAATTTGCGGAAAGGGGTGCTGTTTTAGTGAAACGGATATGGTCCGCGGCTGTCGCCGTAGCGTTCGTTCTTATCGCGGCCGGAATTTCGTTCTCGGCCGTCCAGCCGGTTGTCGTCGGGGTCGGCGTCACCGGAAACCAGGAGGTTATATCCGAACATATTCTCGGCGTGGTCGGGACAAAGGCCGGGGACCAGTTCAACCCGCAGCAGGTCCAGGAGGACATTGACACTATCTACGGGCTGGGCTTCTTTTCCTATGTGGATGTTTCCGTGTCACAGCAGTTCGGGGGGGTCTTCGTCGATTACCAGGTCCGGGAGAATCCCATCGTAAGCGACATCCGTTTCACCGGCAACACGGTATTCACCGGCGACGAACTTATGGAGGTGGTCTTCACCCGCCCGGGTTCAGTCTTCAACCGGGTCTTTTTCAGGCACGACCTCCAGAGGATAGGCGAAAAATATGAAAAGGCCGGTTACGTCTTTGTCCAGGTCCAGGATGTGGGCATCCAGGACGGTGTCATAGACGTCAGGGTCCTTGAGCCAAAGGTTGGAGAGGTCATTATCCAGGGCTACAGGAGGACAAAGCCCCATGTTATAGAGAGGGAGTTCAATCTCAAGTCCGGGGATCTTTTCAACGCCACCATACTTAGACACTCCCTCAAGAAACTTAACCAGATCGGTTTCCTTGAAGACGTCAGGGTAGGATTCGAGCCTACCTCTGACCCTGAGATAGTCAACATAATCCTGACCGTCGAGGAGGGCAAGTCCTCAAGGATCTCCCTTACCGTGGGGCACGGCTCCGAGTCCGGTTGGTCCGGCGGGGCAGGCTGGGAGGAACTGAATTACAGGGGGCTTGGCCACATTGTCGGCATAGGCTTTGAAATGGGAGACAGGCAGCAGTATTGGCTCCGGTACCGAGCTCCCTACATGGACGAACACACCTACGCCTGGGAGGCCGGCCTGTACAGCTACGAATGGTCCGATCTTGTAGATTATACCGACGGGGAACTGAACGTAACCTACGACCAGGACAAGCGCGGCGTCTACGCCGGTATAGGTAAAAAGTTCCGTAACAACCCGAACCTGAGCTGGTTCGTGAAAGCGGACTACCACGAGGTAGAGATATACAACGTGCGCGAGGAAGAGGACAGGGGTTTCCCAGAAGGGAAGGGTCTCTCTGGGACCAACTACTCTGTCACAGGGACCATTACCAGGAACCTCCTGGATCCTTACCTGAGCTATTCCAAGGGGCAGGTCCAGAGCCTGAGCGTGGAGTACGGCATCTTCGAGGCCACGGATCCTGAGATAGGCGACATGAACTACACCAAGTACTGGCTGGAATGGCGCTACTATCTGCCCCTTCACGCCTTCTTCCAGGATCTTTTCAACCGTGAACTTGGCACCGAGGACAACCCGGTACTATTCGCCTCACGTCTAAGGGTTGGTTACTCATCGGGTGAACTGCCATGGTCGGAACAATTCTTCCTTGGAGGGGCAAGAACACTCAGGGGGTACCGGGATGACGCATTCAAGGGGAGCGAGATGGCGCTGGGCAATTTCGAACTACGTGTACCCGTCCAGGACGCGATCTCGATCGTCGCTTTCTACGATATTGGCATGGCCAGCGATGAATCTGCCTTTTCTGACCTGCAGAGTGGCTATGGCATAGGGGTCAGGGTCCAGACACCCATGGGCAACCTGAGGGTTGATTTCGCTTATGGCGAGGACGAGAACCGGACACACTTCGGTTTCGGGGAGATGTTCTAGTCGGGGAGAGATTTTCTGGTGAGACTTGACAGGTTCTTCCTTGGGGCCGCGGCCGGCTTTTTCGCCGTGGCCCTTGTTTTCGCACCTTCCGCTTTGGCCTCGGTGACGGTGACCGGGGTGGCAGAATGGATCAGGCCGACCATAGCCGGGCCCATGGGAGCCGTCTGGGAAGAGTTGGAGCGGGGGGACGCGACCGGGCGTGAGGAAGAGACTCTCCGGATAGTGGCAGAACGGCTTTTCCCCGGGCTGTCGATCAAGGGCATCTCCATTTCAGGTGGTAACCTTTTCATGGACGTTGCATTTCAGGATCCACCTGCGGGAGGGTGGCTGGTGGCCATTGAGCGTCCCGAACTGATCGCTGAATTGGCGGGTCTTTTCGACGATGACCTTGGAGATGCACGCCGGATGCTTGAAGATATGATATCCCCCGTGCCGGCGGGTTCCCTTTCATGGACCGGCCAGGCCTTTCAGAGGGAATCCTGGAGGATCCTTTCAGAAAGGGTCCCGGGGTGGTCGCCGTCCCTTCTTTTCTTGCAGCGCAATGACGGCGGGCTGAGCGTTTCGGTGCGATTTCACGCCCTGCCTCCCGTAGTTGTTGCATACACTCCGAGGATCAGTTCCAGGACCCTCCCCAAGATACTGCAGTCCGAGATAACCGATGACGCTCTTGAAGTGCTTGCGCCTTTCATAGGTCTTCCAGGGGAGTGGTTCATCCTCCATGAGACAGCCATAGAGTCCATGATCGCCGAGGCCCTGGAGAGCAAATGGGCCACCAGGGAGATGAGAGGAAGGGTAACGGTAGGCATTATCCCCGAGCGGATCGCCCCTGTCGACATCAGGGTTGAGAGCGAAAGATACACACTCCAGGCCTGGGCTGCGGTCCACATGGGGTCCGATGAGCGTTACCCGGAGATAGGGATCCACCTGGGGCGCATGACTACACCCCTCAAGGGCTGGGACCTGGAACTGTACGGTGAATGGGTTGCCAGTACCAACGATCTAAGCGTGGAGAGCAGGTGGGGGGCAAGGTGGTCTGCCTGGCCCGATATCTGGGTAGGTGTCGAACTGACGTATCCCGGGGAGGACATCTGGTACAGAGTCTGGCTGGAGGAGGTCCTGCCCCGGGTCTACCTCTGGGGGCGCGTGAACAGCCAAGGGGACGCTGTTGCCGGTATCGGGTGGCGCTTCGGGGGGTACCTTGCCTGGGAACTGTATTATGATAACCGTGATGAAGACAGGATAAGCGTGAGGCTTGTCGGGAACCTCTGATCTCCTGGTCTTTCGCAAAGAGGTGTATTGTGATGAAAAAACAGATCAGCATCAGCATCTCGGAAATGGCAAGGCTGATCGATGGAGTCGTAACAGGTAATGGCGACCTGGCTGTCAGGGGCGTACAGGGACCTGGGGGAACAGATCCTGAACTGGTTGTTATCTGTCGTGATGCCAGGGAGTCTTCCAGAATATCTTCCGGGGTTCCGGTAATTTCCGTTCCCGGAAAGATCCCGGAGGGACGAACGGGAATAGAGGTCCCTGACCCGCAGAAAGCTTTTGTAAGGGTTCTTGAGATCTTCAGCGAAGATAGATCCCCTTTGCCTGGTGTCCATGATACGGCCATTGTGGGGGAGAGCGCAGACCTGTCCCCATCGTGCTCTGTGGGGCCTCTCTGCGTGATATGTGACGGAGCGGTGATAGGGGACCATGCCGTTCTTGAAGCCCAGGTATACGTGGGCCCCGATGTCGTTATAGGTCCCAGGACCAGGATCGAGGCCAACACTGTGCTGAGGGAGGGGACCATAGTCGGGGAGGATTGCCTGATCCACTCAGGATCGGTCATAGGTTCCGACGGTTTCGGTTTTGTTCCCGACTTCGAAAAAGGGCATGCCAGGATCCCCCAGTTGGGCAGGGTCAGGATAGGCAGCAAAGTCAAAGTGGGCGCCTGTGTGACAATAGACAGGGCAACCCTTGAAGAGACCGTAATAGGCGACGGTACTGTGATCGACAACCATGTCCACATTGGGCACAACGCACAAGTGGGCAGAAAATGTATCCTGGTGGCGATGACAGGGATCGCGGGAAGTTCCGTGCTGGAAGACGGCGTGATAATGGCGGCGAGAAGCGGTGTTTCAGACCATGTTACCGTCGGGAAAAGGGCCCAGGTCGCCGCCAATGCCGGGGCTACAAAAAACGTTCCCCCGGGTATGACAGTATCAGGATTCCCTGCAAGGGACCACCGGGAGGAGATGAAAAAACAGGTCCTCCTCGGGAGGCTTCCCGGAATTGCTGCTTCCCTGAAGGAGCTCAGGGCTGAAGTGGAAGAACTAAAAAGAAAGATGGCCGGTGGCGGGGATGTCGAGGATAACGGCAAATAGGGTATTCGAAGGGGTTGGCATTCACAGCGGCGAATGCTGCAGGGTATCCGTAGGGCCTTCCAGGGAAAAGGGTATCTTTTTTGATCTTCCCGGAGGTCTTTTCCCGGTGGAATCTGCGGAAACCGATGGAACTTCCAGGGGGACCCGCCTGACCTTCCCGGACGGGACCGAGGTCATGACAGTGGAACACCTGCTTGCCGCAATGGCAGGACTTGACATCTGGAACGCCGTCATATCAGCAACTGGCCCTGAGATACCTGCCATGGACGGCAGTTCCCGGGTTTTTGCCGAAAGCCTCTCGGAGGTCGCCGGACCTGCCGAAAGCGCATTGCCCATACAGGTAGCCAGGGAGATCGCTTTCGGGGATCCATGCAGCGGAGGGTTCATTGCCGTCATACCATCGGAAGTTTTTGAGGTCACCTGTGTGATCAGTTATGAGGCAAAAGGGATAGGGCGTCAGGTATTTGACGGCACGGTGACTCCGGACCTGTTCATAAAGCAGATAGCGCCTGCAAGGACCTTTGTGCTTGCCTCGGAGATCAGGGGCATAAGGGATAGGGGGCTCGGCAGGGGCGGAGCGGCTGACAACGTCCTTGTGATAGATGACGCCACCCTCCCTCCTCCGGAGTTCCAACGGGTACCCGACGAACCCGTACATCACAAGGTTCTTGACCTTATCGGCGATCTTGCCATTCTTGGGGCACCCGTAAGGGGGAGGGTCGTTGCCTACAGGAGCGGCCATAAAATGCACCTCGAACTCGTCCGGCGGATACGCAGGAGCCTCCTGCCAGCCTGAACAGGAAAGGAGAATGACCATGCTGGATATTTACAGGATATTTGGTTCGCTTCCCCACCGTTACCCATTCCTTCTTGTCGACAGGATAACCGAGATTACTGAAGAGAGGGTTGTGGGGTACAAGAATGTCACCATCAACGAGCCCTTCTTCCAGGGGCACTTTCCCTCGGAGCCTGTTATGCCGGGAGTTCTGATCCTTGAGGCCATGGGGCAGGTGGGCGGCATGCTTATCGCGCAGCGCCCTGAACTCAAGGGGGCCATTTTCTACCTTACCTCCGTCGAGAAGGCCAAGTTCCGGAAGCCAGTTGTGCCCGGTGACCAGCTTGTCACCGAGGCGACACTGGAGAAGATGCGTGGCCGTGTCGGCAAGGTCCGTACAGTGGCCAGGGTAGGGAAAGATGTTGCCGCAGAGGCTATTCTCGGATTTGTCATAGCCTCCAGACTTACCGGGGAAGATGCCCTATGAGCGTTACCGTCCACCCTTCATCAATAGTTTCAAAAGATGCGAGGATAGCCGACGGGGTCTGGATCGGCCCTTTCTGCGTCGTAGGTCCCGATGTGGAGATCGGCGAGGACACCAGGCTTGAAGGGTACATCCACATCCTTGAACACGTTTCCATAGGCAGAAGGTGCAGGATCTTCGAGAATGTCGTGCTTGGCCGGGAACCGCAGGATTTCGGGTTCAAGGGGGAGCGTTCTTTCGTCAGGATAGGCGACGAAGTCACCCTGAGAGAGAACGTGACCATCCACAGGGGGAGCGGTGAGGATTCCGTTACATCCGTTGGGGACGGAACCTGGATGATGGTGGGTTCCCACGCTGGACATAATGTTACCGTTGGGGAGAAATGCGTCCTTGCCAACGGCGCGGGGCTCTCGGGTTACTCCTGCGTAGGTGACGGGAGCGTCCTGGGGGGCATGTCCGGACTTCATCAGTTCACCAAAGTGGGTCGCTTTTGTATGATAGGCGGCCTCACCAAGGTGGTGAAGGACGTGCCGCCTTTCACTCTCGTGGATGGGCATCCCGCAAGGATCCACGGACTGAATGTAGTCGGGCTGAGAAGAAAAGGGTTCTCCCAGGAGGATCGCCTCCAGGTGAAGAGGGCCTATCACGAGATATTCGTCTCTTCATCGATCGACAGGAACGCCCTTTCCAGGCTGGAGCAGGACAATCTCACAAGGGAATACGTTATTGAGATCCTTGATTTCATACGAAATTCCAAACGCGGGATAACACCCTGGGGAGACAGGAGAAACCACGATGATTAGGCTTTTTGTCATGGATGTGGACGGGACCATGACCGACGGGGCCATATATCTTGACGGATCGGTCGGGGAGTTCAAGCGTTTTGACGTCAGGGACGGTCTCGGTATTTCCAGGCTTATATCCTCGGGGGTTAAAACCGCAATAATCAGTGGGCGCGATTCCCCTGCTACGGATAGAAGGGCAAGGGAGCTCGGTATTGGACTTGTCCTCCAGGGAGTGAAGGACAAACTCGTGGAACTGAAAAAGATGTCACGGGATATGTCCCTCGATCCTGAAGAGGTGGGCTACATCGGGGACGACGTTAACGACTGTCCCTGCATCATCTGGGCCGGAAGGGGATTTGCCCCCTCCGATGCCGTGCCCGAAGCAAGGAAGGCGGCAGATATAGTTACATCAGCCGCGGGAGGATATGGTGCGGTGAGGGAGGCAGTGGAGCATATCCTGCATATCAACGGAAGCAAGAGAACCAGATGAATCCGTCTGCAAAGGGATCCTCCGGAGGCCCCAAAAAATCTCGAAGACCGAGTCTGAGCATCCTGGACAGGTTCATTGTGACCCAGATGGGGAATTCCTTCCTCTTCGGGGTCCTGGTCTTTTCAGTTCTGTTAGTGGCCGGAGACCTGCTTTTCCAGATCGCCAATCTGGTCATTGACAAGGGTATCTCCCTCGGGGTGGTCGTCCGGCTGTTCGTCTACAAACTGCCTGAAGTGGTCGTGATGACACTCCCGATGGCGTCGCTGCTCTCCGCCCTTCTTACCTTCGGGCGGTTATCTTCACAGAGTGAAATAGTGGCACTGAGGGCTGCGGGCATAGCCTTCCGCAGGATAATCCGCCCTGTACTGGCAGCGTCGGTCCTTGTCTCCCTGGGAGCGATCCTTCTTAACGAGACAATTGTCCCGCTCAGCAACAGGGCAGCCCAGAACATCATGCGTTACGAGATAGCCAGGGAACGCCCGACCCTTTTGAGGGAGCAGGTCTTCCTCAGGGACGAGAGCGAGGGGGTTTTACAGCGCGTTATCTACATCTCCCGCCTCCGACAGAACCTCGGGACCATGGATGATATCCTCATCCAGGAATTCGAAGAGGGCGCCATGAAGAGGATCGTGTCGGCCAAAAGAGGGATCTGGAGGGACGGTGAGTGGTGGCTTGAGGACGGGAAGGCCTTTGAGGTAAAGAAGGACAGGTCTGTTAAGCTCCTTTTTGCTTTTGCCCGACAGAAACTGCCCCTTCAGCTGGGGCCTGCCGAGGTGGCGCAAACCTCCCAGAGACCGGCCGAGATGAGCGCCTGGCAACTCTGGGGACATATCAGCGTTATGAGCAAACAGGGAGCTGATCTGGCACCCCTGTGGGTTCTCTTCCATCTCAAGATAGCCGTCCCATGGGCATGTGTGATCCTGGCAGTACTTGGAGCCTCCCTTGGGGTTGGACCCCAGAGATCAGGGGCGGGTGTGGGCCTTGCGATGAGCGTCCTGATCGTTTTTGCCTATTACGTTGTCATGTCCTTCTCACGCTCCTTCGGGGAGGCCGGGATTATTCCCCCGGTAGCCGCGGCATGGTTGCCAAACCTTATATTCCTTGCGGTAGCCGGGCTTCTCGTCAGGTCTGCTGACAGGTAGGCGGTGATCTCTTTGAACAGTAAGACAGGACTTCTTGCCGGCGAAGGTGCTCTGCCAATAGAGATAGCCTCACGGCTTTCGGAAAGAGGGGATTCCCTGGTGGCCTTCGCTTTAAGGGAAGAGACCTTTGATCTTGAAAAGGTCGTACGGGAAGTGGTCAGGGTTAGGAAGCCCGCGCTCGGCGAAATCCTCGAAGAAATGAAGTCCAGGGGTATCGAGGCAGTTATTCTCGCCGGGATGGTCTCAAAGACCCTCATGTACCGGCAGGACCTCATGGACGTTCCCCTCCGTTCGGTCATCTCGTCGCTGCCCAAAAGGGACGACCATTCGCTCCTGGGATCGATAGTCGGTTTTTTTGAAGCCCATGGTGTGCGTGTCCTTCCCTACAGGGAGATCATTCCGGAACTTATGGCTCCTGAGGGGGTTATTGCCGGAAGGGCGCCACTTCCTGAAGAGATCGACGATATTGTCTATGGGGCCGGGATCGCATGTGCAATTGCCCCCCTTTCTTTCGGACAGACCGTGGTGGTAAGGGGGAGATCCGTGGTTGCCGTAGAGGCCATGGAAGGAACCGATGCCACTATCCGCAGGGCCGGAAAGATCTCCGAAGGGGGGGTAGTTGTCAAGGTGATGCGCCCTGACCAGGATGAAAGGTTCGACATGCCGGTAGTCGGAACCGGAACCCTTGAGACGATGCATAAGGCTGGTATCGGATGCCTTGCCGTAGATGCGGGGAGGACGGTGATCCTGGGCGGGGGGATCTTCATGGAGAGCGCGAAGGAATGGAACATTGCAGTAACGGGGATAGTTCCGGTTCCCTCTTTGTAAGCTGCGGGGAAGTCTCCGGGGACCGCTACTCCAGCCTTCTCATACATGCCCTGAGGAGCAGGGGATTCGATGGGGAGATATGGGGGATGATGGGGCCTCAGGGGTCTTCGGCGGGCGGGAGGTCTCAATGGGACAGCGGTTCCCTCTCTCTGATGGGGATATCCGAAGTTCTTGGATCGGTACCGAGGCTCTGGGCCCTTAAAGAGCGGATAACCGATGAAATAATCAGTAGATCTCCCCGGGGGGTCGTGGTTATCGACAGCCCCGACTTTCACATTCCCCTTGTGAGAACTCTCAGGAAGAAAGGTTACCAGGGGAGGGTCTTTTACATTGCCCCTCCAACCGTGTGGGCATGGAGGCAGGGACGCGTGAAGGCCCTGGCTGAATACTGCGATATCTGCCTTCCCCTTTTCGATTTCGAGAGGGCCTTTCTTGAAGGACATGGGGTACCCTGCAGATGGTACGGTCACCCCCTTTCGGGTGCTACCAGGGAAACCGTTCCTGCCGATCTGGGCCAGAGGGATGGAAGAAAGGTTGTTGCAATGCTCCCGGGAAGCCGGAGCGGGGAAGTCCGGAGGCTTCTCCCACAGATGCTGATAGCTTCCGAGGGAATAGACAGGCGGGGGTTTCGACCTGTTTTTTCGGTCGCCCCGGGCCTTGACCCCGAAACCGCTTCATTCCTCAGGGGAAATTGCGAACCATGGGAAACCTACGAAGGAAGGGGTACGGAACTGATGGCGGCCTCGGAAATGGTTATCGGGGCAAGCGGTACGGCTGCAGTCGAAGCCCTTATCCTTGAAAAATTCATGATAGTTCTTTATAAAGCCTCATTCAGTTCCTGGCTGGTTTACAAGGCCTTTGTGAGATCCCCGTTGATCTCGATACCCAACATCCTGGCAGGAGGCGTTATCTACCCCGAACTGCTTCAGTCCGATGTTTCGGCCGGAAAGATCCTGGGACATTTCGACCTTTACATGGGCAGTTCTCAACAAAGAAGGACCGTAGACGAGAGTATCAGGGCAACCGCGTCTGTTTTGAATGGCGGGGATGCCCCGGCAGGGTGGGGAGCAGCCATAATGGAGGCCATCTCGTCATGAGAAGGATCCTCATCCTCACCAATGGTCCAGGGGAACTCTGGTGCTGGGCAAGACCAATGATCAAAGCACTTTCAATGTCGGGTTTTGAAGTAGCCCTTTCCCTTTTGCCATGTCAGTACGCCGCTGGCAACGAGTCAGATATTGCCCGCGGCTTTGCCGCGGGTGACGTCAGGCCGCCCATGTCCGTCTTCGGGGCACTGGCCAGGAAGGATGGGGGGCCTTTCAGCGCCATCCTGCAGATGGGAGGGGACCTTCTTTTCGGACTGGCCTTTTCCGCGAGGCACAGTGCTCCTCTTTTCTGTTATACTTACGGGTCCAAACCCCTTCTGGGAAAATGCGAAGTCGTTTTCGCCGCTTTCGCAGATCATTTCCACCAGGGTTTTCCGACCGGTGATAATGTGATAGTCGCCGGAGATCTTGTAGCAGATTCTCTTGATATGGACGGCCCCGGATTCAGCTGGTCTGAAGGGAAGGAATTCAGGGTAGTGCTTTTTCCCGGTAGCCGCAGGGCGATCAGGGCTGCTGCCATGCCGTTTATCAAGGGGATCAGCGACGGTATAGCCCGGGAATTGCCCAAGGCTGAGATGATAGTTGCCCTCTCGCCCTTTTCGGACGGAGAAGAAGTGACGCAGTGGCAGTCGGCGGGGATGAGGATCTCCACCGCCCCGGCCGGGTGCCTTCTCAGAGAGGCCGACCTGGCTGTCACCCAGCCCGGGACAAACACCCTTGAGCTGGCCTACAGCCTCACACCGGGAATAATCGTTCTTCCATTTCCCTTCCTCAGGCATGTTCCACTCTCCGGTTTCCTGGGTGTCCTGGGGGGTATCCCTTTCGCGGGGCCGATATTGAAGGAAAAAGCCCTTCGCCTCAGAAGCAGAAAAAGGGGGTTCCTTGCCTGGCCCAACCGGCTCGCGGGAACCGAGGTAATGCCGGAACTTGTCGGTGACCTTTCGGCTGAGGATATAGCCGGATATGCTGCAGGATTGCTGAAGGACCGGAATAGACGTGAAAGTATAAGGACCGGCCTGGGAAAGATCCGGCAGGTCCCTGGGCCTGCCGGGTTCATCGCGGGCCTTATCGACGAATTCGTGGGGTGAACCTTTGAAGAGACCGGAAGAAAACAGGAGGGTCGTTTACAGAAGGCTTCTGGTTTACGGACTGCCCTATACGCGGCGATTGGCGGCTGCCATGGTCTGCATGATGCTTTCGTCTGCCTGTGCAGTGGTGGCGCCCTGGCTTCTCAAGAATATCGTCGACGATGTCCTGATAAGCAGGAACATGGTCATGTTGAATATCATCGCAGTGGGCATAGTGATCCTTTACACGGCCAAGAGCGTTTTCTTCTACGGGCAGCAGTACCTGATGAGCTGGGTAGGGCAGCGGGTCGTCGTGGACCTTCGCCTGCGGCTTTACGACCACATGCAGAGGATGTCATTCCGCTACCTTTACGGCCACAGGGTCGGGGAGATGCTTTCCAGGATAACCAACGATGTCACTATCCTTCAGAACATAATCACCTCGGTCCTGATAGACATTGTCGTTCAGGGTCTCAGTTTCATCGGGATGATAGGTTTCCTTCTCTACATAAACTGGAAGCTTTCCCTTCTTACATTCCTTGTCCTGCCCCTTGCTGCTTTCGTGCTGGACGTGGCCTCGAAACGCCTGAGGATCGTCGGTCACGATATCCAGAAGCAGCTGGCGGGGCTTTCGGCGATAGCGGCGGAGGCCCTTTCGGCGATAAGGATCGTCAGGCTTTTTGCTACCGAGGAACAGGAATACGGACGGTTCGAATCACAGAGCGACGCCCATTTCAGGGCGCTTATGAGAGGTGTGCAGACCAACGCCGCCCTCACCGGCATAGTGGAAGTGATCCTCATCTCTGCTTTGGCGGTAATTCTCTGGTTTGGCGGAAGACTTGTGGTCTCGGGGGAACTGACCCCCGGAGAATTGATCGCATTTCTGGGTTACCTGGCGCTGCTGGTCCAGCCGGTAAGGGTTTTCTCCCGGGTTGTTGCCCAGATGCAGCAGGGACTTGCCGCCGCTGACAGGGTCTTCGAGATCCTGGATACCGAGAGCGAAGTCAAGCCGCCGAAGCACCCTGAAAAGATAGAGGACATCCGGGGGGAGGTCTCCTTTCGGAACGTATCCTTTGCATACAACGAAGGGTCCATGGTCCTCAGGGATGTCTCCTTCAGGATCCTCCCCGGCGAAAAAGTTGCCATCGTAGGACCTACAGGGGCCGGCAAATCGACCATAGCCGACCTTATAACCCGCTTCTACGACCCCCAGGAAGGCTCAGTGGCGATAGACGGAACAGACCTGAGGCGCCTGGACCTGAAGTCATTGAGACGCAGGATCGGCGTTGTCCCCCAGGACCCTGTCCTTCTCAAGGGCAGCGTGACCTTCAACATTGCCTACGGCTGTGAGGATGCCTCCTGCTGCGATGTTGAAGGGGCAGCCCGTGTGGCGGGGATCCATAGCTTTATCATGTCCCTTCCGGACGGATATGAAACGGAGATAGGTGAGCGCGGGGTGACCCTGAGCGGGGGGCAGAGGCAGAGAGTCGCCATAGCCAGGGCAATAGTCCGGGATCCCAGGATCCTTATCATGGACGAGGCCACATCCTCCCTTGACGCAGCTGTGGAACAGGAGATCCAGGAGGCCATGAGAAAGGCAATGGCAGGGCGAACGTCCATTGTCATCGCCCATCGTCTGGCCACGGTCCGGGAGGCCGACAGGATACTGGTTATCGACGGTGGAAGGGTGGTAGAGGAAGGGTCCCACGATATCCTGAAGGATGCGGGGGGGCTCTACTCGAGGCTTTGTTCCCTTCAGTTCGGAGAAGAAAATGCGAACCATTCCGGCTAGCTATTTCAGGTATATCCGGGGTGAAACAGGAATATCGCCCTGGAGCCTCCTTTCCCCTCTGGGTTGGCTTGCGGGATCTGTCTCCTCGGGACGGAATTTTTTCTATGATCACGGTATTACCGTTTCCAGGGAGCCATCGATCCCTGTAATAAGCGTGGGCAACATCACCCATGGCGGAACCAACAAGACCCCCTTCGTGGAAATGCTTTCCAGGCTGTTCCTCGAGGCGGGTATCCATCCGGGCATAGTGATGAGGGGCTACGGGCGGAAAGGGAAGGATATCCTTTTTGCAGATGATTGCGAACGCAGCAGGGATCTCCTGGGAGATGAGGCCCTGCTTCTTTCGGGCAGGCTTGAAGGAGTCCCCATCGTCGTATCCGCTGACAGGACGGCCGGTGTGGAATGCCTTTCTCGGCGGGGGGTCGACCTGGCCATTGCCGACGACGGTTTTCAGCACAGGAGGATGGGCAGGGACGTTGACATAGTGCTTGTGGACGCCACCTGTCCCTTCGGGAACGGGAAAATGATGCCGGCTGGAATGCTGAGGGAGAAGGCTGATTCCCTTGAAAGGGCCCACATGGTAGTGATATCCAAGGCAGACCAGGTAACTCCTGACCGGCTTGATGAGATCCGGGAAAGGATCCTGTCAGTTACCGGGAAGGAACCCTTTCTTTCCAACCTTACCCTTTCGGGATGGTCAAGGTTCTCCGAAGGCGTGGATCTCCTTCGGGATTCGGGGCCGCCCCCGTCTCCGGTCGCTGCTTTTTCGGCCATAGGCAACCCGGCAAGTTTCAACCTGTTCCTGCAGAAACTGGGTTTTCAGCCGGTCATCCACGAAGCCTTCAGGGATCACCATATTTTCAGTGTGGCAGAACTTCAGGCTGTCTGCGAAAAAGCCCTTGTCAGGGGCGCAAGGTCGCTGATATGCACAGAAAAGGACATCTTCAACCTTCCTGCCGAATGGCTCCCATGTGTTCCGGTATATATCCCCAGGGTCTGCGCATCGGTCAGGAACATGAACTCCTTTCTCTCGAAACTATCCGACTGTCTCAGACCGAAGATCGTAGTATCCTCCAACGGACACGGTGAGGATGCAATAGGAAGCCTTCTGGCATCAAGGCTTAAAAAGGAGTTCCCCCTTTCGGAGATCTCAGGGTTCCCCCTGGTAGGGAGAGGCCGTGAGTACGGGGCCAGGGGGGTTGCTGTCCTGTCCCCCCCGAGCGAGACGCCGAGCGGGGGAGTTGTGAAGTACCGCCTGCAGGACCTGATGAGGGATATCAGGTCCGGGCTGCTGAGGCATATCAGTGCCCAGGCCTCCGCCTGGAGCGGCCTGAGGGGGAGGATAAGGACCGTTGTATGTGTGGGGGACGTGTATCTCTTTCTTCATACCCTGTGGGGTCAGGGAGTAATGCCGGTCCTTCTTGCCACGGCAAAATCGGTCCGTTTGCACGGCCACTGGCGGCTTGAGAGGATACTGCTCAAGATCAGGGTTAGGAAGGTCTTTACCAGGGATTCCGAGACCGCCATGGAACTGGCCGAAAAGAATATTGATGCAGTCTACAGTGGGAATCCGATAATGGATCTCGCAGGTGGTACTGATAACGGGTACGGGAAAAAGCCTGTAAAACTGGCCGGGAATCAGGTACTGTTTCTGCCGGGGAGCAGGGAGAGGGCCTACGATGATCTGGCCCTGCTCCTTGATGCCGCAGCCTTGATGGAAAACGAGGCGGCATGCAGTTTTGTTATGGCAGTCGCGCCAACACTGGATGTCGACAGGCTTTTGGAGAAGGCTCCGTCATGGGAGTTCACCTCCGGAGACGTTATTTGTTCCAGAAACGGCGAGCATTCGGTGAAACTCTTTTTCGGGGATGTCCATGAAGCCGCTCTTGGTTCGGACATCCTTATCGGCCTTGGGGGAACGGCGAACCAGATATGCGCCGGACTTGGGGTCCCTGTCGTATCCATTGACGAAAAAGGGAAAAGGGTTCAGAAAAAACTCCTTGGAGAGGCCGAATCACTTGTCCCGCCAGACCCGTTTCTCCTGGCACGGGAAGCCCTGTCGATACTGGGGGATCCCGTACGCAGGGAAACCATGGCCAGAGCCGGTAAAGAAAGAATGGGGACAGGTGGGGCCGTCGAAGGAGTTGTCGGGTATGCTTCACAAGTGCTCGGCTGGAGAAAGAGACATGAGGTGTTCCGGGTTTTTTCAGATTTTGCGGCAATGAAAGGGGATATCGAGGGATGAAGACCCTTGCTGTAATTCCTGCCCGGTACGGGAGTACACGTCTTCCAGGCAAGCCGCTTTTAAGGATCGCGGGCATACCCCTGGTCGTCAGGGTTTTGCTTCAGGCATCGAGATGTTCCTCTATTGACGAGGTCCTTGTGGCAACCGATGATCAAAGGATCGCCGAAGTAGTAAGAGCCGAGGGCGGCCAGGCCATGATGACCCCTTCTGAACTGCCTACGGGGGGGGACAGGGTAGCCTTTGCGGCAAAGGAATTCGGTCCCGCGGGGTGCGTCCTGAATATCCAGGGCGACGATCCCCTGGTCGGACCCGACATGATCGATCCCCTTGTTGCCATGATGAAAGAAAGGCCCGAGGTTTCACTGGGAGTCCTTTCCAGGGCCATAGACCACCCTTCAGAGGAGACAGATCCCAATATCGTCAAGATGGTCTTTGACGAAAGGGGGAGGGCGCTGTACTTCAGTCGTTCGCCGATACCCTTCAGGAGGAACCCCGGAGCCGTTCTATTCAAGCATATCGGCCCCTACGCCTGGAGGCGTGACTTCCTGTTCGATTTCTGCGGATGGGAACAGACCCCTTTGGAGAAGTCCGAGAGCCTGGAGATGTTGAGAGTCCTGGAAAAAGGATACGAGATCAGCTGCATCGAGACCATCAGGGATACCATAGAGATAGACTCCCCTGAGGACGTTGAGAAGTTCGAGAATTTTATAAGGGAAAATGGAGATGATCTGGCGTGATAAAAACTTTTTCAGCTGGTAAAGTCACCTTCGGGGGTGGGGACCTGGCGGTAGTTGCGGGTCCATGTGTGCTTGAGGACAGGGATCTGGCCCTGTTCATAGCCGAAAGGGTTTCGGGCATTTGTGAAAGGCTGAAAATGCCCTACATTTTCAAGGCCTCATTTGACAAGGCCAACAGGACCTCGATCCATAGCTTCAGGGGCCCGGGTCTGGAGAAAGGGCTCCAGTGGCTTGCCGATATAAGGAACAGCATCGGGTGTCCTGTTCTTACCGACATCCACCTCCCCGGGCAGGCCAAAACGGCGGCAGAAGTAGTGGATATACTCCAGATCCCTGCCTTCCTTTGCAGGCAGACCGATCTTGTGGTCGCGGCTGCCGCGACCGGAAAAGTTGTCAACATCAAGAAGGGGCAATTTCTTGCTCCGGCCGATATGGGGCAGGCCGTCTCAAAATGCCTCGAGGCAGGCAACGACAAGGTCATCCTCTGCGAGAGGGGCAGTTCTTTCGGCTACGGCCAGCTGGTTGTGGACATGCGCTCTCTTTTTATAATGCGTTCCCTGGGGTATCCAGTCATGTTCGATGCCACGCACAGCGTCCAGATGCCTGGAGCGCAAGGCACCTCAAGCGGGGGAGACCGGCGTTTTGTGCCGGTCCTTGCGCGAGCTGCAGCCGCTGCCGGTATTGACGCGCTCTTCCTCGAGACCCACCCCGACCCCGATTCGGCAAAAAGCGATGGTCCCAACATGGTTGCCCTGGACTCCCTCGAGACACTTCTGGAGCGGGTGCTGGCCATACACAGGGCAGCATCGGTGCCGGGAAGGAAGAACTGAGAAGTGATGAGCCTGCCAAGGGAGAGAGACTGCGTCGAATGCAACGACGAAAGGCTCCTGGAGACCGGTAGAAATGTCCTCCGGATGGAGGCCGATGAAATAGCAAGGGCGGCATCACGGGTAGGGACGGAACTGGTCGAAGCAGCCAGAATAATCAACCGTTGCGAAGGAAGACTGGTTGTGGTCGGAATGGGTAAATCCGGCCTTATTGGCCGAAAGATCGCCGCCACCCTGGCCTCTCTCGGTACGCCGGCTTTCTTCCTTCACGCAGCCGAGGGCTCACACGGCGACCTGGGAATGGTCTGCAGGGAGGACGTGGGCCTTTTCCTGAGCAATAGCGGACAGACCCGCGAGGTGCTTGAAGTGCTTCCTTTTTTCAGGAGACTGGGAGCACCGGTTATCGCGATGACCGGCAACAGTGCTTCACGGCTGGCCAGGGATGCCGATGTGGTCATTGACTCGGGCGTGGAAAAAGAGGCCGACCCGCTGGGACTGGCCCCGACCACCAGCACGACTTTGCAGCTGGCGCTCGGGGATGCCCTGGCAGGAATGGTGACTGAACTTCGCGGCCTGAAGGCGGAGGATTTTGCCATGTTCCACCCCGGGGGGTCCCTTGGGAAGCGGCTTCTTCTCCGGGTTTCCGAAATTATGTCCACCGGGGAGAGGGTGCCCCGGGTTCCTGACAGCGCAACTGTTCGCGAAGCCCTTTTCGAGATAACCAGCAAGGGTTTTGGCGCCACGATCGTTGAAGACGGGGATGGAAAGATCGCGGGGATATTCACCGACGGTGACCTGAGACGCCTTCTTGAAGATAGGGGGGTCTGCAGCCTGTCTCTGCCGATTTTGGAAGTCATGACAAAAGAACCCAGGACCATTGCCCCTGACCGTCTTGCTGCCGAGGCAATGCATATCATGGAGGAGAAGGAGATATCCTGCCTGGTCGTGTCAGAGGGTGAAAGGATCGTGGGGATGATCCATATTCATGAACTGCTCAAGGCCGGGGTGGTCTGAGCTGGGCCGCCGCGGCTATGAAATTCTGTCTGGAGCCGTCTTCGGGGCTGCCCTGCCATGGCTGGCGGTAAAATACAGGGATGGTTTCAGCGAAAGGATGGGACGATACACCGGGGGGCAAACAGAAGGTATGCACCCTCTATGGGTTCATGCTGTCTCTGTCGGCGAAGTCCAGGCGGCCTGGCCGTTTGTGAGGGAGGCCAGGCGTTCGGGATGGAAGTCTCCGGTCTTCATGACGACGATCACAAGGACAGGCCGGAAGATGGCCGAGAATCTTGTGGGTACTGATGCCGACCAGATGGCCTATTACCCCTGGGACGCGCCATGGATCGCCCGGAGGGCAATAGACAGGGTGTTGCCGGCGGCGTTCGTAACCGTAGAGACGGAAATATGGCCTAACTTCGTGATGGAACTGGCCCGAAGGAAAATACCGGCCTTCATAGCCAACGGCCGTTTTTCCGAGAGGTCGTTCAGGAAAGCGATCAGGTTCAAAGAATTCTGGCGGGAAATTATGTCCACTTTCCGTCTGATATTGGTCAGGGGGGAAGAAGACGCCTCCCGCCTCCTGGATCTGGGCCTGGAACCTGAACGGGTGGTCGTCGACGGTGACTGCAAGGTCGATGCGCTTCTTCTCCGGAGGGAGGATACAGACAGGGATGCCCTTCGGGCTGCCATAGGGTCGGCCGGCGCACGGATCCTCCTTGCGGGCAGCACTCATACGGGGGAGGAAATAACCGTTCTTGAAGCATTCAGGGAAGTGCGCGCCCGCTTTCCGGGGGTTAAAATAGTTATTGTCCCAAGACACCCGGAACGAGCGAATGAAGTTGCATCCATGGCGAGATCCTTCGGCTCCGTTTCGATGTTCTCAAAGCCTTGTGAGGGGTGGGATATCCTGGTAGTGGACGAGGTAGGTCAACTTTTCGGGTTTTACGGAATATCCGATTCTGCGTTCGTTGGGGGCAGCCTGGTCCCCAGGGGGGGGCAGAACATACTGGAACCGGCAGCGTGGGGAGTTCCGGTAAGGCACGGCCCATATATGGAGGATTTCAGGCCTCACTCAGAAGCGCTGATCTCGCTCGGGGCGGCGGCAGTGGTAAGGTCCGCATCGGAACTGGCAAAACTGTGGGAGCAAGACCTTTCCGGAAACACAGGCAAAGGCATCAGCGGCAAGGGGTACGTGGAAGGGCTGGGGGGAGCGGCGGCCCTTTCATGGGAGCGCATAAGCGGCATATTGAAAGTCAGGGAGTGATCGCAGGTGGATTTCAGCATGTTCATGGCGGGTCGTGTCCATTTCGGCCCGGGGGTATCATCGAAGGCCGGGGAGCTGGTAAAGGCCTCCGGAGCAAGGAGCGTTCTTATCGTTACTGACGAGACCATGGAGCGGATAGGTCTTGCGGAACGAATGGCCGGCAGCGTCAGGGCGGCCGGACTCGAGGTATCGGTTTTCACCGGGGTGGAACCAGAACCGTCGGTTGAGACCACCGATTCCGCCGCGGCGATCGCCCGTGACCGAAAGGTCCAGGCAGTTATAGGCCTGGGCGGGGGCAGTTCCATGGACGTTGCCAAGGCCGTAAGCATCCTTGTCACCAATGATGGTTCTGCTGCCCGGTACCAGGGGCTGGGACTCGTGAAGAACCCGGGGGTTTTCAAGCTCATGATCCCCACTACTGCGGGAACGGGATCCGAGGTGACCTTCACCGCGGTGCTCATCCGCAAGAGCGACGGTGTCAAGGGTGGTATAAACAGCGACTATCTATACCCTGACATGAGCCTCCTTGACCCGGAGCTGACGGTAACCATGCCCCCGGGGATAACAGCATCCACTGGCATGGATGCCTTGGCACACGCTCTTGAAGCCTATACCAGCCTCCAGGCTTCGCCATTCAGCGACATGTTTGCAGAGGAGGCCCTGTGGAGGATAGGAAAATGGATCAGGGTGGCTGCCATGAACGGAAGGAACATCGAGGCGAGGGGAGGAATGATGCTGGCCGCGCTGTACGGCGGTGTTGCCCTGGCCAACGCGGGCGTAACGGCCTGCCATGCGCTGGCCTATCCTCTGGGAGGCATGTTCGGAGTTCCTCATGGAAACGCCAATGCTCTTCTCATACCCCACGTGGCCCGGTGGAACGCACAGGCCTCGCCGGAGAGGTTCGCGGAGGCGGCCTCGCTGCTGGGGTATCCCCGCGAGGAAGGCGAGCCGGACCACGTCGCCGCCATCTTCTGCTCAGAGGCCCTTGGCGATATGGTGGACGATCTGGGGTTGCCCGCCAGACTTCAGGACCTGGGAGTCGGCATAGGCGAGGAGCACCTGGAAGAAATGGCAGGCAAGGCCATGGGGGTATCAAGGCCAATGGAGAACAACCCCCGGGTCATGACCAGGGATGACTGCATAAAGATCTACAGGGAGGCGATGATGTAATGCCTGGCTTCGAACTGTTCGACCAGAGGGAAATTGACGCCGTAACCGATGTAATAAAAAGGAAGATGGTCCACAGGTACTCCTTCCAGGAGACCAGGAACGATATCTATCGCGTGGAGGAGTTCGAGAAGGCTGTGGCAGCCAGGTTCGGCGCGAAACACTGTCTTGCCGTCAGCAGCGGAAGCGCGGCCCTTTATGTCGGGCTCAGGGGACTGGGGATCGGCCCGGGGGACGAGGTCATTACGTCGCCCTTCACCTTTATAGCCAGCGTGGAGGCTATCCTCGAGTGCGGTGCCGTGCCGGTCCTGGCCGAGATCGACGAAAGCCTCAACCTGGATCCCGACTCGGTTGAAGACCTGATCACGGAAAGGACCAGGGCCATTATGCCCGTACACATGTTCGGGGCCGCGGCAGATCTCGACGCGTTTGAGGAGATCTGCGAGGAGTACGGTCTATGGCTGCTGGAGGACTCCTGTCAGGCCATGGGTGCCACCTACCACGGAAAGTATGTCGGCACCTGCGGCAAGTGGGGCCCCTACAGCCTCGACCCCTACAAACTGCTTACCGTAGGTGAGGGAGGTCTTATCGTCACTGACGACGAGGACCTCTACCGGAAGATGGAATACTATCACGACCACGGCCACATTCACGATTTCTCCATCCCGCGGGGTGCTGAAGGCAAGGCCTGCCTGGGCTTCAACTTCAGGATGAGCGAGATCCAGGGGGCTATCGGGCTTGTCCAGCTGGACAAACTCGACGGGGCAATTTCCAGCCTCAGGAATAACAAGAAAAGAGTGCTGGAAGGGGTGGAACTCCCGGCAGGGGTGAGACTAAGAGATCTCCCGGACAGGGAGGGCGATATAGCCACCCAGCTCGTGGTCCTTCTTCCCGATGCCGACTCGGCAAAGCGATTTCAGAAGGCCGCCGGCGATGCGGGCTGCGGCTGCGGTATCCTTTCGGGCAACACCTGGCATTACGCCAGGCACTGGGAGACTCTCAGGGAGGGTGCCTGCTACAGCCGTGTGCGCTGCCCCTACGACTGTCCCTATGCGGAGGACGTACCTCTCTACAGGCCCATTGAGTGGCCCAGGACCCAGGACATCCTCTCCCGAGCGGCTGTCTTCGGCATGGACATCTTTATGGACGACCTGAAGATAGCCTCCATGCAGAACGCCATAAGGGCGGGATTCAAGGCAGCTGTTTAGCATAAAGCCCGGGGGTAGCCCCGGGCTTTTTTATCTCCTTAAGGAATGGGGTACAGGGTTTGGCTATCTTATCCGCCCTTATTGATCAGTATTGTATCCTTGAACAACGTCTGAAATTCTACAGATGTCACGGTTACCGACTGGACCTTGAGGATCCAAAATCTTTTAATGAGAAGATAGTCTGGAGAAAGATCTTTGACAGGAATCCCCTGTTCCCACAGGTTATGGACAAATTAGGTGCCAGGAACTATGTGATGGAGTCACTTGGAAAAGAAGGAGAGGATATCCTGATCCCTCTCCTTTTTGTTACAGAGGATCCGGCAGAAATTCCTTTCGAGTTCCTTCCTGAGGAATACATTGTGAAGCCGAATCATGGTTCCGGCTGGTACAAAATTGTTGGTCACGAAAACAGGATCCCCCGCGAGGAGATCATAAAGCAAGGCAGAAAGTGGATAAGGAAGACGTACGGCAGAAGAAGGATGGAGTGGGCCTACAGGGACATCCAGCCTCGAATAATGGTGGAGCGATTGCTCAGGGACAGGCAAGGAAGACTTGCTTCCGACTTCAAGTTCCATGTTTTCAATGGGAAGGTAGAATGGGTTTTCGTAATGCATGACCGTTTTGGATCACGATCTGCGGCCAGATACTTGAGGAATTTTACAAGGATGGATAGCGGCCCGACCAGTTGTAAACGTGCAAAGCACAGCTGTCCAAAATAAACTGAA
>DFZC01000024.1 GCA_002383685.1 Synergistaceae bacterium UBA4066 | reverse complement strand
ACACCAGATTTGACAATAACTCCATGCCGCCACAAGCCGGAGCGTAATATAGAAAGAGAAAGGGGGCAGGACCGTTATCGGCTCTGCCCCCAGGAAACCTGTTCTTTGCAGTGTTAATAACAGTCAGTTGGTAAGAAGCGTAAGCATGGCTCCCGCGGCAACGGCAGTCCCAATGACTCCGGCTACGTTCGGTCCCATGGCGTGCATGAGAAGAAAGTTGGAGGGGTTCTCCTTGGCGCTTATCCTCTGGACAACCCGGGCAGCCATCGGTACTGCGGAGACTCCCGCCGCGCCGATCATCGGGTTGACCTTTCCACCCGAGAGCACCTTCATAAGCTGGCCGAAGAGGGTGCCTCCGGCAGTTGAGAAGACAAAAGCCACCAGACCCAGGATTATTATCTTGATAGTCGCCGTGGTGAGGAAAGTATCAGCCCCCATGGTCGCACCCACGGAGAGTCCCAGGAGAATTGTGACTGTATTGAGGATCTCGTTCTGGGCCGCCTGGCTCAGCCTTTCCGTGACTCCGCACTCCCTCAGCAGGTTGCCGAACATCAGAAGCCCGATCAGGGGCACCGACGCGGGAAGGATCAATCCTGCAGACACGGTAGTCACTATCGGGAACAGGATCCTCTCCCTCTTGCTGACCGGGCGCAGGGCATCCATCCTTATGGCCCTGTCCTTCTTTGTGGTGAACATCTTGATCACCGGAGGCTGTATAAGGGGAACGAGAGACATGTAGCTATACGCCGCCACGGCAACAGCTCCAAGTATCTGCGGGGCCAGTTTCATAGTCAGGTAGATCGAAGTTGGTCCGTCGGCCCCGCCTATGATCGCAATCGAAGCAGCCTCGGGGACGGAGAACCCCATCATCATGGCCCCGAAGAGGGCAATGAACACACCCAACTGGGCCGCTGCACCCAGAAGAAATGTCAATGGGTTGGCCAGGAGGGGAGAAAAGTCGGTCAGCGCGCCTATCCCCATGAATATAATTACCGGGTATATCTCATGTTCGGCCCCGTAAAAGAGATACCTGAGGAAACCTCCCTCGTCCATGATCCCGGAAAGCGGAAGGTTGACCAGAAGGCATCCTGTCGCTATCGGCACCAGGAGAAGGGGCTCGAACCCCTTGGCGATGGCCAGGTAGAGCAGAATGCAGGCCACCACGAGCATTATTACGTTTCCTGTGGTAAGCCCCAGGAACCCGGACTGCTCCAGGATCTCACCCAGGGCTCTAAAGTAAAGTCCCATTTTTGAACCTCCCCTGCAAGGACTAAAAAGCCCTAGCCTATGACTACAAGGACATCGCCGGTGTTGACCGGGGATCCGTCAGAAACCTTGATCTCCTTGACTGTCCCGGCCGAGGGGGCCTGGATCTCGTTTTCCATCTTCATCGCCTCCAGCACGAGAAGAAGGTCGCCGGCGTTGACTGATGCGCCCACACTGGTTGATACCCGGAGTACCTTACCGGGCATGGGGGCGGTTACAGTAGTTCCTCCGCCTGCCGCTGGGGCCGGAGCTGGAGCTGGCGCGGGAGCAGCTGCAGGCGCCGGGGCAGGTGCTGCCGCAGCGGCAGGTGCCGGGGCGGCGGCGGGTGCCGGGGAGGATGACCCGATATCCTCGACTTCAACCTCGTAGGCAGTTCCATTCACGGTGATCTTGTATTTTTTGGACATGGTTTTGTTTTTCCTCCTTATTTTTCTCTAATAATTGAACCATTGTTTTCAAATTGCAACTGGCCTTCCATTTGTTCCATTCGTTAATCGTGAATCGAAAAACCTTAGAAGGATCCAGAAACCTGAAGTACGGTTAACAGTTAACGATTCACGGTTTACGTAATTATTCAAACCCCTCCAGCAGGTCCATTCTTCCGGCGGTCTTCCATGCAGAAGGCTTGCCCCTGCCCGTGACCGCAAGAGGCCTGATGGATGTGGCCCTTCCTCCGCCCGAGGCGGCAATTGCAGCCGCTATCACAGCCGCGATAACGCTCTTGTCGCCTTCAGCAGGAGCGACCGGGGCAGGAGTTGCCGCTACAGGGGCCGCCTGCTGGCCGGGACCGGAGGGTTTTGAAGTCTTGCGTTCCGTGAAATCGGCCAGGTAGCGGGTACCCATTATTATCAGGGTAAGGGCGATCAGCACGAGGAACACTACCGAAAAGGCTATCATCGCCAGGGCGAGTGCTCCTCCAAGGCCGTGGGAAAACTTGTCGGCAATGTTGGAAAGTTCCATCTGGATCCCCCCTCTAGCTCGGCATTACGCCGTGTTTGCGCCTCGGCCGGAGTTGACGCTTGCTTTCGCTCTGGACCAGTGCGCGGTAGATCTCACCCCGTGTCTCCTCGGGGAGAATGACCCTGTCGACGAATCCCCGGTTCGCTGCCTGGTAGGGCGTCGCAAAAGCTTCGCGGTACTCCTCGATCTTCTGGGTCCTGGTGGCCTGCGGATCCTGTGCGCTTTCGATCTCTTTCTTGAATATTATGTTGGCTGCGCCTTCGGCGCCCATAACAGCGATCTCGGCCTGGGGCCACGCAAGGACAACATCGGCACCAAGGTCCTTGCTGCACATCCCGAGATAGGCTCCCCCGTAGGCCTTGCGAAGGACCACGGTTATCAGGGGTACAGTGGCTTCACTGTAAGCGTAGAGAAGCTTGGCACCGTGTCTTATGATCCCGCCAAGTTCCTGGGCTTTCCCTGGAAGGTATCCAGGCACATCGACAAAGGTTACGATAGGGATGTTGAAGGCGTCGCAGTAACGGATGAACCTGCTTGCCTTGTCGGAGGCGTCGATATCAAGGCATCCGGCCATTATGGCAGCCTGGTTTGCAATGATACCGGCCACATAACCTCCTACCCTCATGAACCCGGTGACCATGTTCTTTGCCCACATGGGCTGTACTTCGAAAAACTCGCCTCCGTCTGCCACCCTTGTCAATACGTCCTGTACCTTGTAGCCCTTGTTGGGGTTAGTCGGGACAATGTCCCTGAGGCTGTCGTCCGTACGGTACGGGTCGTCGCCGTTGTCGCAGAAAGGGGGCTCTTCCATGTTGTTGGAAGGCAGGTAGGAAAGAAGTTTCCTTACCTGTGAGAAGCACTCGTCCTCGGTGGTGGCAAAGAAGTGGGCATTGCCGGAGATCTGGTTATGGGCCATGGCCCCTCCGATCTGCTCGCTGGTGACATCCTCTCCAGTTACAGCCTTGATGACCGCCGGTCCCGTGATGTGAAGAATGCCTATCTTGTCGACCATAAAGATAAAGTCGGTCAACGCGGGGCTGTAAACAGCTCCGCCCGCGGTGGGGCCGAGAATGAGGGAGAGCTGGGGCACCACCCCGCTGGCGACAGTATTGCGGTAGAAGATGGTGCCGTAACCGCTGAGGCTGTCGACAGCCTCCTGGATCCTTGCGCCGCCGCTGTCGTTAAGTCCGAGTACAGGTGCGCCGTTCTGCATGGCCAGGTCCATGACCTTGCAGATCTTCTTGGCGTGCATCTCGCCAAGGGATCCCCCCATAACGGTGAAGTCCTGGCTGTAGATATATACCAGGCGGCCGTCGACGGTCCCGTAACCGGTGACAACCCCGTCTCCCGGGTAAGCCTTCTTTTCCATACCAAAGTAGATGCAACGATGTTCAACGAAAGCATCAAGCTCGACGAAGCTTCCCTCGTCGAGGATCTTGTCGATCCTCTCTCTTGCTGTCATTTTGCCTTTTTCATGCTGCTTCGCGATCGCTTTCTCTCCGCCGCCGACTTCGGCTTCGTCCCGGAGTCTCATCAAAGCCTCGCAAAGCTCCCCTATCGTCCGCTCAGACATCTCTTTTCCTCCCTATTGAACAGATTCCGGCTCTTGGCCGTGACCGGATTATGGGCGTTCGCTGAGTTCCAGCAGAACGCCCCCAGCTGTCTTGGGGTGAACAAAGGCGATCCTTGCGCCTCCAGCTCCGTAGCGCGGTTGCTCGTCGATCATACGAAGACCCAGGGCCTTCATCTTCTCGAGGGCTTCCTCCAGGTTCTCGACCCGGATAGCCAGGTGGTGGATCCCTTCGCCCTTCTTCTCTATGAACTTCGCCACCGGGCTCTCGGGATCGGTAGCCTCCAGAAGCTCAACCTCGGTATCACCAAGCGGAAGGAAGGCCGTCTTGACCTTCTGCTCGGCAACTTCCTCGACACCGGTACATTTTATACCCAGAGACTGTTCCCAGAACTTGAGAGCTTCATCGATGCTCCCAACGGCGATGCCGATATGGTCGATCGCTACAGGTTTCATCCTTTACCTCCATAGGCAGGCCCGGATGCTTCCGGTCCCTGATATCCCGCACCCCTGCCATAACAGACACCCTTCTGGAGCCGGGGGTCCCGCTGGCAGACATGCCGGTGATCCAAACCGTGGATATTTGCCTCAGGACTCCTTTCTCCTTTTCTCCTCTACGGTCTTTTCTATCCATTCTATGCATTTCTTTGTTGAGGTCCCCGGTCCGAAGATCGCCCCGGCACCCATCTCCAGAAGCCTGGGAATATCGCCATCGGGGATGACCCCGCCGCCGAAAACGATGATATCCTCGGCATTTTTGCTCTTGAGAAGCCTGATTATCTCTCCAAAGTAATGCTCGTGGGCCCCGCTAAGGATGCTTATCCCTATCGCATCGGCATCCTCCTGGATCGCCGTCTCGACAATGCTTTCAGGTGTCTGCCGGAGACCTGTGTAGATTACCTCCATACCGGCGTCCCGGAGCGCCCTGGCTACTACCTTGGCCCCCCTGTCGTGTCCGTCAAGGCCCGGTTTGGCTACGATAACACGGATCCTGCGTTCGCTCATTGTTCGTCCCTCCTGATCCCTGACGTCCCTAAAGGACGATATTCTCCCGGTATTCGCCAAATTCCTCTCTAAGAACCCCGCAGATCTCGCCCTCGGTGGCGTATACCCTTACAGCGTCTATTATTGACGGCATCAGGTTCACGCTCTCATCTTTGGCTGCCGACCTTATGGAGTCAAGGCGGTTTTTCACCAGCACGTTGTCTCGCCCCTGCTTCATCGCCTGGAGAGCCTTTTTCTGGTTCTCGCCGACGGAGGGATCGACCCTGAGGAGGTCCCTCCCTTCGCCGTTCTCCTCGACCTGGAATTTGTTGACCCCGACCACTATCCGGTCGTCATTCTCGACGGCCCTCTGGTACTGGTAGGCAGCATCCTGGATCTGCTGTTGGGGGTATCCCTTTTCGATCGCGACGAGCATCCCGCCTATTTCATCTATCTTGTTA
Source organism: Synergistaceae bacterium UBA4066 (assembly GCA_002383685.1). Classification (GTDB taxonomy): domain Bacteria; phylum Synergistota; class Synergistia; order Synergistales; family Thermovirgaceae; genus UBA4066. Next base: position 73,341 of record DFZC01000024.1, on the reverse strand, counting down.
ATATACTCCATGGCCTGGCGCTCGATCTCATTTGTCAGGCTCTCGACGGCATAGCTCCCCGCAAGGGGATCGACCGTGCAGGTAGCCCCGGATTCATGAGCGATTATCTGCTGGGTCTTGAGGGCTATGCCAACGCTCTTTTCGGTGGGCAGGGCAAGGGCTTCGTCAAAGCTGTTGGTGTGCAGGGACTGGGTCCCTCCCATTACCGAAGCAAGAGCCTGAATTGCCACGCGAACAATATTGTTCTCCGGCTGCTGTGCCGTAAGTGTGCTCCCGGCAGTCTGGGTGTGGAATCTGAGCATCATTGCCTTAGGCTCGGTAACGCCTATCCGCTCCTTCATCAATTTTGCCCAGAGCCTCCTGGCCGCCCTGAATTTTGCCACTTCTTCAAGGAAATCGTTGTGAGCGTTAAAGAAGAAGGAAAGCCTCTGACCGAATACGTTGGGATCGAGTCCCGCATCAACCGCAGCCTCGACGTAGGCAAGCCCGTCGGCAAGTGTGAAAGCGACTTCCTGCGAGGCAGTGGAACCTGCCTCCCGGATATGATAGCCGGAAATGGAGATGGTGTTCCACTTGGGGACGTTGTCGCTGCAAAAGCCAAAGATATCGGTTATCAGGCGCATCGACGGCTTCGGGGGAAAGATGTAGGTCCCCCTGGCGATGTATTCTTTAAGAATATCGTTCTGGATCGTGCCGGAAAGTTCCCCAGGACCGACACCCTGTTTCTCGCCCACGGCTATGTACATGGCAAGAAGGACGGCAGCAGGAGCGTTTATGGTCATCGATGTCGAGGCTTTTCCCAGCGGGATCTCCTTGAACAGTGTCTCCATATCGGCAAGGCTGTCTATGGCGACCCCCACCTTGCCGACTTCCCCCCGGGCCATAGGGTGGTCCGAGTCATAGCCTATCTGGGTTGGAAGGTCGAAAGCCACGGAAAGGCCGGTCTGCCCCTGCTGGAGAAGGTACCGGTACCTTGCGTTGGATTCCGCAGCGGTTGCAAAACCTGCGTACTGCCGCATGGTCCAGAAACGCCCGCGGAACATGGTCGGCTGTACTCCCCTGGTAAAGGGGTAGGATCCGGGAAACCCCAGATCCCGGCAGTAATCAAGGTTTTCGAGATCAAGAGGGGTGTAAAGACGCTCAAGGGGTATCCCCCCGCCCGTTGTGAAAACCTCCTTCATCTCCGGCTGCCTTGACAACCCCTTTGCCACCTTTTCGTCGTAACCCTTTCTACCTTCGATCAGATCTTTGCAGATTTCCTTTTCGCTCACGCTGAAACGCCCCTTTCCCGGCATACAGCCGTCTTCACTTCTATCAGGATCTGAGGCTAAATTGACTGAACTGTGCTTCAAACAACGGTCCGTTCGTGAATCTTGAAGCAAACGGGAATATTATTCCCTAACAGGCAAAATGATGCAACCATTTCATTGAATTGCGAGACAATTCCATCCAATTTATTCCCAGAATTTAATACTAACCGCCGATAACCTTTTATCTCCTCCTGAAATCTCCCATTGGCAAGATCTCCACACCCGCGTCCTTCAGGGCCGACCTGATAGCCTTCGCCATCCGGACCGCCCCGGGAGTGTCGCCATGCAGGCATATAGTATCGGGCATTAAAAAAATCTCTCCTCCCCCAATGTCATGGACCCGGCCTTCAGAAACCATCCTGACAGCCCGGGACGCAGCTTCGGCAGGATCATCTATAACGGACCCGGAAACCGACCTTGGAACAAGGGTGCCATCACGGGAATATGCCCTGTCAGCGAAACCCTCTGCGGCAAAAGGAATGCCTTCCGCATGACATACCTTTTCAAAGGCCGACCCCGGAGGCCCCACAAGGATAAGATCCTCCTCCATGTCTCTGGCGGCGGAAGCGATAGCACCGGCCACCAGCTCATCCCCGGCCGCCCTGTTGTAAAGGGCACCGTGAGCCTTTACATGCTGCAATCTTCCGCCTTCGGCCCTCGCTATTGCGGAGAGAGCACCTATCTGGTAAAGGCAGAAGGCCCGTATCTCCGAGGGAGAACATCCGATCTCCCTTCGGCCGAAACCCGCCAGGTCCGGATAACCGGGGTGAGCACCTATCGCCACTCCCCTTGAAAGGGCAAGCGTCACGGTCCCGGCCATTATGGCAGGATCCCCGGCATGAAGGCCGCAGGCTATGTTAACTGAGGTCACCTGTTCCATGATCCCCGCATCATCACCCATTCTCCATGGCCCGAAACCCTCCCCGAGATCACTGTTAAGATCTACCGGTCTTACCATTGCGCACCCCCCTGTCCAGTTCACTTTTCCCTTTCCCAGCGGACATCATAACTCTTTCCGCAGAAACGGATCTTCATCGAGCCGGAATCCTGATGCAAAAATTGAATATTTCCCTTGCTGCGAGACCTGTGATCCGCCAAGAGGACGCGGATCCTTGCCAGCCCCTGTTTCAGTTTTGCCGATGCCTCGGCAGCTTCCCTGATCCCGCACTTCCTGAAGGAAAGGGTGTCTCCAGGGGCAAGCTGGGCTAAAAGATGGAGATCGGCATTTACAGCACAGGCGATCTTTGTATACCCCCCCGTGGTCTGGCTGTCGGAGAGCATGATAATTGGAAGGCCGTTGCCTGGGACCTGGATGGAACCTTCCGGGACCGCGTCTGAAACAATATCCGGGCTTCCGCAATGGCTGATCGCCGGGCCCTCCAGTCGGCAGCCCATCCTGTCGGATTCGGCCCCTACCCGGAAGGAAGATCCGTAAAAGACATCTAATCCCGCTGAAGTGAAAGCCCCTTCCTGGGGGCCGGGCAAAACCCTGATAACCGGATCCGCCGAATGGACGGTCCTCAATTCGCCCGGAACGGAGAAACCCTCTCCTCGAGCCCAGAGTGGATCCGGAAGACCGAGGGACAGAATATCTCCCGCACGCAGCCTTCGACCCTCCATGCCCCCCAGGCCTCCCCTGAGGTAGGTCGACCTGCTTCCCATGACCGGTTGAGTGTTCACTCCACCGCTAATACAGAGCCATGCCCTTATCCCCCTTGAACAGGGACCTGAAAAGGACAGAACGTCACCTTTGCGGACAAAGCCTCCCTCCCAGCAGGGGAAAGGATCGCCGTTGAGGCGGGGTGCAAGGTCACCGCCAGTGATGCAAACCAGCCTGTCTGATCCGAAACGGACTTCCGGCCCGGAAAAAGTTATCTCAAGGGCTGCGGCCCCTGGTCCATTTCCTGCTACAAGGTTGCCAGCCATGAGGGAGTAGCGATCAAGAGCACCTGCTACCGGCATACCGTAGGCGCGGAAACGGTATCTTCCCAGGTCCTGAACCGTTGTGTTCATGCCCGGAGAAAGTACTTCAACAGTCACAGGCCGGTACTTCCGCGTTCAGAAAGGATTGTTTCAAAGGTTTCCGCCGATATCGGAACGAACACGATGTTCATTCCCGCCTCCAGGAGGAAAGGGGCTTCCCTTTCTTGATCAAAAAGGCGGAGTGGCGTCCTGCCCACCAGGTTCCATCCCCCCGGGCTCGTGATAGGGTAGATACCCGTTTGCTTTCCCGCTATCCCCACGCTCCCCTCGGGTATTACGGTCCTCGGGTTTGGAAGTCTGGGTGTTTCAAGCCTACGGTCCATCCCGCCAAGATAAGGGAATCCGGGGGTGAATCCCATCATAAAGACGTGATAGCAGGATCCCGAATGTATGGCAATCACGTCTTCGGGGGATAGGCCGGTATGCTCTGAAACCCTTTTCATATCGGGGCCGAACTCTCCCCCGTAACAGACCGGTATCTCAAGGACCGGGCCGGCCCGGACCGGGCCGGGCTCAAGAGACTGGCAGATCGAGCGCGCCAGCTCTTCAACTTCTTCGCGGGGGCTTTCCCAGGGATCAATGTAGATGGCGAGGGACCTGTAGGTGGGAACCGTCTCAACAAGCCATCCCGGGGCAAGTGAGTGGATATCCCTGCCCAGAGCCCTGACCATGGAGTTGATCGTCAGATCAATACCATCGCCAAATTCAACGAAAAGACAGCCATCACCGCACCAGGCGAATCTTGGATACTCCAGGTCCATCAGAAAAACCTCCGCCAGGGTATTCTGACTTCTCCATCCTTTTGCACCTGTTCATTCCTCCCCGGGTCTGCCGGCGGGATCTCTCAGGTATTGGCGGGGCCCAGTTTCGTAAAGGTTTTTGCCGTATGCATCGATGAGGACCACCACTGGAAAATCCTCGACCCTCATCCTGAAAACTGCTTCCGGACCCAGTTCCGGCCATGCAACAGTCTCCATGCGGGTGATGCTTTTTGAGATCAGCGCCGCGGCCCCTCCAACGGCACCCAAATAGACCGCCTTGTTTCTTACCATCGAATCAATGACCTCCGAGGACCTTGTCCCCTTCCCTATCATTCCCTTGAGTCCCAGGTCCAGAAGAAGGGGAGTGAAAGGATCCATCCGGCCGCTGGTCGTTGGACCGGCCGAACCGCAGGTCTTTCCCGGGGGTGTAGGCGAAGGACCCACATAGTAGATAACCTGGCCATTGAGGTCGAAGGGAAGAGGCCTGTTCCCGCCTATACTATCGGCTATCCTCCTGTGCGCTGCATCGCGTCCGGTGAATATTATCCCGCTTATGAGCACCTTGTCCCCCGACCTCAGTGAAAGGACAGCTTTATCTGTAAGAGGGGTTACGATCCTTCCGGCATATTTCATCTTCGATCCCCCCATCCTAAATGGTCACTTCCGCATGGCGCGATGCGTGACAGCAGATATTCACCACAACGGGGGTTCCGGCAATATGACCCGGGGCAAAGTCAATATGCACATCTAGACAGGTAACCCTGCCCCCCAGCCCCCCAGGCCCTATCCCGAGATCGTTGACGGCGGCAAGGCTCTCGATCTCCAGGGCCGCATACCTGCTGTCTGTATTCCTTCTGCCTATCGGGTAAAGAGTGGCCCTTTTGGCCATGATGGCTGCCGCCTCAACGGTACCTCCTATACCCACCCCCACGATCGTTGGCGGGCAAGGGTTAGGCCCGGCTGCTGCTACGGTTTCCTTTATAAAATCCCGGACCTTTTCAGGGCCTTCCGCGGGAGTGAACATCTTCAGGGCACTCATATTCTCGCTTCCGAACCCCTTGGGGGTGACAAGCAGGGTCATCCTGTCTCCCGGGACTATACGGGTATGGATCACGGCCGGGGTGTTGGTGCCCGTATTCTTCCTGTCGAAAAGGGGGTCGGCTACTACAGACCTCCTGAAAAAGCCTTCCCTGTAGGCCTCTTCGACACCCGAATTGATCGCCTGAACAAGGTTGCCCCCCCTGAAAACCACTTCCTGCCCGATATCTGTAAAGACCACAGCCATGCCAGTATCCTGACATATAGGCATCTGGTCAGACCTTGCTATATCATGGTTCCTGATGATCTGGTCCAGGACGTATTTGCCGACGGGTGATTCCTCGACCCTGTCACGGGCATGGACCAGGGCATTGTAGATATCCTGGCCAATTGATATGTTCGCCTTGATCAACAGCCCCTTGACCGCCTCTGTAACGAGGGACAGGTCGATCTCTCTTGGCACTTTCATGGGGCGATCCTCCCCCTTGAGATCTGACGTTTTTGGTATCTGTCCAGTATAACCGCTCATTGCCTGCTCTTTCCATACCAATTCACTGGCACAAAATGGGAAACAGTAGTTATAATAAGGTCGAACAATTCTCATTTCTGCAACCTTTTGGAGGCGATGTAATTTGGATATGCTCTACCTCAACGGAGAACAGATCGAATCGATGAGGATCCCCATCAAAGAAGTCATCGAGGTCATTGAAGAGGGGTTCGCAATGAAGGGTGAGGGGCTGGTCCAGCTCCCTTCGTCCCAGAGCGTCTTCCCGAGGGAGAACTGCTTCATCGACGCGATGCCGGCATACTTCGCCGGGTCGGCAGACACTGCCGGGATCAAGTGGGTGTCGGGCTACCCGACCAACCTCGAAAAAGGTATTCCCAACATAATGGGACTGATAATAATAAACGACGCCGAGACCGGAGCTCCCCTGGCCGTCATGGACGCAAAGTGGATCACGGCTTACAGGAGCGGGGCAGCCACGGCTGTGACGGCAAAGTACCTCGCCCCGGAAAGATCATCGGTCCTTTCGATAATCGGACTGGGGGTGCAGGGAAGGATACACCTGCTTGGCCTCAAGGAAACCATGAAGGGACTGAAGAAGGTCAAGGCCTTTGACATTAGCGAGGACAATGCGAAAAGGTTCCTGGAAGATATGCAGGCACGGGTCCACGGTCTGGATTTTGAACTATGCCCTGACGCACAAAGCGCCGTGCATGACGCCGACGTTATCGTAACCTGCACCCCGGTCCGGAGAAGGCCCCGGAGATCCATATCCGCCGAGTGGCTAAAAAGGGACGTTCTTGCAGTATCGGCCAATAACGATACTTCCTTCCACGAGGAAGTAATGACGGGGGCATCCTTTTTCGTGACCGATGATCGGGGGCAGTATCTCCAGACCCAGAAGGCGGGTAATTACTTCCGGGACTACCCGGAGGAGGTCCCGGCAGATATGGGCGAGATATGCGCCGGCATCGTGGAGGTCCCCCGGGGGCCGGGACGGAAAGCAGTTGTTCTTATGGGGATAGGAAGCCATGATGTCGCGGCAGCCAGGGTGATATACGAAAAGGCACAACGGATAGGGCTGGGAACCCGCCTTACGCTTTGAGCCTTCTGCCTGATGCGTCGAAAAGCGGGCGTCCCTCTTCGGGGGATGCCTGTTTTTTTGCTCTTTTTGAGGGCATTTTCTTGAGCCCGCTCCCGGTGAGAGGCACTACAACTGTTTCCCTTTCGGATATTACCCCGCTTTTCCGGAGAACCCTTTCCGCAGCCGGGGCTGCCGCGGCCGTAGGTTCCACCAGGAGGCCCTCTTCAAGTGCGAGACGTTCCTGTTCGGCAAGGATTGATTCATCATCAACCACCAGGACATCTCCCCTGCTTATTCTTATCGCGTCGAGCATCTCCTTCATACGCGGGGGGGCGGCAACTGCTATGCCTTCGGCAAGGGTCGCACTGAACACCGTTTCCCCCGTGTCCTTCCATCGGGCATAGAGGGGAGCACAGGCGGCGCCCTGGACCGCATAGATCCTGGGCAGTCTTTTGATCCTTACACGCTGCAGAAGCTCTTTGAAACCCTTGAAGACCCCCAGCAGCATTGTGCCATTGCCCGCAGGCACCACCACCACGTCCGGAGCCCTGTTGCCAAGCTGTTCCCATATCTCGAAAGCCACGGTCTTCGTACCCTCCAGGAAAAGGGGGTTCCAGACGTGGCTGGCGTAAAAGGAATTTTCGGCCAGGGCCATCGCCACGGTAGCAGCATCCTTCCTGTCGCCATCGACCACCTCAAGGGTGGCCCCGTAGAGCTCGATCTGCTTTTTCTTGGAATCCGAGGTGTCCCTGGGAACTATTATGGTGGCTTTGATCCCGTTCCTGGCAGCGTATGCCGCGATCGAGGAGCCTGCGTTACCGGAGGAATCCTGGACGACCGAATCGCACCCGAGGCTCTTTGCTTCGGATATTACAAGCACTGCCCCCCTGTCCTTGAAAGACCCCGTAGGGGAAATATACTCCAGTTTGTAGAAAAGGTCCTTCGTACGGCAGGGAACAAGGGGGGTCCACCCTTCACCCATCGAGAGGGAAGGGTCTGACTCGGGCAGGATCGATCTGTAGCGCCACATTCCGGACGCGGAACTGTCTATGTCAAGATCCGACCAGTCGATTGAGCTCTTCAGAGGAGCTCCGCAGGTACAGCTGACGGGTCTCAGGGTCTGGTCGAATATACTTCCGCAACTGGGGCAGAAAAATTTAATCAGGAGGATCACCTCGTCAAAAGGGTCATCTCGTACCATTCTTCTTCTTTTAATATATCATTATTTTACTCAAAGAGTTAGCAGCCGGCCGACCCAGGCACCTTTCAAAATGGCCCGTAACCTGTGTCCCCCTCTGCGACGGACCGATCGGCTGTCCGGCCTCAGTCAAAGGCGGACCGGTAGTCCGGTTTGACAAAACCACCCTCCAGTCGTATAAACAAGATCGCAATGGGGGAGTCGGAAAATTCCGACTGAGAGGAGACCTCGGTCTCGACCCCTGGAACCTGATCCGGGTAATACCGGCGAAGGGATATTGCGGGACAATATGATACAGGTGCCCCGTAAGCCCCCCGGACCCCGGGGGGCTTTTCTTCGGTCCAGGACAGGTTCCCTTTCAATACCCATGGAAGGGAGAAGGAACGGAATGGAAAACAGGAAGGTAAGGATCCTTGTCGAAGGGGCGCTTGCAGCCGCCCTTGCTCTTGCGCTCTCATACCTGAGGCTCTGGAGAATGCCCCAGGGAGGCTCCATAACACTTGAGAACGTGCCCCTCTTTCTCTTCACCCTGCGCTGGGGGCTAAAAGCGGGCCTGGGCGCAGGCTCCGTCGCAGGGCTGCTTCAGCTGATACTGGGAGGTTACGTGGTACATCCCGCACAGGCGCTGCTTGACTATCCCATGGCTTTCGCCGCCCTTTCCCTTGCCGCCGTCTGCAGGCGCCCTCTCTGGGCAGGCCTGCTGATCGGAGCTTCGGCCCGGTTTGCCTGTCATGTTCTGTCGGGAGTTGTCTTTTTTGCCGCTTACGCACCTGAGGGGACCAATGTATGGGCCTACTCCGCTATCTACAACGGTTCTTTTATGCTGCCGAGCCTCGTACTTTCGATCATTGCCATCTACATTATCTGGCCCAGGCTGGAAAAAGTAGGTTGAAAAAAGAGGGGCCGCCCCTGGGCGGCCCCTGGTCGTCAATATAGCTGTCGCTATCTCCTCTTCAGAAGCCCTATCAGGAACAGCAGAACTATCGCCCCGGCAAAGGCCATAAAAAGGGATCCGACAAATCCCATCGGGTAGATACCTATGGAACTGAAGATGACACCTCCGACGAATGCACCGATGATCCCAACCCCGATGTTGCCGAAGAACCCGAAACCCCTGCCCTGCCAGACCTTACCGGCAAGCCATCCCGCGATCGCCCCTACAACCAGGTAGCCAATGAGATGATTCATTCGATAAGGCACCTCCATCCCCTGCGATCAATAATAACCCTAGGCGTCTCTCTCGGCCAGGTCTTCCTCGTCCACAGTCTCCAGAGAGAGCCACTTTCCCCAGTCCACACCTGCAAAACCACTTACAATGTATATGAGTATCCCCGCCAGCGGGGCTCTGTTCCTGAGAACGGCAATGAGCATGAAGGCAAAAGCCCAGAGAAAGGTCGCCTTGCGGCGGTCCATGTTGCCGGGCTTCAGCGCCTTGAGGTTGCCGAAGGGAACGTTAGATATCATCAGAAAACCCGTTGCAGCAACTATCAGGGCCATAAGCGGCGGAGGAAGGAATATCCCGGCGACGACAAAGGAGACCACGAAGTGGCCTGCGGCCGGTATGGGAAGTCCCTGGAAAGATCCATCGACGTGGTGGACGTTGAACCTGGCGAGCCTGAGCGCTCCGCAGAGTGCAAAAAAGGCCGCTACAATAGCACCCGTTACCCCAAAGAAACCTTTGAGATACACGGAGTACATTACCATGGCCGGTGCAACTCCAAAGCTTACAACGTCGGCAAGGCTGTCGAGTTCCATGCCGAAACTGCTGCTTCCGCCCAGTTTTCTGGCCATCTTGCCGTCCATGAAATCAAAGATCACGGCTATGAATATCAGCCAGGAGGCTGGAACGTATTGACCATGGAATGAAAGGACCAGGGACAGCATGCCGCAAAGCATGTTGCCGCTGGTTATCATGTTGGGGATTATCGTCCTCATCGGAACCGGCTTCCCTCTGTTCTTACGCCTCATCCTGTTCCCTCACTCCCATCACTGTCTCGCCTGCCCTGACCTTCTCCCCCTTTTTTACAGCGGGATGCATTCCTTCCGGGAGGTACAGGTCGACCCTGGAACCCAATTTTATCATCCCGAAACGTTCACCGCGAGAAAGGGTATCCCCCTTCTCCCTGGAACAGACTATCCGTCTTGCCAGGAAACCGGCCACCTGGACGGTCATTCCCCTGCCCTCACCGGCATCGAAACCCATCAGAAAACGCTCGTTCTCCAGGGAAGCCTTGGGGTTAAAGGCCATAAGCTTTTTACCCGGAACATACTCCATGTAGGAAAGGGTCCCGTTGCAGGGCATCCTGTTCACATGAACATCCAGCGGCGACATGAACACCCCCACCACTGTACACCTGCCCGTGAAAGGATGCTCTGAAGAGCAGACTTCCACGACCCTTCCGTCAGCGGGGCTGACCCACCCCTCCCTGTCCTCCGGCGGAAACCTTTCCGGGTCCCTGAAGAACCAGGCCAGAAAAGCAGCCATGGACGCAGGCAGAACAGCCGCCCACCAGGTGAAAAACAGGAGTGAAATGACCGCGGCACCTGTTAATATGAGAACCGGCTTGCGTCCCTCCGGTGCCAGTCTCAACTCCTATTCCCCTTCTTCTTCGCTGGTCCTGATGACGCTGATATCCGCAACTTCATCCCCCTCTGCCACCTTGATGACCCTGTATCCCGTTGCGGTCCGGCCCAGAATGGAGATCTCATCTACGTCGAGCCTTATCACCCTGCCCCTGTTGGTCATGACAATGATCTGGTCATCGGGCATAAGTCCCCAGGAACCCACGATCTTTCCGGTCTTGGGTGATATTTTCATGGCCCTGCATCCGCCGCTGCCCCTGTGATGGGGCATGAATTCGTCGTAACAGGTTCTTTTCCCGACACCGCGTTCACTCACCAGCAATACCTGGTGGCCGGGTTTAACGATATCACATCCAACGACACGGTCACCCGCCATAAGGCGTACTCCCCGTACCCCCCTGGCCTGACGTCCCATGGGGCGGAATTCGCTCTCGGAGACTCTGAGGGCCTGACCTTTGGCGGTCACAAGAAAGATATCATCACTGCCGCTCGAGAAGCGGACCCTGGCGATCTCGTCGCCATCGTCGACGGTCAGGACCCTCCTGCCGGCCCTGGTAAGGTTGTCCAGCTCTTCCGCGGGAAGTCTCTTGGCCACACCTTTGGCGGTGATAAAGAATACGAACCTTGCGCCGTGAAGATGGCTGTCCTTCATCCCCACGACGGATTCGCCGTTCTCCAGGGAGATCAACTGGCTCGCAAGCCTCCCCTTCCCTGTCCTTGGTTCGGGGATGGCATGCCCCTTGACCGCAAAGACCCTGCCCTTTGTCGTGAAGAGGAAAATATCCCTGTGCGTTGAGGATACCGAAATAATGGCAGCCTCGTCACCCACCTTCGGGGTGGCTCCCTTTACCCCTTTGCCCCCCCGGCCCTGGAGACGGTATTGCTCAAGGGGCATCCTCCTGAGATAGCCGTCCCTCGAAAGCACAACAACGATCTCCTCTTCCGGGATCAGGTCCTCCAGGGAGACTTCGTCGACAGCATCTACAATGGTTGTCCTTCTGTCATCGGAAAACCCTGAACGGATCTCTGCCAGTTCCTCCCTTACGACCATGTCCAGGGTGGCCGGGTTGCCCAGGATGCTCCTGTACTTTTCGATGTCGGCCAGAAGCTGGGCGAACTCCTCTTCCAGTTTGTTCTTTTCAAGGTTTGTGAGGCGCTGAAGCCTCATGTCCAGAATGGCCTGGGCCTGTGCTTCGCTGAAGTCAAGTGTCCCCACAAGTCCAGCCCTGGCTTCCTGGGGGTCTTTCGAGGCTCTGATCAGGGCGATAACGGCGTCGATCATGTCGATGGCCCTGATGAGTCCCTCCACTATATGGGCCCTCTCTTCTGCCTTGCGGAGACGGAAGATGGTCCTTCGACGGACGACTTCCCTGCGGTAGTCCAGGAAGAGGCCCAGCATGGCCATCATGGAGAGTTCCAGGGGGCGACCGTCGACAAGGGCGAGGTTTATGATACCGAAGGTGGTCTGGAGTTGGGTCCTCCTGAAAAGCTGCCTCATGATGACTTCGTCGTTAGCGTCCCTGGCAAGCTCCATTACCACCCTTATTCCCCGCCGGTCGGACTCGTCACGAAGGTCGGTTATCCCGTCTATGGTCTTGTTCTGGACACCCTTGGCTATGGTCTCGAGGAGGTTGGTCTTGTTGACCATGTAGGGGATCTCGGTTATTACTATCGAGTTTCTGCCTTTGCGCCCCTCTTCAACGTGGGCCTTGCCCCTTATTATGAGTTTTCCCCTGCCCGTACGGAATGCATCCTGGATACCCTGCCTCCCGAGGATGACACCGCCTGTGGGAAAATCAGGGCCAGGCAGGGCTGAAAGTATCTCCTCGACCCCGGCGTCGGGGTTGTCGAGGATCAGGCAGAGGGCATCGACGACCTCCCTCAGGTTGTGGGGCGGCATGTTGGTTGCCATCCCTACGGCAATGCCGGTGCTGCCGTTCACAAGGAGGTTGGGAACCCTGGTGGGAAGCGTAAGGGGCTCCTTCAGCGAGTCGTCAAAATTGGGTCCCCAGTCGACGGTCTCCTCGTCGATATCGGCCAGCATCTGTTCGCCCAGCGCTGAGAGCCTGGCTTCCGTATAGCGCATCGCCGCCGGGGGATCCCCGTCAATAGAGCCGAAGTTCCCCTGGCCGTCCACGAGGGTCTGTCTCATGGAGAAGTCCTGGGCCATCCTGGCCATGGTGTCGTAAATAGCCGAGTCGCCGTGGGGGTGGTATTTACCCATGGTCTCGCCGACGACCCTGGCGGATTTCTTGTAGGGCTGATTGTGCCTTAGCCCGAGCTCCAGCATGGAGAAAAGGACCCTGCGCTGAACGGGTTTCAGACCATCCCTGGCATCGGGAAGCGCACGTCCCACAATGACGCTCATGGCGTAGTCCAGATAACTGTGCTTGATCTCATCCTCAATGGGGAGGGGTATCACTTTCCCGAAAGAAAGTTCCCCTGATTTTTTCTCCATGTAATTACCCAACTCCTTCTGTATCGATAACAAGAAAAAGCGGCGGGAACGAACTCCGCCGCAAGGCGATATTGCCGTGAGCTTCCGGTATTGCCCGAGAAGACCCCGACAGGTCTATTTTACACCAAATCTGACCCAGTCACAGGGAAATAACGTTAACGCTACATACGGTCCGCTATATCCCTTCCCATCTGCCGGCATTTCTCGAGCCCCTCGGCGTCGGGACACCATTTGATGTTAAGCCCCTGCACGGCAAGGGGGATCCTGGCCTCTTCGAGATGACTTTCGATCCTCGTTATGTTCTCCCCGCTCCAACCGTAGGATCCGAAAGCTGCTCCTGTCTTGTTCCTGAATTTGAGCCCCCTAAGGTCCTCCAGGATGGGGGTTATTGTGGGGAGAACGCCGCCGTTGATGCAGGAAGACCCCACTATCACCGCCCGGGACCTGAAGATCTCGGTGATCACATCGTTTCGGTCTGAGAGAGCCATATGGAAGACCTTCGACGGGACCCCGCTCTCGGCCAGCCCCTCGCTGATAGCATCGGCCATGTCCCTGGTAGCGTTCCACATGGTATCGAAAAGAACGACTGCGCTCCTCTCGGGCTCCTGCTTCGCCCACTCCTGGTACTTCTTCACGATCTGAAGGGGATCCTTGCGCCAGATCACGCCGTGGCTGGGAGCGATCATGTCAACCTTGAGGTCCAGTGCCAGGACCTCATCTATCTTTTTCAAAACCATGGGGCTGAAAGGGGTGAGGATGTTGGCGTAGTATTTCAGGCACTCCTCGAACAGTTCCTCCTGGTCGACCTGGTCGTTGTAGGGAAAGGCCGAAGCGTAGTGCTGACCGAAAGCATCGTTGGGCATCAGCAGGCCCCTTCCCGACAGGTAGGTGAACATGCTGTCGGGCCAGTGAAGCATGGGGGCCTCCACAAATATCATCTCCGTCTCCCCCAGGGGTATGGATTCACCGGTCCTGACCTGGCGGAATTTCCATTTTTTGTGGAAGTGGCCGGGCACGCTCTCCATCCCCCTGGGGGAAACCACCACTTCAGCCTGGGGGGCCAGATCCATGAGTGCTCCCAGCGCTCCCGAATGATCGGTCTCCGCGTGGTTGGTCACCACGTAGTCTATCTTCGACGGCTCCACCAGGGATCTCACGTTCTCGATGAACTTGTTAGTGAAGGGACCCCACACGGTATCGATCACGGCTGTCTTTTTGTCCCTTATCAGGTAGGAATTGTACGTACTTCCCCTGTGGGTGGAAAGTTCGTGACCGTGGAAGCTATGAAGGGCCCAGTCCTTTGCGCCGACCCAGAAAACACCTTTCTTTATCTCGAGGACCAATGAGTTTCCCTCCTTTTTCGCGGTTTTTGGAGTTACCTGAAGGTTTAAAGCAGCTTTGTCGCAGTGACAGGTCTTGGCGCCTTTACTACGAGGAACCTGAAGGTGGCGTCGCTCTCGTTGTACAAGCAGTGGGGTATGTCCTTTGGGCTCTCGACAAGAGTATCTCTCGACACGGTTTTCTTTTCGTCACCTATCTCCACCACGCCGGTGCCCTCAAGGACGTAGAAAAAGACGTCAACGGGAGTGATGTGTCTTTTAAGGGATTCTCCCGGCTCCAGGGTAATATGTATCGCCTGGGCGTCGGGGGTGTCGTAAAGCTTGCACACTTTTACACCGTGGGGTGTAGATGCCTGTTCTGTCTCCCTGAAGCTCGTGCATTTCACGGGGTCCACTCTCCTCTCCGGTCTGTGTTGCATGATGAAATGATAACGCAAAAGACCCGCGAACACCTAACCCGGCCAAGGCTGTATAATCCAGGTTAAACACAGACCGGGATCCAGGTCCTTCAAGAGAGGAGAGACCGCAGATGGCCAGGAAGATAGCTGTTCTGGTAGAGAACGATTTCCACGACATTGAGTTCTGGTACCCCTTCTACAGGCTGCAGGAGTCGGGACATGACCCCGTCGTTGTAGCACCTGTCGCTCCCAAGTTATACAAAGGCAAATACGGTACCACCATCGATGCCTCATACGATGCCGGCAGCATGGCCGGAAGACCTCTTGACGGAGTGGTCATTCCAGGAGGATGGGCACCCGACAGGCTTCGAATGTCGGCGGAGATCACAGGACTTGTAAGGAATACCTACGATTCGGGTGGATTCGTAGCAGGGATCTGCCACGCCGGAAGTCTCCTGGTCTCATGCGGGATACTTCATGGAAAAACAGTAACGAGCTACCCCAGTTTGAAGGACGACATGATCCTGGCAGGGGCGACATGGGTGGACAGGGAAGTCGTCAACTCGGAAAGGATCATTACAAGCAGGCGCCCGTCGGACCTTCCGGCCTTCATGGCCGAGATCATCAGCCTTATCGGGGAATGACGGTACCTTCTGCCTACCCTGACTGAATTATTGCCAGAATGCTATAATGCTTATAAGTTAGATAAGTAAATCAAAGACACAGAAAAGAGCAGGGAGGGAGTAATTATGAAGCCAGGTATGACAAGGGTGCTTTTTGCCGCAATATTCATGTCTCTTATGATCCTGGCATCGGGCACCGCTTGGGGGGCAATGGGAGAGATAACGGCCTTCTCTTTCAGGTCCGCCCAGGAAGACGTGCTGGGGTTGGAACGGTCACTGGAACCTGACGGAGAACCGGACGTCCACTTCGTTTTATCGCTGAAGGGCATAGGCGCTGTTACCGATGTTTCGATCAAGGCCGTCGACGGGACCAGGGAATGGGATACTGCCCGGGGGAGTTCCAACTGGGCATTGGTAATAAAGGACGCCACAGGCAAGACCCTGACGGCTACTTCGGGCATGCCGATAGCCCCGTTCCTGGGGTTTGCGACCCTTAACCTTTACCTTTCCGACGACGGGGCTGCCTTCTCCCAGACCAGGGAATACGAGGTTTCCGTCAGGTTTATCGACGGCAGCACTGCCACCGCCAGGACAGAGGTCAAGGGTATGCCCGACATCTTCAAACTTCCCGGACCCGCCCAGGAGGAGGGAAGCGACCTGATCACCGCCACAGCCTACGGCATCCAGGGCCGTGATGTGGCCGGAAAAAGGGAGACACTGGGCAAGGACGGCGCCAACGATGCCCACTTCCGGGTAAGATTCACCACCATATCAGTGGTGGACCAGATAACCATCCGCAATGTGGACGGCATGAACGCAATGTGGGACACAATACCCGGAAACGGCGTCTGGGCAATAGCCGTGTTCATGGACGGCAACCTCAAGAACCGCGCCGACGGGAGCGTCCGCTTCTCCGTCGATGGTGATACCACCCTGGATCTCTGGGTCGCTGACAACGGAGCCGTGTCAGGCGGCAAGACCAGGTTCGAGGTTATCGTACAGTTCAACGACGGCACGATCTTCCGCGCAATAGCCGCGCCCGGAGAAGAAGAACCGGAAGCCGGCGAGGGCATACTGTCCGCAAAACTTTTCCCCCCCGAAACGACCGATGTTGCAAACCGCGGCGAGAGCCCCGGGGCAGACGGCAACCCCGACTGGAGGGTCGACATGTCATTGTCGGGCCAGGGCACCGTGATCAGTTTCATCGTAAGGGGAGTGGAAGGATCCGTCGCCGAGTGGGACACGCTTCCCGGCAACAAGAAGCCGATCATTGTGGTAACGGACAAAGCGGGAAAGGTGTTGAACTCCTCAAGCGGGACGGTTTCCATTGCCATTTCCGAAAAGAAAGATCTCACCTTATGGCTTGACGACGCCGGGGCTCTGGCCGACCAGGGGAACAGGTTCAGGGTTATCGCTGTCATGAGTGACGGCAGGACCTTCGAAAGGATCATCGACCGGGTAGTCTTTGTCCCGGGGGTACCGCCAAAGCCGGTAATGCCTTCAGGGGCTGTGGAGAACATCCAGGAATCCAGCAGCGTCAGAGCCTTCTACATGGGAAAAGGACCGAGGAACCTGGTAGGCAAGGGTGAACCGGCGGACATCAGGACAGGTCTTGACGCAAACCCGGACGGCCATATCCGGCTGCGCCTTGTTTCCCTCCACGGAACTATAAATTCACTTACCGTGGAATCCCTGGACGGCAAAAGCGGCTCATGGGACACGATACCCGGGAACCAGAGCTGGCACATTGCCGTGACGGAAACGGCAACAAGCCCGATGCTGAACAAACCGGACGGATCGTTCAGCCGTAACGTATCGGGCAACTCGGAACTTCACCTGTGGTTGGCCGACAACGGCAAACTAAGCGCAGATCCTTCAAATTACCGGATAATCGTCCGATTCACCGATGGAAGAGCCCTTTCCCAGACAATTTTCTAGGAATAACTCGAGAGCAAAGAAAGAATGAATGGATACAGGGGACACCTCATCCAGAGGGGTCCCCTTTTTCAGCCCTTTCCATTCCTGAAAGGGTGATCTTCCCTTCAAAGAGCAGAAGGAGCACCGCCGTCACAATTAGCAGTCCTCCCCTTAGCTGGCCTGAAGAGGGCACCTCCCCCAGGAAGGCCCAGGCCATCAACCCAGCAAAAATGATCTCCGACATCGACGTGATGGCGGCAACTGTCCCGGGGATATGTTTCAATGCGAAGGATATCAGCGCGTAGGAGGCCAGCGTGGGAAAAACGGCCAGGTGGGCAAGCGAGAGGAGGGCAGGAAGGGGCAGGACCCCAAGATCGGGTATTTCTCCCTTGAAAAGGGTGATGACCAGCATCATCAGGGCACCCCACAAGAACATCTGGACAAAGGTCTTGAAAGGCTCGGTCCTTCCTGTACCGTAACGGCTGTTGAGTATGTAGAAGGAAAACCCGAACCCTGAGACCACAGCAAGAAGAATGCCATTAACGTCCACTTCCCCGAACCGTATGCCGCCTATACCCCCCACGGCGACCCAGACTCCCGCAAAACCGGCGGCCAGGGCCGCGGCCCTGGCCCTTGTGAAGGACTCCTTCCCAATCATCGCAGCGCCTATGGCGGTCCAGATCGGATTCGTATAGAAAAGGATCACCGTAAGGCCGACAGGAATGGTCACGAAAGCTATGTTGGATAAGTAATAGACAAAGACCACCCCAAAAAGCCCCGTGAGGGCGAAACTCCAGGCATGCCTCATGCCAGGGATCAGGGAAGACGGATCTTTTATCAGGGCGTATATCCCCACAACCAGGGCACCAACTACAGCCCTTACCAGGGAGACCCCCGCAGGCGTCACTCCATATTCAAAAGCCACCCTCTCTGCAGGTCCCAGAGAACCGAAGAAAAAGGCGGAAAGCACCATGCAGCCGAACCCGACAAGGACCAATGGGAAAACCCCTTTCTTCCATCTCCGATATTCTTGCACACAAAGCCGGGATCTGACAGCGTCAACCCCGGATTTCGCAAATTCCACACATTACCTTATAATACTGTACAGCGGTTCCCCGGAAATACCGACTCCGTATTGTTCGTTTACCGGCATTGCCTGTTTGGACACTTCGGGAATGACACCACAGATCAGCCCTTGATTCCGGACAAACCGGACCGCTCCAGAGAAAGGAGAGATGGATCATGGGTCTTCCCTACATAGCCAGGCTTGAACACTACGAACCTTATATCGGCGCGGAAGCCGTGGAAAGGATACTTCTGAAGGCCGAGAAGATGTCCGACAGGAGGATTGTGCACATTAACTCCACCTACTACGGTGGCGGGGTCGCAGAGCTGCTCGGGTCGATGACCCTTCTTGCCAACCTTGCAGGTGTACAGATGGGCTGGAGGGTGATCCAGGGCTCGCCCGACTTCTTCAGCGTTACCAAGAAGATGCACAACGCCCTCCAGGGCGGGGACATCAACCTGAGCTGGAAGAAGTTCAGGATCTATGAACATGTCGTATTCGAGAACGTACTGCGGAACCACCTCGACCATGACATAGTGGTCATTCACGACCCCCAACCCTTGCCTATGGTCCGGCACTATCACAAAAAGGGACCATGGATCTGGGTCTGCCACGTGGACCTCTCGAACCCGAACCGAAAACTCTGGCCCTACATCAGGAATTACGTCAACCGTTACGACGCAGCCGTATTCAGCATTCCGGAATACAGGCAGGACACGAAAACCCCCCTGGTGTTCATAAAACCGGCCATTGACCCTTTCAGCATCAAGAACAGGGATTTCTCCGACGAGGAGATAAAGGAAAGGCTGGAACGTTACAACATACCCGATGACAAGCCCCTGGTGGTACAGGTGTCGCGGTTTGACAAGTGGAAGGATCCCGCAGGGGTGATCGAAGCCTTCAAGATAGCCCGCAAGGAGGTGGACTGCAACCTGGTGCTCCTCGGAAACATAGCCTCCGACGACCCCGAGGGGGTCGAGATATTCAATGAACTGAAGGAGCAGCAGGAAGAAGGCATCATCATGCTTACCGTCGAGGATACGGCCCTTGTGAACGCCCTGCAGCGGAAGGCCGCCGTGGTGTTGCAAAAATCGATCCGGGAGGGTTTCGGGCTTACGGTAACGGAGGCCATGTGGAAGGGTAAACCCGTCATAGGAGGCAACGTGGGAGGGATAAGACACCAGATCACCGACGGAGAGAACGGTTTTCTTGTAGATACAGTAGAAGAAGCCGCCGAAAGGATAATAATGCTCCTGAAGGAACCGGACCTGGGCCGCCGTATAGGAGAAAAAGCCCGCAAGACCGTGCAGGAAAAGTTCCTGATGTCGAGATACCTTGAGGACTATCTTGACCTGTTCAAATCCTTTGAGGCAAGCTACACCCTCCAGAAACCCCTCTGGAACAGGCGGACAAAGCCGGCCTCCAGGGGAAGGCACTGATCAAAGGACAAAGGACTGGATATGACTGAAAAGGGAAGGCTCGTTATCGTCTCGAACAGGCTCCCGATGAAGATAGAGGGCTCCGCCGGAAGGTGGCAGGTAACACACTCCTCCGGGGGGCTTGTATCGGCCCTGACCCCCGTCCTTCGTGACAGGGGGGGGATCTGGATAGGGTGGACGGGAACAGCGGAAATGGTCGACATGAAAACCCTGAAAGAGATACTGGGCCCCGCCTCTGACAGGGCCGGATACCGGGTGTTCCCCGTCAGGCTTTCAAAGGAGGATGTGGACTCCTTCTATTACGGCTTCTCCAACGAGGTCGTCTGGCCCCTTTTTCACGACCTCCAGACTCACTGTCGTTTCGAGCCCGACTACTGGAAGGCATACCGCAGGGTCAACGGAAGTTTCGCAAGGGCCGTTGCAAGATACAGCCGGGCGGAAGATTTCGTCTGGGTCCACGACTACCAGATGATCCCCGTCTCAAGGATCCTCAAGGAATCGGGTATCCAAAGATCCTGTGCCTTTTTTCTCCATATCCCCTTCCCGCCCCCGGATATTTTCCTGAAGCTGCCCTGGAGGGACGACCTTCTGAGGGATCTGCTTGAATATGAGTTCGTGGGTTTTCAAACCACGAGGGACCGCAGGAACTTTACCGATTGCCTGAGAGCGCTTTTTCCTGACATCAAGATCTCGGGGCGTGGGCCTATAGTCAGCGTGTCTGCAGAGGGCAGGAGGCTCAAGGCAGCAGCCATGCCGATAAGCATAGACTACCGTTCATTCCGTGAAGCAGCCAGGTCGGGAAAAGTAAACACGATCCTGGAAGACCTCAGGAAACAGCTTTCGAGGGAAAAGATAGCCCTCGGCGTGGACCGCCTGGACTACACAAAAGGAATACCCCAGAGATTGAGGGCCTTCGGTGAGGCGCTGAGGAAGTACCCCGATCTGAGGGAGAAAATAACCTTTATCCAGATAGTTGTGCCAAGCAGGGAGGAAGTGCAGGCCTACCGCCAGTTGAGAGAGGATATCGAAAAAATTGTCAGCTCCATCAACGGCGAGTTCTCCTCTCCCGGGTGGGTGCCCATCCATTACATGTACAAATCTTTGCCCAGGGAAGAACTCGTCGCCTACTACAGGCTGGCGGACATGGCCCTGGTAACTCCCCTGAAGGACGGCATGAACCTGGTGGCCAAAGAATATTGCTCCTGCCAGGTCGAAGATGACGGTGTCCTGATACTTAGCGAATTCGCGGGCGCGGCCTCACAGATGCACAGGGGCGCCATACTCGTTAATCCCTACGATATCGAGGGGATAGCCGATGCTATCCACCAGGCTGTCACGATGCCCGAAGACAGGAAAAAGGGGCGGATGCGCCGCCTCAGGGCGGGCATCCGCAGCCAGAACGTCTTCTGGTGGGTGGACAACTATCTGAGAGCATCTACAGGCAAGGCACTGGTCGACTTCCCGGTGACCGAGATGGCCCCTGTCTTCCACGCCCTTAAAAGGCCCCCCCCGGAGAACCCTGTTAACTGATCCCCGGGACTTTACCGGACTGATAAGGGATTCGTGAAGACAGCCCTGCCGCCCAGCCCGGCCTCGATCTCCAGCAGCCGGTTGTATTTGGCGATGCGCTCGCTTCTGCACGCCGATCCGGTCTTGATCTGCCCCCCGCCCATGGCTACAGCGAAATCGGCGATAAAGGCATCCTCCGTCTCTCCGCTCCGGTGGGATATGACGTAACCCCACCCGGCATCCCTGCACATACTTATCGTCTCTATGGTCTCTGTAACGGTCCCGATCTGGTTGAGCTTTATCAGTACAGCGTTGGCAGCCTTTTCGCGGATGCCGCGTTCGACAAATACCGGGTTGGTGACAAAAATATCGTCACCGACAACCTGGATCTTTTGACCAAGCCGCCCCGTATGGGTTCGGAAACCCTCCCAGTCGTTCTCGTCAAGGCCGTCCTCTATGGAAACGACGTGGTATTTCTCCACCCACTCCCTGTAAAGTTCCGTCATCTCTGAACTGGTCTTGCGCCCCTGTCCCGACCGGGAGAGTACGTAAGCTCCGTTCTCGTAAAAAGAGCTTGCCGCCGGGTCAAGAGCTATGGCCACATCTTTCCCCGGGGAGTAACCGGCCGCAGCGATCGCCTCGATAATCACCTCACAGGCCTCGTCGTTGCTGCCCAGGTCGGGAGCGAAACCGCCCTCGTCACCCACGCTCGTAGCATAACCCCTGGCCGAGAGTATCTTCTTCAGTGCGTGAAAGGTCTCTGTCCCATACCTCAGGGCCTCGGCAAATGTTGGCGCACCTATGGGCATGACCATAAACTCCTGGAAGTCTACACTGTTGTCGGCATGCTTGCCCCCGTTAAGAATGTTCATCATTGGAACGGGGATCCGTACGGCATCACCACCGCCCAGGTATTCGTAGAGGGGAAGTTCCAGGCTGGCGGCAGCAGCCCTGGCCACCGCCATGGAAACCCCGAGAATGGCGTTGGCACCCAGATGCCCCTTGTTGGGTGTCCCGTCCAGGTCGATCATAAGACGGTCTATCTCCTCCTGGCGGGTGGGATCCATCCCGACGATGCGTGGAGCAATGATCCTGTTCACGTTATCTACCGCCCGGAGAACTCCCTTCCCACCGTAACGGGACTTGTCCCCATCACGAAGCTCTACGGCCTCGTTCTCGCCGGTGGACGCACCGGAGGGGACCGATGCTGAAACCTCGATGCCATTCGCCAGTCTGCACCACGTCCTGACGGTGGGATTCCCCCTGGAATCAAGGACCTCCATCGCGCTTACGGCCGTTATGGTCTTTTTCATTGCCGACTCCTCCTTCTATTGGCTGGCAAGTACCTGCTCAAACCGGTTCTGTCATCTCAACCAGAACTATAGCAGAACCGGGGCCAGATTCAGCGTTTGCTTCCGGCAAGAAAGGCGATCGCCAGAAGCACTACGGCACCCCCCGTTACTGCGCTCGGTTCGGGAAGTTCCGAGGCAATTATCAATGCCCACATCATTGAAAAGGGGACTTCGCTCATGGTAGCCACCGAGGCGGTATTGCCTGAGATCCACCTGAGGGACAGCATCAGGAGTCCATAGGGTACCAGGGAGGTTACAAACCCCAGGTAGATGAGGACCAGCCAGGATGATCTCCCGAGATCGGCAATGGCTGCAATTCTGCCTGTGGCGACAGCCATGACGGCAAGAATGACCGTAGAGAAAATGTAAGTCAAAAAGAACGATCCAAAGGGATCGGTTTTCCCTGCCCCGTATTTTCCGTTCAGCACAAAAAGGGCGTATCCCAAAGCACCGACCAGGGCCCCTGTGACCCCGACCATATCCAGGGTGCCGGCCCTCTGGGCTCCTCCCGCCGAGACCCATATTCCCGCAAGGGCCAGGGAGAAGGCCGCAAACTGGGAGATGGAGGGTTTTTCACCGCTGATGATCCAGGAACCGGCCATGACCCAAAGCGGGGCTGAATAGTACAGGACCATGGCAAGACCTATGGATAATCTCAGGAAAGCAAGGTTCAGACCGAGGGCGCTCATGACCATTCCAGCTGCCCCCGGGATAAGGAGCGGGGAGACACTTTTTGTGTTGAAAAATCCGACACCGTTCTTTCTTCGCCAAATAGCCACAAAACAAAGGACAAGGCTGGGGAAAAGCGCCCTGACCAGGTTAAGGGTCAGGATATCCACCCCGAGAGAGTCGGCAATTCGCATCACAGGGCCGGATGTCCCCCACAAGACAGCGGCTGTGATCGTGCAAAATAATCCACGGAATATCATTCGATGCACCCCTCGGCTTGAAACTGGACTCCTTCATTAAAGTATACACAAAACAAGTGGTCTATTTTTCAATTGTTGTGTTCAGTGTATAATTTTTTGTTGGGTGGCAGAGGCAAAAGACCGGTTTTGGCATAGATCTTTTCAGGCTCAAGCACGATCTGCAGGTTTCTTTTTAAAAAATTCCTCAAGGTTTCACTACTTTTTTAGAAAGTGATCTGATCCTCGCCTGGTAACAATATTTCTGGAGGTAATGCTTTTGCCTGAAAACAATGACTCTCCTTCCATAGGAAAACTTAACGAGGCTATCCTCTGCACCCTTCTGGAAAGATCCCCGGAAGGGCTTGTGTTCAGTGATAGCTCAAGCCTGATATGCCAGGTTAACGACGAGTTCTGCCGGATGTTCGGCTACGAAAGGGAGGAGATCCTCGGGAAGGACCTGGACGAAGTAGTGTCCCAGGACCCTTCGCTGATCAGGGAAGGACGGGATCTATTAGGCGAATTGCCCAGCAAGGGGTTTATCTCTCTTGAGACCGAGAGGCAGAGAAAGGACGGCACGCGTTTCCCTGTAGCGATAACTTCCTATCCGGTATCTGCCGATGATCAGTATTGCGGGTTCTTCACCATCTACAAAGACATCACCCGGCAAAAACGTTACGAACTTGAGATCAGGGCAAGAGAGGAAAGACTCAGGGAGATACTGGACAATAACCCGGAAATGATCCTCAGGTTCACCCCGGACCTGGTCGCGTCCTACGCGAACAGAACCTACTGCGAATACCACGGCATCAGCTACGAGGATGCCGTGGGAAAGTGCTTCAGCAACCACATTTTCCCCGACGACATACCCTCCGTCCATGACAAGCTCCTGACCCTCACGCCTGAAAACCCGTCAATAACCGGCGAGGAAAGAGTGCTGCTTGACAACGGTGAGATCCGCTGGCAGGAATGGACCGACAATGGCATCTTCGACGACGAGGGGAACCTGGTGGAGATACAATCCCTGGGGAGGGACACAACGGAGCGCAAGAAGATAGAGAAGGCCCTTTCCTTCGAACGCGAATCCTTACATGCCCTTTTCGAGAACGCCATGGAGGGGATCGTGTTCTGCGATAATACAGGGACTGTCCTTAAAGCCAACTCGGTCTTCTGCGCTATGTTCGGCTACTTCCGTGAGGAGGTCCTCGGGGAAAATGTCGATGACCTTATAGCAAAAGGATCGGAGTTCATTGAGGAGGCCAGGGCCTTCTCGGCAGCCACAGCCGCTGGAGAGAACATAGCCACTGAGTCGGTCCGGAGAAGAAAGGATGGATCCCCGATCCAGGTGTCCTTCCTGGGCATCCCTGTCTTTCTCTCCGACGGGAAGATCTTCGGTTACGGAATATACCGCGATATCTCCGAGAGGAAAAATACGGAGGAATCACTGAGGGCCAGCGAAGCGAAATTCAGGGACCTTATCGAAAAGATGCCCAACGGCTTCTATACATCGACGCCGGAAGGTTTTTTCGTCGACGCAAACCCCGCCTTTGTAAGGATGCTGGGCTATGACAGCCTTGAAGAGCTCAAGACAGTTCACATACCCACCGCCATTTACGTTCACGAAACCGAAAGAGTTCAGATGCACAACGATAATGACAACACTGAATTTGTCGACCGGTTGGAAACATACCGTCTTAAAAGGAAGGACGGCCAGGTCATCTGGGTCGAGGATCATGCCAGGTACATAAAGGACGGCAACGGAAAGGTCCTGTTCAACCAGGGGATATGCAAGGATATCACCGACCGCAAAAAAGCCGATGAAGAGCTGATAAGGCTGAACAGGGAACTGATGGTATCCGCTACGACCGACAGGGTAACGGGGCTTTTCAACAGGCAGTATTTCGACGAGATCATTCAGAGGGAGATAGCCAAGTCTGCGCGATACGGCACCCCCCTCTCCATGATCATGATCGACCTGGATAACTTCAAGCAACTGAACGATACCAGGGGGCACCTCGCCGGTGACAGGGCCCTTTCGGAAATTGCACGCACTATCAGGGAGAATATCCGTTCGTCGGATATTGCCGCCCGATGGGGCGGGGACGAATTCATACTCGCCTCACCCACAGACTCCTCACAGGCACTGGCCCTTGCCCTGAAACTCCAGGAACTGCTAGCGGGACTGGATCACGGAGGCTACGGCCCCGTAACAGGCAGTATAGGGGTATCTTCCTTCCGTGATGGAGACGATGAGAATTCCCTGACAAAGCGGGCCGACAGGGCCATGTACGAAGTAAAGAGAAGAGGCGGCAACGGTGTGAACGCTGACCACCAGGGAGCAATATAGCGGGGAGATCCCCGCCCTTTCTGTTACTGACGGAGCTTCCCGTGGATGGCGAGCCAGATGCATGGGGGGTCTGAGGAAGTCAAGGCTACACGATGCCTGGTGTGGGCCGGGATAAAGACCCAGTCCCCGGATTCAAGATCTGCCTTCCTGAAATCCTCGTATTCAAGGACCGCCTTGCCCTGGAGAAGCACCACCCATTCATCAACATCCTGCTCTAGCCAGGTACCCTGGGGAGTCGACTGCCCCGCCGAGACGATCCTTTCGATCTTTACCGGTGATCCGGGAATAAGTGATTCAAATATCTCTTCTTCCGGAAGTACGTCCGGGATGGAGAAAAGGTTCCTGGAATGCCTCAAGGATTCACTTCCCTTCCAGGTTCTTTGTTTAACCTTATTAATTATAGGCGCTAATCTCCGATCCGGAAAAGGGAAGGATCTGCTTTTCGAGCGAACCGTGGTCAAGATGCTTCGTCAAATTCAGCAGGACCGGAACATTCTCTCAGGGTAATTCCGGTGATTTTGGTTTGCTTCTCAACGGGTTCTTTTTTTTTCATGTTTGGACCAATGGGGGGTTTTGCCTTCTATTAATTCTTCCGCTGGTATATCATTGTAGGTGCTTGAAAAGGCGGGTTTTCTACATGGAGGGATGACCGTGTGCAGGATGCTCCTGGCGAACAGGTCGGGAATCTCAAGGCTGGTTGAAAAACTGGGTGAATTTCCAGGGTGCCCTAACCTCCCGGCCTTTCTGAAGGGTCTGGAACTCCGTGACGGCGGCAACGGTAACGGAGTAGTCCTTTACGGGGACGGGACCGTCCTTCATTACGAAAGGGGCGTCGACATGCCCCCTGAAAGGGCCGCGGCCATTCTGGAAGGGCACGATTACGAATGGGCGGTCTTCCATTCGAGGGAGGCCAGTTCAGGTTCTATCCGGGACGAGAACTGCCACCCCTTCGTCGTTGAGGGGAAACATCACCTCATTATGGCCGTCAACGGCAACGAGACTCAGATGGCTTCCCTGGGAAAAGTTATCGGCGACAGGACCGACAGCGAGTTCATTGCAAGAATGATAGTGGATATGGACCTTCCTTTCCCGGATGTCCTGGCCTGCTTCTGTTCCAACTTCGTCGGTATCTACGACGGTAAACCCTTCGCGAAGAAGGGCGACAGGCAGCTTCTGCGTTTCCAGGCCGGCAACGACATCGTTTTTGCCAGCGACTTCCCTTTCGGTTTTGACGGTCTGACCAAGCCCGAACAGAACTACTGCTGGTTCGACTGGAAGGAAACGATCATTGGGGTCTGACCCATGAAGGGAGAAACCATGAAGAGGATCACCGTTTACGGAGCCGGAAGCTGGGGTACAGCCCTGGCGGATCTCCTCGCCCGAAAGGGTCACCAGACCACTCTCTGGTGCAGGCGGCCTGAACAGGCAAGGGCCATAAACTCCACGGGAAGGAATCCCGACTACCTCAGGGATTCGGACCTTTCCCCTTCCCTCGAGGCTGTTCCCGACCTCAAAGAAGCCTCCGGAGCTTCCGATCTTCACGTCTGTGCGATACCTACACAATCGGTAAGAAGTTTCCTGGGAGAGGCCAAACCCTTCTGGCCTGAAGACGCAAGGCTGTGCAACGTGGCAAAAGGAATAGAGATAACCACAGGATTGAGGATAAGCCAGATATCATCGGGAATAATCCCTCGCTGCAGGTATTCCGTACTCTCGGGGCCTAGCCACGCAGAGGAGGTAATTGCCGGAAAACCTACGGCCGTTGTTGTTGCGTCCGCTATCCCCGGCGAGGCTGAACTCTGGCAGGATATCTTTTCCGGTAGATCCTTCAGGGCATACAGCAGCGATGACGTCCCGGGTGTTGAGATAGGCGGAGCCGTAAAGAACGTTATCGCGATCGCGGCAGGGATCGCCGCCTCAAGAGATATGGGATATAACACCCTGGCCGCCCTGGCAAGCAGGGGACTGGCCGAAGTAATGAGGCTGGGTGCCCGATGCGGGGCGCACCCCCTTACCCTCGCAGGCCTCGCGGGAGTGGGAGACCTAATGGTGACATGTTTCAGCGATCTCTCCCGGAATTACAAGCTCGGGAAAGCAGTAGGGGAAGGAATGTCACTGGAAGAAGCCATGAGGTCCCTCGGGCAAGTGGCCGAAGGAGCATACACCGTGGACGCCCTTGTGAGACACGCAAGGGAGATCGGTGTTGAACTCCCGCTGACTGAAGCGGTACACCGGATCCTTTACGACGGGGTCTCTCCCGAGTGTATGGTCGGATCCCTTTTCGGAAGGGAACTGAAGCCTGAACTCCCGCCTGAAATGTATTGGGGAAGAGAAAAGAACCAGAACGTATGAGAACAGAGAGGTAAAGATGAATTCAAACGCAAGGAGACCAGGAGGTCAGAAAATGGATCTGGATCATTTGGGCACAAAGATGAGATCACTGGACCGCTGCGTGTCGAGACTGGAACAGAGAGGAAGGTCCTCCGATCCTGAAGCCCAGGACATAATTGCACTCGACCTGGAAGATTGCGTCCAGATATGCCTGGACGTGGCATCGGCTATTATCTCTCTCGACAGTTCAGTGCCGGCCGCAAGTTCCATGAAGGGAAAGTTCGAGGCCCTGGAAAGCATGGCAGTGCTGACACCAGAAGCTGCAGAGGGGATGAGGAATTCCATTGAACTGAGGAACATTTTCCTGAACAACTGCCGATCGGCAGACCGCGGCACTGTCCTTTCCCTTCTGGAATCGAGCATAGGATCTTTCAAGGAATTTGCTGAATCGGTATCCAGGCACACGGGACTTGTCCCGGGTTCCTGCAGGTAAAGTCACAGGCTTTATGCCCCTGAACCATCCCTGACCCTGAAATCCTCCCCCAGCCAGGAAGCCATAAGTCTGGCCACGAGTATGACAAGGGGTATCGATACGGCAAAACGCATTATAGTGAACGATATCCCCAGGAACGAGGCCTCGAATATGGTCATGGGCACCCTGCATATTGCCGCCGCGTTCAGGAAGGTAAAAAGAACACCCAGGGAAGCCCCTTTCCTCTGAAGCACAAGGCATAGCGGCAGGGCCACGAAGATGCCTCCAACCATAGTCCCGGCAAGCACTATTGCCCAGAAATAACCCCTGGCTCCGGAATCTTTTCCCAGGTTGCTCTCGACGGTCTCCCTCTTTACCCAGGAATTGAAAAGGCCGACAAGAAGAAAAGCCGGGGGCAGAAGACCCGCCATGGACCTGGTGAAGGAGACCAGGTTTTCTGCGCTCCTGATCCCCGGCTCAAAGCCCTGGTACCACGACATGGCTGCAAAGGCCCCGAACAGGGCAAGCGCAATACAGCCTGAACGGAAAGAGCCCCCATGCTTCATGGCAGTTCCCCGAAGAACAGGCCTATGGCTACGGATACAACCAGGGCAACGGCAAGTCCTGCAAGGTTCCTGACCAGGGCCACCCGGGCGCCAAGGAACCTCTTTTCCAGCGGAAAGGTTACCACGCCCACCATCATAAGGGTGGTGGTAAAGGCCGCTATGACCGTATAGGGTACCCCTTTTCCCAGGAGGATCCCCGAAAGGGGGAATGCCACGAAACCCGGTATGGCCGCAACCGACCCGGCGAAAGCACCTATTACGGTCCCCGCAAGGAGGCCCTTGCCAGAGAGAAGGTCCAGGATAACATCCTCGCGGATCAGGCCAAGGCTCAGCGACGTCAGAACGAGAACTATTATGAACACCGGAAGGATCCCCCTGAAAAGAGACCACGCCACCCTTGCGGCTTTAACAGACTTTTCCCGGTCGGTGAACCACGAAAATAAAAAGAGCACTATCGCCAGGACCCATGTAAAAACCATAAACTTCCCGACCTTCCGTCAACGGTTAATTTCAACAGGGCCAATATTACCTCCTATGGCCGCCTTTCCCAAACCCTGTACATGGTTTTCCGACACGGCCTGGCTGCTCCCGGGAACCCGCCGGTCCAGGGATAACCCCGTAATTATAGTGATAAAATCATTGCAGGGTGGTGAGATCCTTGAGCAAGGTGTTGATGGCAGCCCTTTCGGCCTCATCAGAACTGGAGTCTCTGGGCCACCGTGCCGCAGTGGTCGGAGGGGCCATACGTGATCTCATGCTTTGCAGAAAAACCGGGGAAGCCGATATCGCCACCTCCGCCTGTACTGGAGCCATACTTGAAGCCTGGCCCGGATCACCGGTGATCGGAAGAGAACCGGGAGCCACAGTCGTTGTCCGTCACCAGGGTGTGATAATTGACATCAGCTCCTTCCGGAGTGACAACCTAGAAGAGGACCTTGGCAAGAGGGACCTTACCGTCAACTCGATCGCCATGACCTCCGGCGGCGAGATCATTGACCCGTGGGGAGGTGCGGCCGACATCGCCTCGGGAATACTCCGTTTTACCCGAGATCCCTTCGCACGGCTAAGCGAAGACCCTCTGAGAGCGGTAAGACTGGCACGCTTTGCTTCCCTGCTCAATGGATTCTCAATAGATCCGGGATCGGCAGAGGCCTGTCGCGGTTTCTCCCCGGCAGTAGCGTCGATCCCTGAAGCCCGGGTCGGCAAGGAGGTACTGCATGCCCTTGAAGGGGATCTCCCTCTTTTCATCTCTTCCCTGGAGAAGCTGGGTATCCTGGGATCAGTATTCCCATTCTTGACGGATATGCCCCCCGACAGAAGGACAGCCACCATCGGGCGAGTGATACTGGCCAATGGAAGAACCGGCGATCCGGCTGTAAGGGCAGCATGCCTGATGGCGGACATCGGCGGCAGCGCCGGAGAGATCGCCGTTTCATGGAGCTGGCCCAGGCCTCTCGCGAGAGAGGTGGCCAGCCTCCTGAAATACCGGCGTCTACCGTTGGCCAAGCTCGATCGCAGGATACTTGCGGGCCTTTTCAAGGCCAGGGGGGAGGCCTGGTTAAGGAAACTTTTCCTGTCTGTGCTGATAGACTGTCTGAACGAAAGACCGGATCTATCTCGCTTGTGGGTCGAGAACAGCCTTGAAGCGGCGAGATCCGTCGTGCGTCTTGAAAAAATGAAAAATGCCTTTTCAGGGGACGACGTTTTGGCCCTTACCGGTTTGCAAAGCGGGCCTTCTGTGGGAAAGGTCCTCGCCGAACTTAACGAGGCCGTATCTCTTGGTCTCGTCAAAAACAGGGATGAGGCACTCCTATGGTTATCATCAAAAAAATTTACCTGTGCCTGAAACAGGTATAGAATCTTTCCATATCCTCGCGAACATAGTATTCTTTATATCAGCCTTTATTACACACAATGGAGGATCCGTATGGACCAGGGCGAAATGGGAAGAACCGCAGCAGAATTCCAGCAGCAGTATCGAAAACGGAAAATAGCTACCTGCCTCGTTCTTTCGGGCTGGTTCGCGACAATGTACCTCACAGACAGGCTTTTCGGTTACGGGGCCATCAGGCAGATCGACGGCATTCTGGCGATGATCTTTTTGGCAAGCACTACAGTTGTGGCTCTTGCATCAAGCCTCAAAAAAAAGGTCCTTTCTGGGCCTTATGGCGATAGCAAGCCTTTTGTTGGTTTCCTCTTTCCCCCTTTTCTACACCAGGCTCGGAATGCCCGTCAGCGTCATCCTTCTCAGGCAGGTAATGACGCTGCTTTTCTGCTCCCTCATTGGACCCTATTTTGTAAAACCCAAGGGATTCGCCTTCTTCCTGATCCTTCTCTACAACGCTGCCTGCTTCTATTACCCCATCCTGAAGGTGAGGGACCTGGACGAAATAATGGCCTACATAATAGTCACCTACTCCTTCACCCTTCTCTTTTCCTACTTTTTCCTCGATATCCTCCGAATGAACGTCGGGCAAGTATCAACCCTGCTTGCAGCCAGGAAGAACGCCGAGAACATGGCGCTCAAGGATGATCTTACCGGAGTGTACAACCGGAGGTACTGTGACAACCTGCTGAGAGTTTTGACAGAGAACGAGACCGAAAAGGCACTTCTTTTCATCGACCTCGACGATTACCAGAACGTGTGCCAGGCTCATGGCCACATGGTGGGTGATGCCTACCTGAAGAGATCCGCTGAGGCAATACTGGAGTCAGTCCGCAGCGGCGACATAGTCGCCAGGTTCGGGGGGAACCAGTTCGTAGTGATCCTGGACAGCGGCGACATTCCGCTGGCAGAGACTGTGGCGAGGCGGATCAGGAAGGCCGTGGGCGAGGTCATACCTGAATTCGAGGCCGCCTCCATAGGCATTACCAAGATAATCCCCGGGATAACCCAGCAGGCGGTTCTCGTAAACGCCGATACCGCCCTTTACCGTTCCAAGAATTCGCCCATGGCTAATATCGCCGTGGTCGATCCCGACAATCCCAGGATCGAACCCGAGCATTGGCCCGACCCGGATATTGGGCTTCAGCGGAGATAACATGAGCACAGGGGACCACTTGAGGGTCCCCTGTGCTTTTTCAAACCTGCCTCAACCGGCGCTGAAAAGTCCTCGGAAGAGGCCCCATATCCATGAAATGGCCGAAGCCACGGCCTTGAAGAGGATTCACATGCAGATCACTCTCCCTTATTTGATATTATACCATAAGGGGTATATAGGAGGAATGGATCATGGGATCTGAAGCGATCGACAACATCCTTTCCCGGAGGAGCATAAGAAGATACAGCGAAAGGCCGATCGAGGCGGCTGCCCTGGAGACCATGCTTAAAGCCGCCATGAGCGCTCCCAGTGCCCACAACCAGCAGCCGTGGGCGTTCGTTGTGATCGACGACAGGAAGATCCTGGACAGCATCCCCGATTTCCACCCCTATTCCAAAATGCTCTACCAGGCACCTGCAGCAATTGTCGTATGCGGCGACCTGAGGGAACTTCCGGCCCCCTATTTCTGGCAGCAGGATTGCGCGGCAGCGACCCAGAACATTCTGCTGGCTGCCAACGCTCTCGGAATAGGTTCCGTGTGGATCGGAGTTTTCCCCCACGAAGAACTGGTGACAAAAGTGCAGGAACTTCTGGGCATTCCCGGGGATATCAAGCCCTTCTCCATAATCTCGCTGGGATACCCTTCTGAGGGCAAGGGGCCTTCCAACAGGTTCGCCCCTGAAAGGATCCATCATAACGGCTGGTAACTCCGAAAGGGGAGGAAGCCCATCACAGCGGTCAAGACCCAAAACGGCAGCCGTCCTCTTTTTCTGGACCCTAACCTCAATATTGTTTTCGGGATAACACTCATCTCCGTCCTCGGGGTGGCGAGCATCGCTCCAGCCTTCCCCGAGATCATCCGTGCCCTGGGAGTCCAACAGGAGGACACGGCCTGGCTTATATCGGCTTTCACAATACCGGGACTCCTGTTCACACCTGTCACGGGGCACCTCTCCGACCGTTTCGGCAGGAGAAAGGTCCTGATACCCTGCCTCCTGCTTTTCGGTGTGGCCGGGGGGGCCTGTTTCCTGGCCGGGGACTTCAGGACCCTCCTGATCCTGCGTTTCATGCAGGGTGTGGGTTCAGCGCCCCTCAATGCCCTGAACGTCGTGCTTATCGGCGATTTTTTCGAAGGGCACGACCGGTCAGCAGCAATGGGGTACAACACAAGCGTCATAGGAGTAGGGACGGCTTCATACCCCGCCATCGGAGGCTTGCTTGCCATGGTGGGCTGGAACTACCCTTTCCTCCTCTCCCTGATCGCAATCCCGATAGGGATCTGGGCATACATGAGACTTGACGAAGGGAAAAGGGGAACACCCTCCGCTGCGAGGAGCAACGTCAGGAAGGTAAGCCCCCTGTTGCCTGAACTCTTGAAAAAAGGGACCCCTGTCCTTCTCTTCGCCAGCATGATGACCTTCATAATCCAGTACGGCTGTTTTCTCACCTTTCTTCCCTTCTACCTGAAATTCGGATACGGGGCTACACCCCTGACAATAGGCCTGGTTTCGGCGGCGATGTCACTTTCCAGCGCAGTTACCTCTTCCGGGGCAGGGTGGTTCATGGGCCGCTTCAGGGGGCGTTCTCTGCTTTCGACCGCCTTCATCTTCTACGCTTCGGCTCTATTGTTCATCCTCCATGTTCCAGGCTCTTCAGGTATGATAATCCCCGCGGTATTGTTCGGGGTCGGCCAGGGGATCAACATCCCCAACCTCCTGACAATGCTTACCGACAACTCCCCCGAGGAGAGCCGGGCCATGTTCCTCTCGTTGAACAGTATGTCCCTAAGGCTGGGGCAGACCATTGGCCCCCCCATTTTCGGTGTGATCTTCGCCTCTCAGGGGATAAGAGCGGTTTTCACGACCGGCGCAGTTATGGCGGCAGCTATGGCGGTTATAATTTTTGGAACACTTCGAGGAAGCAACAATAGTTGAGAACCAAGGGCGTAACTCGAAGGATCAAGAACGTGAACAGTAAACGGTCAACAGTAAACAGAAGGTGCAAAGACACCTGCTTTTGATCTTGCAATTCACCGTTCACTGTTAACTGTTTACGCTTTTTTCTTCTTACGTCTCACATCTCACATCTCACATCTCACGTTTCACATCTAACGATCAACAAAAAAGGAGGTAATGCCATGTTCTGCAGCTGCAAGGAAATGAGAGCCATCCGACGCGAGAACCTTCAGGGGGGACCCGGCGGTGCCATGTTCTACCCCCTTATCGCCCCGGGGGAAAAACCCGAGGGCAGCCATCTGAAGATGGTGGCCAAAGTGGAACTTGACCCGGGTGCGGCCGTGGGCGAACACACCCACGAGGGGGACGAGGAAGTCTACCACATCATTTCCGGGAGGGGCATCTTCATCGAGGATGGCGTCCAGGTTAAGGTCGGCCCCGGGGATACTGCCGTCACACTCAACGGGCACAGCCACTCCATTGTCAACACCGGCGACGAACCCCTGGTCTTCCTGGCGGTCATTGCTGAGTAACAAAACCCGTGAACGGGGAAAACCGTAACTGGCAACTCGCAGGTTAAAAGGAGTAAACAGTCAACGGTGAACGGTCAACAGTAGGCATCCGCTCCTGGCCTTGCGGTTTACCGTTCACCGGGGATTATTTTCTTCCCCCCGTTACGAGTTACGAGTTCCGATTAACAGGTCCTGTTCTTACGTCACGTCTCACGTCTCACGTCTCACGCTTGATCTTTTTACACTGTGCTATGATATCCAAAACCTTTCTGGGGGTGGCGGAAGTGATACTGAAAAGAGCCGTTCTTCTATTCTTCGTTCTGGTGTCCATCCTGACCGCGACCGCTTCCCCGGCCTTTGACATCTCCGCTGTCAGGGGGCCCCATATCAGGGACCTCTACATGGTCATCTACCGCGACCCTGATTCGCAGATCATGGCCCTCCAGAAGGGGGAACTGGATGTTCTTGGAGACATAACCCGTCCGTCGGACGTGGAGCGCCTTGCATCCAACCCGGATATATCCCTCTCCATATCCCGTGGGTTCCACCTTTTCTTCATGGGCTTCAACCTCCGCAAAGCCCCATGGAACGACAGGATCCTGAGGCAGGCCGCAGCGATGGCCGTGCCTTCAAGGCAGATAGTCAGGGATATCTTTTCCGGCTACAGTGAACCTGTATCGACATATCTGCCGCCGGTATCTCCCTATCACGCACCAGACGTAAAAACCTGGAACCACGACCCCGAAGGGGCCCGGGAACTCCTGAAGGACGCGGGATGGACCTGGAGCATCGACGGAAGACTGGTCCCCCCAGGCGAAACCGTACCCTTAGGATCTTTCCGGCTCCTTTCTCCCACGGCACAGGTGGCCCCGACAACGGCCGAGATCTCCGAAAGGATAGCCGCAGCTCTCAACGGGATAGGGGTCCCGGTAACGGTCGAACCCCTTGATTTTTCAACCATGATAAGGCGTCTTGACATGCATGATTTCGACCTCTTCGTGATGGCATGGAGCCTCACAAGGGATCCCGACAGTCTCTTCGCCTTCTTCCACTCTTCAATGGACGTTACCGGTGGTTACAACATCCAGGGGCTTCACGACCCTGATCTCGACAGGATACTGGAAGAACTTCGCTGGGCCCCGGACCATGAGAGCGCAAAGATCGCGGCGAGAGAGGCCCAAAGGATGCTCTCTGAGATATCTCCATGGATACCAGTCTATTCCCGCTACATGGTCGCGGCGGTACGAAAGGGATGGGACGGGGTAATCAGTACCGAAAGGACCTCATCGGACAACATGTGGACGCTTCTCGGCATGAAACCTTCCGACGGAAGGGAAAGACCTGTCATGTGGTGTCTTTCCGAGGAGCCGAGATCCCTGAATCCCCTTGGCACCAGTTCCGCCTATGACTGGCAGGTCCTGGGTCTGATCTATGACGGGCTGATCGCCGTAGACCCCGAAAGCCTGGAGGATATCCCCTGGCTAGCCAGTTCCTGGAAGATAGAGACCTTGGAAGAGGAAGGGGTGGCTCATACCCGGCTTACCTTCCGGCTGCGCAGGGACGTGAAGTGGCACGATGGTACCCCCTTTTCATCCAGGGATGTCAGGGCCACCCTTGAATTCCTCAGGGAAAACGAGATACCGAGGTATTTCGACAATGTCAGGGACATAGACTCCATAGACACCCCCGATGACAGCACCGTGATCGTGACCATGAAGAACGTCTCTTTCTGGCATTTTCACAACATCGGCGGTTCCCTGGTACTCCCCGCACACATCCTGGAAGGGATCGGCAACTGGGAGACCTGGCAACCCGCCAGAGAGCCTCACCCGTCAGTGAAGGGTCTTACCTCCCTGGTCGGAACCGGGCCTTTTATCTTCAAAGAGTACCGGCCGGGCGAATACGTCCACTTCGTCAGGAACGACGGGTTCTGGCTTTCCGGGGGTGATTAGCCCTTGAGGTCCTACTGGATAAGAAGGGCGATCGGCGCGGCCGCGGTCCTCCTCCTGGTGATAGCAGCCAATTTCTTCCTTTTCCGGATCATGCCAGGCGACGTGGTCTCCTCGATAGTGGACCCCCGTTTCTCCCCCGAGGCAAAGGAGCGCATGCGGGAGGTTTTCGGACTCGACCAGCCCCTTTTACGGCAGTTCGTCATCTATGTCCGCAGAATGCTTACCTTCGACTTCGGGATCTCCTTCCTCTCCCAGCGACCGATCTGGGATGAACTCAGGAGCCGGGTCCCCAACACTATAGCCCTGTTAGGTTCGGCGCTGCTCATTTCTTCCGCCCTGGGGACCTGGCTTGGAGTGCAGGCCGCCCGCAAAAGGGGTGGAATAACGGAAAAGGTGGTTCTGATATCGGGATCGATCTCCTTCTCTTTTCCGTCCTTTTTTGTCCAGTTGGTGCTTCTCCTCTTCCTGGCCTATACCCTGCCGGTCTTTCCCCTGAGAGGGAGCGTCTCCATCCCTGTCCCCCAGGGGGCCATTGACCGAATGCTGGACTATATCTGGCACCTGCTTCTGCCTGCGGGATCCCTTGTCCTGCTGGGATTCGGCTCGTGGGCGATATACGTCAGGAACCTGATGGTAAAGACCCTCGGCGAAGATTTCATACTCCTTGCCAGGGCAAAGGGATTCTCCGAGAGCAGGGTCCTCTGGAACCACGCTTTCCGTTCGGCCTTGCCGCCCATACTGACAATTTTTCTTCTGGCTCTTCCCGGAATAGTGTCGGGAGCGGTAATAACAGAAACCGTCTTCTCCCTCCACGGCGTCGGGAAATACCTGCTCGACTCGATAATGGGACATGACTACCCCGCCGCGGGGGCCGCTTTCTACATCCTCGGACTTCTGACAATAATCTCTAACCTTGCCGCTGACGCAGCCTATGCCATCGCCGACCCGAGGATCAAAGTCGGCAGGAGGGCAGGAATGTGATAAAGATACCGCGCTGGAGCTTTATCACCTTCTTTCTGATCCTGGTGATCGCAGTCTTCGCCCCCATGGGGCTTTCCAGGAGTCCCCAGGAAACAGTGGCCAAGCCCTTCGCTCCCCCGGCATGGACAGGGGGAGACGCTCCTCCCCCCTTTTCCGCAGTGCTTTCCCCCTCGCAGGGCATCGTTGTCCTTGACTGGGAGTGGGAAGCGCCTGAAAACATATCCATCAAGGGAGAACTGGTATTCGAAGGCTATTCAGTGTCGAAACTTGTCTGGACCACCCCGGATGGGCGCACCTTCACGCTGGCGTCCTTCCAGGGAAGCGGGAAATGGCCACTGGACCTGGACGGAAGGGATATAACCTTCAAAACGGCACTGGGGATCCCCCCGTTGGCGAACGCCCTCCCACTGCTCTTCCCGTCCAGGGGAGAGCACAGAGTTTCGATCGAAGGCGATATTCCGTCGGGAGGTTCCCTTAACCTGACGCTTCCCGGGGGGAAATGGGGCCTTATGGGAACCGACCAGAGAGGCCGGGACGTGCTTGCCCTGTTCATCATGGGCATAAGGGTCTCACTCCTGGTGGGTATCTCTGCCACCCTCCTGGCATCCTTTTTCGGCCTCTCTATCGGACTGACAAGCGGATACCTGGGAGGTGTTGTCGACAGCCTTGTCATGAGGACCGTGGATGTGCTCCTGTCCATCCCCGTGCTTCCCATTCTTATGGTCATAGTCGGGATATGGGGAAAGGGGTTGTGGCAGCTGGTAATTATCCTGGGGCTTTTTTCCTGGATGGGGACCGCCAGGACCGTCAGATCGCTGGCACTGTCCCTCAGGGAATCCTGTTACGTGGAAAACCTGCGATCCATAGGGGCAAGCCCCTGGTATATCCTTTACCGGCACCTTCTCCCCGAGGCAATGCCAGTACTGCTGGCGACGATCTCCCTCGGAGTTCCCGGAGCCATCCTGGCCGAGGCGGGCCTCTCCTTCCTGGGGCTGTCGGACCCGAGGGTCATTTCCTGGGGCAGGATGCTCCATGAGGCCCACGGCTTCGGCGCCTTTACCGCAGGGGCATGGTGGCTCATCATACCACCCGGCATCGGGATATCGATCATCTGCCTGGTTTTCCTTGACATGGGCCGCTCCATCGAGGAGATGGCCGACCCCCGCCTGAAAGGCAGCCTGAGGCAATGATCGCTGTCCGGAACCTCTCCGTTACTTACAGGACAGCGGCCCGCAGCGTCCAGGCTGTTACTGACGTCTCGCTGGATCTGCCAAAAGGAAGCATTACGGCTATTGTCGGGGAATCGGGAGGCGGCAAAAGCAGCCTTGTTTACGGTATCCTCAGACTCCTTCCCCCTCAGGCAAAAGTTTCCGGAAGTATCATCTATGACGGGACTGACATTCTCTCCGCCAAAGAGTCATGGCTAAGGGATTTCCGCTGGAAGAAGGCAGCCCTTGTGACCCAGGGGGCCATGAACTCCCTGACGCCTGTTCTGACTGTGGGGTACCAGATTGGCGAAGTTCTGCGGATCAGGCTGGGGCTTTCACGAAAAGAGGCGGACAAAAGGACCGCGGAACTCCTGGGAATGACCAA
The DNA here is from genome assembly GCA_002383685.1 of Synergistaceae bacterium UBA4066. Taxonomy (GTDB): domain Bacteria; phylum Synergistota; class Synergistia; order Synergistales; family Thermovirgaceae; genus UBA4066. The sequence goes on along the minus strand of DFZC01000024.1, from coordinate 34,122 downwards.
CCTGTCCCCCGAATACGCAAAGAGATACCCTCATGAACTATCGGGGGGCCAGAAGCAGAGGGTCGTCATAGCCATGGCTGTCGCATGTTCGCCCGAACTTCTTATAGCAGATGAGCCGACCAGCGCCCTTGACGTGATCACCCAGGCGGAGGTGGCCGCAACACTGCTTGATATGGTCCGGGAGAAAGGGATGGGGCTGCTTCTCGTATCCCACGATCTGCCCCTGGCCGCATCCCTGTGTGAGAACCTGGCCGTCATGCACAAGGGGAGAATAGTAGAAACAGGCCCGCCCGAAAAAATACTGGGATCGCCCTCGCACCCTCACACGAAAGAACTGCTTTCCGCCTTCAGCCTCATAGGGGGTCCGGGATAATGGCCAGCCCGATCCTCGCGGCAAAAAAAGTCTCTGTATTCTTCGGATCCCCCGGCGGGGGGACCGAGGCCCTGAAAGATGCGGATCTCGAGGTAAAGGAGGGAGAAAGCCTCGCCATCGTAGGGGAATCGGGAAGCGGTAAGACGACTCTGCTGAGGGCGTGCCTGGGGTTGGTCCCCCTGTCGTCGGGTTCGATATGGCTCTTCGGCAGTGACATATCCGGCTGTAACCGACCCGCTCTTGTATCGCTGAGAAGGAGATGCGGCTACATACCCCAGGACCCCTTCGGGTGCGTGCCGCCCACGCTGAACGCCCTCGATGCCGCCGCCGAACCCATACGGCTGGCAGGAGGGGGAAACCGCGGCCAGGCCCTCGAGAAGGCCAGGGAGCTCCTTTCCGAGGTAGGCCTGGATGACCCTGGGCTATGGAAGGAAAGGGTCAGGCTCTCACTTTCGGGAGGACAGAGGCAGCGGGTAAGCATTGCCCGGGCCCTGTCCCTGGACCCCGAACTCCTTTTAGCTGACGAGCCGGCCAGCATGCAGGACGCAGCCACCAGGGGCGAAGTGCTCAGGATCCTGAAAAGGCGTACCCGGGGGGGCATGGGCATGGTCATTGCGACCCACGACCTGCCATTCGCTGCTTCATCGGCTGACAGGGTCATGGTCATGTACAAGGGATCAGTCGTCGAGTCCGGCCCCCCCGAAATGATCGTAAAAGACCCCCTGCACCCCTACAGCAGGGCCCTGATCGAGGCTATCCCCGGGATAGGGAAGAAGATGACGCCCCCGTACTCCGAACGGGAATGGTCCCATGGGGGTTGCCCCTTCGCCCCGAGATGCCCCCTCAGGGAGGAGATATGCAGACAAGAACCCTCGCTCAAGGAAGTAAGATCTGGAAGGAATGCTGCATGCTGGAGGATAACCTGATCCCTGCAGATATGTCCTGTGGTCAGATGAGTTTGCCCTCTCTTTCAAGGGACCGCTGCATGTTGATGAACAATCCCGCCAGGCGCGGGTCGAACTGCCCACCCGCGCGGGAAGCTATTTCTTCAAGGGCTTCCTCGTGGCTGAAGGTGGGTTTGTAGGAGCGCCAGCCGGTCATTACCTCGTAGGCACAGAGCAGGTTCATTATCCTCGACAGGAGGGGGATCCCGTCCCCTGCAAGCCCCCTGGGGTAGCCGGAGCCGTCGAAATGCTCATGATGACACAGGATATCCTCAGCTACAGGGGTTATGGGGGATAGATTCCTGGCAAGGTGGTACCCTCTCTCAGGGTGTTTGCGCAAATCCTCCCACTCCTCTGGATCCAGGGCCCCCTCTCGGTACAACACTTCCGCAGGGATCGGCATAAGCCCTATATCGTGAAATTGAGCCAGCAGCAGGAGGTTCCCTGTTTCGTCCTGTTTCATCGAAAGCAGGGAGGCGAAAAGACCCGACAGTTTTCTGAGCCTTGATATGTGGTTGTTCCTTCTAGGGTCGGCTTCAAGGAAGTTGACGATGCGGGAGTATATGGCCGACCTGGAGTGTTCGCTCCTCATAAGTTTGTCGAGATACATGTCATCGTCGGCCTTTTTCCTCACCTGGATAAAATCCTGGGTGACCTCGTTCTTGACTGCCACCCCCAGGGCAATGCTAGGAGGGATCATCCCCCTGGTCCCCCGGCTGCAGGCCGCCCGTATACGGTCACAGATGGACCTTGCCTCCAGGAGGGAGGTCCTCGGAAGAAGCATTACGAACTCGTCGCCTCCGCACCGGGCAATAATGTCCTCCTGCCTGCAGCATGACTGGAGTATCTTACCGGCCTCGACGATAAGCCTGTCACCCTCGATATGACCGAAGGCATCGTTCACCAGTTTGAGGTTGTCGACATCAGCCATGATAAGGCTGACGGGAAGTTGCCGCGGGGTGTCGAGGCGCCTTGTCTCCTCCTCGAAGTATGCGCTGTTAAAAAGCCCCGTAAGGGCATCATGGTAGCCAAAGTACCTTATCTTCTCTTCGTATACTTTCCTTTCGGTGACATCCTGGTATATGGCATAGATAACGGTCTGCTCCCCGGCCACGGGGAAGGAGACCGCGTTTATCTGCACATCAACCCAGCTACCGTCCTTCCTGCGCCTCGACCGTTCGGCCTTTACCGTTCCACCTCCTGCGACCTTCCGGGTAAGTTTTTCGGCATCCTCTGTGAGATCGCCAGGCGCGATGAAGCCATCCAGGTTCCTTCCGATGCATTCCCAGCTAGCGTATCCAAAAAGCTTCTCGAAGGAACTGTTCACCCTCTGGATGACCCCGTCGCCGTCTAGGAGAGCTATGGCAAGGGGGCTGTTCATAAAGAGGTTTTCGAAGTAAACCCTCTCGGTGGCTCTGTCCTGTTCCCACTTTATCCGCTCGGTAATGTCCCGGTAGATGGCAAGATACTCCTCTGATCCACCCTGTTTAGTGATGGCCGTAGCCCTGACGGAAACGTGGACCTCGCTGCCGTCCTTCTTGAGCCTGACGCACTCATGGTCCACCCTCTTTTCTCCCATGATCCTGTCAATGTTGTCGCGGACATCATCATCTTTGTTCCCTCTACCCACAACCTCCCAGAGCGGATGTCCCAAAGCCTCCCCCGGATCCAGCCCAAAGAGTTGTTCAAAGGCGGGATTGGTCCGGGTAACAACGCCTTGAGAATTGAAGATGGCTATGCCGTCGGGGGAATCAAGAAGGACCCTTTCAAAAAGGGCCTTCTCTCTTGATATCTGTTTTTCGGCCTCCCAGCGTTCAGAGATGTCCTCATAGAGGGCATATACGGCCAGGATCCTTCCATTTTCCCATATCGGCACACCCCTGATGGAAACGGGGATCTTCGATCCGTCCTTGCGGGTCCGGACTGCCTCCAGTTGGGCATTCTCCCCCCCTGTAACCCTTGTCGAGACCGAACCAGCCTCAGACGACAGGCCTTCGTCTCTGGCAACAAGGTCATCGAGATGGACACCTATGACCTCTTCCATGGCATACCCGAACAAATCGCAAAAAGTCCTGTTGGCACGGATCACCTTTCCGTCGGGAGCCTGGATGGCTATACCGAGGGGTGACTTGTCAATAAGAGTCCCATAGAAAGCTTCGACGTTGAAAGATCTGTTAACGTCCTCCATCACGAAACCGCCTTTCTACAATAGAAAGAAGGGGGATCCCGAGACCGCAACAGGCTGCTACCTGTCCGACCCCTACATAGATCACGGTCAGGAACAGTGGAACTTCGAGAAGGACAGAAAGATAGCCCCCGACCACGAGGGCATTTACAGCTACGGGAGGCAAGGCGGCAAGGTACCTGTTGGGCATCCTGGAAGTCAGGATAGCTGCGGCGAGGGTGGCCGCGCTGCCGAACACCACATCGATTATACCGAAACCTCCCAGGAAATTGGCAATGATGCAGCCAATAAAAAGTCCCGGGATCGCCTCTACCCAGAGCCATGGCAGAAGAGTAAGGGCCTCGGCCACCCTGACCTGCACCGGGCCGAAGGATATGGGAGCAAAGATCATGGCCAGGGCAACGTAGGCCCCTCCTATCAAAGCCGCCCTGACGAGTCGCTTCGGGTAAGACTCCTTTTTCATTCTCTCCTTGTCACCGGGAAAGTTCAAAAACACAAAACCCCTCCAGATCGATCACCTATTTCAGGCTGGTATTGACTGACATCTTATACCTTCCCCATGGAGATGACCGCTTCCCTCAGAAGTTCGGGAAATATCTCTAGCGAATAGGATAGCCGGAGCCTCTCCGTAGGTTTATGAGGATCCTTCCCGGAAGGCCCCAGGTTCAGTACCGGGATATGGAGTCCCATGAGCTCCTTCATGGCCAGGCGGTAGACGCTGCCCCACCCCGGGGTATTCGAGGCCATGCAGAGAACGTCGAAGGAACTTCCCTGGAAACCCATATAACTCAGGTCACAGATCCCCGCGAAATACTCCCTGAGGGTCATATCAACCCCAAAGCGATTTTTTGCAGTATCTATGACCCTGTCGGCTACCTTTCTCATCCTTCGGTCACCTTCATTCTCGCTTCCGTTTCTCCTGTGAGGGTAGTAGGGAGGGAGGAATCCTGTAATGATCACGGGCGAAGAGGGAGGGGCCCAGGAAAGCATTTCGGTTACGATCGCCAGTGACCTCTGCCTGTCGTCCATGGAGGGGTCCATGGCCTCCACCAGCTCCCTTATCCTTCCCTTTGCATCCCCTCCGACGGCGGCAGCCGTTCTGGAGGCGAACTCCTCAAAGGTGAGCACTTCCGGCTCGCTTCCTTCAAAGGCCTCATCCATCTCTGAGGCGGACTTCCGGACCTGGTCAATTGATCTTTTGAAGGCCTCCCCCGCGATCTTCTTCATTTCCGGTATAACTTCCGCCGGGGTCTTCTCAAGGGTCAGAAGGTTGAAGAAGACCGCTGCCCTGTCAGGAAGGGTCACGGAATAACCGTCCCTTATATCCCTGATGAAGAGGCACGCCGGAGGCGGCGAGGTCTCGCCTTTCGAACTCTCTGCCAGGGCAGGGTTCCCCTCCACGAGCAGCAGGATGTTCGCCGCAAGGAGGGAGGCGTTGAAACCCTCGAAATACTTTCCTACGTGGCTGCCCTTGCCCACGCAGTAGAAAAAGGGCATCAGCTTGCCAACAGCTCCGAGGAAGATGAACTCCCCCTCCTCTCCGGGAGCCCCGGCATTGCCGGGTTCGGTTAGTACGGCGCCCAGAAAGTCAAGTCCCCTCTCATCCTGCAGTTCCGAAAGCATCGGCACCGCCGCACGCATCCCCGCAGAGCCGACCTCCTCATCGGGAACCGCCAGGAAGAGAAGGTTGACGTCCATGTTCGATGGCACTTTTGAAGCTTCGGCAAGCAGGGCCATTTCCGCCGCGAGTCCGCACTTCATGTCCATGACCCCGCGACCGAACAGGTAATCCCCGGACCTGAGGTCCTTTTCCGCGTCTTTGACCAGGCTTGTGCCCTTGATGGCCTCGGTATATTCAAGGGGGGAAAAGGCAAGATCTTCAAGGGGACCAAAATCGGCCGTGCCGACAACATCATAATGGCCCGTCAGGATCACGGTCCTCTTTGCGGCGGTGGCCGACACCACCAAAGCGATGACGACCTCTCTTCCGAAGGGGTCGCCGGGGATGGGCAGCAGCAAAAGGTTTTCCGGGTTCTCCCTGAAATAGGGCAATTCATTCAGCCTGGAATGAATGAAACGTCCCGTCTCAACCTCCGCAGGTGTAGCTGAAATGCCTGGTACCTTTACAAGGTCGACCAGGAGATCGAGTATTCCCTGTCTTGTGTTCTCTATCATCGGATAACACCACTTACCTTTCAGCAGAGGTATTGTGAGGACCACCCGATAATACCACTCCAAAAAGGACAGGCAATTCCATGTATGCAGTGCTACAATTGGAGCCGTTTGAAATAATCTTTAAAAGGAGTCCCGGTCATGCAGGTCCACCTGAAACGCCCCTCATTCAACAAAAAACTTTTGATCCTCTCATTCACCCACTTTCTCAACGATGTCCACGGCACGTTCCTTGCCACTTTCATCCCCATTATCGTGAGCAACCTGGGGATCTCCTACGCTCAGGCAGGGCTGCTGAAGTCCCTTTCAGGGTTCATACACATGGTCGTACAACCCATGGCCGGTTACGTCTCGGACCTTTTTCCCCGTCCTTACGCAATTATCGTCGGCCCCTTCATGACGGCCCTCGGGGCGACCCTGCTCCCGCTTGGACCTACTTACGGAGCAACCTTCCTCATAGTAGGTCTCTGGGCCTTCGGCAGCGCAGTCTATCACCCCCTCGGGCATGGAAGCGTGGGTTACGTCGGCGATCCCGGAAAGCTGGCATTCTACCTTGCCATATTTTCCGTGGGGGGGATCCTTGGATCGACCCTGAGCCCGCTTTACGCAATATTCCTTGCAAAGGTTTTCGGGTTCGGTCCGCTGATGCCGATCGCCGCCATCGTCCCTGTCTCGGTGGGGGCTTTCCTGGTGATCCGTTACATCCCAACCCTCAAGGCAGAGGACTCCGAGGGGACGCCATCCCCCATGGGTTTTTTCCGGTCCTTCGGTAAGACCTTCAGGGTAATATTCCCCGTCTGGATGGTTTGTGTCTGCAGGGATACCGCAGTCGAGGGGATCCGGTTTTTCCTTCCCCTGTTCATCGCTTCAAAAGGCGGCAGCATAGTCAACATTGGGACCATTCTTTTTCTTATCAACACCGTTGGGACATTTTCGCCCATGCTGGGAGGTCCGATAGCCGACAGGTTCGGCCGCAGAAAGGTCATCGAGATAACCATGGCCCTTTCTCCCCTTTTCCTTGTGCCTGCTGCCCTCACGAGCGGTATCCTCTCTGTGGCACTCTACATGATCGGGAACGCCCTTCTCCAAGGGATCCTGCCTGTAACTGGAGCCGCGGCACAGGAGATGGCTCCCGGAGCAAGGAGTACAGCCGCATCAATGGTAACGGGGCTCTCCTTCGGCCTGGCAGGTTTTCTGCTCGCCCCGATCGGTGCCCTGGCCGACCGGACCAGCCTGACCGTGGTCCTCATTATCATCGGGGCCCTCCCACTGCTGCCAATGCCGATATTCTGGACCGGATGGAAAAAAGATCAACAGGGAAGATAAGCCGGGACAGATCGTAAAAACCGGGAAGGTATGTTTGAATCGAGCCCGGCCTTCGGGCGATAAGCCTTTTTTTATCTATTGAAAGGGAGAATTTCTGTCGTGCCGATACACATTAAACGTCCTCCGATAAACAAAAGACTTCTCATTCTGTCTCTTACCCATTTCCTCAACGACCTCCATGCGGCGTTCCTGCCTGCATTCATGCCTCTTATTGTCAGCCGTCTCGGGATCTCCTACGCCCAGGCAGGGATCCTCAGATCCCTTTCAGGTGTACTGCATATAATAGTACAGCCCATGGCGGGCTATTTTTCAGATATTTTCTCCCGGCCCTATGCAATAATCGTAGGCCCGATAATGTCGGCCCTGGGTGCGGGGTTGTTGCCGACAGCTCCGTCCTACGGTATGGCCCTTCTGATAGTCGGCCTCTGGGGGTTCGGAAGCGCGGTCTACCATCCGCTCGGGTACGGAAGCGTGGGCTATGTGGGCGACCCCGTGAACCTGGGGCTCTTTATTGCCATCTTTTCCATCGGGGGCATCCTGGGGGCGACCCTTAGTCCCCTTTACGCAATATTCCTGATGGAAAGTTTCGGGGCAGGACTTCTTCTGCCTTTGGCTGCGCTGGTCCCGGTCCTTGCAGGCGCGTTACTGGTGATCCGTTTCATCCCTACGCTGAAGGCGGAGGGACCATCGGAATCACCTTCCCCCATGGGCTTTCTTCGATCCTTCAGGAGCACCTTCAAGTCGATATTCCCGTTGTGGCTACTATGCTTATGCAGGGACACCTCTTTCGAAGGGGTCCGTTTCTTTCTGCCCCTCCTGATAGCATCGCGTGGTGGAAGCATAGTCCAGATAGGGACAGTATTGTTCTGGATAAGTGCCATAGGGACCATCTCCCCCGTTATTGGAGGCCGGCTTGCAGACCGCTTTGGCGCCAGAAGGATCATAATGGCGAGCATGACCCTTGCGCCGTTTTTTCTTGTACCTGCTGCACTGATGAGAGGCTTCCCCTCGATCCTTTTTTACATGACAGGCAATGCTCTCCTTGAAGCTATCCTCCCGGTCACGAATGCTGCCGCACAGGGTATCGCCCCCCAGGCCAGGAGTACTGCCGCCTCTATCGTTACTGGCCTCTCTTTCGGTCTGGCGGGTCTTCTCCTGGCTCCTATAGGTGCAATGGCCGACATTTTCGGCCTGACCCCGGTTCTTGTCTTCACAGGCATGCTGCCCTTCTTCCCGTTGCCGGTGTTCTGGACGATGTGGAAACAGGAGAAACGCCAATCATAGGGCGAGGTGAGACGTTAGACGTTAGACGTAAGATCAAATGCGTAAACAACGAACGACTGACGATGAACGGGAAAACCAGGTAACGATACAGTAAACATCAATATGAATACAAAGAGCCGGAGGCGAAAAACCTCCGGCTCTTTTGTTGCGGTTAAAGGTTTACAATCCACCACTTACAAGGTGCCCCGAGCGCAGCGACTGGGCATTTCCTTGAGCTTGATTAGAGGATACGAGTTCTGCTTTTTCGTCTCACGTCTCACGTCTCACGTCTCACGTCTCACTGTTTCCAACCCCAAGCTAGCGGTTTATCAGGATAGTATGCTATACTGCCTCAGGAAATCGTTGGGAGGGGTGGCAAAAGTGCTGAAGCTCGAAGTCGAACACTACATCCAGCTGGGGGAGAAGGTAAGGGAAAGGGCCGCAGAGTTGTGCAGCATGTACCTGAGGGCCTACTTTGATTGCGAGGACTGCGAGGTTCTGGTAACCAATGTCGAGGTGGGGCACAGCGGAAGGTTCCGTATTATGTTCACCGAATCCGACATGGAAGATATCCTCTACCTCCCACCGGAATATTTCTGGCTGACCGACGACGAGGTCTCCGTGAGGATGAAGATCGACAGGGAGATCCGGGAAGGGCAACTCGAGGAACGAAGAAGATCAAGGCATGTTCCCCATGAAAAACCGGCGGGTTAGTCCAGCCTGACAACCCTGTTCCTGCCCAGGTCCTTGGCCCTGTACATGGCCTCATCGGCTCTGCCGATGAGGCTGTCTGTATCCTCACCGCCTGTCGATGCCGCCACTCCGAAACTTGCGGTCATTCTGACGAGAGGGCAACGTATCCCTGCCGCCCTTACAGACATCCCGGATCTAACGGAAGTTATTTATTCAACCTCCCGTAGAAGAATTTACCTGAACTGTTATGTGCCGTGCCTGCAGCTCAGGTTTTCCCCCCTTATCCTCGCAGGGAAGGCAAACAACAAACAGGACAATGAAATAATATTCCAGGTCTGGATTAAAAAAGGATATGGTTATGGATGTTGGATCATTTCTTCAGAGGTCTCCAAAGGAAAAAATAGACAGCAGGTGCCGCAAAGAAAAGAATGCCTGGAACGACCCTGAAGGCCCCGGAAACTCCGAGGAAGGAGGAGGCGTAACCAAGAACGACGGGGGTTATGAAGAAACAGCCGTCAAGAATGAACCATACGAGTGCTGTGGCCTTGGGGCATAATTCGGGCGGTGCCACGTCCCCGATCATGGCAAGTGAAAGGGGAAACCCCACTCCTATCCCGAGACCGTAGATGAACCCCCAGAATGCGAAGGCAGCCGGGGAGGCTGAAAAAGAGGTACCGAAGAGCGCAAGGGAAGTTAGGGATGTCACCGTTGTGTACATCACATCCTTGGGAAAGACGTCCATGAGCCTGAACCCGGCAAGCCTCACCGCGATCGCCCCGACAGCGAAGGAGAACATGAAGAAAGACGAAACCAGCCCCTTGCTCATGGCCAGGGTGGATATGGAGATGATGGCGGCGTCGGTCATGGCATAGATAAAAACCGCCAGGAAGAGCACCTTTGCCCCGGGTAGGCGGAAGAGCTGCGAGTAGGTCCCCCACTTACCGCTGCCCGCCGTCCTTTCCCTGTCGACCCTTGAGAAGGTCGCCCCCACAAAGGCGCATACTACTGCCACTACTGGACCAAGCCACACGTAGAGGCCGAAGCCTCCGTGGCGAAGGAGCCAATCTACGAAGGGGACCACGCACAGGAAGGGTGCCATCGCCCCTATGGTGATGAGCGCGAAGGCCCCTCCCCTTACTTCGCGGGGGATGACCATAGTCTGGTATGTGGTAAGGGATACGAGGAAGAGTCCAAACCCGAACCCCATAAGGACCCTTGAAAGGAAAAGAAGCGGCACGGAAACGCCCGATAGCGCCAGGCCGGCACTGCCAACCGCACAGATGAATGCTGCCCCCGAAAGGCTGACCCTGAATGGCAGCCGTTCCACGAGAAGTGCCATGAAAGGCCTGGGTAGGGTCGCCGCGGCATAGTAGGCCCCGAGGATCCACCCTATGGTGGCCTGGGATTTCAGGCCCGCATGGTCAAGGTAAAGGGGCAGAAGAAAATAGACGTAGCTGAAGCTCATGATGGCGAAGTTGCTTCCTGCCATCCTCGGGAGCAGTTTCCTGACCCTATGCATCGGAAACTTCCTTCCCGTCCTTTTCGCCATGTTCATCCAGACCGGGGAGGTGGAAGGCTTTCCTGAGGAATGTATCGAACTCGGCCAGGATCACCCCGGCGAGGATTATCAGGCCCCCAAGGACCACCTGGAAGTTCAGGACCTCCTGCCCGATAATTACGGCGATCAGGTAACCGAAGGGACCCTCAAGGGAGAGGAGTATGGCCGCATGGACCTCGGGGCTGTATCTCTGGGCCACGGTCTGGACAAGGAAGGGGATCACCGTCACAAAGACCGCCACGTACAGGATCCCCCACAGGACCCCCGGAGCAAGGGCGCGAAGATCCGGAAAGGGTTCAAATGCCATGGCGGTGACCAGGAAAAGTACCGTTGCCGTGGAAAGTTGGATAACTGTAAGGGCAATGGGATCCATCCTGCGGCTCAGGTTCCCCACTGCAAGCACGTGCAGCGCTATTCCGAAGGCAAGGACCAGGGAGAGGAAGTCGCCGAAGTTGAAGGTTATGCCCGGTGTAAAGGCCATGACCAGAAGTCCCGCGGTCGTCAGGAATGCCCCCAAAGTCGCGATGACAGAGGGGAGCCTCCTGTAGAAAAGGGCGAAGAGGAACGGCACCATGACCACATTTGACGAGGCTATGAAGGACTGCTTTCCCGCCGTAGTAAAAACCAGGCCGATAATATGTGCCACGAAGGTGAAATAAAGCAATACGCCCAGGAAACACCCCAGGGTGATATCCCTCCTGGTCAGGAACCTGAGACGTTTGCGGAAAAGGGCAAGCAGTATGGCCGAACTCAGAAGGAACCTGGCGGCAAGAAGCCACATCGGCGAGAGAAAACCCAGAAGCCAGCTTGTCGCCCCGAATCCTGACCCCCAGAATATGGCGATGGTGAACATGGCCCCATCTGCCAGAAGAACCCTCTTCTTCTCGTCCAAGTACAGCACCGACCCTTCGGAAAAATACGTATACAGCATACCACCAAGAATACGGTTGTGTACAAAGAGGAGTATGATATTATTTTCGAACGTTATCATTCCCGAACGCACCGGAGGTGCTCCAATGAGGTATCCAGGATCGGCGGTTACAGCGTTTTGTTTGGTCCTTATGTTTACAGGAATGGCCTTTGCCGGCCATGGCTACCAGTTCAACGGCAGGGTCGACGGCTACACCAGAGGAGCCGTTCTTTTCAGGGCATTCGCTGAAGGGCTCAAACCAGAGTCGATGGAGATGATCCTCGACGAGGAGCCCGACGAGACGGGGCGCGTCCGTCACCTCTACCTCGACCTTTACGGGAGTGAACTGGGCGGGGTCAGGATAGACAGGCTCGAGATAGAGGCCTTTGATATACAGTTCACATCCCCTTGCGGATGGGAGGAGTCCGGACCGGATATCGACAACATGCTTTCGGTCAACGCCAGGGCGATCATCCTGGAGGAGGATGTCAACAAAGCCATCTCCGACGCGGCCTTCGGAGACGACGACGGCAACTGGCACAGCCTCTCCCTGGACCTCAGGGAGAACGGGGTCTATGCCAGGGGAAATTACATCGTGAAGTTAATTGTCAGGCTGGATATCCTGATAGAGATAGAGGGACGCTTCGGGATAGTGGGGGGCAAGCAGGTCTGGCTCCAGGATTACACACTGAAGGTAAACCGGGTCGACGTCCCGGAGATACTGACGGAGAGAGCCATCGGGCAGATACAGCCGATAATCGACCTCAACGAGTTCATATTCCCCCTGACACTGAGGTCGGTGATACAGAAAGAAGACCGGGTCATACTGGAAAGCAGGAGCCTGCCGAATCCCTTTGAGGGCTTCCGCTACAGGTACAACGCCGGTAAGGACTGAAGTTACGGGTTAAGATGGATACCTCCGGCCGGCCCCTCGTGAGGAATAACGGTTATGTTACGGCAGTGGGTCTCGGGGACCCTGAAGGCAAGAGCCAGGCCGGCAACCGCCCCGACGAGACATAGGGCAAGGGCACCCCTGTACTGGATCGCAGGTGGGTAACCCTGCAGCAAGTCTATAATGGCGCCCATGGCAGGCGGATAGGCGGCAATGCCTACGAAGAAACCCATATTTAGGACCGAAAGTGCGACCCCCGTGTAGCGGGGGTCGTTCGTTTCCTTTGTTACGGCTATGCAGAGGACCATCGCCATGGAGAAAATGCCCATCATGAAAAGGGTGGGCTTCAGTATGACCAGGGGAGGCATCCCTGAACCCCAGAAGGCTATCACGCTCCATGCCGCCACGTTTAAAGACCCTGCCAGTATAAGGGGCCATCTCCTTGCCCCCACCATGTCGGAAAGCTTACCGATCATCACGCCCCCTGTCATTGCGCCGACCACCACAAGCGAAACAATAGCAGAGGCTTCGTTCCTCGACAATCCGTAGACATCCACAAGCCAGGGAACCCCCCATGCGCCGGTAAACGCCAGTTGTGCGCCCGAAAAGAGAGCACCCAGGGCAGTGGCAGGCCAGATACCCTTCGACCTCAGCGCAGCCTTTAGGGCGGGCATGAGATCCCTTGCGGAGACTGACTCTTCAGACCCGCCTGACGAAACAGGCGCAAAGCCCATTTCCGCAGGGCGGTTCCTGATAAGGAACAGGCATACCCCCGCTACGATGAAGGAAAGTACGCCTATTCCCGCGAAGGTTGTTCTCCAGGTGAAAAGCCCCACCATCAGAGCCAGGGGAGTCTGGGCAATGAGCCCTCCGAAATTGCCGATAAGGGTCGTCACCCCCGACATGGTTGCGAACTCCTTTTCGCTGTACCATACGGAGAGCATCTTAAGCATGCAGACAAAGACCGTCGATGCTCCTATGCCCACGATGAACCTTCCCATGTAGGCCCACCCGATAGAAGGCGCGAGGCCGAATATCAGCGACCCCGCCCCGCATAGAAAGATACCGGCCGAGACGGTGATCCTTGAGCCGAGGGAGTCGGCCAGCATACCCACGGGGATCTGCATGACCATGTAGGAGTAGAAGTACATGGAGGCAAGGTTGCCGAAGGCCGTTCCCGATATCCCGAAGGCCGCGGCAAGGTCCTCCCGTACCACTCCGGCAGCCAGGCGGTGGAAGAAAACTATTATGTAAGCAAGGGCCATTGTGCACCAGACGACCCACCTGTACCTGCGCGCGCTGGCCCTGAGCCAGTTCAGGGTTCTCAAAACGGGAGCCATAGGGGCAGCCCCTTCCGGTGAAATGTAGTATCCTCAAGATGTTCCAAGGATAATAGGCATACTATACAACTTTTCGACATGGAGGAACGGATCTCATGATCAGGTGCATTGCTTTCGATTTCGGAGGTGTCATAGCGGAGGAAGGTTTCCAAAACGGGATGATAGCCATCGCCAAAGAATTCGGCCTTGACCCTTCGGAGACTGTCAAACTGGCCTTCCAACTCGTCTTCGAGGCCCGTTTTGTAGAGGGGGCGTGCACCGAGGAGCAAATGTGGAGCCTGTTAAGGGAAAGGGCCGGCATTGAGGCTTCAGACGAAACCCTGAGGGAGATGGTCCTCTCCCGGTTCATAGTGCGCCCGTGGATGCTTGAAAAGGTGAGGGCTCTGAAACAACAGGGATATATTGTCGCCATGCTGACCGACCAGGCGGAGTGGCTCAGGAAACTCGACGCAAAGACCCCATTCCTGCACCTTTTTGATCCCATCCTCAACAGCTGGGACACCGGCAAGACGAAAAAAGACCCCACGGCCTTCACGGACCTTGCCGCCGCGGCGGGAGTAAAACCGGAAGAGATCCTTTTCGTGGACGATAACGAGGGCAACATAGAAAGGGCCGCCGCGATGGGGTTGAAGACCATTCTATTCAGTGACAGGGAGAGCTTCGAGAGAGAGATGGATAGGAAGATCTTTAAGGCGTGAAGGGGAGAAGAAAAACCTGAAACTCGTCAATCGTAAATCGTGAATCGTAAATCGTGAATCGAAAAAACAAAGTCAAAAGCGGCAACGTGAAGTCCCGGGGTTCCTGTGGGGATGAACGGTGAACGGGACGGTCAAAACCTCGTGACATGTGACTGTGAATGTTTCGCCTGTCATTCCGATGCGGAGCGTCAGTGGAGCGAGGAATCTGATCCTGTCCCAGATAAAAAAACAGATCCCTCGTCATTGCATTTCTCGGGATGACAGAAGGGGCAAAGGCAGGACCCGTAAGTAGTGCACTCCAGTCAAACTGAAGAACATGCCCTGTCGCTGCGTTCGGGGCAGCGCGAAGCCTACCCTCCAGACAAGCTGAAGGACCTGGTCCCGACATAGTCCCGAGGTGGGTTAACGAGGGGGGCGTATTAACGAGGGGCTCGCCCTTTCGCTTCCCCTCGAAAATCGACTCGGGACTATGCGCTCGGGGCACACTCTCCCGACGAGATCCCGAGGTGATTTAACAAGGGGAGCGGTTCAACGAGGGACCTTGTAAACGGTGAACGCGGTTGTCAAAACCTCGTGACATGTGACTGTGAATGTTTCGCTTGTCATTCCGAACCGCCGGAGGCGGGTGAGGAATCTGATCCTGTGCCAGATAAAAAAACAGATCCCTCGTCATTGCATTTCTCGGGATGACAAACGAAAACCCGAGGCCGACAAGCCACTGACAAGACACCACGAAGTCATCGTCCCGAGTGGGTTTGCGAGGGGGGCGTATTAACGAGGGGCTCGCTCTTTCGCTTCCCCTCGAGAATCGACTCGGGACTATGCGCTCGGGGCACGCTCTCCCGACGAGATACCGAGGTGATTTAACAAGGGAAGCGGTTCAACGAGGGACCTTGTAAACGGTGAACGCGGTTGTCAAAACCTCGTGACATGTGACCGTGCCTGTTTCGCTTGTCATTCCGATGCGGAGCGTCAGTGGAGCGAGGAATCTGATCCTGTCCCAGATAAAAAACAGATCCCTCGTCATTGCATTTCTCGGGATGACAAACGAAAACCCGAGGCCGACAAGCCACTGACAAGACACAACTAAGTCATCGTCCCGAGGTGGGTTTGCGAGGGGAAGAGACGGTGCAGGAAAACCAAGAGCGTGGCGCGTAACAAGTGACAGGAAAAACCTTTGGAACAAAATTTGAAAAGCCGATGCCTCTCGCCAGAAATTAAATTTTCCCGCCCCCAAACCTTGCAAATCCGCTTAGATCTGGGTATGCTGCTTTACTTTGATCAAAGCAAAAAACATTGACACGATGAAGATTTTTCCTGTAGAGTTCTTCATAATAGTGGATTAAGAATGGGGTGATGTATACCTTTAATTCGACGTTACAAAATTAAACAGTTTTACCTTGCAACCCCTGCGTTGAATTTTTCTTTTTTGAAAATTTATTTTGAAGGAAGGGGAGAAAAGGTTATGAGTATAAGGTCAGGAACAAAGGTCTTCATTTTATGTTTTCTCGCGGTACTTCTGACGTTCTTCGGCGGCGCGGCGTTCGGCGCCACTAATCCTTACGGGACAACCATCACCGAGGGGATGTGGGCCCAGGACGGTGCCACAGACAACAACGACGGCACCATATCCACCACCAGCCTGAGCACCTATTACTGGGGGATGCGGGCTACCAACGGATCAACCATTAACAACAGGTTTCGAGGGACAATATTTCCATCTCGACGCGGAACAATCATAACCACTTCGGACTACGCCTACGGCATGTGGGCCGAGCAGAACTCCACAGCCAACAACTACTACAGGATAACCACTTCCGGGAACTACGCCTACGGCATGTACGCCACGGGCGGATCCACGATCAACAACAACTACATTCCGATTGTGAATCCCTATATCCGGACTTCGGGCTATGGCGCCCATGGTATGGTCGCAGAAGGAACCGGCTCCCAGGCCTGGAATTATGCTGACGTATTGACCACAGGCGAATCGGCCTACGGCATGTTGGCAACCGATGGCGCCCAGGCTTATAACATAGGCATAAGCCTTTTCGGCTTCAGCGTGGCGGGATCCATAGAAACAGAGGGCGAAGGCTCTCACGGCATGGTGGCCGAGGGGATGGGCTCCATCGCGGCCAACGTGGGATCCATCGAGACCTCCGGGGTGAACGCCCTGGGGATGAAGGCCTCAGACCTGGCACTGGCGATCAACCTCGGAGGCATAGAGACCTCCGGGACTGGCTCAGTGGGGTTGGGCGCGGAGAATGTGGCTCTGGCCCTTAACCTGGGCCAGATCGAGACCGGGGGAGAGGAAGCCCACGGGATGCAGGCCCAGAACCTTGGCCTTGCGGTCAACATGAAGGGGCTTCCCGATCTTGACGGTCTGGATATCATCCCCCTGCCAGACGCACTGCTGGATATCCTTGATGAATTCGGGTTCTTCCCCGGTGAGATAGTAACCACCGGTTACGGAGCCCACGGCATGTATGCGAAGGACTTCTCCGTCGCCGCCAACCTGGGCGACATTTTTATGAAGGGTAACAACACCTACTCCTTCGGCATGCTGGCCGAGGACTTTTCCCTGGCTCTCAACATGGGCAACATAGAGGTCGGGGAATACGGGAATGAGGATATGGGAGGATTCTCCCACGGCATGGGAGCCCGGAACTGGGCCGCGGCGATCAACGCCGGATCGATAACCACTTACCCGTACGAAGACGCATACGGCATGCTGGCCGAGGACAACTCCATCGTGGTCAACGCCGGTTCGCTGCTCTCCCTTGGCGGGGACTTCCTATCCGGCCTGATCCCCGGAGATCCGGAAGATCCTGAAGGTGACGACCTGCTCTCCGGCATAATCGACTTCGTGGCCGGCATCTTCGGGGGCGGATCCTCGACCATCGAGACATTCGGTTCTGGCTCACACGGGATGGTTGCCAGGAACTCCTCTATTGCTCTCAATCTTGACGAAATATTTACCCATGGCGAAGGATCTTACGGCATGTATGCCGAGGATTTCTCTCTGGCTGCCAATTTCTCCTCCGATTCCATCGAGACCTTCGGGGACTGGTCTCACGGAATGGTGGCCTCCTCCAACTCGGTCGCCCTAAACACCGGCTCAATCCTTACTCATGGGGACAATTCTTTTGGCATGTTGGCAGAGAATTACTCCCTCCTGCTCAATACGGGCTACATTGAGACCTTTGGCGAAGGAGCCGCAGGCATGGTTGCCGAGGACAACTCGTTGGCACTCAACACCGGATCGATCGTAACCCATGGGGACTACTTCCATTTAGGAGGTGACGACTACAACTACGCCAACGGCATGTTCGCTGAAAACTTCTCGGCTGCCCTGAATTTCGGAACGATAGAGATCTTGGGGTCGTCTAGCTCAGGCATGGCTGCCTATACCAACTCCATGGCATTCAATAGCGGCTCCATAGTCACCCACGACAGATATTCTTATGGGATGTATGGTCGCTACGACTCCCTTCTGGTCAACACTGGCAACATAGATACCGGGACAGAAGGATTGCCAAGTGAATTCGCTGCTATTGGCATGTTTGCTGAAGACGATTCTGTTGCTCTGAACTTCGGGGAAATAGCAACCCAGGGAGAAAATTCCTGGGGCATGTACGCCGTTTCTGACTCTTTGGCGGCAAATCTTTCTTCCGACTCCATCGAGACCTGGGGCGACGGAGCACACGGAATGGTGGCATTCGTCAACTCCATGGCCCTCAACACCGGATCGATAACCACCCATGGAGGAACCGCCCACGGCATGTATGCTGCATATAATTCGGCAGCCATCAACACGGGGTCGATCCTGACCTCAGGATTTGAAAGCTACGGCATCAATGCTGAGGATTCCATCGTAATGAACACAGGTTCCATTGAAACCGAAGGCACCTTATCAGCCGGGATCTTTGGCGTTAATTCTGCCATCCTCAACACAGGCAGCGTAAAGACCTCCGGTGCAACATCAACCGGCATTCTGTTATGGGAAGGCAGCGTCGTCAACACCGGGACCGTCGAGACATCGGGCTCCAACTCCGAAGCCCTTTACGCGGGCGAGGCTCTAGCGGTCAACACCGGCACCCTCAAGGCCACCGGCGAAAACAGTGCCGCCGCATGGATCGACGAGAACAGTCTCTTCATCAACACCGGTGTTCTGGATAGCGCCCAGGGGAACGCCCTTACAGCAGATGGAGCCAGCAGCGTCGTGCTTCTCGACGGCACGGTCCTTGCCGGTACGCACACCCTGGAGGACGTTGACGGGGATTCCGACCTGGCGGTCATGATGAACGGCGACATTGCGGCACAGGTGGTCAACTTCGGCAGCCTGACCAAGGCCGGCGGCGGAACCCTTCTTGTTGAGGGCGGATCCTCGGTGGTGGGCGAAACCCTGAACACCGAGGGAACCTTGGCCGTCGAGGCCGGGACCCAGTTCGAGACGCAGGACTTCACCCAGGAAGAAGGCGCCAACCTCTACCTGTTCGCCAACCCTGATTCCGTGACGGACCTTGGCGCGGTGCCGCTGTGGGTCAACAACCACGCATCCATTAGCGGCTCAGTTTACATCGACATGTCTCCGGCCCCGCTTCCGGGCCTCTACAGATATATCAGGGCAGAGACCTACGACTGGGACTTCGACACCTACTTCGTCAACGTAAGTCCCTTCTACACCCCCTACGACCCTCAATGGCTACCCGGAGGCAGCTCTCTCTACACAAGTTTCCTCGGCTACAGCTTCTCTGAAGCGGCCCTGGGGCTGGTCTCGGCGATCGACGACTGGTCGATGCTGAGGTGGGTGATGGCCAACCACCTGCAGGACGTGGCCGACAGCATCAACGACATGGAAGTGGGTGAAACGAAGATCCACGCCCGGGTACTTGCGGGACAGACGAAGCGCGACCCGTCAGGGGAGTTCTCCGCGGGGTTCGACTCCACCCAGAAGGGTCTGAGCATCGGCATCGACAAGAAGAGCAGCCCCGACACAGTGTGGGGTCTGTATGCAGGTTACACCGAAAAGGAGATGGACTTCACCTCCGTACCCATGGCCGCCTCCGACTGGGAGAACCAGGACACCTGGCACCTGGGCGGCTACATAAGCAAGAGGACGGGGAACTGGATACTCTCCAACACGCTGACATACCGCTCAACGGACCACGACACGTACAGGAAGCAGGCAGGCGGGGACGCCACGGCAGCCTTCGACAGCTGGGCTGTAACGAACGACATACGTTTCGGCTACGTAGCGAAGGAGATAGGGGAAGGCTCCAACTGGCAGATCATCCCCGAAGTTGGCCTGAACGTCGGCTACTTCGAGCGTGACGGCTACAGCGAGAAGAACGGCTTCACCTACGGAAACTTCGACACGACCGTGGTGGAGAGCGTGCTCGGAATACGCCTGAAGGGCGAGTACCAGAAGGAAGACGGATCGACCTTCTCGCCGCAGTTCCGCCTTGCCTGGGTGCACGTACTATCCGGCGAAGGCATCACCATCGACCAGAGCTGGGGCGGGACGACGCACTGGTTCACCGAGAACCTCGACGACGACTACTTCGTGGCGGATATAGGGATGTCGCTATACAACATGAATAACATGGACGTATCGCTGAACTACAACGGCCGCTACAGCGACAACAGCACCTCGCACGGCGGCTGGATCCGGTTCCAGTGGGAGTTCTAGGTAAAAACAAGGCGTCAGGCGACAGGCAACAGGCAGCAGGAAAACCTGGAACGAAACGCGCGTGAGAGGTTAGAGGGAAAAGCAGAACCAGGACCAGTAATAATCAGGGGGCGGCGAAAGCCGTCCCCTTTCTCTTGAAAAACCAAACATTAGGGTCAGATCTTGAAATGCCCTATTTGCATACGCTAATGCGCAAGAAGCAAGACGAGAGGTGAGACGAAAGAGCAGGCCCCAAGACCAATCTTGCACCACAGAAACGGTCTTTGCTTTCATCTGCGTCCATCTGCGGATAATTGCCCTGTCTTTGATTTGTTTTTGCCTTTCCCGTTTCCCTTGACCGTAGACCGTTCACTGTTTACACCTTTGATTTTTCCTTCTCCCGTCTCATGTCTCACGTCACATTTAATTGCCCTTCCTGATGCCTGTTGCCTGCCTCCTGACACCTGGGTTTTAAGCCCACTCTGCCCGTTGACAAGTGCCGGGCCGGCGTTATAAAATGCTCGAAATATCCAGATACGGTCAGCCTTGAAGAAGGAGGGAAACCGCGTGAAGAACGTTATGCCCGGCAGCACAGTAGCCATCGGCGCCATCGTAATAATTATTCTCGTTCTTACGTGGGGGTCCCCTCCCGGGGCGGCCGTCGCGCTGTAGGCGCGCAACCGCAAACCGGAGCCGGGGCCCCCTCGCAAAAGGGGGCCCCGGTTTTTTTATGGGAATGCGGCCACATCTGGGAAAATCCAGGAAGGGGAGAAAAAAGATGCAGAAGAGCAGAGACGTTTTCACGAATCAGACCACCGGAAAGGGAAACACCATGACCCAGGGGACGACTGTAAATCAGGCAGGCAACTGGCAGATGCAGGGTAACCAGTCCCAGGAGCTTTACAGCCCCAGGTGGAGAGGTCCCTTCGAGGGGTATAGGTAGGGGCAAAAATCCTTTTCGTAAACCGTTATTCGTGAATCGTTAATAGCAAAAGCAAAACACGACTCACGGTACATGGTTCACGTTCAACCTCTCACGATTCACGTCTCACGCAACTCGCCCCCCTCCTGCTAATATAAGGTGGGAGGGAAGCTGATGCCTGTCAGAATTGCCGGATACCACAGGGTGGTTGAGATAGAGGCCGAACTGGCCGAACTGGGAAGGGAGCGTGATCCGTCGCCTCTCTTCCTGGTACCGACCCCGGGCGACCGGGGACTGCTCCGCGATATTCTGGCCGACAGCGTCTCCTTCGGCGCATCGGAACCATCTATCCTGAGGTGGGAAGATCTCTACCGCGTGACCTCCCGTGAGATGGAGACACCGCGGGAGGAGAGACGAAGGCAGATCGATCCCCCCGACCACTGGCTTATCGTAAGACACGTTCTAAAATGTTTCATTGCCCGCGAGGAAGAAAATTCGATACCACCCGGGACCAGGCACAGCGGTTTTGTGTGGACCCTCGGGGAGGACCTCAGGGAACTCCTGAGGGAGGAAGTGCCCCCTGAAGCGCTGGCCCTTTCCCTGGGCTGCAGTTCATGCACGGAAGGTTCCGGGTGCACCAGACTCCCCGCCCCGGGCGCACTGCTCTGCCGCCTCTACAGGGACTACATCTCCTACCTGGAACACCACTCCCTCACGGACAGTGCCCAGTCGGCCTCGGTAACACGCGTTACCCTTTCCGGCAACCCCGCCCGTGCCACACGCTGGGTAGCGGGACGAGCCTTCGTATTTGCCGGTTTCATGAGCTTTACCCGTTCCCAGACAGGACTTATCCGGGAACTCTCACGCCTGGGGGCCAGGGTGATCGTTTTCATGCCCGAGAGTGGGTTGGATATACATGATGCCAGGGCACAGCTTACTGCCGATCTACAGGGCGGCAATTCCGGGACGATCCCGGAACCGGTACCCCTTCTCACGGTCTCTGCAGGGGACCATCGTATGGAACTGGAGACCCTTGCAAGGAACCTGGCACTCTGGAGCTCAGGGGAGGGAGAGTTCCGCATGCGGCTTGAAAAGCCTTTCCCGGGCTGGGGTGACATAGGACTCTCCGTCGATCCTTTGCGCCTTGGATGCACCGAGGAGATACTTGCCAGGTACAGGATCCCCTATACCGTGAATGGGGGTCCCAGAGTCTCGGAAACACCCCTCTGGAAGACGGCCTCTTCGGCAATTGAGGCTGGCTCCCTGGGTTACCCCGCGGAGGAGACGGCACATATCCTCTCACAGCCCTGGATCTCGCCCGACGGGTTTCCCCTGTCGAAGTGCCTCCAGGAAGGCCCCCGGGGAGAGAACGCCTGGAGAAACTTCCTGAAGGGACAAGGGGATAACGGGGTGTCGGCCTTTTTCGAGCGCATGGTCTCCTTCGTATCATCCATTGCCAGGGGCGGTACCCCTTCGGAGCTCCTGAGATCTCTCAGGTCACTTTCCGGGGAGGGAGACCCTCCGGATACGGGTCTTTCCATCTCGCGTTTCATTCTCGATCATCCCTCACTGGACGAAACGGCCAGGCGCCTCAACGCGGCTGTCAGGGAACTGGACCAGAAACTCGACAGAATGGCCGAGATGGAGACTGGCATAGGACCCGCCGGTGTTGACGCCCTTAAGGGGGGCGACGCCGTGGCCTTTCTCTCCGCCTGGAGCGAGAGGTCGACGGTCTGGCAGCCGCCCGGAAGGCGCAACAGCCTCCACCTGTACGCCGGAAGCCCCCCGGTGCTGGCCAGGCACGGGATATTCATAGCCACGGGTCTGACAACTGACGCCTGGCCGGGGCGGCTTCGGGAATCTCCCCTGCTGGACGACAGTCACAAAGAGGCAATTCACAACAACCCCGATACGGGGCTGTCCCCGTCCCACCTCCCCCTTCTCAGGGAAAAGAGGGTACAGCGCGAGGCTCTGCTGTTGAGAATGATAGCCTCGGCAGACGAGCTTTGCATTGCTTCCCACCCCTCTCAGGACGCTTCCGGAAGACCCCTGCAGCCCTCCCGTTTCCTGGAGTCGGCAACCTCTAGGACTCCTCCGTGGACGGTACCTGCCGGGGGTGAGCCTCCTTTTTCCAGGTCGATGAGGGACGTGCTGCCGAGGGACGAGGAAACAGTCATCGAAAAGGTGGAGGCAAGAAGTTCCGACCCGCCCCGGGTGCCGGCAAGGTTAAAAATGATACCCCCTGCGACACCCTGGCCCTCCGGGATGTTGAAGAAGGTTCCCGTAAGCGGGATCGACACCTGGAAAGCCTGCCCTTTCAAGTTCTACGCTTCGAGGGTCCTGAAGATAGAACAGGGGCGCCCTTACGGATTTGACCCCCTTGAGGCGGGCAACCTCGTTCATGCCGTCTGGGAGAAGGTATGGAACCACAGAATGGATACAGGGGGGAACCTCACCTGTCTATTGGAAGACTGCTGGGCTCAGGCGGTCGAAGAGCGCTACCCTTCACTGAAGGAATTTCCCAGGCACCTGTCCAGGCTTAAGAGGAATACATGGAGGATGGCATCACTCCAGCAGGAGATGGAAGATGCCGGGCTTGCGGATGACAGGATCTCCCAGGAACGGGAGCAGATGATAGAGATCGATCTGGATGGAGTTCTTTTCCGTGGCAAGTTCGACCGGATAGACATTTTGAAGGATGGCACGGCGGTCATATTCGACTACAAGACGGGGCGGGGCAACGGCCTTGCCGGATCGATGCAGCTTCCAGCCTACGCAGTTCTCCTGGAGAAGGCAAAGGGTATAAAGACATCGGGGTATGCCTTCCTCTCGCAGGCCGACTGTTCCGTCACTGGCCGCCTGGAAGGCTCAGCCGGGGCAATCCTTGCCCGGTGGAAGAAAAGGTCCCGAAACGGCCTGACTGACATGATCTCCCTTGCTTCGGAGACCCTCGGCGCCATGTCTGTCTCGGTTACGGAAAGCAGATTTCCCCCTGACTACACCAACACCGAGGTCTGCCGGTATTGCGAATTCCAGGAGATCTGCCGGAGAAAAGAATCACCCGTAACGGTTTCTGCAGAGGAGGGGAACGGCGATGCCGACTGAGATCTTCAGAAGATACCTTGAAGAGACGGCATGCCTGGAGCCTAAGCAGGTGAAGGCCGTTCTGGCCGACGACCCCCTGGTGGTAGTCAGCGCCGGGGCAGGGACGGGAAAGACCCTTACCCTGGCGTGGAGGTTCGTGAGGCTCGTGGCGGTGAACCGGGTCCCCGTCGAGAGGATCCTCACCATCACTTTTACCGAGAAGGCCGCCCTGGAAATGAGAGAGAGGATTCGGCGTCTGATGGAGGAGGTCAGGGATGGGCTTCCCGAATTCGCGCCCCTGATGCATGATCCCCTTTCACGACTGGAGGATGCCTACATTTCCACCATTCATGCCTTTTCCATGAGGGTTCTGACGGAGTGCGGCCTCAGCGCCGACGTCGACCCCGGTATCCGGGTGATAACCCCGCCGGAGGAGAATGCCTTCTGGCAGTACCTCGAAAGGTCCATAGACCGGGAAACAACCGAAATCCTTGCAGAAACCCTCGGGGGGCAATGGCGTGAAAGGGCCGATGAGATCTTCTCCGCCGAAGGAACGTCCGACCTGGTGAACACCTTCGGGGCAGGTGCCATCTGTGATGCCGCATCCTCGGCCATCCCGCTTTTCGAAAGCCGCGGCCTGGACCCCGAGCAACTTTGGAATTGGGCCGACGAACTTCCTGAAAGGGATGCTGAAATTTCGACCGGACTCCTGGAGGTCTTTGCCCCGGAATGGCGGAACGCCTGGGAGACCTGGATGAAAAGGATCCTCCCCGAGGCCGGGGAACCGGGCATTTTCAGGAAGGACAGCACGAAATTCTCTGCAAGGGCATCGGCTTTCATGGAGACCTGGAAGAATGGACCAAAGGAGGATGAACTCCCCCGTTTCGTGATGGACCTCCTGGGCAAGGAGGGCCTGTTGGGGAACCTCGCCGGGGCCACGGGCAAGTGCATGAAGGCCGTCGAGATGGCCTCCCTCTCGGCAACCGGGGAGAGGCTCAAGGATTTCCGTAATTCAAGGGGGCCCTGGGTCCAGGCGGCGCAGTGGATCATGAAGGGTTTCACCGTCGCCGAGACCAGACTCCGCAGCCACATCCTGAAGATCATCGCCTTGTGCTGGAGGCTTTTCGATTCCGCGAAAGCGGCAAGGGGCACCCTGTCATTCGACGACATGATCCGGGGAGCCCGTGACGCCGTATCAGCCGAACCCTCATTCGCCGGGAAATTCCTTCATGTGATCGTGGACGAGTTCCAGGACACCAATTCCATTCAGGACGAACTGCTCAGCACCCTGGCGCCCCAGAATGGCACTCTTTTCCTGGTAGGCGACCTGCAGCAGTCCATCTATCGCTTCCGGCATGCCGAGCCGGCTATATTCTGGAGAAGGATCAGGGAAGCCCTTGCCGAAAACCCCGACTCACTGATCCCCCTCGACGTGACCTTTCGCTGCAGGCAAAGCGTCATGGACAGGGTGAACAGCCTCTTTGGCCACACATGGAGGGAGGGTGTCGCAAGATCGATAAAAATGGAATTCTCCCCCCTCGCTCCCCCCGGATCGAGGGATTGGTGGGCCAAACGCCAGGAAACCACCGTAACCCCCTTCGAACTTTTGATACCCGACACACAAGACCTTGAAGAGGGGCTGAATACCGAGGGGATCCGGATCGCCGTCCTGAGGATGCTTTCGGACAGGATCCTGGAGGCCATCGATAAAGGCTCCACGGTCTGGGACTCCGACGGGGCCGGGGGGTTCGATGCCAGACCTGTTTCATTCCGCGACTTCGCGGTCCTTGTACCGTCGCGGGCATTCTACGACCAGATAGAACAGGTATTCATAGAAGAAAGAGGTATACCCACCTATTTCGAGGGGAACCGCAACTACTTCGGCAGGGGCGAGGTGCGAGACGCGGTAAGGCTCCTCGAGGCAGCGGCAGACCCCGATGATACCCTCGCCATGTCATCATTCCTGGCATCACCCCTGAGCGGCCTTTCCCCGGAGGTCGCAACAGGCCTTATATCCCTTTCGGTGAGCGCAAAGGTCCCCTTAAGGGAACTATTCCGTGCGGAATGCCCCGATGAAGAGGCGAGATTCGAAGCCCTTCGAAGGACCGGGCTGGCTGCAGGGCCATCCAGTGCCCTGGCAAAACTGCTGGAGGATAGTTCAGTCGTCCTTTCCAGCCCTGCCTGGAAACGCCCAAGGGTTGCCGCGAATCTCCGAAGGGCCGTGGACCTGGCAAGGGAGTACGAAGCCTCCATGGGGATGAGCCTCTCCGGGTGCGCATCCTACCTGCGCTATATGACCGTCAAGGGAATAGATTCCAGGGAGGCAGACACCCTGGGGGACCAGGACGACATGGTCAGGATAATGACGGTCCACTCGGCAAAGGGGCTGGAGTTTCCTGTCGTAGCCGTAGCTGGGCTTGAGCAGGGGCTCCGGACCAGGGGCCAGGGCATCAGGCTGATCCCGTCGCCGCACCTGGGGATAGCCGCCACGATTTTCCCCGACGGGTGGAGCCCCGATGAGGAAGAAAAGCCGCTGGCGGGAACTATCCACGACATACTTGAGACCAACGAGACCCGGGAGGAGAAACAGCGCCTTCTCTACGTGGCATCCACCAGGGCAAGGGATTCCCTGATCCTTCTGGGGGCATGCCCCATAGAGGAAGGTATCCCCAGGGCAAGGAAACACTCCTGGCTGGAGACCGTCAGGGACTGGATGGAGATCGAGGGGGGCATCATCCTCTCCCCGGTTACAGAAGCTGCCGTTCCTGTTCCACCCCTCTCCCCTGCGCCTTCGGTCATCAGGGGGGGCACCGCAAAGCTGCCGGAAAGGGCGGGTGAAACCCTCGAAAGGATCAGCGCGACGGCCTACGCTCTTATCAGGTACTGCCCCTACGCCTTCAGGATGAGACACCGGCAGGGCCTGGACATTTCATGGGAACTCTATTCCGAAGGCGCAGGAGGATCCGACCTCGGCAGTCTTGCCCACTGGATCCTCAGGCGATGGGATCTGCGCCCCGAGACCCTCTCCAGGTTCGACCCCCTCGGGGAAGGGGCGGGACTGGCCGCCATCCTGCCGCCTGAACTGAGGCCCCCATGGTCTGACGGAGCGAGGAGCGGCCCCCTGTTTGACTGGCTGGGCAGGTTCGCTGCCTCTCCGATCGCGGAAAGGATCAGGAGGGCTGAGTGCTGCCTGAAGGAATTGCCTTTCAGGATACGCCTCGAAAGCGGCACCCTTATGGTGGGCGCCATCGACATTCTGTGGAGGGAAAACGGGACGGTATTCATCAGGGACTTCAAGACAGGAAAGATCGACGGCTCACCGAAAGACCTTTACAGCAGCCAGATCCTTTTTTACTCGGTCGCGGCCCGGAGGCATTTCGGCAATGTTCCGATGGATCTTGCCCTGGTATCATTAAGGGACACCTCCGAGATAAGAATAGAAAATCCGGGAGTTGCCCCGGAAGAACTCGAGGGCGACATTTCGGCCGCTGCAGCAGAGGCTGTTTCGGGGCCATTCTCTCCTTCAAGGGAGAGATGCCCTGTCTGCCCCTGGAAAGGCGGGTGCTTTTTCGGACAGGACATTTCCCGTGAATGAATGGGTATATTTGCCCATTTTTTGAATGGCTCTATTGGAATATCATTTTATGTACCAGGTTCGGAATTCAGGAGAACGGAAGGATGACGGATCAATGCACCCATACCGGAGAACCCTGTTTCCCGCCTTTACGGCTTTTTTTATTTTTTTGTTTTTCGGAACCCCTTATGCAGAAGAACTGCCCTGGATTGAACACCCGATAAAGCAGGGCGAGACCCTGGAGGCCATCGCAGATAAATACGGCGTGGAGAGTTCCTGCATAAAGTGGGCCAACGAGATCCAGTGCAGCGAGGCTGCTTTGGAAAAGGAGTTGATCCTCGTCCCCCGAGACGGCGCCCTCCTCATTGAAACCCTTGCCGAGGTAAGGGCAAGGCGAAATGGAGAGACCACCATGGGTCTGTACATCCGCGAAGATACCGACTTCGAACCGGCAAAATTGACCAGGCTCAAGGAACCGGTTTCGGATCACCCCGGCTTCGATGGACTGCTCGCCCTTGCCAGGGCCGAGGCACCCTCCACCCCTTTTGCTCCCTCGAGATCTTCTTCCTTTTCGCTTTCGTGGCCGGTGGAGGGCAAGGTCTTTTCGCGTTTCGGCCCCAGGCGGGGCAGATTCCACACCGGGGTTGATATTTCAGCCCCCAGGGGCACCCCGATATACGCGGCCGCGGCCGGCACTGTTGTCCGGGCTGCATGGCGCAGCGGTTTTGGAAGGTCAATCCTTATTGACCACGGCAACGGTGTAATGACCCGTTACGCCCACTGCGACACAATGATATGCAAAACCGGCGAAACCGTATCTGCCGGGCAAAAGATAGGAACCGTTGGAAGGTCGGGAAGGACCACGGGTCCCCACCTGCACTTCGAAGTTGTTATCGACGGCAAGCACAAGGACCCCGAAAAACATCTTCCGCCCAGAGGCAATTGAGAGGAGGCTCACCGGTCATGTTCGAGGAAGGCATGAAAGCACCCACGTTCTGCCTGAAGGACGGCAACAGCAAGGAAAGATGTCTGGAGGAGTTTTCCGGAAAGTGGGTGGTCCTCTACTTCTACCCCAAAGACAACACAAGCGGATGCACCCTTGAAGCCATCGAGTTCTCAGCCCTGGAGGAGGAATTCCACGGACTCGGTGCGGTGGTGATCGGCATAAGCCCCGACACCTGCGAAAGCCACGCCCGCTTCATAGGCGAGCACAATCTCACGGTCATTCTTCTCAGCGACCCTGAAAAGAAGGTTCTGGAGCCATACGGCGCCTGGGGAATCAAGAAGATGTACGGAAAGGAGTCCATGGGGGTTGTGAGAAGCACCGTCCTGATCTCACCCGACGGCAAGGTGGCAAAGACCTGGAATAATGTCAAGGCTGCCGGGCACGCGGCAAAAGTACTGGACTCGCTGAAAGAGTTGTCTGCCTGATCGACGAAGCAATTCAAGCCCCCTCGATGGAGGGGGCTCTTTTTTTAGTCTTAAAGGTCAGAACTGATTAAGTTTTTCAAACTCTTTCAATCTGTCGAAATGGCTTCTTTCGGGCCTGCCATGGTATCATTTTGGCAGTGAGGTGACCTTGTTTGGACGAGTGGACAAGACCAGACCCATTCAGAATGGCCCTGCTGACAATTGACGTCCAGCGCGAGTTCCTGCCGGGTTTCCCCTCAGGTAGGCCCGATAACGCAAACGCCGTCCCGGCCGCAGCGGAGATCGTAAGGGCTTTCAGGAACGCCGGGAGGCCTGTAATCCATATTGTTCGCCTCTATCTTCCCGACGGAAGCAACGCTGACCTGTGCAGAAGAACCAGGATACTATCGGGCCCCCCTATCCTGGCCCCGGGGTCGGAGTCCAGCCAGATAGCCCCGGACCTGCTCCCCCACCCTTCTATCACCCTGGACCATGAACTGCTCATGTCCGGGGGGGTTCAGCAGATCGGTCAGGCAGAATGGATAATCTACAAGCCCCGTTTCGGATCCTTCTACAAAACCCCACTTGAGCGGCACCTTGCGGAATCAGGGGTGAACACCCTTGTAATAACGGGCTCCAACTTCCCAAACTGCCCCAGGGCGACCATTTACGAAGCGAGCGAGAGGGATTTCCGGATCGTGGCCGTTACCGATGCCATTTCCCTGCTTGATGAAAAAGGCATAGGAGAACTCCAGGCGATAGGCGTTCTCTGCATCCCTTCGAAAGAGGCCCTGACCCTGTTGAAAACCGGCTTTTGAGCCCTTTTAAAGACCTGTTTGGTATATAATAAACAGGTTGTGAACATTGCCTTTCAGGAGGGACCCCTTGGTGTTTCTTCTCCTTGAGGAAAATATGATGGTGCACTTGGGAAGGGTCCTGGCCCTCGTGAGATTTGAGGGGGAGACCGCCGTGCTCCTGAGGGACGGGTCTGTCATGGCCACTGGGTTCACCCCCCCGACCCTTGCAAAAAGGTCCGTACGGTTCATGGAGGAAGGAAAAGAATTGGCGCGCTCTATGCGCCAGGGAGGAAAGATCTTATGACGTCAGCATCAGCTTCCGCTTCAAGCCAGTACACAGCAAAGGACATCCAGATACTCGAGGGGCTCGAGGCGGTTCGCCGGAGACCGGGCATGTACATCGGCGACACAGGCCCCAGGGGACTTCATCATATAGTCTACGAAGTCGTCGACAACGCGATCGACGAAGCCATGGCTGGCTGGTGCTCCAGGATAGATGTAAGGATACACCCCGACGGGCATGTCTCAGTCGAGGACAACGGCCGCGGCATCCCCACGGACCTGCACCCCCAGACGGGCAGACCCGCTGCGGAAGTGGTCCTCACAACCCTCCACGCCGGAGGCAAGTTCGACAAGAAATCCTACCAGGTAAGCGGAGGCCTTCACGGCGTGGGTGTCTCCGTCGTCAACGCTCTTTCGGAGTGGCTCAACCTCACGGTATGGCGCGAGGGCAGGGAGTGGAGACAGACGTACAGGAAGGGGAAGCCCGTAACGGACCTCTGCTGCGGCGAACCCACGGAAAAGAACGGCACCCTCATAGAATTCATGCCCGACTCCTCCATCTTTGACGAGATAGAGTTCTCCTGGGAGACCCTGGCCGGAAGGTTCAGGGAGATGGCTTTCCTCAATCCCGGTCTTTCGATAGAGCTTAAGGACGACATCTCTGAAAAAGAGAAGGTCTTTCACGACGAAGGGGGCATTTCCTCCTTCGTCGAATACCTGAACAGGGGAAAGAACAACCTCTTTTCACCTCCGATCGTAATATCGGGGCAGCGCGAAGGCGTCACCGTGGAGATAGGGATCCAGTACAACGACAGCTATATAGAAAGGGTATTCGCCTTTGCCAACCTGATCAACACTATCGAAGGGGGCACCCACGTATCGGGATTCCGTACGGCCCTGACCCGCGCGATCAATGAGTCCGCCAGAAGGAACAAGGTCATCAAGGAAAAAGACCCCAACCTCACCGGCGATGACCTGAAAGAAGGAATGACGGCAGTCATCTCGGTGAAACTCCCGGAGCCGCAGTTCGAGGGGCAGACCAAGACCAAACTGGGCAACGGCGAGATAAAGGGGATCGTGGATTCCATATTCTATGACGGGCTCATGGCCGAGATAGACGAGCGTCCAGACATCCTGAAACCTGTCGTGGAGAAAGCCATAAAGGCCCGTCTGGCCAGGGAGGCCGCCAAGAAGGCCAGGGAACTTGTCAGGCGCAAGACCGCCCTTGCCGGGCTAGACCTTCCGGGCAAACTGGCCGACTGTTCGAGCCGCAATCCCAAGGAGTGCGAGATATTTATCGTAGAGGGAGACTCCGCCGGAGGTTCCGCCAAGCAGGGGCGGGACCGCAACTTCCAGGCCATACTCCCCCTGCGGGGGAAGATACTGAACGTCGAAAAGGCCCGCATCGACAAGGCACTGGACAACCAGGAGATCCGGACAATTATCCAGGCCCTCGGCGCCGGCGTGGGCGATGATTTCAATGTAGAAAACATCAGATATAACAAGGTCTTTGTCATGAGCGTAGATGGTGAAGAGCCCACCCTTGTAAAAGACCCCTTTGGATCGATCAGGCAGGTCCGCATAGGAGAATTCATTGACAGCGCCATCGATGGCGGACTATGCCCCGACGGTTACAAGGTCCTCTGCTTCGACCTTGAAACAAAGGCCACGCAATTCAGGCCGCTCAAAAAGGTCATACGGCACCCCATAGAGGAACCTCTTTACGAGATAAGGACCGCCTACGGGCGAAAAGTCAGGGTCACCTCTTCCCACAGCGTTTTCGTCTGCAGCGACGGCGAGGCGGTTCTTAAAAAGGGCAGCGATATTGTCGAAGGCGATCTGCTGGTCGCCCCCCGCTCTATCAGCATGGATGGGGAAGTCGCCCAAAGCCTGGACCTTCTCAAAGAACTCTTCGCGAAAAAGGACAGGCTCGACTCAAGTCTCTATGTCCGGGGCAAGGCCGTAGAGGATATGTTGAAGAAAGAGATAATCGAAGAGCATTCGGGGAACCCGGAACTAACAGAAGAACGCGTAGAGATCCCCCTGGGGGTCCGGGAAAAGCTTGGGGCGGCCAGGAAGGTGTGCGGCCTTTCCAATGCGGGAATATGTGAAAAGACAGGCATAAAGCAGCCTGTTACCTTTTACAGCTGGGAGAAAGGCAACAGCCGTCCGACAGTAACGAATTTCATGAACTATGCCCGGGCGGTAGGGCTTGATCCGGAAGAACTCATGGGCAAGGTTGAGATCAGGTCTTCTGCCATTGAAAATACATGGAATAGCCAGTACTCCGGATCCTGTGCCAACAGGGTAAAACCCTACGCCAGGCTGCAGGAGATCCCCGAAAGCTCGCTGGAAGTTCTCGAAGGGCAAGAGATAGCCCTTACGCCCGAACACTACGCATCCAAAACCGTGCCCAGGCATATACCGGTGGACGCTAACCTCATGACCATTCTGGGGTTCTTTGCAGCCGAGGGTAGCATGAACCAGAGACAGGGAATAAGGTTTGCCATCGGGGCCAACAACGAACCCCTTCGAGAGGAGATCTGCGACAGATTCAGACAGGTCTTCGGGCTGGACCTCAATTGGTACCCTGGGAAGAACGGCCGATGCGGGGAGCTCGAGGTTTTGAATTCGGTCCTCTCCTCTGTTTTCAGGCTTGTTTTCGGTTTTGATAACGCCAGATCATACTCAAAACGGGTGCCGGACATAGTGTTCAACGTTCCCCTTGAACTCAAGAAAGCATTTCTGCGAGGCTATTTCCTTGGGAATGGAACGATCCGCAGGACGGGCATATCATTTACCTCCACATCGAAGGACCTTGCAGCGGGTATCCTGTACCTGCTCTCTTCCATGGGCATCATTGCCACATTACATTCCCGGAACCCATTCGGAACTGAAGGGGTCATACGGGGCAAACCCATAATGACCAGGCACAACTACCATACGATAACGGTTTCTGCGCTGGATGACCTTGACATAATTAAATCCGTCTGGCAGGACCACCTCCTTGCGGGTCCGCTTAGTGAAAGGATACTCCACGGTTCCAGCAAAAACGGGAACCGTCGTTTCACTCCCCTCAGTGGGGATCTTGTTGGACTGAAGGTCACGGAAGTAAGGGAAATTGAGTCATCCTCTAAGTGGGTCTACGACTTTTCCGTGAAAAGGGACGAGAACTTCATCTGCGGAATGGGTGGTATATGCTGCCATAATACTGACGCCGACGTGGATGGAGCCCATATACGCACCCTGCTTTTGACACTTTTCTACCGCTTTATGCCCATGCTGATCGATCGAGGACACCTGTACGTCGCCCAGCCCCCCCTCTACCGGGTGCAGGCCGGCAAGGAGATCCACTACTGTTTCAGTGAAAAGGAACTTAAGGTATTACAGGAGAGAATGAAAAGCCGCAAGTTGAGCATTCAGCGCTACAAGGGGCTCGGCGAAATGAACCCGGAGCAGTTATGGGAGACCACCATGGACCCCGCCACTCGCACCTGCAAGAGGGTGGAGGTCGAAGACGCCGTAACTGCTGAGGAGTACTTCAGCATCCTCATGGGTGACAAGGTCGAACCCCGTCGCGAGTTTATCGAGACCCACGCGAAGGAAGTCAGGAATCTGGATGTGTAGAAATCCGTGACGCGTAACTGGAAAGGCAAAAAAGCAAGGCCGCAGGCTACAGTCGGCAGGCAACAGGAAAACCTGGTAAAAACGAGCGTGGGACGTCAGAAGGAAGACGAAAAAGCAAGGCATTGCTTGTCATTCCGAGAAGCTAACCGATGAGGAATCCCGGTCTGGATCTTTAATAACCTTTTCACCGCAGTGGACGCAGACAAGGTGCCCTAGCTGGCGCGCCGCCAGCTTAGGGTAGGAGGGCAAAAGAGAGGAGAACCTGAACCTCTTTATGGTTAAAAACATGCAGGGGCTGGATAGTTGATCCGTTCCTGTTATTTCCGTTCACCGTTTGCGCATTTGACATGTCATCCCGAATCCGCCAGCCGGCGGGTGAGGGATCTGGTTTTGAATTTTCT
>DFZC01000058.1 GCA_002383685.1 Synergistaceae bacterium UBA4066 | reverse complement strand
TCCAGCCCGAGCTCGTGGAATATATTGATGGATTCGATCCTGTGGGAAATATTCCCGGCGTTGCCGTGGAAGAAAAGAAGCACTTTCCCGCCGGGTTTATCCGCGGGGATGAACCACCCGTGTAGGGGGACCCCGTCGGAGGCTTCAAAGTCAACGTTCTCAAAAGCAAGTCCAACCCTTGAGGGGGAAGCGGAAAGCTCACGCCAGGGCTGATATATCATCCTGTCCTGCATCAGGAAGATCCCGACGCAAAAAACCCCGTATACTACGGCAACCCAGAATGTCACCCTTAATAAGCTCATTGTCCTGCCGGCACAAAACTCCTGTAAACACTGGCATGGGCGACAAAGGTTACAGGGACTGTGACCAGGAGTCCCAACCCTAACAGAAGCGCACCCAGTAAATTGATGCCTACGATACAGAGCAGAAAAATGAAAAGGTCAAGCCATGATCCCCTTGTCAGTTCCCCCGCAGCCCTGAGCGCATCCATGGGCTGCATGCCTTTGTCGATTATCAGGTAGGGCATGAACTGGTACCTGACCGCAAGGTATATCCCGGGGACCACGAGGAGGACCAAGCCTACACCGATCATGACGGAAAAGAGGATCGACCCCAAAAGGTAAGGGATGAACAAAGGTTTCATCGCCTCTGCTTGCCGAATATCGAAGGAATTCCGGTCGCAATAGGAGAGGCTTACAAGGATAACTGCCATGGCTGCTATCACCCGCCACAACCAGGCCACCCCCCTCAGGAACAGAACCGATAGGGAAAGCCATGGCGTATCCTTGACCATAACTCCCATTATGGCTGCCGGAATCCCCAGGATCAGCATCATGACCAGAAAGAACAGGACATTCTCCCTGAAAACCTTCCAGCCGAACTCAAGTGGTTGCCTGATGTCAACCTTTCCGCTCATCTCGTCCCCCCCCTCGCATCCCGGGAGAGAGGTCCGGGCCGCTAAGCCCCGACGTATTCCCCCGCTTTCTCTTCTCCTGTAAGGACCCTCAGGGCACCCTCCGCCAGGGCCTTCATCTCGTCCTCCCCGGGGAAGACCATCACCCGGGAGATGAACGAGATCCTTTCGGAAATGGCCTGGACGAACGTCTTGCTGAAAGCAAGGCCGCCCGTAAGCACAACGGCATCTACGTCACCAGAAAGGGCTCCGGCGCGGGAACATATCTCCCTCGCTACCTGGTAGGCCATTGCCCTGAAGACCAGGTCCGCCTTTCCGTCACCTTCTCCGATCCTTTTCTCAACCTCTCTCAGGTCGTTAGTGCCGAGGTGAGCCACAAGCCCCCCCCCGCCGACCATTTTTTTCATCAATACCGCAAGTTCCAGCCCGCTAGAAAAGGCGAACTTGACCAGTTCCCCCGCAGGAAGGGAACCGGCTCTTTCAGGAGCAAAGGGGCCTTCCCCGTCAAGGGCGTTATTTACGTCGATAACCCTTCCCCTCTTATGGGCGCCTACGGAGATGCCTCCGCCCATGTGAGCGACTACAAGGTTTACAGCCTCGTATGGCTTCCCCAATTCCACTGAGGCCCTTCTGGCTACAGCTTTCTGATTCAGGGCATGGAATATGGACCTTCTTTCGATCTCTGGGATCCCGGACAGGCGGGCCTCTTCGTCAAGCTCATCCACTACCACGGGGTCGACGATAAAGGCAGGCAGACCACCTGCTTTATCGGCAATGTTTCTTGCCAGAGGACCTCCAAGGTTGCTGGCATGGGAGCCGAACCTGCATGACCTTAGATCATCCAGCATGGCCTCATTGACCACGTAGGTTCCCCCGGGGATGGGACGGAGAAGCCCTCCCCTGCCGACGACGGCATCAAGTCCGGTGATGTCGGTTCCCCTGTCTTTCAGGACCTTCATGATCTCTTCCAGCCTGAACTGTTCCTGGGACGGGATATCGGGGAATTTGCCCATCCTGTCGATGTCGTATCTCTGGGTATCGGACCACACCTCTTCCGTGCCGCTGTAAAACGCCACCTTTGTGCTGGTTGAACCTGGGTTGATGGCAAGAATAGCTGTCTTCGCCTTCATCCGGAACCCCCTTCAGATCAGGAGGGACTATTTCTTCTCGTATGCCGACAGGACCACCGCCGAGGCTATAGAAAGGAGTTTCGTCTCGGGTGAGTCGGCCCTGCTGGTGAGCACAACGGGGGCCTTTGCGCCAAGCACAAGCCCGGCAGTCTTGTTATTGCTGAAGTAGACGATCGCCTTGGCCAGCATGTTGCCTGCCTCAATGTCGGGAACGTGAAGGATATCGGCGTGCCCGGCCACTTCAGAGACGATCCCCTTGTGTCTGGCAGATTCTTCACTGATGGCGTTGTCCAGGGCGAGCGGGCCGTCGATGATGCAGCCCTTGATCTGGCCGCGGCGGTTCATCTGGGTCAGCATGGCGGCATCAATGGTGCAGGGCATGTCCTGGTTTACCACTTCGACCGCCGCCAGCGCTGCGACCTTGGGAGCCTCGATACCGAAAGCGTGGGCCAGGCCGACAGTATTATTGATAATATTGACCTTTGTCGGGAAATCGGGAGCGATGTTGAATGCGGGGTCACAGATGAAGAAGATCCTGTCATAGCCCTCCACCTGGTGGATGTAGACGTGGGAAAGAGTTCCGCCCGTCCTCAGGCCTACCTCCTTGTTGAGTACGCCCCTCAGGAAGTTGGCCGTAGAGATCATGCCCTTCATAAGAATATCCGCCTTGCCGGAAGAGACCAGCTTGACAGCCTCGACACCTATTGCCGCCTGTCCTTCCTTTACATCGACGACTTCGAAATTGGCCAGGTCTATTCCCATCTGGTCGGTTACCTTCTTGAGCTTGTCTGCATCACCGACCAGGAAAGCATCGGCAACCCTCTCCTTGCGGGCGTTCTCGACCGCTTCCATGACCTCGGCGTCCTCGGCGAGGGCCACGGCGATCTTCTTGGGGCCTACCTCTTTTGAATACGCGAGCAGTTCAACCAGTGACGTGATCCTTTTCATCAATGAAACCTCCCAACGTGAAATTTATAACATTCATTGTACATTTAAACGCCTTCAGGAAAAACTTAGAAGGCAAAAGGAGGCAGGCATCAGGAGTCAGGGAAACCGGGTAACGGGACCGAGGGGTTACCTGTCGCCTGCTTACTGTCTCCTGCCGCCTTGTTTCTATGCCTTTGCAAGCACCGCTCCAAAGGCTATTGAGAGCAGCTTCGTCTCGACATTGTCGAAACGGCTGGTAAGTACAATGGGCTTGCGGGCGCCAACTATCACACCTGCCCCCCTTCCGCCTGACATGTATATCATGACTTTACCCATCAGGTTTCCCGCCTCAATATCCGGGACCAAAAGGATGTCTGCCTTCCCGGCCACATCGGAAACTATGCCCTTGTGCCGGGCAGATTCCTCGCTGACAGCGTTGTCCAGGGCCAGGGGCCCGTCGACAATGCACCCTTTTATCTGCCCCCTGCGGTTCATCTGGGTCAGCACAGCGGCGTCAATAGTACAGGGCATATCCTGGTTCACCACTTCCACTGCGGCCAGGGCTGCGACCCTTGGGCACTCGACGCCCAGCTTGTGGTAGCATTCCACAGCGTTCTCGATTATGCCCTTTTTAGCCGTGAGATCGGGGTACATGGACATCCCGCCGTCGGTCATGCAGAAGACCTTGCCGACCTTGGGTATCTCGAAGAGGAAGACATGGGAGAGAAGGGAACCTGACCTCAGCCCCCATTCCTTGTTGAGCACCGCCTTAAGAAGAGTGGCGGTCTTTACGTTGCCCTTCATCAGCAGATCTGCTTCTCCCGACGAGACCGCCCTGACCGCCAATTCAGCCGCCCGGGCCTCATCGGGCTCCTCCACGACCCGACAGGAGGAGACATCGATGGAAAATTCCGATGCTATCCTGTTGATCTTGTCCCTGTCACCGAAAAGGATCGGGGATACAACACCCCTGTTCCTGGCTTCCGACACTGCCTCCAGTATGTCTTCCCCGTGAGGCGCGGCTACGGCCAGAACCATCGTGGTCCCCGCCTGGCTCCTTTCAAGCAGGAAATCCAGTGTTTTGAACGACATACCCTTTATGCCCCCCTTTGAACTCTTTCCCTGTAGACCAGGGCTTCTTCATGTCCTGACAACACTCTTAGAGCGCCCTGTGCAAGAGCCCTCATCTCGTCCTCTCCCGGGTAGACCAGGACCGGCGCTATCCACTGGACCCGGGAAGTAACAAGCTCCACGAAAGATACATCATGGGCTATCCCACCTGTAAGTATAACGGCATCCACAGTCCCGAAAAGAGATGCAGCAAAGGAGCATACCTCCTTCGAGACCTGCAGTGCCATCGACCTGTAGACCAGACCCGCCTCTTCATCGCCGTTCTTGACGCGGGAAGAGATCTCGCGCATGTCACTCGTCCCGAGGTAACCCTTAAGACCCCCGTTCCCCACCAGTCGCTTCCTGAGATCCGCCATGGAATACTTGCCGCTGAAGCAAAGCCTCGCAAGATCGCCCGCAGGAAGCCCTCCGGCCCTTTCAGGTGAGAAAGGCCCGAATTCGTTGGAGTTGTTCAGGTCCACCATCCTGCCGTGCCTGTGGGCACAGACAGTGATCCCGCCGCCCAGGTGGGCAACGATAACATCGATCTCATCCCAGGCCCTGCCGAGATCGTTCGCAGCCATCCTGACTGTGGCCTTGATGTTAAGGGCATGCCCCAGGGAACGCTTGTTGAATTCCGGAAGACCAGTGAGGCGGGAGATGTCGTCAAGCTCGTCGACTGCCACCGGGTCTACTATAAATGCAGGTATCCCCCTTGGTCTGGCAATTGCGTCGGCTATTATCCCCCCCAGGTTGGAGGCATGTTCCCATGGCTTCCCCCGACGGAGGTCATTTACAAGATCTTCGTCCACCCTGTAGGTCCCCCCCGGGACGGGATCAAGCAATCCGCCCCTTCCGACAACGGCATCAAGCGCATCGAGGTCGCTTCCGTGGGATCCTGAGGCGTCCTCGATAGTCTTCATCCGTAATTCGTACTGGTCAGCGACCCTGGCAAAGGCGGAGATCTCTTCAGGATCGTGATTCACGG
Source organism: Synergistaceae bacterium UBA4066 (assembly GCA_002383685.1). Classification (GTDB taxonomy): domain Bacteria; phylum Synergistota; class Synergistia; order Synergistales; family Thermovirgaceae; genus UBA4066. Next base: position 37,889 of record DFZC01000058.1, on the reverse strand, counting down.
TCTCCTGCCAGAGGCGCTCCCCTCCAGAGAACCATGCGATCTTGGTGCTTGTAGAGCCCGGATTGACAGCAAGTATTTCAGGCGCCATTGCTCAGCCTCCCAATGGTTTTTTGGATCTTTTCATGAAAATTATACACTTGTTACTCTGGAATCATGACGGATGGAGTATACTGTTCTCCGTCTCAAAAAACAAAGATCAGGGGGCTTGATCAATGGTGGTCTGCTATGCCGATGGTATATTCACAGAACTTGAAAAGGCTTCACTGCCCCTCTCCGACCTTGCATTCCAGCGGGGAATAGGGGTTTTCGAAACGATAAGGACCTACGACGGGAGGCTTATGGCGCTTACGCCTCATCTGGAACGCCTTGCCTCCTCGGCCCGCCAGTGCAGGATAGCCCTTCCGGTCCCCATGGAAGAGATGAAGAACATCATCAGGGAAGGAATGAGGCTCTTCGGGGGCGAAGGCAGGGCCAGACCATTTATTACCGGAGGGGATGTCCTTGACAGGGACAAGGGGTTCACGCAACCCCGCTTCTACGTTTTCTTCGAGCCCCTGGAGGCCCCCCCTGAAAGATCCTACCGGGAAGGGGTGGCCCTCCACCCCGTAAATGCGTCCAGGCCTATGTCGAGCATCAAGAGCATAAACTACCTGGGCAGTTACATGCCCCTCTCTGAGGACCCTGAAGCGATCGAAGTCTTGTACTGCGCGGGCGGCGAGGTAACGGAATCCTCTCACAGCAACGCATTCATGGTGGTCAACGGAAAGATGGTCACTGCGCCCCTGGACAGGGTCCTTCCGGGAACCATGAGGGGAATGACCCTGGAGGTGGCCCTGGAAGCCGGTTTCTCTACTGAGGAAAGATGCCCCATGGTCGATGAACTGGCGAGGTGCAGCGAATTCTTCATTACAGGAAGCGTCAAGGAAATACTGCCCGTCGTCCGCGTCGGGAAGACTACAATAGGCGGAGGAAAGCCGGGACCTGTGTCCGCTCACCTGAGGCGTCTCTACCTGCAGAACCTGGATCGGTGGATGGAGTAAGGATCTAAAGCGTGAGATGTGAGACGTTAAACGTGAGACGTAAGACGTTAGACGGGAGACGAAAAAAAGCAGAGGCATAATCCAAACTTTTGCACCGCAGACGCAGCACCTCGTTGGACCACCTCGGCAAGCTTAGCTCTGCCCTAGCTGGCGCACCGCCAGCGTAGGGTAGAAGGGCAAGGGCAGACGAAGTCCCTCGTTAATACGCCCCCCTCGTTAACCCACCTCGGGACTATGTCGGGACCAGGTCCTTCAGCTTGTCTGGAGGATTGGCTTCGCACTGCCCCGACCAAAGGGATGGGGTAGAAAACCTAAACCTCTTTTTGGTTAAAAACAGGCAGGGGCTGGATAGTTGATCTGTTCTTGTTTTTTCCGTTTGCCGTTGACCGTTCACGCAGTTGATATTGATCTTACTGTCTCCTGCTGCCTCGGTTTTCTGTCGTTCACGTCTAACGTCTAACGTCTAACGGGTTCTTGCCCTTCCATCTCACGTCTCACGCTTTTTCTACCCACTCGTCACGCTCTTGTCTATCTCCTCAAGGGTCTCGACAATATCGGCGTGGATGACCTCGTCGGCCATGTAGTCCAGTTGGGTGGGCGTCATGTTTATAATAAAAAGATCAGCACCCGACCTCTTGGCTATCATGGGATAGGCGTTGGCGGGGGATACCTCAAGCGAAGACCCTAGCACCAGAAATGACGAGGCAGTACCGGAGAGCTCTTCTGCGAGATCCATGGGCCCTTCCGGCAGGTACTCGCCAAAAAGCACAACGCCCGGCCTGAGTGGCCCCCCGCATGCAGGACAGTCATCCCTTTCAAGGAAAAGATCGCTCCCGTAAGGGGCGCGACACTTTGCGCACCTCACCTGTTTCAGGTTCCCGTGGAGCTCGTGAACCTCCCTGGACCCCGCGGCCTGGTGAAGGCCGTCAACGTTCTGGGTGATTATCCCCCTGAGAAGGCCCGCCCTTTCCCATCCGGCAAGTATCAAATGGCCCCGGTTGGGACTGACCCCTTCAAGCATATTAATCCGGTGCCGATAAAATTCCACGAACTCGCCCCTGTTGTTTTCCATGGCCGATATGGAGGCGAGCAACCGCGGGTCCTTATGTTTCCAGAGGCCATCTTTTCCCCGGAAATCCGGCAGGCCGGACGCGGTGCTCATTCCAGCCCCAGAAAGGACCACCAGGTTGCCATCGGCTATCTTTTCCGCTATATCGGAAAGGCTCATCCCTTACACCCCTTTTTACAGGTTCCTGGCCCTGAAGACCAGGAAAACCCCCGAAAGGACCACGGCCATTGCGGCTACGGCGACAAGGGAGACCCTTTCACCCGCGAAAAGGGCGCCGAGCACTGTGGCAATTATGGGGTTGATCAGCGTATAGCTTGTTGCCAGCGCAGGCCTGACCGTCCGGAGCATGAAGCGGTAAAGAGTGAAACCAATTATGGAAGCAAAGACAACCAGGTGGAACATCCCCAAAGTTGCCCTTGGGGTAAGAGGCCATGACAGCCTCTCTCCCATAACCATCGACAGCAGGAGGAGCAGGATCCCTCCCGCTATCATCTCCGTGGCCGAGGCGATCGGTTTGCCAAGGTCACGGAAACGGTTATTAAGCACCGAACCAAGCGCCCAGATAACTGAGGCTACCAGGATAACCCCGGCACCCAGCGGGTTCCCGCTGATGCCTTTCTCCAGGTTGAGCAGCGCGACTCCCGCTATACCTATTATGAGACCGGCCCACTCCATCGGCACCGGCATTTTTTCCCATATCCCGGCAAAGAGAACTGTCCAGAGGGGGGTTGTGGCCAACAGTGTCGCCGAAAGCCCCGAGGCGACCCACTGCTGCCCGACGCATAAAAGACCTGCGCCCCCGATAAACAGCAATCCCCCCACCAGGAAGGATTCCAGCCACCCCCGAAGGTTCAGGCCCTCTTCCCCTTTCACCCTGAGAAGGATATAGAGGAATATCCCCGCCGAGAGGAAACGGACCGCATTTAACATAAAAGGAGGGAAGCTCTCAAGGGAGAACTTGTTCGCGAGAAAGACGGAACCCCATACAGCGTAAAGGACCAGCATTAGCGCGACAATCCTGGACCTGCCTGGTGAACTCGGCTGGACCAAATCAAAACCCCCCGGGATATTACTATGAATATCGATATTCCCTGTTCAATTATAGCGTCCAGGTCCCGGGTTGACTCCTCGAACTCTCGTAAACAACAGATGACCTACCTGCCCCGGGCAACACCTGCACCTCTCTGGATCTGGCGAAGCCTTGGCCCCACCCTGGAAGCAAGGGCAGCTGTGCCTGACATCTTGATGATGTCACCTAAAACAAATGGTATTACCCCGAACTCGAAAACCTGCCGCAGCGAGGTCACTTTTCCGGCCACATAGTTCAGGTTCAGATAAAGCACGGAAACACCAACCGCATAGATCACGACCGTACCCGCGAGACAAGCGGCCAGGTATACCTTGAAAGATGGCTTTTCGAACCTTTCGCTTATAAAACCTATGGTCCAGGCCCCGGCAATGAACCCGAGAAGATAACCGAAAGTGGGGTGAAGAACGTACTGGGGACCGCCCCCGCCGGTGAAAACTGGAAGACCGATAAGCCCCATTCCCACGTAAAGCAGCTGGGCCAGTGCGCCTGTCCTGGAGCCGAGAAGCGTCCCGGAAAGAAATACGAAGAAGGTCTGAAGGGTTATGGGAACAAGGGGGAAAGGTATCCTGATAAAGGCCCCGACTGCTGTAAGCACTGCAAAAAGGGCCGTAAGCGTCATGGTCTTTACCGGAAATCGCATGGTCCGCCCCTCCATTGTCAACCATTATTTCAGAAGGTTGACATAATATGGGGAGATTTTACAACGGGGTAACTCGAAACACAAGGTAGCAGGAAAGGGAAAACCCGTGAGACGACAAACCAGAAATACCAGGAGGCAGGAGACAGGCGACAGGCGGCAGGAAAGGCAGGGGCCGTGAATCGTAAATCGTAAAAAGCGTGAGAAGTAAGAAGTGAGAGGTAAAACAAGGCGGCGGAAGGGCCAAGACCCGTGAATCGTTAATTGCAAGTTCAGAAAAAAGAGGGGATAGCCTGACGATTCACGGTTTACGATTCACGATTCACGATTGACGGTTTTTGGACTCCGCTTACTGTTGACCGTTTACGCAGTTGCTTTTCGATCCACGCATTAAAGGTCTTCGGCCTTATACCGCGTCTGTCACCTCCGGGGCAAGTCCCTTGAACTGCTGCAGGTATTCCCGACGCTCCCTTCGAAGACCCCCTATCATTTCCGCATACTTCTCCCTGGAATACCACGTATAGGGGTCGTAGTCGGAGGATCGCGGTATCTCCAGCTGCCTGGGTATCTCGTAACCCAGAATATCGTCGTAGCGCCACTCCAGGGTCTCCCTCATTGCCCCCCTGATGGTCGAGCATGTCACATCGGGAGTTATGTTGGCCCCTTCCTTGCCACCCATCCTCCCGGTGTTCAGGACATAGCACCTGATCCCCGGGTTGTCCCTCAATATGCGAAGCAGCCTGTTGCCGTTTACATGGTGGTTGTCGATTATGAAGGGGTCGAAACCCGGCACCCGCTTTGCCTGTCCCACTCTTGAGGGATCCTCGGCGCTCGTTATGGTCGACTCTCCCAGCATGAAGAAGGCAGCTGCCTGCTCGGCAGAGACAAGTCGACCGATAGGAGGCAGGTCATACCTGCGCATATTAAACAGAAGGCAATCCACCCGTTCCAGGTCGATACGGTCAGATGTATTGGGAATGATATCCCGGGGGACTACCGCCCTGCCGTTGGTGGTTATGGCATGGTTGTCGAAATCGATCTCCCCGTCCTCGTCAACCCAGCAGTTCTCTATGAGGGCCTTTTTGTCCCTTGCTGCCCACAAAAGGGCCGGCTGCCTGCTCACATTGTCGGTCTTGATGTAGAAGTTGGCCTCCGAGCCCAGAGCACTGCCGTTTGGAAGTATGATGTTGACGTCGTCCTGGAGAACCTCGACTCCTTCCGGGTCTGAAAGATCGTGATCCGCTATCGTGATCGTGGTCTTGCCCGTTCCCGAAAGGCCGAAGACAAGCACTCCCTTCTCCTCCAGCCCCCGTGGGGTGTTCACCCGGATCACCTTACTGCCGGCGTGAAGGCCCAGGGCGTTCATTGTCTCCCTTCCAAGGTGCATGGCCATCCTGAGCATGGCCATCTTTGCCTCTCCGTAGTAGTCGCTTCCAAGGATATATGTGACTCTCTGCCTTGGCATGACAATGATCTTACGCTGATGCCATTCAGGGACGACCACGGTAACGATATCGGCGTAATCCTGGTCCAGCTCCACAGAAAAATTCATAGCGAACATCTGGGCTATCCTCGCGTACCTCCGGGTCACGTAAAGGTTGGAGAAAAGGGGCTGACGGCCCGGTGAACCTATCCTCGCCGTAACCCGGATCATCTGCTGCCACCTCAGGTAACCCCACACCTGCTCAAGCAGCGCCACAAGGCTTTCGTCAATGTCGTAGACCACCTCTGTGAAGGCGCCGCTCCTTGAACGAATCCGGGTGACGTACAGGGAAGAACCCTGGTTGTTTGGCACAAGTTCATGTGCAGCCATCGCCCGGAGTTCATCATCGGTGATATCGCGCAGCAGGCTTCTGCTTACAGGGTGACGTAGCTTTTCGCTGAATGACGAATGGTCATCATAAAACTGCATCCTTTATCGCCTCCAGGTCTATTTTTCCCATCCCCAGCAGGTAATAAAACCCCTCTCGGCGTAGCCTTCAAAAAACGGCTCGGCTCCCCCCGCCAGCGCCAGGGGGACCTCAACGACGAGCCGGACACAGGAGCCCCACTCGGGAGCTATACCCTCCTCGGGTATACCGATCTCCATTAACTGGCGGATGATCGCCTGGGCATATTCATAGGAGCATTCGACAAAGGCCTTTCGCGACCTGACCCGGCGCTTTCTTCCCGCCGCATCAAGCGCAAGTGAGGCGCATTTCCCATATGCTTCGATCAGGCCCCTTACGCCCAGCTTGGTGCCTCCGAAGTACCTGGTCACAATTACGACGGCGTTGACGACATCAGCCCGAAGGATGGCCCCGAGGATAGGCTTCCCGGCTGTGCCTGAGGGTTCCCCGGCATCAGAGAAATATTCGACAGTGCCGGAAGATCCTACCCTGTAGGCCCAGCAGTTGTGGCTGGCATCGGCATGCTTTCGCGATATTTCCCGGATCCGTTCCCGGGCCTCCTCCTCGTTTTCCGCACGGAACACCCTGCCAATGAACAGGGAACGCTTCTCCTTTGTCTCCGCCTCTCCGAAAGAGGCAGGTTCATAGAACTCGTCACTACCAGGCATGAGCCTCCCAGACCTTTTTCAGGTTTCCCCAGGTCTCATGAAGCGATACGGGAAGCACCTTGGTCTCGCCTATCACGGGCATGAAGTTAGTATCACCGTTCCACCTGGGGACAATGTGAAGGTGGACATGCCCGGCGAAACCCGCACCGGCTATCTTCCCGATATTGATCCCCATGTTGAAGCCCTGGGGATCCATCGCCTCTTTAAGGACCTTTACACACCGCTGCCCGTAACGGTGCATTTCCATGAACTCATCCTCCCGAAGATTTTCGTAACTTCCTTCGTGACGGAAAGGGGCCACCATGAGGTGGCCCGGGTTGTAGGGAAACGCGTTGAGGATCACGAAAACACTCTCCCCCCTGGCCAGGATCAGGCGTTCCCTGTCCCTGTTCTCCCTGGGAAAATCACAGAAGATGCAGCCTTCCTGCTTGTCTGCAGAATCGATGTATGCCATGCGCCAGGGTGCGAAGAGCTGTTCCAAAGATACTCCCCCTCCCGGGAACCGGAGATGTTTGTTTCACGTGAAACACAACGGCAAGATCGTTAGACGTGAGACGAAACTGCAAACCCTTTAAGGCGTAAACGGTACCCAGTCGCTATCGCTCCGGGCACTTGGTAAACAGTAAACGGAGTCCAAAAACCGTCAATCGTGAATCGTGAATCGTGAATCGTGAACCAAAGACCAGTGTCAAATACGTGAACGGTGAACGGAAAAAACCCAGAAAAAAGATCTCGATACTAGCCCGGGTCATTGGTTCTCCCGTTGTCCGTTTTCGGCCTTTGTATCTGGTCCCTTACCGTTTACTGTTCACCAAGTGCCCGGAGCGATAGCGACTGGGTGCCGTTTACGCCTTTGATCTTCCGAGTCACGAGTCACGAGTTACGAGTCACGGCCTTTCCTCATCCCCGTCTTCAGGAATGACCAGGCCTGCCAGGCTCCGAAGAGCGTCCCGGCTGCTATGGCGGCGGGAAGGGTCCAGCCAGGGTAACCCCTGGAGACAAGGGCCCTGCCCCCCACGACTCCGAAAACAATGAACCCGCAGAGCAAAAGGGCCGATGAAAGGACCCTGGAGAACGATGCCAGATCCTCGGTAAGCCTTGCCATGGTCTCACCTTCCGTAACTTCAGGATCATTTGCCGGGGAAGAGAAGTTCGCCGCTACGGTCTATCATTTCGAAGAGCCTTCCGGCCTCCTCTTCGCTCAGGCCTCCCAGCATGACCTTTACGTTGTCCCCTCTTCCGCTCATTCTCACATCAATTCCGTAACGCTCGGAAACCCTCAACACAGGTTCAGGCATCAACACCGACTGGGTAGCCTTCTTGCGGGAGATGGTACCCCCTTTGATGATCTTGCGAACCAGATCCTCTATCTCCCGGACAGACATTCCCCGGTCGACGCACTGTCTTGCAAGGTGAACCCGTTCCTCGATATCTTCTACAGAAAGGAGGGCACGTGCATGCCCTTCACTTACAGCCCCGCTGTGAAGCATCTCCAGAACCTCTTCCGGGAGCTGCAGCAGTCTTAGCTTGTTTGCAACGGCCGCCCTGCTCCACCCCAGTTTTTTAGCGGCCTGTTCCTGGGTAAGCGAGAACTTGTCGACCAGCTCCCGGATCCCCCGGGCAGCCTCAAGGGGCGACAGGTCTTCCCTCTGAAGGTTCTCCACAAGGGAGAGCTCCATAACCCGGTGCTCATCGGCTTCGATGATACGAACAGGAATCTCCAGGAGACCAGCCATCTCGGCGGCTCGCCATCTTCGTTCACCTGCGACTATTTCATAACGGCCGTTCATCTTCCTGACGACAACCGGCTGGACGATGCCGTGTTCCCTTATGGAATCGGCAAGCGCTTCAAGGCCTTCACGCCCGAAGTTTTTCCGGGGCTGGTTCGGTGAAGGCTGTATCTGCCTGAGCGGGAGGGAAAGGATCTCGCCCTGTCGTTTCCCGGGTCCTACAAGATCCTCGACAGCCCCCGGGATGAGAGCCCCCAGGCCTTTTCCTAACGCCCTTGGTCGAGCCATCGCTCAAGCACCTCCTCGGCAAGATCCCTGAAGGCAGCGGATCCTGCACTGCCGGGGTCGTAGTAACAGACAGGTTTCCCATAGCTCGGTGCCTCGGAAAGGCGAACATTCCTCGGAATGATGGTCTCGAAGACGGCCTCCCTGAACTGCTTCCTGACCTCCTCGGCGACCTCTTTTGAAAGGTTGGTCCTTGAATCGAACATGGTCAGGACCACCCCGTCAAGCTTGAGGTTCTCGTTGAGATAGCGCTGCACGAGCGAGACGGTCCTCATCAGCTGGCCTACCCCTTCAAGAGCGTAATACTCACACTGGATCGGGACCATAAGGCTGTCGGCCGCGACCAGTGCGTTGACGGTAAGAAGGCCCAGCGACGGCGGACAGTCTATAAATCCGATGTCGAAGTCCTTCATGGCGTTCATGTGCCGCGCAAGTCTCGTCTCCCGGCTCATGACCCCCGCAAGTTCCACTTCGGAACCAGCCAGGTCAAGTGTTGCCGGAAGCACCCATACTCCCTCCCATGCGGAAGGGATTATCGCGCTGGTGGGGGGTGTCTCGTCTAGAATTACATGGTACATGCTGTTCCTGATGTTCGAAACGTCAACTCCCAGGCCGCTGGTGCTGTTGCCCTGAGGATCGATGTCCAGCACCAGGACCTTCTTTCCCTGTCTACCCAGTTCGGCGGCAAGGTTGACGCAGCAGGTGGTTTTGCCCACACCGCCCTTCTGGTTCGCAACTGCAACTGTCTTCAAAAAGTTCACCTCCACCAGACGCTCTTGTTCGCCCTCCCCGGATTCCTGGGGAACCTTGCCGGACATTCTTCAATTTTATCAAGCCTTACGATGCAAAGCTTCTTCCCGTCCATATCGTAGGGATGGATCCCGGGAATGCCGAAACCCAGTGATGACCACTGGTCGCCAATCTCCTGCAGTTCCCCTTCGACTTTCGGCCCCTTGAAGAAACATGCAAACCCCCCCACACTGACCAGGGGTGAAGCGTATTCGGCCACAACCCCAAGATGCCCTACGGCTCTCGAAAGGGCTATCCCGTACCTCTCCCTGCGGTCCATTGCCAGGGTCTCCGATCTCATGCAGGCGACATCTGTATTCCCGAGTGAGAGCTTTTTCACCATTTCCTCGAGGACGGAGCATTTCCTTCCCACGCTCTCGACGAGGGTGACCCTGAGGTTCGGCCTGCAGACGGCCCAGACTATCCCGGGAAGGCCGCCTCCTGTTCCCACATCCACAACATGGCCGATATCCGGGGCAAAGGCCAGGGAAAAGGCACAATCCCTGACATGCTGCTCCATTATCTCCCCTGGTTCACGCGGGCCGGTCAACCTTGCCTTTTCGTTGGATGAAGAGAGCAGCAGGGCATATTGCTCCAGTCTTTCCCTGTTCCTGTCTATCTCCTTCATGGCACCGGCAAGGGATAAGGCGCATTCCTGGCCATTTTTCGAGAAATCCTGCACTGTCCCTCCCGTGGATCAGGGAAGCAGATCCTGACCCGCCTGCAAATTTTTCTTCTTCTATATGATACCCGAAAATGGAACGTGCAAACCCGGATCAAGGGGTGTTAGACTAATCTGTGGATCATCATACCTTTGTGGGAGGTGCTGGTTTGATATCGACAAGGACAGACAGCTTCATTGCTGCCAGGCTTGACGATGGAGAAGACCTTTTCGCTTCCATGCTGGCGGCCCTTGGAGAGACCAGGACAGCTGTTATCGTTTCCGCCATAGGAATGCTCAGGGATCTCGAAATAGGCTGGCTGGGTCCCGATGGTTACGAGAAAAGACGTTTTACCGACCCCTTCGAGATCCTTTCCATCTCGGGGACGGTGAACCGCAAACCGGACGGAAAGGCTTTCATTCACCCCCATGCTTCCCTTTCAGGGCGGGATATGGCCGTGATAGGGGGGCACCTGTTCGGTGGGACCGTGAACAACACTTGCGAACTGGTCTTTCTGATACCAGGGGGAATGAATTTCGAGCGAAAGGTCCTGGTGGAGGGGGAACCACCCCGGTTTTGTCCCGAGAAGGAATGAAACGGCGATATATCCTGTTCTTATTCCTGCTGCTTCTTGCGCCTCTTGAGGGACAGGCGGGTACCGTGTTGAACGGTTCGGTGACCGAGGTATTCGACGGGGACACCGTGCTGGTCTTTATCCCGGGCAGGGGGCCAGAAACAGTAAGGTATATCGGAATCGACACACCCGAGACGAATTACCCGGGGAGGAGGGTCGAGGAGCTCGGCCCGGAGGCGTCTCGATTCAACAGGGAGATGGTCCTGGGAAGGGAAGTGCTCCTGGAACTCGATGTACAGGAGCGGGACCGTTTCGGAAGGCTCCTTGCCTACGTCTGGCTGGACCATGGTACAGGTGGGGCAATGGTGAACGAGGTGCTTGTGAGGGAGGGCTACGCCGTGCCCTTTACTTTCCCTCCCAACCTCAGACATACGAAACTTTTCAGGAACGCCTTCCGCAAGGCCAGAAATGAAGGCAAACCACTCTGGGGAAAGGCTTCCGGAAGGGTCTTTACACCTGTGCAGGTATGGGCAGAGCTCCCTTATCTTGCGGGGCTTTTTCTGACCGTGGAGTTCAGGGTCGAAGATGTCACTGAATCAGCCAACCGCTATTCCCTTCACCCTGCTAGAGGCTATACATCTTTGATTATTTACAAGAGTGATTCCGGTCAATTCGGCTCCATTGCCTCTTTCAGGGGAAAGACCCTCACGGTGGCGGGAAAGGTGCTTTCGGGCTTTAATGGGGCAGAGATAGTTCTTTCGGATCCAGCCCAGATATTATCGGTCCAATGATCCACACTTATCCACAGGTTTGTCCACATCTCCACACCCCTTTTCCGGTCATTTTGGCACTTCTTGACAAAACTCCACAACAAATACCCCTCTGGTCCGTTCCAGGCATACAACCTTTCAAAAACCTCCTCTCCAGGTGTCTGATATAATTGAATCCCTGTTCTCCTTCTTTTGTTCCGTAGTTTACCCGATGGAACCTTTTCAAATTCATGGTTATTATTGACCGTCCAGCTGGTACTCCTTTCCGGGAGGGTTGTCCTTGTGGGGAAATTACTGAAAGTTCTGCTTTTAATTGCAATTCTTCTTACCTTTGCAGCGGGAGGGTTGCTTCTTCTTGCCTCCAAAACGGATATCGGGGCAGCCACCGTCGTATCGGAGATCGAAAAGGCCGCCAGGCAGCATCTAAACGCAGACCTTTCGGTCTCATCTGTGTCGGGAAACCCCATCAGGGGTTTCACGATCAATGGCCTGTCCCTCTCCCGCAACGGGTTCAAGATCTTTTCATCCGCGGAAACCCATATCTCTTTCAAACTTCCCTCCCTCGCAATCGGTTCTCCGAGGATCCGCTCTGTTTCATTTGGCGGGGCCCTGCTCAACTGGGCGGAGATCGCTCCCCTGCTGTCCCTTGAAGGCACAGGAGGTCCGCTTGCTCTTCCCTTTGACCTTTTCAGGGTGCACAAGAGCATAGTTCAGACCCATGCCGGAAGCATCAGGATAGAGGAAGGCCGGGTCGCCATCAAGGACCAGGCCATAGATGCCTCGGGTTCACTTCTTTTCAGAGATATTCCGTTCACCTTCAGCACCGAAATGTGGATAGGAGAAGAACGGCTTGATCTCAAGGACCTGGATGTAAAAGGTGCCGGAGGCAAAATGACCGCCTCTGGCAGGCTGCTTCCCGTTGCAGACCTGAAAGGCCGTATTTCGGGCCTTGATATCGGCATGCTTGAAAAGTTCTGGCCCGACCTGGCACACCATGGATACTCGGGGGAGTTCTCGACGATCTTCGCAGCCGGCGGGCCCTGGCCGGATATAAAGGTAGAGGGGGAACTCGAGATCCCCAAAGGGGTTGTGTACGGCATCGAGGTTGAGAAGATCGGGTCGCCATGGACTTTCTCTGGGAATGCACTCGAGATAACCGGTCTTGAAGGTGTGGCCAACGGCACGGAGGTGTCCGGCAAGATCCAGTTCGTCTTCAGCGAAATGCCTCCCGTCACCACCATAGACATGAAGGCAAAAAGGGCTGAGTTGGACTCCTGGAGGGGATCCTTCCCCTGGCTTTCCATTGCGGACGGGACCATAGATTCCGCGGAGATAAGGCTCCAGGGCCCCTCAAACTCGCTATCGGGGAGCATATCCCTTGATTCATCCAGCTTTTCCCTGGCCAAACAGCCCTTTTCAGGGATCCGTTCCGTTCTGGCCCTGGAGAACAGTTCAAAGATCGGGCTGGACGTCAAGGCCACCTGGCTCGATTCACCCGTATCAGGGAAAGGGGATATCACCCTTGCTCAAAAGCCCCTGTTCGACATAACCCTTTCCGGCAAGGACCTTAACCTTGGGGAAGCCGCGACGTTGATACCCGTCGAAAACCTCGACCTGTCGGGAAGGGCCTCGGGGTCGGTCCGAATTTCGGGTTCGGGCAACGATGTCCGGTCCGAGGGGGCACTCTGGTCGGAAAGGATAACTGCCGCAGGGGAAACTGTGGACAAGCCCGATCTAAAGTTCTCCTATGTAAAGGGAACGATCACGCTCCAGTCCATGACCGCCCTCTGGAGGGGGACACGGGTCTCTGGATCGGGCACTATTGCCGGCCTCGATACCGGGAAGGGATCCTTCGACCTTTCGGGAAGGATCGAAGAGGGGCCTGTTTCGTCCATGGCGGGTTTCGTCTCCGCCCTGAAGGATCTTGGTCTTCAGGGGCGATCTTCTGCAGGATGGTCCCTTAAAGGCCCGATAAAAAACCCCATGCTGGCACTTGAGATCCGTTCACCTCTTGTTGAAGCCCCCGGGCAGGCCAGGCTGACCGAGATGAAGATCCTGACCAAGCTGGCCCTGCCTCCCGGCAAAGACATGCCGGACATGCGCCTGGACATGGCCGCTGAAAGGCTTGACCTGAATGACTTCTCACTGACGGGTTTAAGGACGGCCCTGACCGTATCTTCAGGTAATTTGAATATCGAGAACGCCCAGGGACAATTCCTGGGAGCGGAGATATCCCTTTCCGGTTCAGCCAGGCTGCCTTCAGGTAACAGGCCGGCCAGCCTCGACCTCAAGGGAGAGGCAACAGAAGTTGACCTCTCTGTCCTGGAGGGAGGCGTACCTTTCAACGTCAAAGGCCCTGTCAAGACCAGGTTTGCCCTGAAAGGCGACCTCCCGGACCCTGAGATCACCATTTCAGGGAACTCCCCATGGATCGTTCTGGCGGGACTCCACCTGTCGGACCTCTCCTTCTCGGCAAAAGGCAATACATCCAGTCTCACGGTGGAAGAGTTCAAGGGATCTGCCGGTGAAGGGTCGCTCTCGGCAACGGGTGAGATCTCATCCGATGGGGGCGCTTTGACAATGGATCTCAACCTGGAGGGCTCGAACCTGGACCTTGCCCAGATCACAAAAGATATCCAGGGCAACGGCTCTCTGGACCTTTCCGGGACCGTCGACGCTTCCATGAGGGCCTCCCTGAGGGACGGAAAGTGGGAAGGGAAAGGGGAACTGTTCTCAAACTCTTTAACTGCCTTCGGGCTGAACTTCAATGACGCATCAATACCGGTGTTCCTCCAGGAGGGGAGCGCCAGAGCTGAAAATGCCCAGGGGAAGTTCTATGGCGGGAACATAACTGCCGACGCTTCTTTCGAGGCATCCACGGGGAGATGGAACATCAGGGCCGCTGCGGCCGGCGTTGCCCTGGAGCCGGCGATCAGGGCAGCCGTTGACCTTGAAGGTCAGATATCCGGAAAGGCCGACCTGGATATGACCCTTTCCGGAGCTTACGGGAGGCACGTGCTGACCACAGGGCGGGGCAACCTTGTGGCCACTGACGGCGAGATATCAGGTTTCAAGGCCCTCAGGGCCATATCCTCCGCTTACGGGATGTCCTCTATCCGTTACCGTATGATCGATGCCAACTTCAAGGTAGACGGCAACGTCATCACCCTCCTGCCCGGAAGCAGGGCAACAGCTCAACCTGAAGACCCTCTTTACCGTTACCTGACCGTTGACGGTCCCGCCGGGCCGGGGGGAAACCTCAACCTCTACTGTTCCGGGCTTGTTAATGTCCAGGCCCTGAACACCCTTCTTGGAGCGATACAGGGGCTTGCTACTGCGGGTGCATCTTCGCCCGAAGCCCTGATAGAAGGGCTGATAGGAGGGGTTGTTGGAGGCCTTGGAAGACAGGATTTCAGGGATACAAGTTTCAGGATAGGCGGAACATGGGGCAACCCTTCCTTTTCCAGTTTCCGGATCGCTCCGGCCCCCGGCTCCGTGCAACCGGCACCCCAGGCAGGGGGAGTAGGCCAGACCACCCAGAACGATTCCCAGCACAGGATCACAATCACCATCCCCACCGGTGAGGGTCACGAAAAACCCGATGACACCGGGGATCAGATAAAACAACAGGTCATCGAACAGCTGCTGAGGAACATCATACCGGGCAAATGATCACATGCAGGGTTCCCCGATAGATCAGGGGGCTGCCATTGGGCAGCCCCCTGTTTCATGTTTCACGTGAAACATACAAAAAATTTATTCCCGGTGTTCCTTTAGGATATTCAGCAGCCGTTCCTGGTCTATATTCCCGCCTGAAATAACTACCCCGACCCGTTTTCCCTTTACAGGGATCTTGCCGGACATTATAGCCGCAACGCCTACAGCGCCTGCCCCTTCTACCACCTGGTGATGACGAGAGTGAAGGAACGCAATGGCCTTCGCTATGTCCGACTCGAGAACATCGACAAAACCGGTTACCCTTTTCCTGGAAAGGTCAAGCAGGCTTTGAGGGATAGATCCCGTCAGCCCGTCGGCAAGGGAGTCTTCATAATTGACCTCTAAAACCTTACCACCCGGCCATGAGACGACGTAAGGGTTGGATGCAACGGACTGTACCCCCCATATTTCGGCATCAGGCCTCAACGCCTTTACCGCTATTGCGACACCGTTCAGGAGCCCTCCGCCTCCGGCGGGAGAAATAACCATGTCAATCTCCGGCTCGTCCATCATCATCTCGAGTCCCAGTGTACCGGCACCACTCATGATGAAGTGGTCCTCGTAGGAGGAGACGTAGGTCATTCCGTCTTCCTTCTGAAGCCTGTGGGCCTCATCCTCGGCGTCATCGTACAGATGACCGATCACCCTCAGCTCGACAAAATCACCGCCAAGCCTCGTGATCGCCTCCCGTTTTGTCTGGGGACAGACGCCTGGAACACAGATAACTGCTTTGGTGGAAAGGGATCTCGCCGCCATGGCTATACCCTGGGCGTGATTTCCGCTGGAAGCCGTGACGACGCCCTTTGCCCTCTCCTTTTCGGACAGGCTGAACATCTTGTTAAGGGCGCCCCTTACCTTGAATGAACCGCATATCTGCTGGTTCTCCCACTTGAGGAACACATCCGCGCCCGAAAGCCTGCTCAGGGCGTCGGATCTCTCCGTGGGGGTATGACGCACCTTCCCCCTGAGGAAACGTGCGGCAAGCAGAACGTCAGAGACCTGGGGATCAAGCTGCATTGGCAACACCTCCGAAATAATTCTTCCTTTGATGATACACGACTTCGTTCCTTTTAAAAAACCTTGCCGGTTTAATGAACCGCTTTTTCCGCTGCAAGGATGCCAAGGGCCTCAACGGCCACGTCTATCTCCTGCTCGGTGTTGAAGAACCCTATGCTTACGCGAAGGGCGCCCCCAGGGAATGTCCCCAGGGTCCTGTGCCCCAGGGGGGAGCAGTGCAGGCCGGGCCTGGTCTCGATCCCCCACCTTTCCGAGAGTTCAAAAGCTGCCGTCCCGTTGTCCATACTGTCGAGGTTCATTGCAAATACGGCAAGCCTGTCCCTGTCCATTTCCGACCCGAAGATCTCAAGTCCCGGCAATGTCCGGATGCCTTCAAGGAGCCTCTTGCCGAGTTTTTTCTCCCGTTCGGAAATTGCCTCAACGCCTGTCTCGACTATCCAGCCCAGTGAGGCGGAAAGCCCCGCAATGCCCGGAAGGTTCGGCGTCCCGGCCTCGAAACGGTCTGGAAGTATTTCGGGCTGGTGCTCGTCGTCGGAGAAACTCCCGGTCCCGCCTTCGACAAAAGGCAAGACCCTTGCGGCGAACCCGGGCTCCCAGACGATGCCGCCGATACCCTGGGGGCCCATCAGTCCCTTGTGCCCTGTGAAGCAGCAGGCAGAAAGCCCGAGGCCTTCCACGTCAATTTCAAGCACTCCCGCTGTCTGGGCAGAATCCAGGACGCAAGGGACACCCGCCCTCGTGCAGATCGCCGCCAGGTCCTCCAGGGGCTGGATGGAACCGCATACGTTACTTGCATGGGAAAGCACGAACAGGTCAACACTGTTTTCCTTGAGGAACGAATGGAGCACTTCAGGGTTTAAAAAACCTTTGGAGTCGCACTGAAGGACCGAGACCTTTACCCCTTGCCCCTCGAGGCGACGCAGGGGCCGGATCACCGAGTTATGCTCCATGCTGGTCGTCAAGGCATGCATCCCGGGTCGAAGAAACCCCTTCAGCACCACGTTCAGCGATTCAGTGACGTTGCCTGTGAAGGTAACATACCGGGGGTCGCGTTTCCGATATCCTCTGAAAAAAGAGGCGATATCCTGGCGCGCCGATATGACCATGTCCAGGCTATCGATGTCGCGACCCGACGATGACCCCCTTGCCAGGTTTGCCCCCCTTTCCAGGATAAAACTGCTGATGGCCTCGGGAACACACGCAGGCTTTGGCCATGTCGTAGCACCGTTATTCAGGTAAATGGACAAAAGGCTCACTCCCATTTTGATAATCGAGATCATATAGGGAAGATTATAGACCATCTCTCCTTTATCCCTTGTTAAAGGTTCGGAAATAAGTGCATAAAAGAATTGTTTTTTACTGACCTTTAAGCCTCCTGACAATGTGCGCGATCTCTTTCCCTGCCAGGGGCATTGCAGTCCTTTTAGCGGCCCGCAGCATCCGGGCCGTTTCCTTTTTCGATGAAAGAAGTCTCCGTGCCTTGTCGGCGGCAAGACGGTAATCAAAAAGGGCCCTTGCGGCCCCCCGGTCAAGGAGATAATCGCTGTTCCTCTGTTCCTGGCCGGGTATGGGGTCGGTAATGACAATGGGTGTTCCGATGCATAGCGCTTCCGAGGAAGATAACCCTCCGGGTTTCATAAAGACGATATCCGCAGCGGCAAAGCGGCAGGGCATATCGTCCACGAAGCCATGTACCCTTATTCCTGTTCCTTCCGGGAACCTGTCTTCAAGAGATCCCCTTGCGTTGTCGTTGGTACCGCAGATAACATCGACCCCGAACCCCCCTTCATGAAGCGACACGACCACTTCTTCCATGGGGCCGACCCCGATGCCTCCCCCCATTACCAGGGCGGTCTTTTCATACAGGTCCAGGTCAAGCCTCAACCGTGCTTCACGCCTTGACGGAGGTGAAGAGTAGACCGGGTCGACGGGAATGCCTGTCAGGAAGACCCTTTCGCCGGGAAGGCCGTCTGCAAGATATTGGGAGAGGGTCTCTTCGCTCGATACGAACCATGCAGAAAAGGCTGGATTACGGTGGAATACATGGCTGAGGAAATCGGTGTTTACGTAGCAGACCGGAATAGCAGGGGCGAATGCTTCGGCTACGGCGTTTGCTCCAAAGAAGTGAGTGAAAATAATGACATCAGGTGAAAAGGCTCCCAGGATTTTTTTCAATTTGAGCAGGTTGATCTTCTCCGTAAGTTCTCCGAGTGTCGCTATTACTCCGTTCCGTGTGGACAGGTCATCGGTGCTGTCGTAAAAATACCCCCACAGGTGAGGCATGTGCCTTACCATCTCCAGGTAGGACCTGGTGTAGACCCCTCTTACTATCGGCGAGGAGAACGAGAGAGTGTCGATGCAGAGGATCTCCGGTTCCTGCAGTTCCAGCCGGAACCATTTCTCAAGAGCCAGGGCAGCAGTCCTGTGACCCGTACCTACCGAGGCGTAAAGGATCGCCACACGAAATGACAACTTTCCCACCTCCAGCGCTTCATTTGCCGGTTTTCCCGACCCTGCTACTTGTCCTCCATGGCCTGCCTGAGCAGATCTCCGAGGGAAATGCCAGCAGGCTCATCGGATTCAAGGGCTGATCGAACTGCCGAAACCAGCGAATCACGAATATCCTCGGGCCTGTAGCCGGGGGGGAAATAAAGGGCTGCAGAGTCGTCGTGACCTCCCCCCCTTATCTTCTTGCCGTCCCGGAGAAGACCGGTGACCCTTCCGGCAAAACCTTCCCTGCTCCTTAATGAGACGTTCCAGTCACCGGCCGGCCTCCTGCTGAGAACAGCGGCCACCCTCGGGGGTGATTCCATCCTGTCGAGGACAAGTCCGCAGAAGTCGGATACGTCGCCGAACTCAAGGGATCCCGGACCGACGAACAAAAGGTCATCGCCCGAACGGGACGCCTTTTCAAGGGCCGTCCTGAACCTCTCCTCCTGGTCCTTCACGAAAGAGGAGGCGGCGGAGAACTCCTCGCGGCTGAGTTTCGGGGAAGGGTTCCCGGCGATCCTCATCAAAACCGACCAGGGGCCGCAAAGTGTTATCATGGCCTGCCAGAGACGGCTTTCGGGGATCCTGTTCAGCCAGAGGTCGCGGTCGTTGGCGACCTCAACTATTCCCTCCAGGGCCGAGATCCTCTTCAACCCCCCGGCATCTCCGGACCTTTCCTTAAGCCACCTGTAGTAGACCATGGCCGCGCAGAAGCTTGTATCGACAAAGACCCATGGCCTGCTTCCGTATCTTTCAAGGGTACTCTGGTGGTGATCAAAAAACAGGGGTTCGTCACCGGGCTGGGCCAGACGGTCTATCTCGTCCACCGTCTTGTCCTTCTGGCAGAACAGGTCCAGCACAATAAAGGGTTCACCCCTGGATATGGAATCGAGGACCAGAAAGTCCAGTTCCCCGTAACCGGTAAGGCTTACCCTCACGGGATCCATCAGGGGGCGGTGAAAGGCCCATGCTACGGCCGCTGAGACCACCCCGTCGAGATCTGTATGGCTGATAATGTGTATTCCGGCACGACTCATCTTTTCCCCGCCTTTTCCTGTATATTGAAGCTGTCCTTTCTCGCAAAGTACCACAATGATTATAGGCCAAGTAATCCACGGCCGATGTGAATAGAAATGCGAATAACTAAATTATCAGGAAAAACAGGCTTCGTTACCTTTGGTCAAATTGTTCGCGCTTTTATGTTATAGGCAAAATTGCCGGTCGTTGACCAGTTTTTTCCATTTTAAAGAAAGCCGGAAGCATAATGTGGATATGTGGATAATATTTGTGGATTAAATATGGTACCATTGATTCCGCAATTATCGATAACTGCAGAGGTGAACCCCCTTGGAAGACAAGACTTCGATGGTCTGGAAAAAGATCCTGGAAATAGCCGAGGACAACCTTCCCAAAGGGGCCGCGGATATCTGGCTCAAGACATGCCTTCCCGTCTCGCTGGAGAACGGGGTTTTGACCCTTGACGTTCCCAACGTTTTCGTACGGGAACAGATCCAGTCCAGGTTCATTGAGAAGCTTACCGGCCTGACTTCCCAGCAGGGTCTTGCCGACAGGATAGTGATCGAGGTCGGGGGGGGAGCCAAGAAAGAGGAGATCCGCCGGGCGGAACGCATCTCCAGGGAGGCAGAGCGCCCGAAGAACGGTTTGAACCCTGACTACCAGTTCGATTCCTTCGTGGTGGGGAAATCGAACAGGCTGGCCCACGCCGCCAGCCTTGCGGTGGCCGAGTCCCCCGGAGTGGCATATAACCCCCTTTTCTTCTGGGGCGGCGTCGGACTGGGCAAGACCCACCTCCTTCACGCCATAGGCAACTTCGTTACCAGGCACAACGAGGGGACAAAGATAGCCTACATCAGTTCCGAGAAGTTCATAAACGAATTCATCATGTCCATACAGAACAACAAGACCCATGAGTTCAAGCTGAAATACCGGAGCGTCGATGTACTTCTGATCGACGACATCCACTTTCTGGCCAACAAGGAGAGCACCCAGGAGGAATTCTTTCATACCTTCAACAGCCTCCACGACGCCAAGAAGCAGATAGTGCTTACCTCCGACAAACCGCCTAAGGACATACACAACATAGAGGAGCGTCTCGTAAGCCGCTTTGAATGGGGTCTCGTCACCGACATTCAGCCTCCCGACCTTGAAACGCGTATCGCGATCCTCAAGAAGAAGGCTGCACTCAAAAATTACTTCGTTCCCGACGACGTGATCGATTTTCTGGCCCAGAACATACCGAGCAATATAAGGGAACTTGAAGGCTCCCTGAACAGCGTAATGTTCTTTGCCGACCTCAACAACGAATCAGTTACGGTGGAAAACTCATCCAGGTGGCTCAAAGATCTTATTCGCAGGTCGTCAAGGGGGCAGATAACCATAGAACTTATCCAGCAGGCTACCGCAGAATCTTTCGGAATACCGGTATCATCCCTGTCGGGGAACAAGAGGACCTCGGAAATAGCCTCTGCAAGACAGGTGGCCATGTTCCTCAGCCGGGAACTGACGGGCACGACCCTTCAGCAGATCGGTTACGCGTTCAACCGGAAGGATCACACAACGGTCATACACGCATGCAAGAAAATAGAGGAATCATGCAGGAAGGATTCCCGGATAAAACAGATTGTGGAGAACATAAGGGAGAAGTTGTGATACTGGTGTGAATCTGTACCGGTCTTTCCACAAACGTACCCGTCACTTTTACCCCAGGTATGGACTTGTGGAAAGATCCCCGCAATTTTTTCAAGGGTAATGCACAATAAAAAGGCAACAGTTTAAGGGTAAAACAGGGTTTTCCACAGAAATTACACCGTTACTACTAGATTTACTTCTTTTTTTCCTATATAAGAGATAAAAAGAAGGGAGTGATACGATCTTGAAGCTCCTTGTGGATAAAGCGAAGTTTTTGAAAAGCTGGAATATGACAGAAAGAAGCGCGGGGCACAGAAGCACTATTTCCGTTCTTTCGGGGGTAAAATGTGAGGCCTCCGATGAGGGTGTCTTTCTCAAGGCCACCGATCTCAAGACTTCCATCAATTGTGTGGCTGACGGTGTGGAGGTATCAACTGCAGGGAGTGCCATCTTCCCTGTAAAAATAATCGGGGAATTTTTCAAGAAGGCTCCCGGCGAGTCATTTACCATCGGAGTGGAAAAAGGAAAGGCAACGGTAATATCCGGGAACAGCATATACACCTTTTCAACCTACCCGGTATCGGAATTTCCAAAACTCCCTTCCTCCAGGAATGCCCAGCCCTTTTTCAGGGTATCCTGCGGAGATCTCAGGAGGTTTCTGGATGAGGGGACCTTTTCGGGATCTCCCGGAGAGGAGTTTCCGCAGTATCTAAGCGCCGGCCTGATCCAGACAGATGAAGAAGAAAGGGTCAGGATAGTTTCCACTGATGGAAGAAGACTATCAATGTCGCAGGGAAGTGTCACAGTGGAAGGTGAACCGGACCAGGTTCTTCTGCCCCTGGCCGGTCTGAGGGAACTTCAGAGGGCCATATCTGTCGTGGAGACCAATGAAGAGATCAGGGTATTGAAGGACGATGCCCAGGTTTACTTCCTGACAGAAAATATGGAATTTTCAGTAAGAAGGGTTGAGTCCCGTTTCCCCCCCTATGAAAAGGTCCTTTCCTCTGACCGGACATCCTGGCTTACGATAGACAGGGAGTTATTCATAGAGACGCTGGAAAGGGCGGAAGTTATTGTAAGGGACTTCAGCAGAATGGTGGTTTTCATGATCTCTCCGGGAGGGTCCCTCAAGATCCAGGCCAAGGCCCCCGAGGTGGGGGAGGCCTTCGAGGAGATCCCGGGAGAATGTGACGGGGAACCACTGAAAATAGCCTTTAACGTCAGATACCTTCTTGAGGGTTTGAGGGCTCTTCATGGATCAGTGGCCCACCTCTCCTTCAACGGCCCTAACGGGCAGATGACCCTTTCCAGGCCCAGGGAAGACAGTTTTATGTACATTCTGATGCCAATAACCCTTCCCGAGGAGGAGACCACGGAAGAGACGCAATGAAGATAACCCTTACTCAATGGGAAGGATTCAGAAACCTGAAGCCCCGTCGCCTGGAATGGGCGGAGGGGCTTCATCTGCTTCTGGGGCCGAACGGTTCGGGAAAGACCAACATCCTGGAGGCCTTCCACGTTCTCACGGGTTGGGGATCCCTCAAGGGAGAAAGGGTCCTCGACCTGAAAAGCTGGTCGGATCCCGGGAGGGGAACATTCCTCGCCGCGTGGTTTACGGGCGAGGAGGAACTGGAGGTCAAGGCAGGGATCGGCTCACGCGTCATCACAAAAAAGGGTGGATCGTCGATACAGTCCTCCCAGCTGCGCCCCCTTGTCCCATCGCTGATATTCCTCCCCAACGACCTCTCCCTCGTCGAGGGATCCCCGGCGACAAGAAGAAGGCTTCTGGACCGGCTCTGCGCCCTTCTCTTCCCGGTCTATGCGCTCAGGCTCCATGAATACGGGCGGGCCCTGAGGCAGAGGAACGCGGCTCTAAGGCAGGGGAAAAATCTTGCTGCAACCGCAAAAGTGCTGGCCCCCCTTGCGGCCTGGATCTGGGCATGCCGGCTCGCCGCGGCGGACCTTATCCGCAACGGCCTTTCGGAGGCGGGAGGTCTGATGCCTCCCGGGATAACCGTGGAACTGAAAAGGGGAAGCAGGGGGTTTGAGGACCTGCTCCTGGATTTCTGGGAGTCCCTTAAGGCTTTTCAGAACCAGGAAAGAGCTACCGGTGTATGTCCTGTTGGTCCGCAGAGAGATGACCTTGTCATCCGTTACGGGGAAAGGGAGGTTGTCAGGTGCTTCAGCAGGGGATACAGGAGACGAGTGGCCGTATCGCTCCTTCTTTCCTCGGGGTGGGCGGTGGAGAGAAAGATGAGAAGGAAGCCGGTGCTTCTGCTGGACGAAGTTATGGCCGAACTGGATCATGAAGGAAGGGAAAAACTCATCTCGGTGCTTCTCAAAACGGGGTGGCAGGTCTTTGCCACCACAGCGGAAGCCTGCACGCCGGAATGGCCCGGCAGGACCTGGTCTGTAAATGCCGGCCGAATAGAGGAAAGATGAAAATGGCTCGGGGGGAGAAAGGATTGGAGGAAAATGTTTTTGACGTAATAGTGATCGGCGGGGGGCACGCAGGCTGTGAAGCGGCATTGGCCTCTTCCCGAATGGGGGCAAAGACCCTTCTTCTGAACCTGCTTCTGGACAACACCGCAATGATGCCCTGCAACCCGTCCATCGGCGGCCCCGCAAAAGGGCACCTTACCAGGGAGATCGACGCGCTTGGGGGGGAACAGGCAGCGGCCGCCGACGGCTCAACGATCCATATAAGGATGCTTAACACGTCAAAAGGCGCAGCGGTCAGAACCCTGAGGGCCCAGTGCGATCTCAGGGACTATCATCTGTGGTACCGCCGTGCCTGTGATATGCAGCCCGGCTTGTGCGTTATGCAGGACCAGGTGACGGATATATGGATCGAAAACGGCAGGGTCAGAGGCGTAAGGACAGGGATAGGGACCATATACGAGGCTGGCAGGGTCATCCTTGCCACGGGCACGTTCCTGGGTGGGAAAGTGCATATAGGGTTGACCTCCTTTCCCTCCGGGCCGCTGGGTCAGGTGCCGGCCCCTGCCCTGGGAAAAAGCCTCCGTGAGGCGGGACTGCAGGTAGGAAGGCTCAAGACGGGGACCACGCCCCGTATACACGCCGGTACTGTCGACTGGGAAGCCCTCGAGAGGCAGGAGAGCGCCCCCGAACCCTACTGTTTCAGCCACTGGGGCACCCCGAAGACATTCAGTGGATTTGCCTGCTTCCTTACGCGCACCAATAACGAAACCCACGAGGTCATCAGAAGTTCCCTGGACAGGTCTCCCCTCTTCACAGGGGCCATAGAAGGAAGGGGGCCCCGCTACTGCCCCTCCATTGAGGACAGGGTCGTCCGTTTCCCGGACAAGGAGAGCCATCTTGTTTTCCTCGAGCCGGTAGCCCGTGACTCCGTGGAGATCTACATGCAGAACTTCACCACCAGCCTTCCCTTCGATTCCCAGGTCCGAATGGTCCGCTCCCTTCCCGGATGCCGGAATGCGAGGATCATGCGGCCGGGCTACGCAATAGAATACGACTTCGTTCCGCCCACCCAGCTTGAACCCTGGCTGGAAGCGAAAAATATAAGGGGCCTCTTCTGCGCGGGCCAGATCAATGGGACCTCCGGGTACGAAGAAGCCGCTTCCCAGGGGATCCTCGCGGGTATAAACGCTGCCCTTTCCGTCAGGGGGGAGGAACCTCTTGTGATAGAAAGGTCCCGGGGGTACATGGGGGTACTGGTGGACGACCTTGTCACCCGGGGGACCGAAGAACCCTACCGGATGCTTACAAGCCGCTGCGAGTACCGGCTTCTTTTGAGGCACGACAACGCCGACCACCGGTTTTCTCCATTGGGGAGGGAGCTCGGCCTCCTGGATGACGAAAGATGGCGCATCCTCCAGGGAAGATGGAAAGCGCTCGAAAAGGAGATTGACAGGCTTAAGAAAACCAGGCTCCGGGACCCTGAAGCCATAGGGAACATCCTGTCGGGGCCGGAAGCAGGAACGGCAGAGCCGGGTGTTACGGCCGCGGAACTCCTGAAGAGGCCGGGTGTCACCTGGGAGATGGTGGCCAGGGCCGCCCCTCCCGGGCAGGAACCCGACACCGAAGTGAGGGAACGGGCAGAAATAGAGATAAAATACGAAGGATACATTGCCAGGCAGATCTCCCAGGTAGAAAGAATGAAAAGGATGGAGCAGGTGAAGATCCCCGATGGTATCGACTACGGTTCCATAAGGGGGTTGCTGAACGAGAGCCGGCAGAAACTGGCCGCCGTCCGCCCCAGGACACTGGGCCAGGCGGGAAGAATATCGGGAGTGACCCCGGCGGATATAATGCTGCTGGAGGTCTTCATCGAGCAAAACCGGAGGGGGATGGAAAATGCCCGCAAGGAGTAGAAGACGAAAGAACCAGGGTGTTGCCACGGTCGGTTCTCTCCTTCTCTCCTCCCTGTCAACTGACCAGTCAAGGATGCTCCTGATGGCCGACCTGTGTTCCCGCTGGCCGGAGGTTGTCGGGCCCAGGCTGGGGGACAACAGTTCCCCCGGATCGATCATCGACGGGGTACTTACGGTGGTAGTCTCAAGGTCCATTTTTTCCCATGAGATATCCATGAGGGGCGGCGATATCACAACGGCGGTAAGGGAAGGCTGGGGACTGGATGTATCCGGGGTAAGGGTACAGGTGGGGAAGGTCCGCCGAAAACAGCCGGACCGGAAGCCGAAAAAAGGCGCTGGCCCTGTGACCCCTGAAAGAACCGAGGTCGATGCCTGTCTTGACCGTGTAAAGCACGTGGTGTCAAGGGATGATGTGGCAGAAAACCTTGCCAGGCTGATGGCTTTGTACAGGAAGAGGTTCGGCGGGAAGCCCCGCTGAATATCCGGGATCGGGGAGTGGTATATATGCCGGACTGTGACAGAAGGTCTGCAAACTGGGGGCTGGCTTTGCTTGGGATAGCCCTTGCGGCGGGGATGGTTCTCTCTGCCTGGCTTGTTTCGGACACGGTAAAGAGCGTGAAGCTGGCAAACCAGACAATAATGGTGAAAGGGTATGCCCAGAAGGAGGTAAGGTCCGACATAGCGGTATGGAGCGGACGTTTTGTCGCCAGGGATCCCGAACTTGTGAAGGCCTACTCCAGGCTGGAAACGGACCTCAGGAAGGTGCTGGATTTTCTGGCCCTGAAAGGTATCCCCCGGGAAGGGGTCGATGTGTCGGCGGTCACCACATCTATCCAGTACAGAAAGACCCCCCAGGGTTACGACACTAACGAAATCGAACAATACGTACTTGGACAGACCGTCACGATAAATTCCCGGGAGGTCGACCTGGTATCCTCCCTTTCGGGGGAATCCACTACCCTCATTCGCGAGGGAGTGGAGTTCTTCTCGTTCTCCCCGGAGTACTACTACTCGGGAATAGAGGACATGAAGATACAGCTTTTGGGGGAAGCAACGCTGAACGCCCGGCAGAGGGCAGAACAGCTTGCCGTCAACAGCGGGGGTAAGGTCGGCCCGCTGAGGGCGGCGAGCCAGGGGGTATTCCAGATAACGCCCCTTTTCTCAACCGACGTGGAGGACTGGGGCAGGTACGATACCACGACAATCGAGAAGGCGGTAAAAGCGGTAGTGACGATACAGTATTCGATAGATTAGTGACTCGTAACTCGTAAATTGTGAATCGTGAATCGTGAATCGGAAAAGCGTGAGAAGTAAGAAGTGAGAGGGAAAGGCAAAACCAAAACTTTTCACCACAGAGAACACAGAGAAGGGCAAGAGAAAGAAAATCAAACCTCTTTATGGTTAAAAACAGGCAGGGGCTGGATTGTTGATTTCTCTTGCCTTTTCCGTTGACCTTTGACCGTTCACGCATTTGACCTGTCATTCCGAATCCGCCAGCCGGCGGATGAGGAATCTGGTTTTGAATTTTCCAGTCACGAGTCACGAGTTACGGATCACAAGTTACAGTTCTTTTCACCACAGAGAACACAGACGCTCTGCCCTACGCTGGCGTACCGCCAGCCAGGGGTAGAGGAGCGTACAGAGAGAATCTTTTATGTGGTGAAATATCAGGCGGCCTGGGTCAGGTTTTTGCCTTTCCTGTCTCCTGAAGCCTCCTGTTGCCTCGCTTTCCTGGTTTTTCGATCCACGAATCAGGTTTTTCCAAAATATTAGTTCTTCTCTGTGTCCTCTGTGCCCTCTGTGGTGAGAAGGTTTGGCCTTTTGTCCGGTTTTTGCCTCAGCACTCGCCGGACTTGCAGAGGAGCGAACGCAACTCCTCCATTTTGGACATCTCTGCAAAAAGGATAAGTTCGTCGCCGCCTTCAAGGACCTCGCTCCCGGGGGGGTTGTAGATCATTGATCCCCCCTCTTTTTTTATGGCTATCACCATGGCGTTGTACTCGAAACGCAGCGGCGCTTCGGCCAGGGTCATCCCTGCGACGCTGCTTTCCGGGTTGACCACGACCGCGCTGAAATTGAGGCCCAGGTCCCTGGATATGTTCACCATCTCCAGGAAGTCAGCAACCGCAGGGTTAACCGAAGCCCTTGCGATAGCGGCAGCCTCGGCGTCGGCAAGGTTCATTGCCCTTTCCGCCCCGGCCCTGAGAAGCAGTTTCGCTGACTGGGGGTCGTTCGCCCTGGCTATTACGCGGATACTTGGGTTGAGCGCCTTGGCTGTAAGTGTCGCGTAAACGTTATCAGAATCATCGGAAAGGGTAAGTATCAGCCCCCGGGCTTTTTTGATCCCGGCATTTTCGAGGGATTCTTCCTGGCGGACGTCACCCTGCTGAACGAGCCACCCCTTTTCCCTTGCCATTGCTACCTTCCTGTCGGCAACCTCCAGCGCCATGAAGGGTATCCCGTCACTGTCCAGGTGCCGGGCTACCTCCATGCCCACCCTCCCCAGGCCGACCAGGATCCAGTGGTCCTTCAGGTCCTTCACCCGGCTGTCCCTCCTTTTCCCCATAGCGGATAGCATTTTTTCGACCACAAAAAACCGGCTGATCTCCCCAATTGCAAGACCGGCTACGCTGATGCCAATTATTATGAGAATTATTACGAACACTTTCCCCCCTGGGGAAAGGCCTGGAGGGGCACCATACCCCACAGTCGAGAGGGTCACTATTGTGTAGAAGAGGGAATCTATCCACCCTTCCCCGGAAAAGTACCTGATACCTATTGTTCCTCCGGCAAGTATCGCCGAGAGTAACATAACCCAATGCATATTCTTTCTGGCTGGATCCACGGGAACCCCCTATGGAATATGTTTACCCGGGGTTTGAGAGTTAGAATAGTGAGAGAAAAAAAGACGGGAGGTGTTCCCCCTGGGCAATTTCAGGATAGCTACTTTCAATGTAAATTCGGTAAGAAGCCGTCTTCCTGTACTGGAGCGCTGGATACATGATAACAAAGTGGACTGTCTCTGTCTCCAGGAGACAAAGGTGGAGGACCCTTCTTTCCCGGTTTCCTTCTTCGAGAACCTGGGCTACCACGTGATCTTCAGCGGCGAAAAGTCCTACAACGGTGTGGCCGTGGCATCCGCTGCGCCCCCCGATGAATACGGCTACGGGCTCGGTGACGGGGAAGAGCCCACGGGAAATACCCGCGTAGCCTGGTGCCGCTTCGGACCGTTGACTGTCGTCAACGCCTACGTTCCCCAGGGCAAGTCCATAGAACACCCCGGTTACCCCATGAAACTCAGGTTCTTTGAAAGGCTTGGATCGCTTCTCAGCTCAAAGGGTGTCCCTGGGAAGGATCTTGTGCTGGTCGGGGATCTAAACGTCGCACCGACGGACATCGACGTGACAAACCCGGGCAACAAGCGTGACCACGTATGCTTCCACGAGGACGTGAAGAAGGCTTTCCGGCACCTCTGTTCGGCAGGGCTCGTGGACGTTTTCAGAAAACACCGGCCAGGAGAGGGGGAGTTCTCCTTCTGGGACTACCGCGTCAAGGGCGCCCTGGAGAGGAACATCGGTTGGCGTATCGACCACATCCTTGCCACCCCTTCAATGGCTGAAAAGTCCCTGGACAGCTACAGCGACAGGGGACCCAGGTCCTGGGAAAAACCCTCGGACCATACAGTAGTGGTGGCAGAGTTCAAAAAATAACGGCTCTCTGAAGGCGGGTGTTTCGCCATGTCAAGAAACCGGAAAAAGAGGATCAGCAGGCACCTCAGGATGAGCATCCCCCCCAGGGAAGCCGTTCAGGAAGGAGAGAAGGCCGGTAAGCCTGAAATGACCCTGATGACCTTCTCCGGGTCGACCTTCTCCGAGCGGAAGGTGCCATCCCCGGGGGAACTGCCCGAAATCCCCTGTGAAGGAGAGACGGCCTGGATAGATATCACCGGGCTTCATGATGCTCCCTTTCTGGCGGAGGCAGCGGAAAAGTTCGGGATCCACCCGCTCGTCCTCGAGGACATCTGCAACACCGGCCAGAGGGCAAAAACAGAGGATTACGGTGACTACCAGTACATAGTGGTGAAGATGGTAACCTGGGACGAGGAGAACGGCCAGATCGAGGTTGAGCAGGTAAGTTTTGTTCTTTTCGAGAACCTGCTGATAACATTTCAGGAGCGCCCCGGAGACCTCTTCGAACCGGTCCGCCAGAGACTCAGGCAGGGAAAGGGAAGGCTGAGGAGGCAGGGTGCGGACTACCTGACATATTCACTTCTGGATGCCATTGTCGACGGTTACTTCCTGCTGATAGAGAAGATCGGCGACCAGGTTGAGGCCATAGAGGGGGAACTTCTGGACGGGCCGGCGACGGAGACCTCGGCGAAGATCCACGAACTGAGAAGGGAGATGATCTTTCTCAGGAAGGCGGCGTGGCCTCTGAGGGATGCCGTTTCGAGCCTTGAAAGGGGCGGCAGGTTTGCCGGAAGCGCCACCGCGGTCTACATGAGGGATCTTTATGACCACGTCATCCAGGTAATCGACGGGATTGAGACCATCCGCGATATTCTGGCCGGCATGCTTGATATCTACCTTTCCAGCGTGAGCAACAGGATGAACGAGGTAATGAAGGTCCTCACCATAATAGCGACCATTTTCATACCCCTGACGTTCATTGCCGGGGTTTACGGGATGAACTTCGTCTTCATGCCGGAACTTGAGTGGAAATGGGCCTATCCGGCCGTGCTCGGGGTCATGGCGGCAACTGCCCTGTGGATGCTCGCCTTTTTCAGGAAAAAGGGGTGGTTATGAGGTTTTTTCAAGACAAGCATCCACAAAATGTGGAAAACCTGGTGGACAATATTATCAAATTTCGGGATCGATTCCGTAACGGACCACCCGGTCCATGTTCCTTGCTACCTTGGGCCAATACCTGTTAACGGGTCCCCCGTAGTACCTTCCCAGGGCTTTTTCAGTACTGCCGTATTCCTTGATGTACCTTGAAAGCAGAATTGTTCCCGCGGCGATCCCCTTTTCGGGATCGTGCAGGTCATCTTCGGTTTCAAGGCCGGCATGGGCTTTCAGAAGGTGTGAGTGCACCCTCCAGACCACCTGCATGACCCCTGCTGCGCCGTATGAACTGAGAGCGTCGGGGTCGAAGTGGCTTTCGGTGTTGGCAACCGCCACCGCAAGGGTGAGAGGAACCTCGTATTTCCTGCTGTAGTGGACGAAGGAAACCGCCTGCCGCCAGGCTATCTCAGGTCCCAGGGAGCGGTTCTGATGAAGGATGTAAAGGGCGATGACCGAGGCGTTCTTCTGATCGGAGGCCTCCATTTTCCATAGCCTCCGCAGGTTTGAATCAGGATCTTCAAAATGCCAATCCACCAGGTCCTCGGGCTGAAGGTCCATTTCCCTGAGAACCGCGACAACCGTGTCGTCAAGCTCCGAAACCTTTTCAAGTATCATTCGGACCCTGGTCCATTCGTTGAAAGCCTTGTTCACGGAACCGTCAATATCGAGTATCTCGCTGGAAAAACTCAAGACCTGTCCAGGTCTTGAGGCAGCGTGGAGAGGTGACCCCGCCAGGTGCTCCCCAAAGCAGATGCACACGACAGTTGCAACCGCACACACCGTAAAAAGCGACAAGGCGATGTCCCTCAGGAGTTTTCGGATCAATATGTTACCTCCAAAAGGGGATATCCCACCCAAAATGCCTTTTCCGGGTGGTTTTATGCCAACCCGGGTATTATATATACAATTACAGAAAAAGCAATAATAGTATACAACAAAGACACTTCAGCCCTTAAAGGGTAAAAATACTGATATCAGGGCGCCTTCGCTGCTGTCCAGGGCTTCGATGCTGCCGCCGTGTGATTCGATTATCCTGCGGGCTATCGCAAGGCCCAGCCCGTAGCCGCCGGGGGAAACCCCTTCACGGTAGCGGCTTGTCTCGCCCCGCTTGAAACGCTCGAATACCGTCTCCCTGATCTTTTCGTCTATGCCGGTGCCGTTGTCACTCACAAGGATCTTCCAGCCCTTGTCCTGTCCTTCAATGGATACCCTGATAACCCCGCCCGGGCTTTCCCCGAAGCGTTTCCGGGTGTACTTCACGGCATTGTCCACAAGGTTTCCCAGGGCCCGGCCGATCTCTCCGGCTCTTCCGTTGAAGGGCGCCCCCCCGTCAGGAAGTTCCGTCTCCCAGGCGATGTACGCCGCCTGGGGCGTTTCTTTCTGGTAGTGAACAACATCTTCGATCATCTCTTTAAGATCCAGCGGTTCCCCCGGCTCGGGGGTGATGTCCGACTCGAGCCTTGACAGCAGAAGGAGGTCATCCACCAGTGCTGTCATCCGCTCCTGCTGAAGGACTATCTTCCGGGCCATATCCCTTGTCTTCTCCGGGTCAGGGGCGGCATCGTCAAGCAGAAGTTCCGCCGCGGCGCGGATCGATGTCAGCGGAGTCTGGAATTCGTGCCCGGCATCGGCTATAAAGGTCCTCCTCGTCTCCTCAAGGCGGTGCCTTTCGGTCATGTCGTGGACGACGACCAGAACTCCGTCGGCAATGGAGACGGCCTGGGCTTCCAGGAAGATCTCGGCCTTCTCCCTGACGACGAATGACTCCCGCCGGTCATCCCCTGTAAAGGCCCTGTCGATAAGGTCTATAAGTTCGGGTTTCCTGATGGCCCCGGTATAAAGGGCCCCGTCCATCTTTTCAGGAAGGTCCCGGAGGAGCGTCCCCAGGGCGGCATTGGCGTAACGGATCTTTTTCTCCCGGTCAACGACCAGGACCCCGGCGGGAAGCGATTCAAGGAGCGAGCGGAGATAGGCCTTCTCCCGTTCAAGGGCCGCAAGGGCATCGTCAAGGCGTGATGACATACCCTCGAGGGCTGCCGCCAGCCGCTGCACCTCCACGCTGCCGGTGCTGGGAAAACGCAGCCTTGTTCCGTCGGTGCTCTCCAGGGCCGACCTCGTCAGTTCCTCCAGGGGCCTGGAAACCTGCCTTATGAAGTAGAGTCCGGCCAGGAGAGAGACAAAACCGGCAAAGGCAAGTGAGGCCAGTATCCTTCTGCGGGCGGATCCCACCGCGCTTCCCACGTCGGCCAGGGAGATAGAAAGCCGCAACACTATGCCCTCCCCGGACGGATCGGCCGCCAGCCTTGCCACGTAGATCTGATCGGCCTCTATGGATCTGCTGTAGCGGGTATTTATCCCCGTTCCCGAGAGAAGGGCCTCCCTTATCTCGGGGCGGCCCGCGTGATTGTCCATGGTCCCCGGGTCGGCCTCGTTGTCGAAAAGGACCTTTCCGTTCATTGCCACCAGGGTCACCCTGGTCCCGTCATCGCGGCTCCACCTGCTTATGTTGGTTATGAGGCCCTCGATCCCCGTATCCTGGATAACACCGGCAAGGATGGCTATCCTCGAAAGAAGGTTCTCCTTCGCCTGGGATATCATCCTTTCTTCCACGGTGTTCCCCACCAGGAACCAGCCCGAGAGGAGCGCGAGCACCAGAACCGTGGCTATCAGGTCGGTCATGCGCCCTTTAAGGGTTCTCATCTGCCTCACCTTCCTCCTGGAGCCTGAATCCCCGTCCCCTGACGGTAAGCAGGATCCCGGGGTTCTCCGGGTCCTCCTCTATCTTTCTCCTGAGTCTGAAGACGTGCATATCCACCGTGCGGGTGTCGGCCGCCGAATAACCCCAGACCCTGGCCAGGAGGGTGTCCCGTGAAACTATCCTTCCCCTGTTCTCCGCCAGTACCTCCAGGAGTTTGAACTCGGTGGAGGTGAGGTCCAGTGGTGTTCCGCCCAGGAAGGCCTCGCCCCTCTCCAGGTCGACGGAAAGTCGCCCGGACCGGATGACCCTCTCCACCGGGGACTTGACCCCGGCTCTCCTCAGGAGCGATCCGACCCTGGCGGCCAGTTCATTCACCGAGAAGGGTTTCTTCATGTAGTCGTCGGCTCCAACGTCGAAGCCCGCAAGGAGGTCGCGTTCCTCCCGCCTCGCAGTCAGCATCAAAACCGGGATCTTCCTGGTGGCGGGGTTCTCGCGGATACGCCTGCAGACCTCCCACCCGTCCATTCCCGGAAGCATCACGTCCAGGATCACCAGGTCGGGCAGGGATGTCTCGACCGCGAAAAGCCCCGTGTCTCCGTCAAATGCGGTCTCCACCAGGTAGCCCCTTCTTTTGAGGCTCTCAGCGACCAGTTCCGATATGGTCTTTTCGTCCTCGACAAGAAGGATCCTCTCTACCATGGCCTATTCGTTCTTCCCTTCATGGGGTCTCCTGAAATCGCCGGCCTTTATGAAGGTGCCGGTGGTCATATAGACGATGTGTTCGCACAGATTGGTTACGTGGTCGCCGGCCCTCTCGAGGTTCCTCGATATCAGGATTAGGTGGGTCGCCTGCTCTATGTTCCTGGGGTTCTGCATCATCAGCATGAGCAGTTCCCTGAAGATCTGCCGGTCGAGGTCGTCCACCTCGTCGTCCATGGCACAGACTTCCCGTGCCAGGGCGCAGTCCCTGTTCATGAAGGCCTTGAGGGCGGCGTCTATCATCTCCCTGATCCTCTCCCCCATTCTGGGTATGTCGATCAGGGGCTTGATGAGGGGCTCGTGGAATATCTTCCTTGCCACCTTCGCCACTCCGCTTCCAAGATCCCCGATCCTCTCGAGGTCGGTG
This sequence comes from Synergistaceae bacterium UBA4066, assembly GCA_002383685.1. GTDB lineage: Bacteria > Synergistota > Synergistia > Synergistales > Thermovirgaceae > UBA4066. The sequence continues at coordinate 3,790 of DFZC01000058.1, read as the reverse complement.
GACATGTGGAGTATGGACGAAATGGTACGGAGGTCCAGCGCCACGGGCTGGAAGCGGGCTATCATCATAAGGGCCTGTTCGTTTATCTCCTGGGTGAGATCGTCCAGAACATCGTCACCCTCGATCACCTTCAGGGCCAGGGCGTCATCCTGCTTCTGCAGCGCCCAGATCGCCCCGGCAATGGCCTCCTCGGCCAGGGATCCCAGTTTGAGGAGATTCTGCTCTATGCGGAGAAGACTTTCATCGAACTCCTTGCGTCCTGTAAGGCTGTTCGCCATTTCTCTCAACTCCTTGCCCGTTCTAGCCGAACCGGCCGGTTATATAATCCTCGGTCCTCTTGTCCCTCGGGGATGTGAACATCTGCTGAGTCGGGCCCGACTCCACCATCTCCCCCGACAGGAAAAAGTCCGTAGTGTCGGAGATGCGGGCCGCCTGCTGCATGTTATGGGTCACTATCACTACAGTGTAGCGCGTTCTCAATTCCCGGACGAGTTCCTCTATCCGGGCCGTGGCCATAGGGTCCAGGGCCGACGTGGGTTCGTCCATCAGAAGCACCTCAGGCTGGACCGCAACTGCCCTGGCGATGCAGAGGCGCTGCTGCTGGCCGCCTGATAAAGCCAGCGCCGGTGAGTGAAGGATATCCCTCACCTCGTTCCAGAGGGCCGAGACGCGGAGGCTCTCCTCGACAATGTCCCGGAGGGTGTTCCGGTCGCGGTCCCCGTGGAGCCTGGGGCCGTATGCGACGTTGTCGAAAATGGACATGGGGAAGGGGTTCGGGCGCTGGAAGACCATGCCCACCCTTCTCCTCAGGTGGATCAGGTCTGTCCCTGCGTCGTAGATATCGCTGCCGTCCAGCTCAACCCTGCCCGTGACGCTGCAGCCCGGAATGAAGTCGTTCATCCGGTTCAGGCACCTCAGGAAAGAGCTCTTCCCGCAACCCGAGGGGCCAATAAGGGCAGTTACCGACCTTTCCGGTACCTGCAGGTTGATCTTCTTCAGGGCATGGTTAGAGCCGTAGAACAGGTCGAGATCCCGGACGGAGAACTTGTCTTTTTCCATTCAGACCACCTTCCGTTCCTAGCGCTGGGCCCTCTGGCGGATCCTCAGCCTTGCCCGCCACAGAACACCCGTCAAGGTCATTCCCAGGACAAAGAAGAGCAGCACCAGGACAGTGCCGTACTGTATGGGCCTGGTCTTCTCGATATTCGTCCCTGCCGTTGCCAGGATCAGGACGTGGTACGGAAGGGCCATCACCTGGTCGAAAATGCTCTTTGCGAACCTGGGGGCGAAAAAGGCAGCCCCGGTGAAAATGATAGGGGCCGTCTCCCCGGCTACCCTTCCCACGCTGAGGATCGCGCCGGTAATGATCGACGGGAACGCCGCGGGAAGGACCACCTTCCTGATGGTCTGCCACTGGGTGGCGCCGAGGGCGTAGGACGCGTCCCTGTAATCCCTCGGAACTGCCAGCAGTGCCGACTCGGAAGCCCCGACGATCACGGGAAGCGCGAGGCATCCCAGCGTGAGCCCCGCCGAGAGAAGCGACGGGCCGAATTTCAGAAGGATCACGAAGAATGAAAGCCCGAAAAGCCCGAAGACCACCGACGGGACTCCCGCCAGGCTGCGCACGGCCAGCCGTAGAGACCTGGTGAACCAGTCGTCCCTGGCGTACTCCACGAGGTAGACTGCCGTAAAGACTCCGACAGGAAAGGAGAAGCCCATCGCCACCAGGACCAGCTGCAGGGTCCCCACTATGGGTGTGGAGATCCCCCCGGCGGTCATCATGCTCCTTGGCTTTTTCGTCAGGAACTCCCAGCTGAGGGCACTCCATCCCTTCGAGATCAGAAACGCCAGTATAAGGGCCAGCATCCCGCAGGTCAGGGCCATGACGAGCCAGAGCATTATGGTGGCTGCCCGGTCCTTTTTCTTCCTGAAGCTGCTCATGAGCGCAGCCTCTTCGCGCGGCTCTCTATCCAGAGGGCGGTCATGTTAAGGGCCAGCGTCATGAAAAGCAGCAGAAGCCCCGCGAAGAACAGGGCAAAGTAGTGATCGGAGCGGAAGGGCGTCTCCCCCATCTCCGCGGCTATGGCCGAAGTCAGGGGCCGCACCGGGTCCATTATCGAGCGGGGGATCATTGCCGCCCCGCCGGCGGCCATAAGGACGACCATCGTCTCCCCTATTGCCCGCATGACCCCGAGAAGCGATGCCGTCATCAGTCCGGGAAGCGCGGCGGGTATAACGCTCCTGGTTATCGTCTCGAGCCTTGTGGCGCCCAGGGCGAAGGATGCGTCCCGTATGTCCTTCGGGACGGAGTTAAGGCTGTCCTCGGCCAGGGACGTGACAATGGGTATGATCATTACCCCCATGAGGATCGAGGCGTTCAGCAGGTTCAGCCCCGTCATTATGTTGAAGTTCATGACCATCCAGGGGGCGATGATCACCATGCCGATGAACCCCAGAACCACCGAGGGGAAGAAACCCAGTATCTCTATCACGGGTTTCAGGATCTCCCTGAGAGTCGCGGGGCAGATCTCCGAAAGGAAAACCGCCAGGGCCAGGCTTACCGGGAGGGAGATCACAGATGCCATCAGGGTGACCGAGACCGAACCGGCTATCAGCGGCAGCATTCCGAACTCCGGCGGGTCATAGGTGGGGTACCAGTGGGTGCCGAACAGGAGGTCAGAAAGGGTCACGTGCGCCAGGATGGGGATACTGTCGCGAACCAGGGAGTAAAGGATAAAAAGCATAATAGCCACGCCCATCGAGGCAATGGTCATCACCGCTATGCGCGGGATACGGTCCTCCTTGAGAGAAGTCCTCAACGTCCAGCCCTCCTTTCTAAAAAACCGGGCAAGGGCCCGTAGCCGCTATCAAGCGGTGTCCGGGCCCTGTGGCAATTTCAGTTAGATCTCTCTCTTACCTGAGGGGCACGAACCCCGACTCCTCGACTATCTTCTGCCCCGCGTCGCTCAGGATGAAGTTCATGAACTCCATAACCTCTCCCTCGGGCCAGCCCGGGGTGAACATGAAGAGGTACCTGGAAACGGGGAACGAACCGTTGAGGGCGTTCCTCGCGGTCCCCTCGACCCCGTTGACGGTGACTGTCTTCGTGCTGCTGTCGACGTACCCGATCCCTATGTAGCCGACAGCTCCCGGGTTGCCGGCCACGGACTGGGCCATTGCGCCGCTGGAGGCCACGACCTGTGCCTGGGGCATGATCTTCTCCTTGTTCATGACCTTCTCTTCCCAGACCTCGAAGGTGCCGGAACTGGTGTCGCGGGTCACGGCAGCTATCTTGCGGTCCGGGCCGCCGAGCTCCTTCCAGTTGGTGATCTTGCCCATGTAAATGTCGCGAAGCTGCTCAATGGTGAGATCCTTGACGGGGTTTGAGGGGTGGACGACAGGGATGATGGCGTCTACGGCCACTGCGAAGGGGACGGGGTAGGCGCCGTTCTTGACGGCTGCTTCAACTTCGCTCTGCTTGATGAACCTGGAAGAGTTGGCGATGTCGGTGGTCTTGTCGATGATGGCCTTGATGCCGTTGCCGCTGCCGCCGCCGGAAATGGAGATGTTTACGTCGGGGTGGGCTTCCATGAAAGCTTCCGCGGCTGCCTGGGCGATGGGAAGAACGGTGGTGGAACCGTTTACGACTATCTGTCCGGCCAGTGCCTGGCCTGAAAAAATTCCGAAAAGAAGAGCGGCTGATGCCAGAAGAACTCCTGTACGCTTCATCTTTCTTTTCCTCCCTGAATTTTGATCCCGGCATGAATCCCGGGTCTTCTGGAAGAAAGTA
>DFZC01000047.1 GCA_002383685.1 Synergistaceae bacterium UBA4066 | reverse complement strand
GCAAAACACTGCACCGCCATATCGGCCATAACATTGCTTCCATCCTTGATGTTGGCAGTTTCCCTGAAGGGGGAATCGGTCCCACCCGTATCATGATGATCTCTTCCGAGCATGACAGGCCCTATCTCTCCCTTTCGGACCATTTCGTTAAAGCGAAGGGCTATCCGTACACGGCCCTGTGCGTCCTGGTAAAGTATCCTTGCCTGAGTACCCACTACCAGTCGGTTCTTCCCTGCATCTCTCACCCATTTATAGTTGTCCCTGTCCTGGGGGCGCCTGTCAGGGTCGATACATTCCATGGCTGCCCGATCTGTCATTTCAAGATCTTCAGGCCTGCCGCTCAGGCAGACCCACCGGAACGGGCCGTAACCAAAGTCAAACAACTCAGGGCCCATAATATCCTCAACGTAGGATGGAAAAATAAACCCGTCCTTGGTGTCCCTGCCGTTCTTCGCTATTTCCTTCCTCCCTGCATCGAATACGGCCTTCATGAAAGAGTTCCCGTAATCGAAGAAATAGGTCCCTCTGGCAGAAAGTGCCTGAATGAGTTCGAAATGCCTGCCCAGGCTTTCATCAACAAGGCGGCGGAATTTGGTTCTGTCTTTCTTGAGCAGGTCCGTTCTTTCCTCGAAGGAAAGCTGGAAGGGACAGTAACCGCCGTCATACGGGGCATGGCAGGAGGTCTGGTCGGAAAGCATGTCTATCCTGATATCATGATCAACTGCATATTGGAGAAGATCGACAATGTTGCCGTGGTATGCTATTGATATCCCCTGTGCAGAAGAAAGATTGTTATCCGCCAGTCTGAATACCTCTTCAAGGTCGTCGGAAATAATTGAAACCCATCCCTGTTTGTGTCTTGTTTCTATCCTGGATCGATCAACCTCCGCTATCACCCCTGCACATCCGGCGATCTCCGCGGATTTGGGCTGTGCTCCACTCATACCGCCCAGACCCGAGGATACAAAGAGCATTCCTTCCAGTCCCTTGCCTGAGGATTTTCCAAGTTTTCTGCCGGCGTTCAGTATGGTGTTGAAGGTACCGTGGACTATGCCCTGAGGGCCAATGTACATCCATCCTCCGGCGGTCATCTGGCCGTAATTTGCTACCCCCATCTGGGCAGCTATCTCCCAGTCGTCCTGGTTGTCGAACATGCCTATCATCATAGAGTTCGTAATAATTACCCTCGGTGAATCAGGGGAAGAACGGAAAAGCCCCAGGGGATGCCCTGACTCCACTACCAGGGTCAGGTCGCTGGTCAGGGATTCAAGGTATTTCATTATCAGGCGGTACTGCATCCAGTTCTGGCAAACACTTCCCGTCTCGCCATAGGTAACAAGCTCATAGGGGTAAAGAGCAACATCAGGATCAAGGTTGTTGTCGATCATTACCTGGAACGCTTTTCCTTCGAGGCAAAGTCCCTTGTATCTGTCTATCGGTAGTCCTTTCAGGGGAGTGTGGGGCATATACCTGTAGCCGTAAATCCTTCCCCTGGTCCTGAGCTCTTGAAGGAATTCAGGCGCAAGAACGGGATGAAGCTTCTCGGGTATGTAACGCAGGGCATTTTTCAGAGCCGTTAAAGTCTGTCCTTCGTTAAGCCTGTATCCCCTATCGGGGGCCCTCCTCACCCCGGGATCGAAAGGGGGCAGGTCAGGCAGTTCCTCGCCGAGACTGATCTTCATGGCTGAATTGATCCTGCTGTTATCGAACATCTGGATCCTCCTCTCCAGTTCTGAACGATCTGTTTACACCTAATCAAGTGCACCCGCGGAACCTTCAACAGCCCTCAGGTAGCTGCTATCTTCAACCCTTTTCAGGACCTTTTCGATCAAAGGATGAAGATAGCGGTCATTGTCAATGTAAGGTATTTCCTCCCGCAGTTTCTCGTAGGCTGCCCTGGTCCCGACCCCTGGTTCAAGGGGTTTTGAGAAATCAAGGCCCTGAGCTGCCAGAAGAAGTTCGATAGAGATGATCTTTTTTACGTTGTTCAGAATCTCAAGGCCCTTGCGGGAAGAGTACATTCCCATCGATACGTGGTCCTCCTGGTTGGCAGAAGTGGGTATCGAATCGACTGATGAGGGATGCGCCAGGACCTTGTTCTCCGAAACAAGGGCTGCCGAAACATACTGCGGGATCATGAATCCGCTGTTGATTCCGCTGTTCTCGACAAGGAAAGGCGGAAGACCTGACAGTTTCCCGTCGACCAGTCGAGCCGTCCTTCTTTCGGATATGCTTCCTATCTCTGCCATAGCTATACCAAAAAAATCCATCGCAAGAGCTACCGGTTGACCGTGAAAATTGCCTCCGCTGATAGCCTCGCCTTCTGCAGGGAAGATAAGGGGATTGTCAGTTACAGAGTTGATCTCTACCTGGACCACGTTCTTTACATACTGGACCCCATCCCTGCTGGCTCCATGTACCTGGGGGATGCATCGCAGCGAATAAGCGTCCTGTACCCTGTCGTTGCCGTGTTTTTCGATTATCCTGCTGTTCTTCGTAAGCTGCCGGATATTTTTTGCCACCTTGATCTGTCCCTGGTGAGGCCTCAATTCATGGGTCCTGTGATCAAATGCAAAGGGAACGCCATGGAGAGCCTCAAGGGACATGGCTGCTACGATATCAGCCATTTTGAGGAGAGACATGGCCTCCCAAACGGCCAAAGCTGCGACACCGGTCATGGCTGCGGTGCCGTTGTTCAGTGCCAGTCCTTCCTTTGGTCCAAGAGTGACCGGTTCCAGCCCTTCAGACCTGAGTGCTTCAGACGCCTGCACCCTTTTCCCCTTGTAGAAAACTTCTCCAAGACCCAACAGGGCAATGGCAAGGTGCGACAGGGGGCAAAGATCGCCACTTGCTCCAACTGAGCCTTTGCAGGGAATTACAGGGTGTATCCCTATATTCAGGAAATCGACAAGACGGGAGAGTGTTTCCATGCTTATTCCGGAGAAACCCCTGATCAGGGAGTTTATACGGAGCAGCATAATGGCTCTGACAATATCCTCGGGGAAGGCCTCCCCTACTCCGCATGCATGGCTGGTCAGAAGGTTCTCCTGCAGTTTTTCGCTCTTTTCAGGGGGGATAACCTGGCTGGCAAGGTCCCCAAAACCTGTAGTGATCCCGTAGATGATCTTTCCCTGGTCAACCCAGGAGCGTACCATCCGTGACCCTCTTTCCACGAAGGAAACAGCAGACCTTTCCAGGGCAACTTTTTTTCTTTCCCGGGCAACTTCTGCTACATCCTCCAGCGTCAGCGAGTGACCGTTCAGTTCAAGAATCGAGGATCCCATAATATCGCCCCCCAGAGAAAGTCTCTTGATCCTTCTGTCCCTGTTAAAGATTATACGTAAAATCACCTCATGACAATACCCTGCGGGGTTTTGCACCGGGAACATGCGCCTTCATGGTCCAGTCGGGTACTGACTTGGTAGTACCTGTCCCTTTCGATCACCGTCTCGCCGCAATTGGGGCATTTCGTATTGTTGGTGCCTGGAAGATTACCGGAGTATACATACCTGAGGTTTTTCGATGCAGCGGTCATCCTTTGCTCTATATCCTCCTGAGGCGTTGGTGGCATTTGCCATTCGAAGGCCGGGAAATATCTGGAGATATGAAGCGGTATCGTGGGAGATATTGAAGATATCCAGGCAGACATCTTTTCGAACTCTTCCATTGAATCATTGATGCCAGGCACGACCAGGTGAGTTATCTCCAAATGAACACCCTGCCTGTAGGTTCTTTCTATATTTTTCAGGACTGGCTCCATGGCCCCCCCCATTTTTCTGTAGGAAATTTCCGAAAAAGATTTGAGGTCGATGTTCATGGCATCCGTCAAGGGAAGGAGTTGGTCCAGGGGTTCTTCCGAAATAAAGCCGTTTGTCACCAGAACGACGGAAATGCCGGATCTTTTCAACAGTTCAGAGGTTTCGAGAACGAACTCGAACCAGACGGTGGGCTCGTTGTATGTAAAAGCAACGGAAGATATATTTTCGCCCCTGGCGAAATTTAAGACCTGATCTTTCGTAATTGAAGCAAGATGTGAAAGATCCGAGCTACGCGAAAGATGCGCGTTCTGGCAGAAGGGGCAGAACATGTTGCAGCCGGCAGTTCCCAGAGAAAGGATCATGCTCCCCGGCTTCCAGTGGTAAAGCGGTTTTTTTTCAACGGGATCAATGGCAAGGCAGGCTCTTCCGTAGTTTGCTGAAAAAAGCCTCCCCCCGAGGTTGTACCTTACGCCGCAGGCCCCAGAGGAATTCTCATGTATCAGGCAGTAATGTGGACACAAAAGGCATTTCACGGAACTATCCTTGAGGGTTTCCCAGTAAAAAGCCTCTTTTGGGGTACCGCTCATCCCCAATGGAATGGGGTTCATTCCTTGTACCGCGAAACCCTGAATTTCCAGAGTTTCATCCCTTCACAGTTGTTGATGCCGGCTTTTCTCATGGCGATGGAGACCTGTTCTTCCGGAGTGTCTATCCCCTTCAGATCGGGGAGCAGGACCCCTCTTTGATGTCCCTTCTCAACGATCACGCCGAAAATGCGAGGATTCAGGTCCAATAGTCCGGCGACAGGGACGGGATCTTCAAGAACATCTACAGATATGAGACATTCCCTGGTCTCGCCAGGTTCCAATGGGGGGAAACGGGGATCTGATCCTGCAGATGCTTCAGAATTGTGAATTATCTCGTCCCTGAGCCTGGGATACACAGGGTAAATGGTCCCGATACACCCTCTGAGTTCTCCGGATCCCTTTTTAATAGAAACGAAACAGGCTCCAGGTTGGTCAAGCGATGGCAAGTCAGAGAAAAGTGAAGGATCTATCCTGAGAGCAGGATCTTCCTTTCGTGCTGTCAATTCAACGCTCATTCTGGCCAGAATGACATAAGGGTGAGAACCGCCTTCTTTTTCAGCCTTGTTCATTGGGGCAGATACCTCCTTCGAACCAGACAGCAGAACAATAGCCCACACCGAAAGGAGCCTCGTATGAAAGAAGTTCAACTCCGGCACCAAGGGAAAGGCCCAAAAGGGCCAGTACCGACCTGAGACCGCATTCTCCGGCGTTGTAGATCGTATCCGGATCCAGATCGAAGATGGGGGCAGGGGACGATGAGATCAGTGCCTGCTGGATAGCATCGTCAAGGATCTTGCCATCTGGATGGTAACCTGAAGGTGCATCTCTGGAAAGCCTGTGGGACAGGTCACCGCTGGCAAGAAGCCCCCAATTGATCTTTGTTCCGTATTCTCGCAGGTGTTTGCCCAACTGGTATGCCTGGGTAAACGATATTGTTACAGGGTTGGCAATTACAAACGGCGGGGTCGACCCTAAAGCAAGTTTCAAAAAATGAAGGGGGACTACAGCCCCATAATCAAGAACATATGTCTCGGGCCGGAAATGCTCTACAGGGAAAAGGTTTGCAATATGCCTTGAAAGCGCCGCCCCCTCTTCGGCAGGTCCCCCGTTTGATTTGACTGAGACCGACCGCGCACCAAATTGCCCAAGATCTCCGGAAAAAGACCCAGACTGTATAAGGCTGAATGTTCTTTCAGTTGAAGTATGCGGGTCCAGAACTAACAACATGTCGGGAGCGGCCTCGGTGAGCCTTTTGCGGACAGATAAAAAAGCGTTGAGGGTTTTTCCCGGTCCCGAGCCTGATCTTCCGGCAACTTCTGGTACCAGTATTGGGGCATGAGGCAAAAGTATCCCCTGGGTCCACATACCGATCCCCCCAACAATTCTTTAATAGCTGTTTTTCATGTATTATGACACTGTGAATGAGACCTTTACAAGACAATATCATCAGGATAACACAAGAGAGAATTCGGTCGGCTTTTCACAATCGGGCTTGTCCCTGCGCATTTTGGAGGCTCAATTGCATGGATCAGGAGTAACAGGCAAAAACAAGTCGCAAATTCTTGACTTGATAACCGAGATCGAAAACATGGTGGAGTTTAGGGTGGTTTTACCTTCGGGAGCCGACCCGGTTCAGCTCCGCAAGGACAAAAATGTATCCTGGGCCGTTGCGAATGTTCTTTCTCTTCCGCTTTCCCAGGCGGCCAGAATACTTCTGATATCATCGCTTCTCGGAAGCAACGGTGAAGACCTTACCTGCCGGTTCAACGAGTTGGCTTCGCTCTCGGGGCTTTCCGAAAGGACAGCTTATCGGGCACTCAAGGAGATAAAACAATCAGGTATCTTCGATATTCGTGCGACCCCCGGAAGCGGAGTCAGAATATCCGCAAAATGGCTCTGGGATGAACCGGGCGATCGTGCCAGAGAGATCCTTCAGAATCGCCCGGCGGGAAAAGGGGCTGAAAGGTTTTCATCATAGTATCAGCATGGCGTCACCGAAAGAGAAAAACCTGTAATTGTGTCTGATAGCCTCACGATAAGCCTCCATTACCAGTTCAAGACCGGCGAAAGCCGAGACGAGCATCAAAAGGGTGCTGCGGGGAAGGTGAAAGTTGGTGATCATGGCATCTACGGCTTTGAAACTGTAACCGGGGTAGAAGAAGGCGTCCGTGGTGAACTGTCCCGGCCGCAATTTCCCTTCCTGGTCCATCCTGCTCTCGAGAGCCCTGACAACAGTAGTTCCCACTGCTACCAACCTGCCTCCCCGCCTTCTTGTATCCGAGAACAGACCTGCAGTTTCATCGGGGATGAAACAATCTTCGGCGTGCATCCTGTGTTCCCTTATGTCTTCAGTTCTTACCGGGCTGAAGGTGCCTAAACCTACATTGAGGGTAATTCTGCCCGTTTTAACTCCTTTTCTGGATATTTCGGAAAGCAGTGATGGCGTAAAATGCAGCCCGGCGGTCGGGGCCGCCACAGAGCCGTTATTACAGGCATAAACCGTCTGGTACCTCTCCGGATCCAGTGACGGGTTGGTGATATATGGTGGAAGTGGTGTATCTCCATATATGGCCGTGTATGCTGGTACATCAAAGTCGCGGGGAAAGGCGCATATTCTTGATCCCGAACCGGTACTTTCCATGACCCGAAGGGTAATATCCCCGTCAAGGATGATCTCCTGACCGGGCTTAACCCTTTTTCCAGGGCGCAACAGCACTTCCCATTTCCCTTCCTCTTTGCCTGCAATGGGCTTCAGCAGAAATACTTCGATACGGGAAGTTCCTTGTGACTTTCTTCCGAAAAGGCGTGCTTTGATCACACGGGTGTCGTTAATGATCAGGGCATCGGTTCCCTGGAAATAAAATGGAAGATCACGGAAAACGCTGTGGGAGATCATTCCCGAGGATCTGTCAATTACAAGGAGTCTTGACGAGTCTCTTGGCTCTACGGGTGTCTGCGCTATCAGGTCTTCCGGCAGGTGATAATCGTAACTTTTAAGGTCGAAAAAGGACGTTTTCCTGAAACGGCTTCCCTGGGCGACAAAACCTTCCCTTTCCTTCATTTCAATAGGAAACCCTGTCTATTGAGGTTCCGGGGAAATAGTGCTGAAGTATTCTTTTGTGATCCCATCCGGCTTCCGCAAGGCTTTTGGCGCCCCATTGAGAAAGTCCGACACCATGTCCCCAACCCTTTCCGATGAACGTGACAGTCTCTCCTGAAACCATTGATCCTGAAAGCTGGATATTCAGCTCCTCTTCTGAACCGCTCTGCCTTTCCATGGCTTTCCGAAGGTAAAAACCCCTTTTTTCAGGCCGGACAAGCATGTCCATCAGTTCCTCCGTTTTGAATACGCCTTTTTGTGTAAGACTAAGAAGGAGCTGCTCGTCCTTGCCGCTCAATGGTATGTTCTCTTCGCCACTGTAAGCGGAGGCAGCCGGATCTGAACGGGAAAGGTAAGTGGGAGCAGCAGGCTGAGATCCTCCGATCGTAAAATAGGTTGACCTGATCCTGTCGCTTCCCATGATCATCCTGAACTGACTTGCCCTGATCGAAGTTCTTCCGGATGATCCCAGCAAAGTGAGGTCCACTGCTCTTCCCGCACTATCCGTGGAGGCCACCTGTAGACCCGAAAGCTTGCCGACGTTGATGCCTTTGGAGGAAAGAGCCCTCTGGATATCAGACATCCTGAGAGTTACCTGCCATTTTGAATAAGGTGATTCGTAATTTACCGGTTCCGGCTTGCCCTGAAGATAGGGGATGCTGGATCCCCACACTGCCGAAACGTTTGCTGTATGTCCCCCGCTATCCGAGTGGTAGAAGGTGGCAGCGTAAGCGCCATTGTAGTTCAGTACCATCCCCCTTGTGGATTCTATAGCCTTTGTCAGGGTCGGGTCCTCGGCGTTAACACCCCTGTAGACCTGGCAGTGGTTCAGGGCACATAGGTCGAACCCGCTGCTTCCGTGCCTGTTTTTGTTCCGTAAAGCATAAGTTCTGGCAATAATTGCCTGGGCTTTCAGTGATTCCATCGGCCATGCCGGGTTAACCTCCATTTTAAGGACACCCTTGAGGTAGTCCTCCACTCCGAGAACGTTGACCACGTTGAAACCCCTGCCTTCCGGGACAAGCCGGAAGTAACCCCGGTAAGGACGGTTGTTCCATCTGAGCATTGAACTGCTCCTGACCGTAACGGGCAGATTGAGGGTAGAAGAACCGGCCTTTATTGCTCCGGACCCGGAAAGGACGACCTGCACAGATGATTTGAAGGTCGCTTTTGCCCCGGATGTGCTGGTAATGGTGATCTGGGCGTTACCAGCGGAAAAGGATGCCCTGTCGTCCCCCGTTGATATGCCTATGGAGAGAGTGGCTGCCGAAAAGGCGGGAACTGCTGAACCCGAAAGGAAAAGGATCGAAAAGGAAAGAATAATGAACTTTGAAAGAGATGCTGGAAGTCTGCACATGTCAGTTCTCCTGAATTAGGATGATTTGCTATCAGTCCGTTAAACCGTTATCTTCAACGCCTAGTGACAAGTATCCCTGGTCCTGGATCCTGTCCACGGGGTAATCCCTTCCCAGGCATGAATAACCGTTAGCTGTGGCTCTTCGTCCTCTTGGTGTTCTCTCAATGAACCCCTTCTGGATAAGGAAAGGCTCATAGATATCTTCTATCGTTTGTGCTTCCTCGTTAAGGGCAGCTGAAAGGGTCGAAAGGCCTACAGGCCCCCCGCCAAAAAGGTCGATCAGTGCCCTGAGGTACCGTCTGTCCCTCTCATCCATCCCTTCCTCATCGACGCCAAGCATTTCAAGGGCGTTTCGGGCCAGTTGTACGTCTATACCTGAAGCACCGCCAACCTCTGCAACGTCCCTGACCCTTCGAAGAAGCCTTAAAGCGACACGCGGAGTGCCCCTGGAACTTCTTGCTATAACAAGTGCGGCTTCGTTTGAGATATCCACGGTAAGAAGCCGTGAACCCCTTTTGATGATCATGGAGATCTCTTCAGGCGAATACAGTTCCAGCTGCTCAACTATTCCAAAACGGGCCCGAAGGGGTGATGTTAGAAGACCCAGACGGGTTGTAGCGCCGATAAGTGTGAACGGAGGCAACTGGAGACGGATATTTCGTGCAAGGGGGCCCTTTCCTACGATAATGTCAAGGGAGAAATCCTCCATGCCGGGGTAAAGGACCTCTTCCACAGCAGGGGAAAGCCTGTGTATCTCGTCTATGAAAAGTACATCATTGGGCTGAAGGTTGGAAAGGATAGATGCAAGATCTCCGGCCCGTTCCATGGCCGGTCCGGAAGATACCCTTAGTTGCCCGTCCATTTCGTTGGCAATTATCCCTGCAAGGGTGGTCTTTCCAAGGCCAGGGGGCCCGTAGAAAAGGCAATGATCCAGTGTTTCACCCCTCTTGCGGGCTGCCTGTATATATATCTCAAGTTTTCCCTTGAGTTCCTTCTGACCGATGAACTCATCCAGGCGCAAGGGTCTGAAACCTGAAATTTCCTCTTCATTCTCCGGTTCTTTTATATCCGTCTCGATCCTTTCCGGGAAGTCCTTCAAAAGAACACCTCAGTTCTTTTTCATTTCGGTCAACGCGTCACGTAAAAGTTGTTCCGGACTCTCAGGCTCCTTTCTTGCCAGTATTCTGGCAAGGGCGGTTCTTGATTCACTCCTGGAAAAACCCAGGGATTCCAGGGCGTCGTAAACGAACTGAACAGTATCTCCTACCTCCGGGGATACCATGGAGGCCAGTGTTTTCAAACCTGAACGATCTATCTGCTGTTTCAGCTCAAAGCAAAGTCTTTCGGCTGTCTTTTTTCCTACTCCGGGCACCTGGCACAGAACAAGACTGCTTCCAGAAGCGATAGAGTTGATGATATCGCTGAAATCCAGCACCCTGAGGATCGAAATGGCAAGCCTGGACCCAACCCCCCTGACCTTGAGAAGCATCTGGAAAAGGGTCCTTTCCTCTTCGTCATTGAATCCAAAGAGTGAAGGTCCCGCTTCGCTTACCTGCAGCGAAGTCAGGATCTTCAGGCTGCATCCCGGTTCAGCTTCTCGAAGTACCTTTTTGGAACATAGGACAAAGAAGCCTATTCCCCCCACATCAAGCGCAATGCCTTCATCATTGGATAAGGAAACGGATCCCTCAAGGCTGTAAAGCATGATCAACCACCGTTCCGGGTGCGCATTTCCAGATCGAAAAGCGCAAGTCCTGTAATAGCCGATCCAAGGGCATCGGCGGCATCATCCTGATATGGGAACTCCTCCATGTTCAGGATCCTGAAGATCATTCTCTGGACCTGTTGTTTTTCCGCTCTTCCGTGACCGCACACGGCCATCTTCACCTCTGCGGGCTTGGGCTGGATAACGGGGATCCCTTTTCTGGCAGCAAGAAAGAGAACAGCCCCCCTGACCTGGTAAACATTCTCTGCTGTTGTTGTGTTCCGACCGAAAAACAGCCTTTCGATCGAAATCAAGTCGGGGGAAGCTTCCTGGATAAGGGGTTCCAGTTTTTCGCAAACCTGGAGGATCCTGTATTGTACAAGCGAAGACGGCAATGTGGTAATGCATCCAAAAACTCCAGGCTTTAAAACTGCTCCTTCCTGAATCACTACCCCGTAACCAAGCCTTCCTATTCCGGGGTCGATCCCGAAGCAGACCCTCCTCATGTTTTCAACCGGCTATCTCTTCCATGATCTCATCCGGAATATCAAAGTTGGCATAAACATTCTGTACGTCGTCGTGATCCTCGAGGGCTTCAAGAAAGCGGAGCAATTTTTCGGCCTCGGCCTTCCCCTTGATTTCAACTGTTGTTTTCGGAAGCTTCTCAATTTCAGTGCTTTCAACTACGTAACCGGCCTCCGTGAGAGCATCCCTGACCTGGGACATGACCGCCGGATCGCATGATATGGAGTAGCCGGAACCATCGTTCACGAGGTCTTCCGCACCGGCTTCAAGACATGCCATCAGAAGCAGTTCTTCGTCCAGGTCCTTTCCTGAAACCCTTATCACGCCCTTTCTCTGGAATATCCAGGATACACACCCGGACTCCCCGAGGGAACCGCCGGAACGGCTGAAAAGAAGGCGCATCTCTGAGGCAGTGCGGTTCTTGTTGTCCGTCAGGACATCCACAAGAACTGCAACTCCACCTGAACCGTAACCTTCATAGTTGATCTCGTCATAGGTGACGCCTTCCATGCCCCCTGCGCCTTTCTTGATGGCCTTTTCAATGGTGTCTACCGGTACGTTGGCTGCTCGCGCCCTTTCGACGGCCGATTTCAGCCTTATATTCATTGAAGGGTCCGGACCGCCCTCCTTTGAAGCTACCATCACAGCACGTATATATTTCTGAAATTCTTTTCCCCTTTTTGCGTCCTGCGCGGATTTCCTGTGCTTGATATTTGCCCATTTTGAATGGCCCGACATCTATTCTTCACTCCTGTTTTAGGCATTATCCGGTTCGATCAGGCATATCGGAGGTGATGACCTCTTGTGATCAGAACGCTCGAATGCTCTTTTGATGATATTGATGGACTTTTCGTCCGATTTCCCAGTTGCTATGAACCTGTCAAGCTCCTGGTAACTGATCCCCATTTCCCCTTCGTCAGTCTGACCCGGCCAAAGACCCGCGGAAGGAGGTTTTTTGATTATGCCGGGAGGGACACCGAGTTCCTTTGCCACGAGGTTTACTTCCCCCTTCAGCAGATCTCCCAGGGGCAGAATATCCACGCCCGAGTCACCATGCTTTGTGAAATAACCCATGGTCAATTCGGCTCTGTTCCCGGTGCCGCAGACAATAAAGCCCTTCTTCTGTCCTATACAGTAAAGGGTGGCCATTCTGAGTCTGGGCTTTATATTGGAGAGGTGGAGCCCGCTCCCGGAAGATATCTCTACTGGAAGGGCGTCAAGGAGAGAATCGTAAGTGGCGGAAAGGTCAACTGTTATCCAGGGGAGGTCAAAGGCTTCCACCACTTTCATGGCGTCTTCGAGATCCTCTTCCCGGCTGTGACATGGCATCATAACGGCAAGCATGCTCTTGCCGCAAACCCTTTTGAGGAGGGCTGCCACAACGGCCGAATCGACTCCGCCGCTCAATCCTACGATCCCTCCTGTTCGTCCAGATTCATGTATCTTCTGTTCGATCCATACGGAAATCTTTCTGACAAGGAGATCAGGTTCACGGTAGAAATTCATAAGGGCCACGCTCCATCTATGTCGTTAATAGGTTTGCGTAAAACTTATTCTAGCACAGCCTGGTTCAGGACTTTTTGTCAAATGAGGTCACAGGGGAGTAAAGAAGGGGATTTCGGCCCCCGGTGAAAGGGAATTGTTTCCGGATCTTCCTTAACTTCAGAATATCGATCTCAACGCTTGAAATTTCTTCCGGAGTGATCTGGCATTCCGACACAAGGGCACCGTCAGGCCCAAAAACGACTGATGAGCCTCCGTAAATTTCGCCTCCTCCTTCACCGCACCTGTTGCATCCTACGACAAATAGCTGGTTTTCTATGGCCCGTGCCTTCAGGAGAGTGGTCCAGTGATCCAGCCTTGGCAATGGCCATTGGGCGGGCACCATGATTATCTCGGCTCCCGCAAGGGCCAATGATCTGATGTATTCGGGGAACCGTATGTCGTAACATATTGCCAGGCCTGTTGTTACACCGAACGCCTCGAACAGAAGCGGTTTTTGCCCGGCCAGGAAATGATCCGGTTCGTCAAGAAGCGGAAAGAGGTGACATTTATCGTAATGCCCTATGACCGTCCCGGCATCGTTAACAACAAAACATCTATTTGCAAGTTCCCCATTGTCCCCTGTCCAGGGAACACTCCCCCCAACGAGGATCATGCCCTTTGCAGAAGACATTTCACTGAGCATATCTATGGCTGCGGGACTTGACCGCGAGTGCTCCTGCATGCCTTCATAATCGTATGAACAGGTCCAGAGTTCAGGGAGGATGACCATTGACGGTCCATCGGGAAGCGAGACGATCTTGTCTCTCATCCTTGCAATGTTCTCTTCGGGGTTGCCCCACATAACATCAAACTGGATAATATGGATATTGAGTTTTTTCACAGTTTCTCCCCCTTATCCATTATATTACGGGAGGTCTTGTATTGGACAAGCTGACAAGGTTCAGCATTTCTCTGCCTGCGTCACTTCTCGAAGATTTCGACGGTTCCCTGGAAGCCCGGGGTTACAGGACAAGGTCCGACGCCATGAGACAGTTGATCCGCCGTTTTATTACCGAATCGTTCTGGGAGGAAGGGGATAAAAGCATTTTCGGGACCGTTACCCTTACCTACGATCACCATTCTCACGATTCGGCAAAGGAGATCACTGCTCTCCAGCATGAATTCGGTGACCTTATTGTCTGCACGACCCACATCCATGCCGACTATCAACACTGTTTCGAAAGCGTTGTCTTCAGGGGCAAGGCATCCAGGGTAAGGGAGTTCATCAAGGAGATCAGCGGCCTGAAAGACGTCCAAAGTTCAGACCCGGCCGTATCTTTTATCCCCTGAATTAGAAAAAGAACCTGGCCTTCAGGAATGACGGCAACTGCCGTCGGTCAGATTCCTCACCCGGAAGGCGCGCATTTACCCTTTTTTCTTCTTGGTTCTCCCCTTTTGAGGATAAGTGTACGGCTTCTGCATTCCGGGCATCTGATATCATCATCACTTGTAAATATCTCGAATTCCTTGCCGCAGGAAGCACATCGATAGACCGTTTTTTTTGACATAAGTATCACTTCCAGAAAAAAATTGCAGCCCTGGACAAAAAGCGGGACCGCATCGGGTTCTTTGGATCAGATATTGCCTGCCGTAGATACCATTACAGCTTTGATCGTGTGAAGCCTGTTCTCCGATTCTTCAAACACCTTAGAGTTAGATGATTCGAAGACATCCTCGGTAACCTCGTTGCCTTTGACAGCAGGAAGACAATGGAGGAAAATGCATTCCGGCTTCCCGGTTGCTTCCATAAGCTTGCTGTTCACCTGGTAAGGTTTAAGCAGGGCAACCCTTTCCGCCAGTTTGTCCTCTTCCCCCATGGAAGCCCACACATCGGTATAGATCGCGTCGGCACCTTTCACTGCTTTTACTGGATCCTCGAAAAATTCGATCGTAGCTCCTGTCTCAAGGGCCATTGCCTGGCATTCTTCCACAAGGCCCTTTTCCGGGAAAAGGTCTCCTGGTGCGGCGATCCTGAAGTGAATGCCCATTTTTGCCGAGCCTATCATCAGCGAATTTGCCATGTTGTTCCTGCCGTCACCTACATATACGAACTTCAGCCCCTTGAGTTTGCCGAAATTTTCCTTGAGAGTCAGAAAATCGGCAAGGATCTGGGTGGGGTGGTACATATCGGTTAGACCGTTCCATACCGGCACTCCGGAATAGAGAGCAAGTTCTTCGACAACTGACTGTTTGAAGCCGCGGTACTGTATACCATCGAACATCCTGCCCAGGACCCTTGCGGTATCTTTGACCGATTCCTTATGCCCAAGCTGGATATCGTTCTTGCCCAGATATTCCGGGTGCCCGCCTTCATCGATACAGGCTACAGTAAAGGCACATCTTGTCCTGGTTGAAGGTTTCTCGAATATCAGGGCAATGCTTTTGCCAGCCAGGCACTCCCCCCTTATTCCGGAACGTTTTTTCCCCTTGAGTGATAGCGAAAGGTCAAGAAGGTACTGGATCTCCCTTGTAGAAAAATCCTTGAGTGTGAGGAAACTTCTTCCTTTGAGATTGATCGGCATTCTGAATTCCTCCTGTAAATGATTGAAATAACTGCTGACTAGTCCCGCATCATTGGCATACTCATGCATCTGGGGCCGCCTCGACCCCTTCCGAGCTCTGCCCCCTTGATCTCAAATACCTTGATGCCGTTCTCCTGAAGGACCCTGTTGGAAATTACATTACGCCTGTATGTTACAACCACGCCGGGTGCGATAGCCAGTGTGTTGGTTCCGTCGTTCCACTGGTCCCTTGCGGCCGCTATCGGATCTCCCCCGCCGGTTTCGATGAAACGGACCGTTTCCAGGTCGAGTACCTTTTTCAGACAATTCCCCAGATTTTGATGCTCTCTCACGGAGGTTATCTCACCTTCCGGTGAGTATTCCAGTTCCCAGAGGCGTAAATGATCCTTGACCTCCGGGTAGATAGTGAAAGCGTCATGGTCCACCATAGTAAAGACGGTGTCAAGGTGCATTGCAGCGCGGGTTTTCGGGATGTCAACTGCAAGCACCGTTTTTATACCGGCTTTTTCAGCAAGCCTCTTCCCCACTATCTGCAAGGTCCCGGCGGCCGTTCTCTGACTTATTCCTATCGCGACAACGCTTTCAGAAAGGATCAGAATGTCGCCACCCTCGATGTTATAGGGATATGTGTCTCTTGGATGGTCACCGAAAAGGAACTCAATTCCTTTGAAATATGGGTGATTTTTGAAAATGTACCTCGAATAAAGGGGTTCCTTTCTCCTGGCTTCAAAATTCATCACGCTTATTATGACGCCGTTCTTGAGGAACGTGAAAGGATCACGCAGAAAATAAAGGTTGGGAAGCGGTCTTATCAGGAAGTCCCTGTCTCCCATGGCCCTTAGTACAAGACTATTACACGGGGGAAGCATCTCCATGGCTTCAGATTTTGTCAGTCCCGTGATCAATATATCGGCAAGATCGCTGGGATTTTCGTCCATAAGAACAGATTTGAGAGCTGTTGCAAGTGGTATGTCTATTGCCTCCAGGGCAAGGGCTTCATCCAGGAGAGGGTCACGTACCTCTCCTTCCCTCAGTACATGTGCCAGGCAGTTCCGAAAATAGACTACCTCTATACCGTTGTCCCTGAGCAGGTCGGCAAAAGCGTCGTGTTCCTTCTGGGCTTCTTCGACCCAGAGTATATCGTCAAAAAGGAGTTCATCCTTGTTGTCTATTGTGAGTCTTTCCAGCTCCTTGCCCGGTCGGTGAAGCATCACCCTTTTCAGTTTGCCGACCTCAGAGGATATACTGAAAGAGTTGTCGTCGTTAGCCATATTAACCCCTCCTTTTACATTGTAATTTGCACCGTGGAAAGTATAATCCATAGCGCAAAAATAAGGAAAAAGGCGATTATGCTCTGAAACGCCGGCCTACCCCCGGGAAATGATCACTGGTTCTGTCTGAAGGACCGGCATTTTTCTGTTCGACCAGGTATGGGGAATATGACCCCGATGTATCTCGATAGTTGTAGTGCGAGAAGACCCCAGGTAGGAAGAAAGATGATCAAAAGCCTTCCATGGGTCTGCGTTGCATCCGCATGTAAAGAGATCAATTGCAGCATAACCGAATTCGGGCCAGGTATGGATGGTAAGGTGAGATTCCGAAATGACCAGGACGCCGCTTACCCCATGAGGTTCGAACTTACGGAAAGCAGACTCTACAACAGTCGCGCCCGCTGCTTCGGCTGCTTCCTTCATAGCACACTCCAGATCCTTGATGTTGTCCAATGCCGAAGGGTCGCAATCATAGGCCTCGACAAGAATATGCCTCCCCAGGGCTCCACTTTCTTTCAACGACAGGCACCTCCCCACATGATCAGGCACTCCCTTGCTATCTTTGCTGCCAAAACCGAGGTGATATTATTTACATCGTTAGGCGGACTTACCTCAACGATGTCAAAACCGATCAGGTCAAGGTCCTTCATAAGGGGAAGGGCCTTGAATAACTCTCTGGAACTCAGACCGCACGGTTCAGGGGTTCCAGTACCGGGTGCCTCTCCCGGGTCAATAGCGTCAATATCGATCGACAGGTAAACAGGCCTGGTGCCTATTTCCCCTGCTGCCCTTTCAAGAGGACCGGTCAGATCGAAGGGAGAAAAAGATGTGTTTTCCATGCCCCATCTGTATTCATCCCTCGTGCCGGAACGGATCCCGAACTGGTAAAGGAGGGAGGGAGAAGACAGGCATTCCTCGGCGACCCTGCGCATTACCGTTGCATGGTTTTCTTTCATTCCGTGATAGGAATCACGAAGGTCGGCATGGGCATCGATGTGTATCACCACAAGTTCGGGGAATATGGTACTTGCCGCCCTTATTACAGGAAGGCTTGCAAGATGTTCTCCCCCAAGGGACGCAATACGAAAACCTTTCCTGAAAAAACCGGCAGATACAGAACCTATCACCTTCAGGGATTTTTCCAGATCACCCGGAACCAGCACAAGGTCACCGATATCGAAGAAGGGAACATCGTCCAGGTCTTGCTCCTGGAGGAAGCTGAATGTCTCCAGGCCCCTGGATTCGTCTCTTATGATACCCGGGGCAGAAGATGTGCCGTGAAGACGTGTCACGGTCATATCCAGCGGAAGCCCCTGAAGGATCCATTTGACCCCCTTGATCGAATGGCGGCTCGACAGGAATCTATTCACTTTGCCGGTTACCGATCCCGGACCAACTCTTCTACGAAAGCAGGAAGAACAAAGGCAGCCTTGTGCATAGCCCCGGAATAATACCGGGTTCCTGCCGGGATATCGCTTCTGATGATCTCCGGGTCATGTTTTCTGGATCCCAACGCGTAGGTCCACATGCCTGTGGGGTAGGTCGGCATTGAACTCCAGTAGGTCCGGACTATAGGAAATACCCTTTTCATTTCCGCAACTGCACCTGTCAGTATGTCAGGGTCAGAAAAAGGGGACTCGGTCTGAGCCACCAGAAAACCTCCATCGTTAAGTGATCTGCAAACATCGCGGTAAAATGGCTCCCTGAAAAGGCCCTCTGCAAAATCGACCGGATCGGTACTATCCACAATAACTACGTCAAATTCCCCGCTCTTCCCCCTTATATATTCCAGGGCGTCCATTGTCAGGACCTGGACAACTGGATGGTCAAGACCGCAGCAAAGGGTCGGGAAGAATTCCCTGGAGGCGTTGATAACCTCCTGGTCGATATCGACAAGGACAACTTCACGTACAGATGTATGTTTTGCTGCCTCCCTTGCTGTTCCTCCGTCTCCACCACCAACAATAAGGACCTTCCGTGGATCGGGATGTGCGGACAGGGCAACATGAGTAAGCATTTCGTGATATGTGAATTCGTCCCTTTCAGTGACCTGGATAGCCCCGTCAAGAGCCATCAGGCGACCATACTGTTCCGTATCGGCAACGACCAGATGCTGGTATGGAGTTTGAATGTTAACAAGAACCTTTGTTATCCTTAAACCCAGCCGCATGTCCGGGGTCTGGTATTCAGTGAACCATATATCGCTCTTTCTTTTTTCCATCGGCTACTCCTATGACTATCTGATGGGGAAAAACAGAGGACAACCTGCGAAGACCGTCCCGCATTCCCCGATCACGTGATCGATAGCCTTGACCTTTACTTCCCTGAGCGCGAGAGACCTCATTTCAAAGGCCTCCCGGACCATCTCCTCTACCTTCATGGCTGCTTCAGAACCGCTGCAGAAACCCGAGAATTCAAAGATCATACCGAAAGAATCCGGATCTTCGGGTATTCCGACCCCGATGGAGGCAGATATGGTCTCTCCGGGAACATCGCTCGTAATGGACCCGTAGGCTATCGGAAGCAAGGAACCAAAGGGCATTTTCAAAGAAGGTTGAAATGAGCAACGCGGCGGAAGCACGCTGCTTACCCTCAGAAGGTTCATATTACCTACTCCGGCGTCAAGAAGGGCTGAATCAAAAGCGGTCAGTTTCTTTTTTCCCTCACCCCGCCCTACGACAAGGGTAAAAAATTCAGGCACTGGCAACATGTTCAGGCAAACCTCCTATAAGATCGTATTCCCCGAAAAAGCGCATTTCATTATATCGTCAGAAGGGGGGGTGTCAATTGCAGAAATTCACCTTAACAACCCGCCTTCTCTGCAAAGGGAGAGAAATGTTTCCGAAAGGTCTTCCAGGCGACACACGCCCCTGCTTTCCCCCCGGGAAAACAGCATGATACCTGCGGGCGTGCCTGCAACACCAATATCGGCGCCCGCGGCTTCTCTTGGTCCGTTTACCTCGCATCCCATAACGGCAACAGTGGTTTCCGGCGAAAGTTCCTTCAAAAGAGGTTCGATCAATTCGACAAGAAAGGCAACATCTACTCTTCTTCTGCCGCATGCGGGGCAGGATATCAGTTCAGGTTCAAAACGCCTTATCCCTAAAGCCTGCAGTATCCTTTTCCCTGCCTTTACCTCATCAGTGGCCCTGCCTGTAAGGCTTACCCTGATGGTATCCCCGATCCCGGCCCCGAGAAGGGTACCCAGCGCAACAGAGCTTTTGATGATCCCCCGCTCTGTCGGTCCGGCCTCTGTAAGACCGGCGTGTATGGGGTATTGGAATTTTGAGGCAAGAAATGTGTTGGCTTTCAGGGTTACCTGCGGTGACGAGGACTTTGCTGAAATAATTATCCTGTCTACGCCGTTATCCTGAAGTGCAAAGACCTGTTCACTGACAGTATCAGAGAGGGCTTTGGCGATATCCCTCCCGGCTCTTTCAACCTGAGAACTTGAAAGGGAACCGGCGTTTGCGCCTATCCTCACTAGAACTTCTCTTTCCACAACAAGATCGCTCAATTCCTTCAGTTTTTTTCGGCCACCCATATTCCCGGGGTTTATCCTGATGGATCTGCATCCTGCATCAATTGCCCCGATGGCAAGGCGGTGGTCAAAATGGATATCGGCCATTATTTCAACAGTTGAAAGGGATATCAGCCTTGAGAGGTTTTTGGCCGATCCAGGATCGGGGAAAGCGACCCTGACAAGTTCACATCCTTCTCTTTCGAGCCCGGTCAGTTCCGTCATGCAGGCTTTAATGTCCGCCAGAGGGGTTCTGAGCATGCTCTCGACCCTGACCGGGAAATTGCCGCCTATCCCGAGCGCACCGATATATACGTTTTTTTTGCTCAACTGGAACACCCCCATGAGAGCATTATCGGTTCGGGGATATGGACCCGATCAGTTTCACCAGGTCCTTCCAGGTGACAAAGATCAGCAAAAGGATCAGCAGCACGAACCCTGCCAGATGGACCATGCTTTCCCATTTTTGCGGCAGTTTTCTCCCGGTGAGGATCTCACCCGAAATTATCAGTATCCGCCCCCCGTCAAGAGCCGGGAACGGGAGCAAGTTAAGTATCCCAAGGTGGAGATTGATCATGGAAAGGAATGCAAGAAAGGTCCAGAATCCCTGCCTGGCGGCCTGGCCGGCCATGGAGGCTATGCCTACGGGCCCTGTAACATCCACCTGACCCCGGCCTGAGGCCCATTCCCAAATCCCTTTAACTATCTCGATGCTGAAATTAATGATATAGCTGAAAGACCCTGTAATGGCCCTGACAGGTGGGTATTTGGCCATGGATGGCCTTATCCCGAGCAGAGGGACATTGTATTCCGGGTCAAGAGGAATATCGATCTCAATGATATGCATTACACCATTCCTGTCGAACCTTAGAATGACCGGACCATCTTTGGCTTTCTCCCGTATTTTCCCGGAAAGCTGGTTCCAATTGTCCACACTTTCACCGGAAACTTCGCGGATTACGTCCCCCTCCCTCAATCCTGCGATCTCGGCGGGATATCCCTGCATCAGTTCTCCTATCCTTGTGCTTTCCAGATCCAGGACACCGTGTCCCCAGAGCAGGATCGCAGTAAAAACGACCGCAAGGAAAATATTGGATGCCGATCCCCCCGCCAGGATCATCAGTCTCTTCCAGGCAGGTTTTTCCTGAAATGACATTCCCGGATTGGCTTCCTCGTCAATCTGTTCTTCACCCATTCCGGCAAGGCGGACAAAACCCCCTATAGGGATAAGTCTTATTGACCAGAGCGTGTCCCCATGCTTTCTGGTGAACAGGGTAGGTCCCATCCCGAAAGCAAACTCGTGGACCTGCACTCCCGAAAACCTGGCTGAAACAAAGTGTCCGAATTCATGAGATATTACACAAATTGCGATCACTAATAAAAAGGCAACAGCGCTGATTCCCATCTTTTCACCCTTTCCGGGTCAGTCGGACCTGCGGATAACCGAACCCAAAGAAGCCCGCCTGGCAAATTCAACCAGTGACAATGATTCCTCCCATGAGGCGGGAGCACCTCCGTCGTAAGAGGATAAAACTTCTTCGATCCTCTCGGGGATTTCAGTGAAGCCAATAGCATTCTTCATGAAAAGCTCCACCGCACCTTCATCAGCCCCGACAAGAAGGGCCGGGTAAGGCCCACCAAGCCTTGAGGCTTCTTTTGCGAGGGACAGGCAGGGGAATCTTTTCTCGTCCGGTTCACGGAATTCCAGGGAAAGCCCACCCAGATAAGGAGGTGCAAGCTCAAGGGACCTGTTCTCGATCCTTTCAGGAAAACCCAGTGCGGAAAGAACGGCCAGGCGCATATCGGGACGTGAAAAAAGCATCTTTACAGAGCCGTCAATGAATTCGACAAAACCATGTACCAATGCCTGGGGATGGATCAAAGCATGGATCTTTTCATTGGGAAGGGAGAAAAGATGTCTGGCCTCGATCATCTCGATCCCCTTGTTCATAAGAGTTGCGCTGTCAATGGAGATCTTCATGCCCATAGGCCATACCGGGTGGCAGCGGGCGCTTTTAAAGGAAACCGTCTTTAGTTCTTCCGCGGGAGTATCAAGAAAGGGCCCACCTGATGCAGTCAGGTAAACATTGTTGACAGAATTGCTCTTTTCACCCCGAAGGCACTGCCATACAGCATTGTGCTCACTGTCCAGCGGAATAATCCGGTCACCTGCAAGGGGCATTATCCATTCACCCGCTGCGACAATGATCTCCTTGTTGGCAAGGTAGACCCTTTTGCCTGTCTGCAGGGCCCGGACCAGAACCGGAAGGGTTTCAGTCCCGGAGGAAGCAAAGACGATCTCTTCGCATCTGGGGTCATCAACCAGCGAAAGAAGCCCGTTAATTCCGCCATGGCAGGAAAAACGTCCTTCGCTTTCAATTTTGAGCCTTTCAGATGCGGCAGCATCAAAAAGGGCAAGAAATTCAGTGTTGAAGTATCTCCCGAGAGAAAGGATCTTTTCCACATTCCTGTTCCCGGCCAAAGCCCAAACCCTGAAGACATCACTTTGGCGCGAACAGACATCCAGGACTGCTCCCCCGACACTTCCGCTGGCACCGATAACTGCAATATTCCTCTTCTTCACCATAAAACCCCGAAAACAACAAAAACCAGCACTGAATTGACCAGAATGCTGTCGAAACGATCCAGCATTCCACCATGTCCAGGAATAAGATCCCCGGAATCCTTGATGCCAGCCTCCCTTTTGAGAAGTGACTCGGCAAGATCCCCTAACTGGCCGAAGGTACCGCAAAAAAGAGCAATGATCATAATGGGAAGAGGCGCCACACCCCAATAGTAGGCAAGGGCCCCTCCGCAAAGAAGACTGCCTGCAAGCCCCCCGATAAATCCTTCCAGGGTCTTATGGGGGCTGACGGAGGGGCAGAGAAGCATGCTCCCCCATCTGGACCCGACCAGATATGCGACAACATCACAGGCCCATGTACACGAAAAAAGGGTTATCAGCAGGTATGTTCCCCAGGTATGATCTCTGAGTACAACCATGAAGGACCATGGCAGCACGATGTAAAGAATTCCCGCAGCAGTACCGCCTGAACTTGTGATACCGTGGCTCTCGCCAAGTACATGCTTTCTGGCAACCTCGACAAAAAGTACAAGCACCGGAGAGGCAGCCAGAAGCGGCAGGAGCACTGCAGGATCGTTTGAATAGACAGCAGCGAAAAGTGACGATATCCCCGCTCCAAAACCTACGATCCTTGATACATGTCCCTTTTTGCTTATCATCCGGTAAAATTCAGCAAGGGAAGCCATGCAGATGAAAAAACAGAGCGCGAACCAGTAGGGATTGCCCAGATATATCCCGCCAAGAACGGCCAATCCAAGTGCTATGCCGCTTGCGGACCTCGCCACAAGGTTGTTGCCGGATGAGCTAGACGGAACCATATCTTCTCTCCCTTTTTGAGTAGTTTTCAAGGGCTTTCCTGAACTCTCCCCCATCAAAATCGGGCCACAGTGTATCGGTAAAATAGAACTCACTATAGGCCGATCCCCACAAGAGGAAATTGCTGATTCTCATCTCACCGCTGGTCCTGATCACAAGGTCAGGATCGGGAACCCAGGGAAGGTAGAGACTGGAAGATATCATCTTTTCATCGACAGGGCCCTTGAGCCCTTGAGAGATCATTCTGTTGACGGCGTCAACGATCTCCTGTCTGCCGCCGTAATTCAAACAGATTACGACAGTTAAAGTATCCCCTGTCGCAGTAGCTTCCTCGAACAGGGAAATCTCTTCTTTCAGATCCGCAGGCAATTGTCCGATCCTTCCAGAGAAGACCATGCGGATGCGATTCTTCCTGAGCTCTTCAAGTTTGGACCTCAGGTAGAGCTTCAAAAGCCCAATAAGCCCATCTACCTCATTTTTAGGGCGTTTCCAGTTTTCCGTTGAAAAGGCGAAAAGGGAAAGGAACGGGATCCCCGATTCTCCTGCGGCACGGATAACCTTCTCCACTGCCCTGGCTCCCTCCTGGTGTCCGGCAAGTCTTGGCAGCCTCCTTTTTCGAGCCCAACGGCCGTTGCCATCCATGATAATTGCTACATGATCAGGTTTGCTTTCAGTATCCCTGACCTGTTTTGCCATCTGCTTCATCTGCTTTCCAACCACCTGTCACGGACCTCCTGGATATCTATCCATGTGAGTTCCCTGGGGCTACCTTTCTTTTTGGACTGGTTCCTGAGGAGAAAACTCGGATGAAACATGGGCATGACTTTTATTCCCTTCCAGTCGAACCACTTGCCCCTTATCCTGGAGATGCTTTCGTTTGTCTTGAGGATCCACTTGGTCGGAGTTGCCCCCAGGCAGACAATGACAGAAGGATTTATAAGGGCTATCTGGGATCTTAAAAAGTCCTCACAGGCCAGCATCTCCTCAATGGAGGGAACACGGTTCCCGGGGGGTCTGCATTTTACAACATTGGTTATGTAAATATCTTTTCTGTCGATCCCGGCCGCCTCGAATATCCTGGTCAGCAGTTGGCCCGCTTTACCTACAAAAGGAATTCCCTGCTCGTCCTCTTCGGCCCCGGGTGCTTCACCGACGAATACAAGCCTGGTGTTCATGGCCCCGTCCCCGAATACAACTCTTGTTCTACCCTGGCAGAGAGGGCATTTCCTGCATGTTTCCACTGCGCCCAGAAGTTTTTCCCAGGCCTGGTGTTTCTTTTCCGGAATACCTTTCGTCAGGTTTGCGTGATCCATGGGTTTTCCTCCAGCCTTATTGTGAAAGATCTACTTCGACAAAGGATATATCGATCCGGTGGACATCCAGCCCCGTGATCCCTTCTATCGCATGGTACATCCTTTGCCTGAGGCGATCTCCAAGTTCCAGCATATTCCTCTGACCGTTTCTGTATTTGAGTTCCATTTGGATCGCCACTCCACCATTTGAGGGTCTGGTCTGGGCTGAGATAACAGATGAGACCTGTGAAGTTCTTTCGGCAATAAAACGGACCATCTGGGTAACAGCTTCCGGATCTATGCTGACCTCACCGAAGAACTTGAAAGGTGGTCTTACTATTGTCTTTTCGCCCTCCATGCTGTCGGAGTTATCGAAAAGGACCTTAAGCCTCCCCACAAGTTTTCCGGCAAAGTGTTTCCTTACCTGGATATGCGAAACGGGAATTACGTGCTGTCCCTTGAAGGATCTCTCTCTTTTTGCCCTTGAGATCTCCTCAGGAGAGGAGACATCCTCGATCATGATGACCCTTTCGGGGAGAGGGAGACCCAGATTGGAGAGGATCCTTGAAACCATCCCTTCCGATGTTGCAACAAGCATCACGGAGCATGGCTGTGACGCAAAAAGGTGCCCGGCTACGGACCTCCTGTGATCGTCATATTCAAAAAGGGCCCTTCTAATGGCCTTTACCTGATTCTTCTCTGTTTTTGCACTTTTACCCCGTACGATCTGGCCCTTTCTTATCAAAAGACCGTCATCAATGATAAAGTCGACTCCAAGTTGCAGGGCAACAAGCTGCGCTCTCTGGCTCTTTCCCGTTCCAGCAGACCCGACAAATGCATAGACTTTTACTGAATCAAGAAGGAAGTCTTTGCTGTTCTCAGGCAAAATGGACCAACACCTTTTTAAGCGAAGAAAGGAAAACCTCGTTCTCCTCAGGCAGTCCTACCGTCACCCTCAGAAAACCATCGAGGCCAAGATCACTGCCCCTTCTTACAATGACCCCTTCCTTAAGAAGCCGCTCGTAGATCTCTCCGCTTTTTGGGTGTTTGATAAGCAAGAAATTTGTTCTGGTCAACCCCGTCGCAACACCCATTTCAGAAAGAGCCTTTTGTACCCTTGTCCTTTCGGCTACCGTCTTAAGCCTTATGTCCTTGATGTATTCAGTTTCAAGCAGTGCTGCGTGGGCAGCATACTGACCTACCCGGCTAACCTCAAATACCGGGTGGAGCTTGTCGTATGCATCAACGATCGTTTTGGGGGCAATAGCATAACCGACCCTTAGTGCAGCCAGGCCGTAGATCTTGGAGAAAGTCCTTGTAATGACTATCCTTCCAATATTCCTGAAAAGATCTATGCCGGCAAGGTAGTTCGAGTCATCGACATATTCAGCGTAAGCCTCGTCAACTATAAGAAGCACCTGTCTGCTGTCCAGTTCATTGGCAAGGGCGATCATCCTGTCTCTTTCCATGATCCTGCCCAAGGGGTTGCAGGGGTTGGAAATGATAACGGCCTTTGTCTTTGCCGTGCATGAGCCTGTTATATCTCCGATATCCCAACTTTCCCCGTCACATGCAGGGACTTCAACGAACCTGGCCGCGGAAGCAATGGCCGCCGACCGGTATAGGGGATACGAAGGGACAGGACAGACGATCTCATCTCCAGGCTCGATTATCGAATGGAAAAGAGAATGCAGAATTCCCTCAGTACCTGCTCCAATTATGACCTCACCAGTCGACACGCCCCACTTCTGTGCCAGTAGTCTCCTCAGCCTGTTGGATTGCGGGTCCGGATACCGGTTTACGTTCTCCAGGCT
This sequence comes from Synergistaceae bacterium UBA4066, assembly GCA_002383685.1. Taxonomy (GTDB): domain Bacteria; phylum Synergistota; class Synergistia; order Synergistales; family Thermovirgaceae; genus UBA4066. Next base: position 19,119 of record DFZC01000047.1, on the reverse strand, counting down.
TGCCTGTATCGCCTTCTTTACGGAGTCAGGTAGAGGCCATGGATTTTCGTTGGAACTCAGCCGGACCACTTTCTCAAGACCCAGTTCTCTCTGAAGTTCACTTACGGGTTTACCGTATCGGTATTTTTCTACTCCCGAAAGGTCATTCCTGATAATGTTCCTGAGCCATGCCAATTCGCATACCCCATCTCGTGTTTATGATCACCACTTATGATCCCCGTTCTCCTCGGAAACAACAATATTGACCTGTCCCCCGAGCGAACGGATCTTTTCGTCCATTCCCTCGTAACCTCTCCAGATATGGCCAAGGCCGAAAACAGAAGTCTCATCAGGCGAAGAAAGCCCTGCGATCACAAGTGCGGCACCAGCTCTCAGGTCTGTAGCCCTTACGTCGGCACCGTTGAGTTCTCTAACTCCTGTCACAACAGCAGTATTCCCCTGGAGTTCGATATTTGCCCCCATTCTCTTCAATTCACTGACATGAAGGAAACGCGATTCAAAAACGCTCTCCTGGATTATGCTTGTCCCCTCGGTAGTTGCCATCAACGCCGTGAACTGGGGTTGGACATCCGTAGGGAAACCCGGATATGGAAGGGTCTTGAGAGAAACGCTTTTCATTGCAGAACTCTGGAATGCCCTGACTCTGTCTTCTCCCGCTTCTATACCAACACCTGCTTCCTCAAGCTTTGCGATTATGGCGTCAAGATGTTCGGGGATAACCTTTTTCACTGTAACGTCGCCCCGGGTGGCCGCTCCCGCGATGAGGTATGTGCTAGCCTCGATCCGGTCAGGTATGATCTCGATCTCGGCTGCGTCAAGGTCTCCTCTGCCGAGGACATGGAGGGTACCGGTCCCGGCCCCACCGATGGAGCACCCCATCAGTTCAAGTGTTTCTATCAGGTTTCTGATCTCGGGCTCCCTTGCGGCGTTCTCGATAACCGTTTCCCCCTCCGCCAGAACCGCTGCCATAAGAAGGTTTTCTGTGGCACCTACTGAGGGGAAATCCAGATATATCTTTGCTCCCTTAAGACCTTCGGCACTTGCATGTACCGCTCCATGAACAAGATCTATGTTTGCTCCCAGCTTGGCCAGGCCTTTCAGGTGAAGATCTATTGGTCTGCTGCCTATGGCACACCCGCCTGGAAGAGGGAGGATGGCTCTCCCTGTCCTCGCAAGGAGCGGCCCGAGAACCAGTGAAGAAGCCCGCATTTTCCGGACAAGGGTTTTAGGAGTTTCCCAATTGAGATCCTCCGGAACAGTGATAGTCATTTCATTATCAGTGAAATTGACGCTTGCCCCAAGGTGCCTCAGCAGGTCGGCCATGGTGAAAATATCCTGTAATTTTGGGACCCGCCTGATCCTCAAGGTCCTGTTCCTGAGAAGCAGGGAAGAGGCAATTACAGGCAGGGCGGCGTTCTTGGCGCCCTGAACGGTAATTGACCCATTTAGCGGTTTGCCGCCATGTATCAACATTTTATAGTTCAAAGGATCACCCCCGTAATGGGTATCTGCAGCCATATAGGCTGTAATAAAGGGAAATCAGTCTTTACGTGATAGATCTTCAATGGTCCCGACAATTATCTCAGAAGCCCTTCCTTTCCCGAAGGGTGGATCTTGTTCGGATCTTTCTCCCAAAAATCCCTGAATACCCTTTTCAAGAACCTCCCTCGCGGTTTCGATGATCCTCTCCGGGGCTGTGCCTACAAGCCTTGATGTTCCGAACTCAAGTGCTTCAGGTCTTTCCGTAACCTCACGCAGAACAAGGGTTGGTCGCTTCAGAACCGTCGTCTCTTCCTGAATTCCGCCGCTATCAGTAAGGATGATATCGCTCCTTTTCATCGCCCAGATAAAATCCGGGTAATCAAGGGCATCACAGAGTATAACCCTCTCCTCATTCCCGAGTATCTCTTTGAAGGATTCCCTGACTTTCGGGTTGCGGTGCATCGGGACCACTGTCCAGAGATCAGGGAACTCAGAAAGGATAGTCCTTACTGCAGCACAGATGGCCATAAGCGGTTCACCCCAGGATTCCCTCCGGTGTGCCGTCAAAAGCATCATTCTGGCAGATTCCGGAACAGACCTCAGGCTTCTGTTTTTCGTATCAATGACTTTTTCCGAAGCGAGAAGCAAAGCATCGATAACGGTATTGCCTGTCAGGATAACCCTTGAGGGGTCGCACCCTTCGGTAATGAGGTTCCTGGTGGCTCCCTCCGTCGGCGGGAACCACCAGCCAGCCGCCTTATCAGCAATGATCCTGTTCAATTCCTCCGGGAATGGAAGGAAGTTGTTGCCGCTTCTTAAGCCGGCTTCTACATGGCCCAGTCTTGCCCTTCTGTAAAAGGCGGCCAGGGAAGCGGCCATGGTAGTAGTCGTGTCACCGTGGACAAGCACAAAAAAGGGTCTGAGTTCATCAAGAACGTGGCCGACCTTTTCCAGAACGCTTGAGGTTAAATAGTCAAGACTTTGATTCTCCCGCATTACGGCAAGGTCCTTGTCCGGCGTTATCCCGAAAAAATCAAGAGCCTGTGAGAGCATTTCGGTATGCTGCCCTGTCGCCAGAACAAAGGGGCTCAGGAGGTTGCTCCTTCTTAACCTGAGTATCACCGGTGCCATTTTGATAGCCTCGGGCCTGGTCCCTATAATGCAGCAAACGGTTCTTTTGGAGAATGACAAGGAAGCGCCTCCGATCATCGGGTCTGGTTGCCCAGGAGCAGTACTGCAAGAAAAAGAGAAAGGGCATGAAGGGTCATTAAAGAAACAAGTACAATGAAAAGAGGGATCCCCCTGTCCACAAGGATATGATGGAAATGCCCCCTGTCCGGCTGAAATGGTGAACGGCCCTTCAAGGTCCTCCTTGCAAATGAATAAAGGGTATCCAGTACAGGAACCCCTCCGATAAGGAACATTATCGCAAGCCAGGCCAGTAGATCTTTGCTGTCGATAAGGCCTGGCAGTTCACGGGAGAACTGGGAAATGCAAATAAAACCGAGAAGGGTGCTGCCGCCGTCCCCGAGGAAAGTTTTTGCCAGAGGATAGTTCCAGAGAAAAACCCCTGCCGAAAGTCCCAGGGTCACCGACCACCAGGTACTTCCCGTAAGAAAAAGACCGGTAGCCACTGTCAGGCCAAAAATACCAAGTGAAAGACCGTTGATCCCGTCAACAAGATTATATGCACTTGTGGAGCCGGTTATCCAGAGAGCAATAACCGCCTTAATGTGGAGGGGCACAGGGATGCCCCAGGCTACAATGGAAGCGGCAAAAAAGTGCACCGCAAGCCTCCATTCTGCTGGAAGAGGACTCATGTCGTCCATGTAGCCAAAAAGGAATACAGCCGCAGCACCTGTTGCAATGAACCTCAGACCGGGACCTGAATCGGGGAAAAGGACGGCAAAAACGGTATACCCCACCCAGATGACCACACCTGCCCCCCTTGGGGTCGCACATGAATGCTTCTTCCTGCCCCCGGGTTCATCCATGATCCCGAATTGCCGTGAAAGGTATATGGAAAGAGGTGTTACAAACAGGGACCAGACGAATGAGACAAGGAAAAAAACAAGAATATTAGACAAACCTTATTTCCTCCCCGCCAGGCCGGTGGCTTCTCACCTGGTCCCGAAAAGCCTGTCTCCTGCATCCCCCAATCCAGGGACTATATAGCCGTGATCGTTAAGATGACTGTCAAGTGCCGCGGTGAAAATATCTACTTCCGGATATTTTTCGTGAACTTTGGAGACTCCTTCCGGTGCGGCTATCAGGCTCAGCAGGGAGATCTTCCTGCCGCCCCGTCTCTTGACAAGGTCGATCGCTGCAACGGCAGACCCTCCTGTAGCAAGCATGGGGTCTACAATAATGATGTCCCTTTCCCCGATATCCCCTGGAAGTTTGCAGTAATATTCCACGGGCTCAAGGGTTTCAGGATCCCGGTAAAGGCCGATATGTCCAACCTTGGCATTAGGGATCAGCTGCAGAATCCCGTCGACCATGCCAAGACCGGCCCTGAGAATGGGGACAATGGCCATTTTCTTGCCGGAAAGGGAGTAAGCGGTCGTAGTTGTCAAAGGGGTCTCAACCTTGACAGCTTCGAGCGGAAGACTTCTTGTGGCCTCATAGACCATGAGCCCGGCGATCTCCTGGACCAGCTCCCTGAAAACCTTCACAGATGTGTGCTTATCCCTGATAATGCCGACCTTGTGTTGAATAAGGGGGTGATCAAAAGTAACAAGCCTCGGTTGATCATGAAGGGGATCACATGCATGCCCGGATCTTTCCATTTTTCTGATCTTTTCGATCCTTGAAAGATGTCGGGATGCTTCAAAATCGGCCGAAAGCCATTCCTTGACGATCCTGATCGCAGTTTGACAATCTGTCTTCCTTCCGCCAAGGGTCAGGATATTGGCATTATTATGTTGCCTTGCCAAACGCCCTGTCTCTTCATCGTAAGCAAGGGCGGCCCTTATCCCGGATATCTTGTTTGCTGCAATTGCCATCCCTATCCCGGTCCCGCACACCAGTATCCCCATATCAAAATCACTCCTGGCAACCTTCAGCCCGACCTCATTTGCTGCATCCGGATAATCGAAAGGTTCAGCGGGACCATTCGCTCCAAAATCCCCGACAGTGATTGAAGATCCTTCAAGATACTCTTTAATGCACACTTTTAAATGATAACCGGCATGATCCGAGCCAATTGCTATTCGCATCCCTTATCCTCCTGTCGTGAGAGCGCTGTTTCCCGTATCATAACACGTTGTTCCTTTCAAATCGGGGACCTTTCAGGCTTAGCCCTTTTCAGCGGACGATAAACTCCGAAAGCAGGTTTTCTGCCACAGAGTACGGATCTTTCTTCCTGGCAAAAAGTTCGTCGAGAATATCTGTTTCTATCTGCCTGTCCCATGCTTTTTCCGCTATCCTGGCTATCTCCCTTTTCAGGATCTCCTCAACTTCGATCCTGAGACGCTGATATTTCCGTCTCTTGCCTTCACTGGTATTCTGAAGGAATTGCCAGTGCCCCGTGATGGCTTCGGCCGCTCTTTCAACACCTTCTCCGTTTTCGGCAATAGTCGGGATCACCGGAGGCCTCCAGGGTTTTTCTTCCTGAAGATCCAGCATGATATTTACCTCCCGGACAATTCTTTCAGTACCGTCCCTGTCTGCCTTGTTGACAATGAACACATCTGCGATCTCCATGATCCCGGCCTTCATGATCTGGATATCATCGCCCATCCCGGGAACAAGAAGAAGGGCTACAGTATCTGCGATCTTGATGATGTCTATCTCGGATTGACCAACTCCAACCGTCTCGATAAGGACTACATCTTTCCCGCACGCGTCAAGTATGAGTGCAGCCTCATAAGTTCCTCTGCTCAATCCTCCAAGGGAACCCCGCGTTCCCATACTCCTGATGAACACATCCGGGTCAAGGCTGTGGTTCTGCATCCTCAGCCTGTCTCCAAGAACTGCTCCCCCGGTGAATGGGCTAGAAGGGTCAACTGCTATAACTCCGATGCTCTTGCCGTTTTCCATTATTCTTGTTATCAGCTTATCAAGAAAGGTGCTTTTCCCGGCTCCGGGACTTCCGGTTACGCCAATAAGGTGGGCATTCCCAGTGTGGGGATAGATCTTCTTCATTATATCCCTGGAGGAAACGGATTCACTTTCCACCATGGTGATCAGACGGGCTATCGAGCGGTGATCCCCTTTCAGGGCCTTTTCAATTGTTCTGTCCAAGGGGCCAACAATCCCTTCATAGGAATTAACGATCATTCTATCCTAGCGGTTAAGAATATCAATTCCTGCAAAAGAGTAAAGACCCAGCGTTATAGCGGCTGCGAACAAAAATCCCAGCACTACCCTGAGATAGGTTACCCACAATGAATCTCCGGGCCATTTCCCGGTCGAAATGTTAACTATCATCCTGGAAAGCAGAAGACACAACAAAAAAAGCCCCAAAGCCAAAAGAGCCTGAATATTAACCGGAGACATTTCATACCTCCATAAGGACAGGATCCACTCCCGGGTTCGTATTTTACAGCAAAAAGGCTTTGCGGCGGACTTTCCTGAAAAAAAAGCCGCCCATAAGGGCGGCAAGGGGAAAACAATGTAGATCAGCCCGTTATAAAACTGATCTCCTGGTTTTTCTGAGGTGTCTGTATCTGTTTAAGGATAGAAATTGCAACTTCAAGGGCTCTTTTGCCGTCCATAATGCCGACAAGCGGCTGTTTTCCCTCTCGAACGCAAGTAACAAAGTGCTGCAGTTCAAGTTTAAGCGGCTCTCTTTTTGGGAAAACCGGATGCTCAATGACCTCTACCAGACCGCACTCCTTTTCCTGTACACAGCGATGGATGGAGACATCCTGAGTCTCGTAGTTGATGGTCACAAACCTCTCAGGTTCCATTATCTCAAGCTGTCGAAGCCTTCTTTCAGAAACACGGCTGACAAGTATCTGAGCCAGTGCTCCGTTCTTGAAGGCTATCTGGGCTGTGGCAATATCCTCAAGGCTTGACCTTACTGATCTTCCCATGGCCGATAAGCTTGATATCTCCGAGTGTACAAGGGAAAGGATGATGTCTATGTCGTGGATCATCAGATCCAGAACTACCCCAACATCACTGATCCTTGAACTGAAGGGCCCGATCCTCTTGGACTGGAGAAAAAGGGGATCCTTGATGATGTTCCTGACATGCTGAACAGCACTGTTGAATCTTTCTATATGCCCCACCTGAAGCACGAGATTGCCGACAGCTGCAAGCTCAAGCAGCTCTTCTGCCTCCTCGACGGTAGAGGTAACAGGTTTTTCAATAAGAACATGGGTCCCCATGGAAAGTGCCTGCCGGGCTGTTTCATAGTGTTGGACTGTTGGAACGACAACACTCACTGCATCAGGCTTTCCATACTTGTAAAACTTCCCGATGTCCGAGAAGAATGGAACACCTAGAAGTTCTCCAACCGCAGCTGCCCTCTCCGGATTGGTATCCACAATACCGACGACTTCGGTGTTCAGCAGTTCGGTATATACCCTCGCGTGATGGAAACCCAGATGTCCGACTCCAATGACACCTACCCTGACCGGGTCCATGGGCTTACCTCCCTAAAGTTATGGAGTTGCCTGAACAATGTCCTTCAAAACATATTCTCCCACCAATGGATCCTTTTGTGGCATCGGGAATAGATCCCCGCCAGGAGAAAGGACCTTTCTGCTTTGTCCCCGCTCCTGTATGAATGGCAAAGATCCGCAAAGCAGGATGTGCAGATATCTATATTGTGAATATTTTCTTCTGGAACTCCAATGTCATATAAAAGTATAATATTAGCTCTGGGAAGATCGAAAAAGATCTTGTCTCCATCCTTTTCCCAACATTCGGAAGGCAATGTATTTACCCCTATCGCCGCAAGGTGATCATCTGAATTTCTCGAATAGCAGCATGGACCTATTCCGGGTCCTATCCAGAAATGTGAATGCGATAACTCCCTAAGACCTGTCTTGTCCATGGTCTTCCGCACTGCCTCCATGACCGCTCTTCTGCAGGTACCCAGAAAACCTGAATGAACCAGGAGACACCAGTCAAAAGGATCCTCGGAAACGCCAACAACTGGTGTGCAATCGGCAAACCTGAGACTTGCGAAGATGTCCTTTTTGATCAACAGGACGGCATCAGCTTCCGGCCTTTCCGGAAGAGCCCTGGAAAGTTCCGCTTCAATAAGGTCTGTCCCATGTTTCTGATGCGGCGCCACCAGTTTTGGGCAGTCAACAGAGTTGCCCGAAAGGGCTTTATATATCTTTTCCGGACACCCTTCTGTGTTTTTCATAAGGGAACCCCTGAGAAAGAGGTTTACTGTCATTCTGGCATTTAGACTTCCAGGGAGGACGTATTGGATCACCGATTGCCCTTTAACAGTAATTCCACGCCATCCGGAACTTTTTTCTTTTTTCACTGGTCCTGTCCAACGGACACTTCCAGAAGACGCTTCCGGATCTCTCCTGCAAGGAAAAGGCTCCCGCAACAGATAACCTTGTCGTATTTCCCCATGGCCCTGAGGAGGGCCGTAAAAGGATCATGGACGACTGATAAATCGCATTCAGTGGGAAGTTCTTTTGCTTTTCCTAACAACAGCAGAGGATCTACGCATCTTTCCATTCCGGGAATGGAGGTAAAAACGACCATTGGGAAAGCCCTGCAAAGGGATTCAACCATTCTGTCCGTGTCCTTGTCTTTCATGGATGTAAAAACAACTGCATGTTCAGATCTGGCCCCTAAAGCTTCTATGGTATCGATTACCGCTTTTATGCCAGGGAGATTGTGGGCGCCGTCAAGGATAACCTGTTTACCGTCAAGGGAAAACCTTTCCATTCTGCCTGGCCAACTTGCGTTGGCGATCCCTCTGATCATGCTATTTTTACTGATCGAGACGTAACTTCTAGAAAGTACATGAGCCGCAAGAAGCGCTGTAGAGGCATTCTCGAACTGGTAAACTCCCCCAAGTCGAGATCTTGCCTGGAAGAAAGCGCTTCCCTCGATGGATATTTCAAACTCGTTGCCTTCCTCCCCTATGCGAAGGTCGCGGAGGGAAGTGGAACTTGATGCAAGTAAACCCCTGTTTCCTATCTTTTTGCAGTACTTACGGTAGGTTTCTTCCAGTTCAGGAGGATTTCCGGAAAATACACTTGCCCCTCCCGGTCTCAAGACCTGAAATTTTTCCATTGCGATCTCAATAATGGATCCACCCAGGTACTGGGAATGATCCGGGCCAATTGAGGAAATGACCGTAATCAGGACATTGCCAAGTATGTTGGTCGCATCAAGTCTGCCTCCCATACCGGCTTCAATGATCGCAATATCCGGGGAATAGGATCCAATTGCATCGAAGGCCGCCGCGGTAAGTACTTCAAAATACGTGGGCTTTTCATCCGGATCCATTTCATATTCCAGCAGCCTGCCGGCTTTTTCAAGGGAAAGGAACAAGGTCTCCGGAGCCACCGGTGCTCCTGAAAAACGCAATCGTTCCGTAATACCCATAAGGTGCGGACTGGTATACATGCATGTTGTATAGCCGGCTTCAAGAAATATCGATTCCAGCATAGCCGCTATTGAACCTTTGCCGTTTGTCCCTACAACATGAACAGAGGGAAAGGTCCTTTCCGGGTGCCCCATTCGCGAAAGCAGTTTCGCGACTCTCGACAGCCCGGGCCGTATTACCGGATGGGAGATCTTTTCCAGAAGTGATTCGATCCCGGAGATCTGTTTCAACCCGGAAAGCTCCTGTCCTGGTTCACTGCCTTGAGAGACTTGCAAGGTTTCTCTTTATAAGAACGATCTTTTCCTCATTCTGCGCCATTCTGTCCCTCTCTTTTTCTACAACATCCTCCGGGGCTCTGGAGAGGAAAGATCCGTCCTGCAGTTTTTTCCCTGATCTGAGAAGGTCTTTTTCGGCCTTTCCCAGTTCTGCCTGCAACCGGGTCATTTCGGCCTCAACATCAAGGAGATCCCCGGCAACAAGGTATATCTCCCCGAAGCTGGTAACCGCCAGAAGCGACCGGGATGGTTTGGGTGAACCTGTCTCAGGGATCGAAACCCTGTCCACCCGGCAAAGAAACCTGAAAAGATCCATATTACTGTTCAATAGATCCCTGACGATATCGTTACCGGTTGAGAGGGATATGGAGATCTCGGGAACTGTCTGCTGCGGATGCATCCGGGTTTCCGCACGGAGGTTCCTTGTATTTCTTACAAGTTCCTGAAATATGTCCATGGAGGAACATATATCCGAGGGTACGGACTTTCCTGCGCGGGAGGGGGATGGCCATTCGTTTTCCTCTATGAGACCTTCACCGAAACCGAAAATTTCCCAAAGTTCTTCAGTGAGGAAAGGAATAAAGGGATGAAGCATTTTCAATGTGGCATTGAGAACATGGGCCAATACTATCCTGGTGCTTTCTTTCCTTTCTTCTCCCTCTTCCCCTCTCAATGCAGGTTTGGCCATCTCAAGGTACCAGTCACATAACTCGTTCCATACGAACTGGTAGAGGGACCTGGCTGCTTCACCATAAAAATAACCCTTGATATTATTGCTGACGGAAGCGTTTATCTCATCAAGCCTTTTAATGATCCACTGATCATGAATCCGTAAGGATCCTGCTCTTTCAAGGGGGAGGATCTCCCAGCCCTCCATGCTTGAAAGTGCAAATTTGCTTGCGTTCCATATCTTGTTCATGAAGAGCCTGTTGCTCTCTATCCTTTCAGGGCTGAGGAAGATATCCCTGCCCTGGACAGTAAGGCTCGCCAAGGTCATCCTGAGGGAATCTGCCCCGTATTTCTCTATGATCTCCAGGGGGTCGATAACATTCCCTTTTGATTTGCTCATCTTCTGGCCCTGGTCATCCCTTACAAGTGCGTGAATATAAACGTCACTGAAGGGCTCCTTGTCCATAAACCTGAGCCCCATCATGATCATCCTGGCCACCCAGAAAAAGAGGATATCGAAACCGGTCACAAGAAGGCTAGTGGGGTAAAAGGTCCTCAATTCCCTCGTATCGTCAGGCCATCCAAGTGTTGAAAAGGGCCAGAGGGCGCTGCTGAACCAGGTGTCCAGAACATCTTCATCCTGGTGAATATCATTACCAGAGCAGGCCTCGCACCGCTCTGGATCTGTTTCTGAAACGGTAAGATGCCCGCAATCATTGCAACTCCAGGCCGGGATCCTGTGCCCCCACCACAACTGCCTGGAAATACACCAGTCACGTATGTTCTCCATCCAGTTGTAATAAGTGTTCTCCCATTGTTCCGGCACGATCCTGATCCGCCCGTTCTTTACAGCCTCTACGCCAGGTTCTGCCAGCGGACGGGCTTTTACGAACCACTGTTCCGAAAGAAATGGCTCTATCACTGTGTTGCAGCGGTAGCAGTGGCCAATCGCATGCTCATGTTCCTCGGTTTTATCGAGAAGCTCCTCCTTTTCAAGAATATCAAGGATCTTCCTTCTGGCCACCATACGGTCCAATCCCTGGAAATGGGGGCCGGCATCGACGTTCATGACCCCGTGATCGTCAATGACCTGGATGCTCTCAAGGCCGTGCCTCTGTCCTACGAGGAAGTCATTGGGATCATGGGCGGGGGTTATCTTGACCAGTCCGGTGCCAAAAGCCGGGTCCACCATTATATCCTCTATGATCGGTATGACCCTTCCGACCACAGGGACCCTTACCTGTCTTCCTACAAGGGAGCTGTTCCTTTCGTCCCTTGGGTGCACGGCGATGGCAACATCACCTAGAATAGTCTCAGGCCTTGTTGTAGCAACGACAATATGACCTCCGCCTTCGGCAAATTGATAGCGGACATGGTAGATCATGCCAGTTTCTTCCCTGTGTTCTACTTCAAGATCTGAAAGGGCGGTCAGGCACCTGGGACACCAGTTGACTATGTAATGGCCCTTGTAGATCAGGCCTTCCTTGTACAGTCTTACGAAAACAGCCCTTACCGCCCGGGAAAGCCCTTCATCCATGGTGAATCTTTCCCTCTCCCAGTCGCATGAAGCCCCCAGTCTTTTCAACTGATTAATGATCCTGCTGCCGTATTCTTCCTTCCATTTCCATATCTCCTCGACGAACTTCTCGCGGCCAAGATCGTGCCTGGAAACACCTTTCGAAGAAAGGAACTTCTCAACAACGTTCTGTGTGGCAATACCGGCATGGTCTGTCCCGGGAAGCCACAGAACGTTGAAACCGGCCATGCGCATGAACCTGCACGAGATATCCTGCAGGGTATTGTTCAGGGCATGCCCCATGTGAAGTGAACCGGTAACGTTGGGAGGTGGAATAACAATGCTGTAGGATGGTTTTTTGCTTTCTGCCAGTCCCCTGAAAAGACCCTTTTCGACCCAACGCTCATACCATTTTGCCTCAATAGGGGTTGGATCATAGGTTTTCCCGAGACGTTCCGATGAAGATATCATGATCAGGCCTCCTTGAGAGAGCAGTCACCGATGGCCGCAGTTTCTCTCAACCATTGGATTTTCACAGCTCATGCCCAATTTAGTAATTTAATGCTCCAAGGTAAGAATCAAGGAACGACTCGAATTCCCTGATGCCCCATCCCTTTTCCATTGAAACCATCAGGGGTTCTGACACTGTCAAGAAAGGGGGATCCGAGTATTTACGGAGGGATGAAGCCCACTTCCCTTTTGGGACCTTGTCAATTTTCGTGAAAACAACCTGCACCGGGACCTTATGGTCCCCAGCCCATTCCTGAAGTTTTCTGTCATTCTCCAGCAATCCGTGTCTGAAATCAACAAGATGGATCAGGAGGACAAGGGTTTTCCTTCCTGAAATATACTGACCGATCAGGTCAGCCCATGCCTTCCTCTCTGTTCTTGCCCGGCGGGCAAAACCGAAACCAGGAAGATCGACAAGGAGGAAATCCTTCTTATGCCTTATCTTGAAAAAATTGATACTCCTTGTCTTTCCCGGTGTTGAACTTACGTGGGCCAGTCTCTCCTGGATAATGCCGTTAATGAAAGTAGATTTACCAACATTGGAACGGCCGGCAAAAGCGACTTCGGGATAACCTGGCGGAGGGAACTGTGAAGGCGTAAAGCAGGTAGCCGCAAGTGAAACTTCCATTTTACCCCTGGCCATCGGTCTCGCACTCTCCTATCACCTTCTCGAAAACCTCCATAAGGTCACCGACAAAGACCAGTTCAAGCCCCTTGAGAACCCATCGGGGCATCTCTGCTGCTTCGATCCTGTTCTCTTTTGGAAGAAGCACCTTCTTTATCCCGTATCTTTTCGCGGCAAGTATCTTCTCTCTTATCCCCCCGACTGGCAGGACATCACCCCTGAGAGTAACTTCCCCTGTCATAGCTATATTGCTTCGGACCAGTTTCCCCGATAGTGCTGAATACATTGATACTGCAAGAGTTATACCAGCCGAGGGTCCGTCCTTGGGTATCGCTCCTTCAGGAACATGTACATGAATATCGGTCTTATCCCATTCGATCGAGGACAATCCCGTCATTTCCGGGTGGGATTTCAGATATCCAAGTGCTGTCTGCCCTGATTCCTGCATGATCTCCCCAAGATTTCCTGTCAGGGATATGCCGCCCTTCCCTGGCATTCTGGCACTTTCAATTACCAGGATATCCCCCCCGGTCTCTGTCCATGCCAGGCCTATGGCAGCACCTCTCTGGTCCGTGGAGGGCAGATGGATCCCCCCGTGATGGCGTGGCACGCCAAGCAGGGAGACCAGGTCGGAAGAACCGACCCTGTAGATCTTTTTACTCGAAGGCTCTTTCTTTTCACCCGATTCAACGATCCTCCTGGTGATCTTCCTTGTAACCTTCGAGATCTGCCTTTCAAGCTCTCTTACCCCTGCCTCCCTGGTATAATCGGAGATCATTTTTTTTATCGCCGAAGAGGAAAAAACTATCCGGTCATTCTTAAGGCCGTGTTCATATAGAACCTTGGGGATAAGGTGCCTGTTGGCGATATGGATCTTTTCTTCTGCTACATAGCCTGGAAGCCTTATGACCTCCATACGGTCCAGAAGAGGTTTGGGGATCGTATGAGTAGTGTTGGCAGTTGTTATGAAAAGAACATTCCCCAGATCGAAGGGAACCTCCAGGAAATGATCGGTAAAAGCATTGTTCTGCTCAGGATCAAGTACTTCAAGAAGCGCGGCGGCGGGATCGCCCCGAAAATCAAGTCCTATTTTGTCGATCTCGTCCAGCAGCATGACAGGGTTGCAGGTCCCGGCCTGCCGGAGTTTCTGTATTATCCTCCCCGGAAGGGCTCCTATGTAGGTCCTCCTGTGGCCTCGGATCTCTGCTTCATCCCTTATGCCACCAAGGGACATATTGACGAATCTTCTTCCTGTGGCTCTGGCTATGGAGCGTCCCAGGGAGGTTTTACCGACACCCGGAGGGCCTGCAAAACACAGCACCTGCCCCTTGAGCTTGCTGCCCGCCTGTTTCCTGACTGCGAGATATTCCAGGATCCTTTCCTTGGCTTCCTCCAGGGCATAATGATCCTCGTTAAGAACTTTATTTGCCAGGGTCACATCCATTCTGTCCTTTGACCTTTTCTTCCACGGAAGGTTGGTCATCCAGTCAAGATAGGTCCTGACAACAGTAGCTTCTGCTGACATAGGCGGCATTTTGCTCAGACGGTCCAGTTCATGCAACGCTTTCTTCCGGACATCTTCAGGCATCCGGGCCTTTTCGATATCCTCGCGAAAGTTGTCAATTTCTGTAAATTCGTCACCCTGCCCGAGTTCATCCTGGATCACCTTGAGCTGTTCCCTCAAGTAGTATTCTTTCTGGCCTTTTTCCAGTTCCTGCCTTACGCGGTCGTGAATAGTCCTTTCCATTTCAAGAAGTTCCACTTCCCTGAGGAGTATCCTGATCGCCATTTCGATCCGTCCCGGAATGTCCCATGTTTCAAGAAGTTGCTGTCTTTCCTGGATCCGGACAGTAAGATGGGATGCCACCAGGTCGACAACCTGGCCGGCCTCTTCGACGTTGGCAACTGACATAAGTACCTCAAGGGGGATCTTGGGGTGAAGTGAAACGTATCTATCGAACTGTGCAAGAAGGGTCCTTTTTAGAGCTTCCGTCTCAGCATCCTTTTTGATACTTTCTGCGGCCGGAGTCTCTACGCTGGCAAAAGCCGTATCATTTTCAACAGTAATACCCAGGATAGAAGCCCGGGATACCCCTTCCACAAGGACTTTTGTGGTCCCGTCGGGAAGACGGAGCATCTGCATAATGTTAGTAAGGACACCTACTTCGTAAAGGTCCTCCGGTTCCGGATCCTCGACCGACATGTCCTTCTGGGCAACCACAAGAACCGTTCGATCATGAAGCATGGCCTCTTCGAGAGCTTTCAGGGACCTGGGCCGCCCCACAAAGAGCGGTACTATTACTCCCGGGAAAAGGACAAGATCTCTTACAGGGAGAAGGGGTACCCTCCTGGATGCGACCGCTTCTTCAAATTTCAACTATGCTACCTCCCCGTCTTTTGCAAAATCAAATACAGGGGGCTCCTTCCCTTCGATCATCTCCGGGGTCACGACCACCCTCGAAAGACCGTCAGCACGGGATGGAAGTTCGTACATAAGGTCAAGCATGACCGCCTCCATTATCGACCTGAGAGCTCTTGCGCCGGTGTTCCTTTCACAGGCTTTTCTGGCAATTGCCCTTAAGGCATCGGGCATAATTTCCAGATCCACCTTCTCCATCCGGAAAGCTTTCTGGTACTGACGGACAAGCGCATTCCTGGGTTCGGTCAGTATCCTGACCAGAGCATCTTCATCCAACCCTTCCAGAGCTGCAGTTACAGGTATTCTTCCAACAAATTCGGGGATGAAACCGAAGGACATAAGATCATCCGGCTGAACTTCACTGAGGATCCTGTAACGGTCCCTCCTGTCGTTCCCGGCGACCTGCCCTCCAAAGCCGATGATCTTGTGATTCAGCCTTCTGGAGATGATCCCCTCAAGGCCTTCAAAGGCTCCCCCGCAAATGAAAAGGATATTTCTGGTATTGACCTGGATGAATTCCTGATGAGGATGTTTGCGACCCCCTTTGGGGGGGACGTTGGCCTCAGTACCCTCAAGGATCCTCAAAAGAGCTTGCTGGACTCCTTCTCCTGACACATC
The DNA here is from genome assembly GCA_002383685.1 of Synergistaceae bacterium UBA4066. Lineage (GTDB taxonomy): Bacteria > Synergistota > Synergistia > Synergistales > Thermovirgaceae > UBA4066. The sequence continues at coordinate 3,471 of DFZC01000047.1, read as the reverse complement.
CCTGGTTATGGAGGCGGATTCGGATTTCCGTCCAATTTTGTCGATCTCATCAAGGTAGATGATCCCTCTTTCAGCGGCAGTTACATCGTAATCCGCGGCCTGAAGGAGTCGGACCAGGATGTTCTCCACATCCTCGCCTACGTATCCAGCCTCGGTGAGAGTAGTCGCATCCGCCATGGCAAAGGGGACCTTGATCGTCCTCGCCAGTGTTTCGGCTATCAGGGTTTTGCCAGATCCCGTAGGTCCTATAAGAAGAACGTTGCTCTTTTGCATCTCCACATCGTCATCGGCTTTGCACGCGATCCTCTTGTAATGGTTGTAAACAGCCACTGAGACGACCTTTTTTGCCTGCTCCTGGTCAATTATGTACTGGTCAAGAGCTTCCTTGATCTCCCGGGGTTTGGGCAGACTGACAAGATCTTTGTCAAAAGAAGCGCCTGCCTGTCTTCCATCCTCGTTTTCCCTGATTATGAGGTTGCAAAGATGGACACATTCATTGCAGATATATACCCCTGGGCCGGCAATAAGCTTCAGGACCTCTTCCTGGCTTTTACCGCAGAATGAGCATTTGGCTTCTCTCCTGGTTCCCCTGGTTCCGCTCCCGTTTGCCTGGGACATCATGATCACCCCTTACTGTTACTGACCCGTCCCGGAAAAAATTTCCGGACTTTCATCCCCGAGTTACTGTAAATAATCCTAATCGACGATTGAAGGGAGCGCCTGTCGAGGGCTCCCTTCAATACGGCATGTCAGATCGCTCATGGACAGTTCGTCAGCGTTCCGCTATTACTCTGTCTATTATGCCATAAGAAAGTGCTTCTTCGGCGGACATGAAGAAATCCCTGTCGGTATCGGACTCGATCTGGACAGGGGTCTTTCCCGTATGTTTTATCAGTATTTCGTGGATCCTTTCCTTAAGTCTCATTATCTCCCTGGCGTGGATCTGAATGTCCACAGCCTGGCCCTGGGTGCCCCCCAAAGGCTGATGGAGCATAATTCTGGAACTTGGAAGGGCGATCCTTTTCCCTTTATCCCCGCCTGCCAGAAGCACAGCTCCCATGCTTGCGGCCTGGCCGACACATATCGTTGAGACCGGGCACTTGATGTATTGCATAGTGTCATAGATGGCCAGGCCAGAGGTTATCACACCCCCGGGGCTGTTGATATAAATATTTACGTCCTTTTCAGGGTCTTCGCTTTCCAGGAAGAGCATCTGGGCAACCACAAGGTTTGAAAGGTGGTCGTCAATTGCTTCGCCGATAAATATTATCCGGTCTTTCAGAAGACGGCTGAAAATGTCGTAGGCTCTTTCGCTCCGGCCAGTCTGCTCTATGACCATAGGAACCAGCATCAGGATCCCTCCTCTTCATTTTTAGCGGTCTCGGATGTCTCTTCAGAAATATCGTCCTCTTTTATTGACACCTTTTCCATAACCCTGCTGACGGTCTTCTTCATCCTTATCCTGTGGACTATATCTGCTAGGGTGTCAGTGTTTTTAAGAAAAAAATTCCGCACCCTTGTTTCCTCAACGCCCATCGAACGTGACAATTCTGCAATTTCCCTGTCGACGTCGGCGTTCTCAACCTCGATCATCTCCCGGTCCGCCAGTGCCTCCATTACTAGGGATCGTCTCACCGACGCCTCGGCGTCACTTAGCAGACCTGCTTCAAACTGGTCCTTATCGATACTTTTTTCCTTGAGGTAATCATCAAGGGTCATCTCCGTCTCTTTTTTGATCCTTTCAGCCATATCTTCCCGGATGATCGTTCTCTGCCGCTCTACAAGGCTCTCAGGAAGATCAAGTTCCGATCTCTCAATAATCAGGGAAATGGCTTTTCTTTCAGCATCTTTCAGGCTTTCCTCTGCCAGGTTCTCCTGAAGCCTGGCATGTATCTTTTCCCGGAAATCCTCTTCTGTCAGTCCTGGATCTCCCACAACCTTCTCAAAGAAAACCCCGTCCATTTCAGGAAGTCTCTTTTCCGAAACAGAAAGGATATCAATACTGTAACGGAGGATCCTCTCTTCTGAAGTATCTTCGGCTTTTGTCGTTACATCGACCTCGAAACTGTCTCCGGCAGTCCTTCCCTGCAGTGCGGCTGACAGATCCTCCGGAAGCTGGTCAGGATCAAGTTCCACCAGGGATCTCTGTTTCGGCAGTTCCTTCATCACTTCTTTTTCTTCCGGATCCTGGATCTTTACGCTGTACTCTACATCAAGGAGATCACCTGTCCTTGATGGCCTTCCCTCCACAGGAATCTTCTCGGAAACGTTGTTTCGCAGGGAAGTAATGGCTTCATCAAGCATCTTTCCTGTAAGGACAACTTTCTTCCTGGTAACCTCTATGGTCTCAAGGTCCGGGAGAACAACCTCGGGACGGGTTTCAAAAACAAATGTCATCTTAACAGGTTTGTCTTTTTCAAGGTTGTCAACCTCTACTGATGGTTCGGAGATCAGATCCAGTTCATACTCTTTAACGACTTTATCGAGCATCTCTGGAACGAGCTGTTCAAGGGCTTCTGCCCTGATGGCGTCAGCTCCAAGATGCAGTTCAAGGACTTTTCGCGGAACATGCCCCTTCCTGAAACCCTTGATGTTCGCCTTGACCCTTAAATTTTCAACAGCCTCATCTATCTTTTTCCGGAAAGTACCTTCTTCAACCTCAACAAGTATCCTGGTAACGTTCTTTTCCTGGGAAACGATCTCTGAACGCAAAAGCCTACAACCCCTTCCTTTGCCCGGATATCTCCGGAGGACAATTTGTTTTTTAAAAAACGGGAACCCCTTGGCGTTCCAAGGGGTTCCCTTCCAAAGAAACATCGCGCAGACGCCAGTCTTATTATTGGTGCGAGAGAGGGGACTCGAACCCCTATGCCTTAAAGGCACTGGATCCTAAGTCCAGCGTGTATGCCAATTCCACCACTCTCGCAAAAATTTTTGGTGGGTCATACAGGAATCGAACCTGTAACCCCCTGATTAAGAGTCAGGTGCTCTGCCAGTTGAGCTAATGACCCACATTACGGCTATTATATACGAATATCCTTGCAATTTCTGGTGGGCCATACAGGAATCGAACCTGTAACCCCCTGATTAAGAGTCAGGTGCTCTGCCAGTTGAGCTAATGGCCCCTTTTCACCTGATACCTGGCGCGCCCGGCAGGATTTGAACCCGCGACCAACGGATCCGAAGTCCGCCGCTCTGTCCACTGAGCTACGGGCGCAAAAAATAAAATGGGGTGAGCGAGGGGAATTGAACCCCCAACCTCTGGAGCCACAGTCCAGCGCTCTGACCAATTGAGCTACGCCCACCATTTTCGCAAAAAGGGCAATGGCGCGCTTGGCAGGAGTCGAACCCGCGACCTACGGATTAGAAGTCCGTTGCTCTATCCAAATGAGCTACGGGCGCAATACATAAACTCAACGTGATTGGTTACGGCAATTTGCTGAAGACAAGCCATCAACGAGTTGGTGGCTG
>DFZC01000044.1:24502-56127 GCA_002383685.1 Synergistaceae bacterium UBA4066 | reverse complement strand
CCTATGTCAGGGGTTTGGTTTTTGGCCAGTTATTGCACCACTCGAAGAATTCAGCGGCCGGAAGAGGGCGGCTTATGAAGAAGCCCTGTACCTCATCGCAATCCATTCTTTCAAGAATATCAAGTGTTTCACGGTCCTCAACACCTTCTGCAACGACCAATTGCCCGAGGTTGTGGGCCAGCCTTATGGCGGTATCGACGATCTGTTCCGCCTTCTCGTCAGTCGAGATCTTCCTGATGAAGGACTGATCGATCTTTATCTGATCTGCCGGGATCCTGCTCAGGTAGCTGAGTGAAGAAAACCCTGTTCCGAAATCGTCGATGGTTATCCTTAGACCTTTACCGGACAATGTCTCCAGTTTCCTGATGCTGTTTTCGAAGTCGAACATCATGATCCCTTCAGTGATCTCCAGCTCGAGGTATCGGGCGTCAACCTTGTTACGCTCCAGGTGGTTCAAGACTATCTCTGCGAAATCCGGATTTAGAAGGTTTCGCGTAGAGACATTGACGGCTATGGGGATTTCCAGTCCTTTCGCTCTCCACTCCTTGATCTGAGAGAGGGCGTTGTCGATGACCCAATCTGTCATGAGGTCTATGAGCGTGCTCTTTTCAACGTTGGGGATGAACCTGCCCGGAGGGACATTGCCCAGTTGTGGGTGTTCCCACCTTATAAGAGCCTCGGCTCCGGCAATCTCCCAGGATTTGAGGGCGACCTTCGGCTGGAAGTGAAGCTTAAGGTGCCCCTGTTCCAGGGAATCACTAAGATCTCCGAGGATTTTCAGGTTTTCCCTCCCTGCCTCGGTATCGAATTCCAGGACCGGACAGGAGAGTTTCCTGGGTTTGTTCGCGGCGTCTATAAGATCAGCTTCGCACTGCCTCAGATACAGTTCAGGGGACCCTTCCAGAGAGGAGATGTTGGTACAGGTGATGACTATCTCGCAGTGAAGCTGGACGCCTTCCAGTTCATAAGGCGAGATCTGTACTTTTGTCGCGAGGGATTCGAGAAGCCCTCCGACCCGAGTGATATCCATGTCGAAAAAGAGCACTCCAAGCATATTCGAATCAAAGTGGAATAATATCCCCTTGTCTTCTATTTCTATGATCTCATTTATACGGCCGGAGATCTGCAGGATCACTTCATCCATGGCCCGAAATCCGAAACTGGACCGTATTTCCGCTGCGTTATCCAGCGAAAATACGACGAAAGCGACTGGTTTTGGACTTTCTGGATCCTTTTTAGCCTCTTCAATGGTTTCTATGAGCGCAAACCTGTTGAGAAGTCCCGTTGAAGTTTCGTGCCTGGATTGCCATTTGATTCTTTCAGCCTGTTTCCTGGCAGTTTCGATACCCACTCCGGTGAGTGTTCCGATCAGGGTAAAGAAACCAGTTCGGTAGAGCCAGTTGATGGTCTGCTGATGTTCTCCGGTAGCAACATCTATGGGCATGAAAGGCCCCAGGGCGATCCCGCCCAGAATGCCGATAACGGCTCCACCCTTGGCGCCGTGGGAAAAGGCTCCAAATATGATAGCCAGGTACATTGAGTGAGAGTAGACATATTTAATTCCGCCTGTCAGGTAGACGAGCAAGTAAACCCCTATGACGAGAAGAACAGGCAAGAGGAAGGCGCCAAAACCGGAAGCCCTGAAATTTCGTTCTATCCAATTTATCCAGCTGGCATATAACTCTTCGACCTTTTCCTGCATGGACCCACCCTGCTCCCGATCAATGAATGCCCGTGAGGCCTGATGCCAGAATAACGAGGAGGCTTTTTAATATTCTTGTCCGTCAATATATTATAAAGGCAAAGCAGCGTCAACGGCATTCCCTGAGAACATTGCAGGATCTTTCTTCGCAATTCTTCATCCCTCATTCACTATCCACAAGAATGTTTTTCTGCTATCCTTTCCACGGAAATTAGCAAATCCCCTGTTAGAAGGGAGGTTCCGCCATGGCCAACCGGAGTAGTCGATGAGCAGTCACGCGAGTGCGGGTCCCGCACTCTTTCACAGCATGGAAGACGCGCATCTCTTCCCCTATGAGTGATGACTGCTGCCCAGCCTCTGTCCCGGAAGGCCGCCGGAACCGTTCCTGAAATTCCTTCAAGCTCTCTTCATCCTTTCCTCTCCGGCCGAAAATAGAATCCTTCCCGTTATGGACCCACGGCAGCGTGGTCGCCTACGCGCGCGTACGTTCATCCATGTGTCTTGCTCTTCGTCTGCCGGACGATATCCTTACCCGGATCATCGGAGTGTCAAATCATCACAATATGGAAAGGTGGAGTTTCAAAGATGTTTTCAGGTCTTAACAGACTTCTTATGTCCCGTGGGGGACCTGCTATTACAGGTGCTGTCGTCGGAATTCTGGCGCCGGTCCTGAGTTTCCTCGGCAACCCGGCGAATATGGGTATATGCGTCGCCTGCTTCGGCAGGGACATCGCCGGAGCGCTGGGGATGCACAGGGCCGCGGTGGTGCAGTACATCAGGCCGGAACTCTCCGGGTTCATCCTCGGATCACTCCTCGCTGCCCTCATGTACAAGGAGTTCAAGCCCCGAACGGGTTCCTCCCCGATCATCCGTTTCTTCCTCGGCGTGTTCGCCATGATCGGGGCACTGGTATTTCTGGGATGCCCGTGGAGGGCCTACATCCGGCTCAGTGCGGGAGATCTCAACGCCATTCCCGGGATCATTGGCCTTTCGGTTGGAGTCATCATAGGGATATTCTTCCTCTGGAACGGTTTCAGCCTCGGACGCAGCTACCCGGCAAAAAAAGCGATGGGGATGATCATGCCGGCCTTTGCCGTGGTTCTGCTGGCGCTACTCATCCTGGCCCCCACCTTCGGCCCTGATGGCGCCGGCCCAATATTCTTCTCGGAAACGGGTCCCGGTTCCCAGCACGCGCCGATAGCAATTGCCCTGGGTGTGGGCCTCCTTGTCGGCTGGCTTGCGCAGCGTACACGCTTCTGTACCGTGGGGGCGATCCGCGACCTGGTGATGCTCAGGGACTTTCATCTCTTCAACGGTGTTCTCGCATTCATAGCCGCAGCCTTCATCACCAACCTTTTCCTCGGACAGTTCAACCTCGGCATGGAGGGACAGCCTGTCGCCCACACCAATATCCTGTGGAACTTCATGGGAATGGTACTCTCTGGACTGGCATTCACCCTCGCGGGAGGATGCCCTGGGAGGATGTTCATCATGAGCGGTGAGGGTGACGGAGACGCAGGGATCTTCATCCTCGGCATGCTTGTCGGCGCGGGGATCGCCCACAACTTCAGCCTGGCCAGTTCACCTGCGGGCCCGGGAGCTTTCGGCCCCTCCGCGACGATAGTGGGGATAATATTCTGTCTCGCCATCGGTTTCCTGATGCGGGAAAAAGTAACGGTCTAGGAGGTGTTTTCAGATGAACGAAAGTTCAACAGTCGATGCCAGGGGGCTATCCTGCCCTCAGCCCGTCGTGGAGACAAAGAAGGCCATGAACGTCTATGGCAGGGGTAAAATAGAGGTGTTGGTAGATACGGTCACCTCCAGGGAAAATGTATCGAGACTAGCCCGCAAACAGGGGTGGGAGGTCTCCTCGGAGGAACTCCCCGACGGAGGGTTTAAGGTTACCATTACTAAGGCGTGAGAAGTGAGAAGTGAGAGGTGAGACGCGCATAGGCAAGACCAGATCCCTCCGGTATGGTCGGGATGACAGAAAGTTCAAGTGCGCTGAACACAACTTACGATTCATGGCTTTTCCGAGTAACCAGGAACACCCTGTTTTGTATGCATACGGTTAAAATCAAGGTCTGACCCCAAAGGGTTCTCGTCTGACGTCTCACGTTTAACGTCTAACGGTTTCTAAGGAAGGATGTGTCTCCATGCGGTTGACGGAGCTTTCGCACAGCAGCGGCTGAGCGGCCAAGATAGGTCCGGCGGACCTTGAGAAAATACTTAAAGACCTTCCCGGCCAGGAGGAGGGCTTCCTTCTTACCAGCTGGGCCCACGGGGAGGACGCGGCAGTCTGGATGGTGGACGACACGCGGGCGGGGATATTCACCCTGGATTTCATCACCCCCGTTGTGGACGACCCATTCACTTTCGGACAGATAGCCGCTGCCAACGCCCTGAGCGACGTTTTCGCCATGGGGGGGCGTCCTCTTGTCGCACTCAATATCGTCGGCTTCCCTGTGAACTGCCAACCCCTGGAGATGCTAACACAGATACTCAAGGGGGGGCAGGAACGCGTGACAGCTGCGGGTGCCTTCCTGGCGGGGGGGCACAGCGTTGAGGATGAGGAACCGAAGTATGGTCTTGCCGTCTATGGTGAGGTCGTGGTCAAAAACATCTGGAGGGTCACTGGCGCGCGTCCCGGGGATTCGCTGATCCTGACTAAACCCCTTGGAACCGGGGTGGTGATAACGGCCTTCCAGGCAGAGATGGACGAGCCGGGGGAGATAGACGTGGCGGTCGATTCGATGAGGATGCTAAACGACCTTCCCCTGAAGCTGCCGGAGGAGATCTACCGCGAAGTACATGCCTGTACCGACGTGACTGGATTCAGCCTTGCCGGGCATCTCCTGGATATGCTTTCCGGCGGTGGACTGGGGGTAAGGCTCTTTGCGGAAAACCTGCCCATACTCCCCGGGGCCCTGGAAAAGGCCGACATGGGCCTTGTTCCCGCAGGTTCGTACCGCAACAGGGAGCTTTACTCTCCAAGGGTCGACGGTCTCGAAAACATCTCATCGCCGATGTCCGATCTGGTCTTTGACGCCCAGACCTCCGGTGGTCTTCTGCTCGCTGTGAGCGAAGAGATCTCCGGCAGATTTCTGGAGGTCTGCAGAAGCGCAGGCTTCCCCCAATCGGCGATAATAGGGAGTTTTACCGAAGGGGAAGGCGGGATAACGTTCTGACCGGTATTGGATCCAGCGGCCTCCTTGTTCGGGGGCCGCTTTTTTGTATCCATTATCCAGCCATTATGATGATTCGTTTTTTGGCCATTTTGATAAAATATAAAGGCTTAAAAACATTTATCGGAGGTGTGTTTGATGGAGAAGGCGGAACGGATAGTGGATTTCGCCATGAAAATGGAACTGGAGGCCAGGGATTTCTACCTCGATTCCTTGCAAAAGGTGAGCAGGGCCGACACNNGCCCATAAGGACAGCCTTTCAAATACCGGAAAGTGGGCTTATGAAGCTCCCCTGCCCGAAGAGATCGCGGGAGGCGGCGAAATAGTCGGGAAAAAGAAGGCAGGGACGGAGACCGAGCCGGCGCTTGGGGAATCATCCTCGGACTTCAGCGTCCTAAGGATGGCCATGGCAATAGAGACGGATTTCCGGAATTTCTATGGCAATGCCGCCCGGAACATGAGTGACCCCGAAGGCAGGGAGATCCTGGAGATGCTTTCCGAGTGGGAGGGCGGGCACCAGGAATACATAGACGAACAGTACAAGACCCTGCACCGCGAGTTCATGAACGATATGGGTTTCGAGCCCTTCTAGGCAGGAAGTACCCTTTCCGCGAGGGTCTTGTAAGTATCCTTTATCCGGCCGATCCTCTCCCGGAAGTTTCCCCTTTCCGGAAGGTCGAGGCTCATACCCCGGATAGGGATCAGTTCAAAAAAGGAGTTGTTCCTCGAGGGCACTGTAGATGAAAAGACCTCGGCAAGGATCCGCAGGTCTTCACCCATCCTGAAATCGTCGCGGGTCTCCTCGTAGCCGAAAAGGAAGTAGATCCTCCGGAAGCCCGACCAGGCAAGAGCGGAGAGGCACATAGAGCAGGGCTCGTGGGTTGCCAGGAAAAGCGTGTCGCCAGGGTCGGGGTGGTTCTCATCCATGAAGAAGTTCTGGATGGTTACCATCTCGCCGTGATAGGTCGGGACCATGCCCCTCATATTGGTTCCGAGAGTCACCAGGGAGAGATCGTCCGCTCTGAGCACGGCGGCCCCGAAGATATTATGGCCTTTTTTAACAGCCCCTTTGGTGATGGGCAGGATGTTGTATTCTATCACATCCAGAAACCTTGATATCATCTTCGAATTTTCCAGGCTGATCACCCCCACCATCCAAAGATAACAGAATAATGGTCCTTTGGGGCAACCGGCCCATTTAATACAGTGTGGTAGAATAGCGCAGGGGAGCAGAACCGACACCCCGGAGGTGGGGCATTTGAGCGGATTTTTCGAGGGTTTTGCCAGCGCGGCGGGAGATATTTCCTCAGCGCTTTCCGGCAGCCGGTCCACGGGTGCCTGTGTAATAAGGTACGGGTTTATCCTTTCGGCAAACACCCTTGTGGGTGAGTTAACAGGACGCAGGGAGGAGGATATCAGGGGCAAGCCCTGGGCCGATCTTGTCCTTCCTGAGGATATACCCTACCTGGGATCCGGGCGTGGCTCCGGGGCGGCTCATGAGGGTGCCCCATTCCATTTCAGGATCAAGGGTTCCGATGGAAAACCCCGATGGATGGTCGGGACCCTGACCCCGCTTTCGGGAAATTCCGAGCCTGACCAGCTTCTGCTTATGGCCGATGTTTCAGAATACGGTGATCTTCACGAAGAAGCCAGGGCCAGGGAGGAAGAGATCCTTGGCATGACCGAGGGGACTCTCCGGGCTATAGAGAAGATCGTAGAGATGAAGGATCCCTTCATAGCGGGGCACCAGAGAAGGGTTGCAAGGCTCTGTTACGCCATTGCCCTTCAACTGGGCTTCTCTGGATCGTCGGCTAAGATCCTGAGAATGGCCGCATTGGTCCACGACGTGGGAAAAGTTTCGATCCCCATCCAGGTTCTGGCAAAACCGATGCATCTTTCCGATGATGAATACAGCATAGTCAGGATGCATCCCCTGGTCGGTTACGAGATACTCAAGGATATCGAACACCTGGCCTTTGCTGCCGAGATAATCCTTCAACACCACGAAAGGACCGACGGGTCCGGGTACCCCTCAGGCCTGACAGGAGAGAACATGCTTCCCGAGGCGAAGATATTGTCCGTCGCTGATGTTATTGAGGCGATGATCTCCCAGAGGCCTCACCGTCCTGCCCTCGGGCTGGAGGAGGCTCTCGCGGAAGTCAAAAGGGGCAGGGGGAAGGAATACGACAGCGATGTCGTCGACGCCTGCCTGGGTCTCTTCAGCGATCCCGGATTTACCCTTGAGATGATACCGGGAGGCGTCTTTTAGTTATTTTCTACCCCGTCACTCGTTGAGGTCACTCTCGCCGGAGCGCGACATGGATGAACGCTTTTTGAGCACCTTCTTGTCCAGGTAGCGAAGTCCGCGGTTCACGATCCATACTATGGCCACACAGCCGATGGCCAGGATAAACTGGTCAACGGCGATCGCGATCCCTATGCCGGCTGTGAAAAGGATGGACGCGGCGGACGTCAGGTAGATCACCTTCCGCCTTTCGGGGTGCTGCATTATCGTCCCGGCGCCGATAAAGCTTATTCCGAGAGCTATGGCCTGGATGACACGGATGGGGTCACTTCTTACAAGTTCCGGTCCGCAGGAGACCTCCCCGAAATAGTTGATGATAACGCTTCCGAGGGAAGCAAAGAGGGTTGAAGCTCCGGCGATGAGCATGTGGGTCCTCATCCCCGCGGGTTTGCCTATTATCTCCCTCTCAAGGCCTATAAGACCTCCCATAAGGATAGCGAAGACGACTTTTGCCAGGATGACCAGTTCGTTATCAAGTCCCATGGAGCGATACCTCCTTTTCAGGAAAGGGGCTGCCAATGAACATATTATCCCAAGTTCGGTCCATATGTCACAGGCCGATGATCAGGACGGTCCTGATCGTGTTGATGGCATGGGGGATCATTTCCTGCCAGGTTGCCTCTGCGCTGGAGGTTCCTCAAAGCCCTTTCCGTTTCGTGGGTAAGGACCTCGATGTTTTGCTTCTCGACGGGGAGCCGAAAAAAGAGATGGAGGCGCTCTTCAGGGAGAGGTTCTTCTCCCCGTGGAACAGGGAATATCCACAGATAACCGCTTCCGAGTCCCTCTGGGCCTGGGAGCAGTGGAAGGACGGCGAGCCATGGGGCGAGAACCTGAGACCACATTCGCCGGGCTGGATGAGGGCTCTGTTCGAGAATTGCTACATGAACGACTGGGGAAGATTGAGCCTCAAGGCCGTAGCCTGCGTGGACACGGACCTCAGGGCCCTTCCAACGTCAAGACCCTTTTTCCGGAACCCTTCCCTGGCAGGGGAAGGGTTCCCCTTTGACTACCTCCAGAATTCAAGGGTAAAGGGCGGCGAACCGCTTTTCGCGGGGCACTACTCCGCCGACGGTGCCTGGGTTTTCGTGGAGACAGGTTATGCCGCCGGCTGGGTCGACGCCCGGGACATAGCCTTTATTGATGACGACCTGGCAGATCGGTGGAAAGGGTCAAGACTGGCTTTTTTCACTGAGGACGAGGTCCCCCTCAAGGATGATGGCCTTTTCAGGTTCATGGGCCGCATCGGCACGGTGCTCCCTCTCCTTTCCGGCGGGTCCGGAGGGCCGATGAGAGTGGGTATCCCCATCCGGGATCATAAAGGTTCCGCTGACATGTCAGAAGCGCAAGTCCAGCCCGGGCAGGCATCTGATGGGATTTTGCCCCTTACCCGGTGGAATGTCGCGAAAGTCATGGACCGGATCCTCGGGACACCCTACGGGTGGGGGGACTCCGGGGGCAATCGCGACTGTTCCGGCAGCGTAAGGGACATTTTCACAGTCTTCGGGATCTGGCTCCCGAGGAATTCGGCGGCCCAGGCCCGGGCCTTTCCCCACGTAAACCTTGATGGGGAGAAAACCGAAAGGAAAGAAGAGAGGATAGTCCTTGAAGCGCTCCCTTTCACCACCCTTCTCAGGGTCCCGGGTCATATCATGGTCTATCTCGGAACATTCAGGGGTGTACCCTGTGTTTTCCACTCCGTGTGGGGGGTGAGGACCTTGAAGGACGGGGCCGAGGGGCGGCACGTGATCGGATCGGCGGTGATAACAACGCTGAGGCCCGGCCAGGATGTGGCCGGTTTTGACCTCTCGAGGGGGGACCTGGCCGACCGGATCACGGAGATGACCTTTCTGGTGACTGGGCCTTAGGGCCTAGTCATTGCTTCTCTTGCTCTCGTACATCCTGTTGTCGGCAGCCTGAAGGACTGCCGACATTTTCCTGCCGTCCTCGGGAAAGGAAGCGATACCGAAATCGGCCGAAAGGNNGTTATCGGCATCGTTTCCCAGGCTTCTGTCTCAGGAAGAAGGATGACGAATTCGTCCCCGCCGAACCTCGCCACCAGGTCGCAGCCTCGAAGGCATTCCTGCATGCACTCTGCCGCGGCCTTGATGGCGGCATCTCCCATCATGTGCCCGTAGGAGTCGTTGATGTCCTTGAAGCGGGTCATGTCGATCATGATCATCGACATCCTTCCCCCATAGCGGGCAAGTCGGCTATCTTCCTCCTCCAGCCTCTGGAACAGGGCCCTCCTGTTCGGCAAACCGGTAAGCTGGTCGGTAAGGGCCATGGACTCTTTTTCGTGGATCAGGTCGATGTATCTCCACAGAGACGCCAGGTGCCCGGCCAGGATCCTGAAAAGTTCTTCATCCCTTTCGGTGAAGGAGCCACTGCTTTCAACGGATATGACGCCCTTCAGTTCGTCCCCGTCCATTATAGGCACATCGATCTCGGACAGGCTTCCTTCGACGAACTGGAAAAAATCCTGCGATGCAGAGACGTCGGGGGTCAGGATCGACCGTCTTTCCCTTCCGCATTTCAGCGACAGACCTTTCCCTGACCGGTTCAGATCATCGCTGATCTGCTCGTAAAGGCTGGCATCGGTCGAGCTTGAAGCGATCATCCGGAGTGAGAGATCCCTGTCCAGATCTTTTGCAGTATTTTTTAAAATACTGACGTTGGTTATGGACATCTTTTCTTCCAGAAGCTTTACCGTCCGGCGCATAAGGGACTCCAGGCTTTTCTCCCCGGCTATTTCCTGAATGATCGAATGCAGGATCTTCATCTGCCGGGCCGCTTCCGAGGAGGAGATCATGTCATTTTTATGACGGGTGGTGTCCTGGAAGGTCTCGATGGCCCCGATGACCCTGTCTTCGGAGTCCCTGATCTGGCCTGCCGTGAAAAAGAGCCACTTCCCTCCCTGAAGAGCCGGAAGAAAGAACTCCGTCTCCCAGCCGCCCTCGATGATCTTTGATGGTGAACAGGATCTTCCGTAGAGGGTTATTATCTCTTCCTCAGGAGCTCCTTCAAGCACAAGGTCTGCAAGAACAGGCCTGCTCTTGTGGTAGAAGGCCTTCCAGGGCTCCGTGGTGCCTATCATCTCTTCGGCGGGAATGCCTGTAAGACTTTCACAGGCCCTGTTCCAATGGATGACATTGTGATTTTTATCTATTATGAAGGCCGGTACGGCAAGGTCGCTGATGATCCGTGATGCTGTCGAGTGCTTCTCAAGGAGTTCATTTTTTTCCGAAACGAATTGCATGAGTCGGGGAACTGCCCATAGGGCCGACAGGAATAAAAGGATCGAAATCACCATTCCCAGAGATTCATAAACGGTCTCGTTGAAGGAGAGGGGGTTCCCGGAGAGGATCTGTAAAAGGGTTATAAGGCGGCGCCACACCATGAGGATCAAGACTCCCGCGATGAGCAAGACACAGGGATGTCTTCGGGGGATCTTGAAAAGTCTTAAGGATACTACGCTTGCTGCAACCTGAAAAGCAATGGAGACAAGGAGTATCAGCTTTCCCCACATTCCGGGCCTGCTCCTTTGGGATCACAAGATGTAAAAATATTAAAACTTTTATAAATGAGAGTCAATCTCATTTCACGGACGGTCACTATTGTCTCAGATATCTCCAGGGAAAAAGGGGCTCCCCAGCGGGGAGCCCCTAATGATCACTCGGTCGGTGGAACTGTTTGTTCAAGGAGGGCTTCCAGGACCTCCCGGAGTTTTTCCAGTTCCTCCCCGTATCTGGCCCAGTCTCCCATGCGGGATGCCATCTGGGCTTCCTCGAAGTGGGACCTTGCCTGTTCGGCCAGTTCCCGGGCTGTCTCGCCAACTATTACCGGTAGACGTGCGGCGGGTCTTTCTTCCTCCGGGACCGTCACCGGCGGGGCCACCCTCGGAAGTCCTGCACCGTGGAGCCGCAGCAGGAGGATCGAAAGGGCTTCATCAACTGTCTCCGCCCAGGCCACCTTTCCTCCCGAAGAGACGATGACCCTTTTCAGTTCAGGCAGATCGCTGTTCTCAGCTCTCAGGTACAGAGCCTGGACGTAAAGCAGCGAATTGCCCAGTGGGATGACCAGGATATCACCCCTTATGACATCGGAACCCCGCTGGCTCCAGAGCGATAGCTGGGCCGATATCTCCGGGTCCTGGTCGATGAGGGCAGCCACCTGGGAGGGGCCGAATATGAGTTTCTGCTTCGGGAACTGGTAGACAAGGAGTTCACCGTAATTGGGGGCGTCGGAGCGTCCCGCCATCCAGGCGATCATGTTGTCGCGCCCCACCGGCATGAAGGGGGCTATCAGCGCGAACTCGGCCTTCTCTTCACCCGCAAGCCTCATGATGACGTAGTAGGCGTTCAAATTCCCGGTGCTGGTCTGTGTCGAGAGCCTCCAGACGTCCTCCTTGTTGTAGAAGGTGTTTGGGTCGCTCATGTGGTACGTCCTGTAGATCTCGCTCTGGATCAGGAAAAGCCCTGTGGGGTAGCGGATCTGTGTGCACAGTTCGGGGTGCGCATCTTCGATCGGCGTGAAGAGCGCGGGGAAAATGCCCGCCCAGGTCCTGAGCAGCGGATCTTTGCTGTCGGCTACGTAGAAGTGCATCGAACCGTCGTAGGCATCAACAACGGCCTTGACACTGTTGCGGATATAGTTGATCTTCTGCCGGGCCCCCCCGATGGCCACTGGCGTGGAATAGGGGTAACGGCCAGTGACGGTGTAGGCATCCTGGATCCATACAAGTCTTCCGTCTATAACGGCCAGGTAGGGGTCGGTGTCGTAAAGGAGGAAGGGGGCGACGACGTTCAGCCGTTCACGGACGCTGCGGTACATGAGGATCCGGCTCTCGGGCTTTATTACATTGGTGAAAAGGATCTGGGAGTCCCTGAACCGGAGGGAGAACATTATCCTGTTAAAGAGACCGCCAATAGGCACGCCGCCGGTCCCCTCGTAGGTGGTTCTCATGTTCGAATCACCCATGGGGTAGTCGAACTCCAGCACATCGGTCCTGACCAGTGAGTAGGGGAGCTGCTTTTCCCCGAAGTATATGCGGGGCTGATCTATCCTGAGCGGTACCGATACCCTGGGTGGGACGTCCTGAACGATAAGTACAGGTTTTCCGGCCCTGTCCACTTCGTTGACGAAGTTCATGACGATCCCGAAGCCGTGGGTGAATTCAAGGTGCCTGTTTACCCAGGTGGGGTTCTGGATCTGTTCCACGTCAAGCTCGCGCGCCGCAAGCATAACCTGCCTGTAGGCGCCGTCGAAAGAGTAGCGGGCAATGTCCACGTCGGGGAAGTCGTAGTAAGTCCTTATCTCCTGGAGTTGTTTGAAGGCCCGAAGGAGTGGTCGGTAGTCCCAGAGCCTGATGTTCCTGATGGTGTCCGTCTCGTTCTCAATATCCTGTGTCGTTATTGAGTCTTCGGGGGTGAAATCCACTATCGAAAGGGAATCCAGCCCGTAGGCTTCAAGAGTAACGTTTATGTTGTATTCGAGGTAGGGGCGTTCCTTGGAGAATTCGTTGGGTTCCACCACGTACTTCTGGACTATGCCAGGGACGACCCCCCTGAGAAGGAGGCTCGTGCCTACAAGCAGTATGCCCCCGGCGATGGCGAGCCTCCAGGTCCTCCTGTAGATATTCGCCACCAGGAGCGCGGCAACCACTATTGAGAGGGCGATCATCACGTTGATGGCGAACAGCCTGACATGAACGTCGGTGTAACCGGCTCCGAAGACCACGCCTTCAGCGGAAAGGAGTATGTTGAAGCGCTCCAGCCACATTCCCGCTCCCCAGACCAGGACCGTCACGGCGCCCAGGATCGAGAGGTGGGTCCTCGCATGGGATGGCAGGTAAATGCGGTTCTCCTCGCGCATCCTTGGGAAGGCCGCCAGAAAGATTATCAGGGCCACTCCCATCAGGGTCATGATCAGCGTGTTGAGAAGCCATCCCTGGAGCATTGCCAGGAAGGGCATCTCGAAGACATAGAAGGCGATGTCCTTGCCGAAAAGGGGGTCGCTTTTCCCGAAGGGGGTCCTGTTGAAGAACTGAAGGACCGTCATCCATTCCGAGCGTATCCCCAGCCCGTTCATCACGGCCAACGCCGCGGCAATGATCATTACCACTACTGCCGAAGCTCGCAGCGGCATTTCTCCCGCCTCTTCGGAGAGGGAGGAAGCCAGGTCCTTGATGGCTGACCTGCGCGCCTTGAGCCAGTTCAGCGAGAAGATGAGGAATGCAGCGGCAGCGGCAGCGGCAAAGAGGATCCACTGTGGTATCAGCCTGGTCCAGAAGACCTGGGAGAGGCCCCTCTCCCTGAACCAGAGCATGTCGGTGTAGAAGGTTGCCGTGGCAGGAATGACCACAGCCAGCAGCAGGACGATCCCGAAAAGGATCCATACGCTCTTTCTGAACTTGAGGGGGCGAATCTGTCTTCTTGGTTCCCCTCCCCCTCCAAAGGGCGAACCCTGGAAAATATCTCTCATGGACATGGCTTATCGCCTCACATTTTTTTAGAATAGTCAGTTCTCTCTTCGAGGCACAATGTACCATGTTAAGTGGAATCAGGCAAAAGGGAAAGGCCGTCCCCCCCGATTGTATGGGTCGGGGAAACAAATCTCTAAAGGCCGTAACTCGTGACTCGGGAAAATCAAGTCAAAGGCAAAACCTTTGCACCGCAGAGAGCTCAGACGCAGTGCCCTAGCTGGCGTGCCGCCAGCGAAGGTTAGGTCGCAGAGGGAACCTTGATTTTTGAGAATCAAAGAGCTCTTGTTTTTGTCTGTCATCCCGAATCCCCGCCAGGGGTGAGGGATCTCGGTTTTGACCTTAGGTTGTCCAGATTCCTCACCCGCCTCTGGCGGTTCGGAATGACAAGCTTTGCTTTTTCGTTTTACGTCTCGTCCCCCGCACTTGCTTGCTTTTCGACCTTGAACCTAACCCCCAAAAAGCTTTTTAATTTCTCTGTGGTTCTCTGCGCGCTAACCTACGCCGACAGCATGCCGACTAGGTCACCTTGTCTGCGGTGCAATCCTGAGGTTTTGAATTGGCCTCGGGTTTTTCGTTCACACGCTCCCCGATCCTTCGCCTTGCTTTTGCCTTTCCGGGTCACGGGTTACGAGTCACAAGTTACGTCTTTTGTTCTTCCTCCTGTAATGGATCACGTAACCGGCGGCGAGGAATATGCAGGCGGCGATGGAGATATAGGTCGCCGTATGCATGTACTGGTGGACCAGTTCCTGGTTGTTGCCGACCCAGTATCCGACGTAGGCAAGGATCACGACCCAGATCCCTGACCCGAGGGTCGTGAAGAAGAGGAACAGCGGTATGTTCATCCTGGCAAGGCCCGCGGGAAGCGAGATCAGCTGACGGATCCCGGGAAGGAGCCTGCCGATAAAGGTGCTTATGTGTCCGTGTTTTGCGAAGAATTCGTCGGCCCTGGACAGGGCCTTTTCGCCTACGAAGACGTACTTGCCGAACCTGCGGAAGAACGGGCGGCCGAAGGTGAGGGATATCCAGTAGTTGAAGAGTGCACCCAGTATGCTCCCGGTTATGCCTGCCGCGATGACGAGGAACAGGTTCATCTGTCCCTGGGAGGCCAGGTATCCCGCAGGAGGCACCACCACCTCGCTGGGGAAGGGGAAGAAGGACGACTCCAGGAACATCAGGGCGACCACACCGGTGTAGCCCATCCTGCCGATGGTGGAGACTATCCAGGAGATCGCCGCCGTTATAAAAGCTTCCATTTTTTAGTTTTCCCGGGGAGGATAGCCGTTGCGGCGTCCCGTCATTGATTCGATATCTATCCTGACGACTGCGACTGCGGCCATGGCCTGGTCGGGGAATGGCAGCTCCCGTCCCGCGAACTGTCGGACGACCACGTCAAGCCCGGCCCTTTTCTCTTCGGAGCCTTCCAGTACGGCGGCCTTGCCGAAACCCACCACGCTCCTGTACCTGAGGGTCCATTCACACGGGTCGGGGTCTGAGACTATCTCGATGTCCTCTTCGACCTCGAAGCAGACCCTGGGGTCTTTCCTGAGGCATTCCATCTTTTTGCCGCCGTTGAAGCCATGAAAGAATATGGCCTCCCCGTCGAAGCCGAAACACACGGGGACCATGTAGGGGAACTCATCGTCGAAAAAGGCCAACCTGCAGACCTTGCTCCTGTGCAGGATCTCCTTTATCTGTTCCTTGTCAGTTATCTCCTTGTCCTTTCGCCTCATCTTCCCAAAGCCTCCTTAATCTCATGGCGGTGGGGGTAACTGCCACTCCCCCTGTTCCTGTCTCTTTCAATATCTCGGGGAGAAGGTTCCCCACTGAACGCATGGCATCAATGACCTCATCGGGCGGTATAAGGGAGCGGATGCCCGCAAGAGCCATATCCGCACCGATGATCCCCAGTGCGACCAAGGTGCCGTTGCGCTTGACGCAGGGAATTTCCACAAGCCCCGCAACGGGATCGCATACAAGCCCCAGTATGGATTTGAGAGTGATACCGGCCGCATGTGATACGGATCCTGCCGAGCCTCCGGCAAGAAAGACAAGGGCAGATGCACCCATGGCGGCTGCGGCCCCGCATTCGGCCTGGCAGCCCCCCGAAGCTCCGGCCAGGGTGGCCCTCCTGGCGATGACCTGCCCCACGCCGCCGGCGACGATAAGGGCGTCCACCAGGCTTTCCCTTTGTGCCCCGAAGACCTTCTCGAAACCGAAGAGCATTCCGGGCAAAATGCCGCAGCTGCCCGCGGTTGGTGCCGCGACGATACGCCCCATGGATGCGTTGTAAGCTGAAACGGCCAGGGCTATCTTGGCTGCTTCAAGCACGAGCCTTCCCGAGAGGGGGGATGAGGCGTTGCCGTATTCCCCGAGCAGCGACGCTTCACCGCCGACAAATTTTCCCCTGTGATCGCCAGAAAGAGCCTCTTCCATTGACCGCTTCATGTCGTCGAGGCGTGATGACATGATGCTCCTCACGGAGCAGGGTTCCATGCCCGATCTTTCGCTGTCACGGGCTATGACCATTTCAGGAAATGACAGCCCGGTTTTATTGCACGAGTTAACTATCTCATCGAGTGACCACACGATCAGCCGCTGCCTCCCCCAGGTATTGCGATGACCCTGAATATTGCCGGATGTGTCCCGGAAACCTCTTCCTGCAGCCCTTCAACCTCGCGGTCGTCCAGTTCGATAACCATTGCGGCGTTCTCACCCCGACCCTGCCGGTGCAGGTTGAGGGTGGCGATATTGCACCCCGCAGAGGAAAGAAACCCCGTGACTGCTGCGACAACACCGGGCTCGTCCCTGTGGAAGGTCACCAGTGCCGGAAGTTCGCCGGAGATCCTCAGGCTGAAGCCGTCTATCTCAGTAAGCATGACGGCTCATCCTCCGGTCGAGCAGCCTGTTATCTGCATTTCGTTCCCCGAATTGTCCGAGAAAAGGAAACGTGCCGAGTTGGGATGGGCGCCATCAACCGCTTCTGTGGAAAATTCCCAGGTGACACCATTATTACGTGCCACTCTGAACGACTCTGGTATAAGGGGATCGTCGGGGAGTATGCCGACAAGTCCTCCCAAAAGGGCAAGGTCTGTGCCGTGTCCCCTGTATGTAGCGGCGAAACTGCCCCGGAGATAGATGACGATCCTCGAGACAGGTCTCTGCCAGATCCTCCTGGCCAGGTCTCCTAGCCTTGCCGCACCTGCAGTGTGGCTGGAAGAGGGGCCTATCATGACCGGGCCTATTACATCCACCAGCCTCATTCAGAAACCTCCCTTACCGGTAAGTTCCCGGCAGCATGCGAGTGGATCCCGACCATCCTCACAGCATGGCCGTTTTTGTCTCTCCGGACCACGAAGCCCCTGTCCCTGATCAGTTCCCACTTCTGGTCCTTTCTTTTCATCCTGAAGACGGTCTCATAGATGTTCTCGGCGTCCCGGCCGCGCAGGATATTCTCCAGCACTTTCATTACCTTGGGAAGGTCTTCGGGATGGACCCTGGATTTCCAGGCCTCGAAGGATGGCGATAATTCCCCGGGCACATAGCCAAGCATGGTCTCGTAGGTTGAGTTCATCGTTATTCTTCCCTCTTCAAGATCCCACTCCCACAGGCCTGAGGGGTGTTCTGTCACCAGGAGTTCAAGCTGGCGGGCCTTCTCCTCCAGGATCATGGCCTGCTCCTGTACGTCTTTTTCTGTCTCCATGGCGTGAAGGGCGAAGGATATGTCCTCTGCAAGGTCCGAGAAAAGCAGCTGTTCCTCGGGGTCTATGGGGGCCTCCCCTGGTATCGAGACGGAGATCAGCCCGTAGATCTTTCCGGCGGACTCAAGACGGGTGGCCATTATCCCCGCTTCCTCATACCTGTCGAGTAGGGGACAGTCGGTAATGGTAATTACTCCGCGCTTCAGGTAGACACCCGGTTTTTCCAGAATGGACCTTCCCCACTCGTTCAGCATGCCGTGCTTGAGCCTCTCCGACAGGGGCTTACCGTCGGGGCCTATGCCCGCCTCCGAGATCGAGGCTATGCTTCCTCCCTTGCCCAGGATGGCGATCCAGACGTTCCGGTACCCACGGGTCTCAACCAGGTGGGCGCATATCTCCTGGACCAGTTCCCCGCTGTCGGTGTGCCTGCTGATCAGCCTGTTCACTCCGCGTATGGACCTGAGGATCGAATTGAGGTGCCTGAGTTCCTCTTCTGTCTTCTTTATTTCGGTTACATCGCGGCCGACGGCCTGGATCTCGGTAAGTTCGCCGTTCTCGTCGAATATCCCCCTCTTCGACCACCTCAGCCAGCGTATTTTCCCCGACGGGAGGGTGAAGGAGTGTTCAAAGAAGAAGGCAGGATTATCCTGTGGAAGTTGCTCTCCCCCTGGAGCGAATGAAGCGGAATCCTTTTCGCCAAAGATATGGGAAAGGTTTTTCGAGATGATCTTTTCAAGCGAAAAGCCGAAGAAAAGACAGAAGGCGTCGTTAACGAAAGAGATCATGCCATCCGGCGTGTACCGGCAAACCATCTCCACCTGGCTTTCAACGATCGCCGAATAGCGCTTTTCGCTCTCCCGAAGGGCCTGTTCGGCCTCTTTTCTGGAGGATATATCCCGGTAGATGATGTAGTCAACGACACTTCCGTCTTCAAGCCTGAAGGGAACCTGGGTCAGATCGAGCTGGATATTTGTCCCGTCTTTCCTCTGGCGGACAACCTCCCTGTTGACCTCTCCTCCGTTCCAGAAGATCTCCTCCAGGCGGCGGGCCTCTTCCTCGCTGTCGGGGTCTTTGGTAATGATCCCGAAAATATCCTCGCCTATAACGGGGTCGTCTTCCGAGTAGCCGAAAAGTTCGAAGAATGACCTGTTGGCACGGATGACCCGGCCTTCACGGCTGCTGAGTATTATGGCATCGGGGCAGGCCTCGAAGAGGTTCTCGAAAAAGGCCTTCTCCCTCCGGAGCGCGGCCTCGGCTTTCAATTCCTGGCTCCTGTCCAGGTATATCGTGTAGTCCACTTCAGTCTGTTCGTCTATACGGAAGGGGAACTGCAGGATCTTTACGGGGATCCTGACACCATCCTTACGGGTTCTCCAGGTATCGACCGTGACAGGCCCTTTTGCGGACCACACTCGTTCGTCGATCTCGATCGCCTCCCGGAGAAGTTCCGGATCGCTGGCTATAAACTGGTTCAGATCCCTGCCTTCAATTTCCTCAAGCGAGTACCCGAAAAGCTCCGTGAAGGCCCGGTTGGCTTTGATTGCCCTTTCATTCCTGTCGCAGAGGACTATCGCTCCGGGCGCGTTATCGAAGAGATTCTCAAAGAAGGCCTTTTTGCGGCGGACTTCATTCTCGGTTATCTTCTTGCCGGAGATGTCCCTGTAGATCCCATAGGCCCCGACGGGATCCCCTCCGTCATAGACTGGTCCGGCCAGTATCGATACGGTGATACTGCTCCCGTCCTTTCTTGACCTTACAGTCTCCGGGATCATGTGGGGAGTAGTGATCATGGTGGAGGATATGAGAGAGGCTTCCTCGCAGATATCCGGGGATCCGGCCACGAGTTCGTCGATATCCCTGCCCGTGACCTCATGCTGGCTCCATCCGAACATGAGGCAGAACTGGGTATTGGCGAAGACGACCCTGTTATTTGAATCGCAGATGACCAT
This sequence comes from Synergistaceae bacterium UBA4066, assembly GCA_002383685.1. GTDB lineage: Bacteria > Synergistota > Synergistia > Synergistales > Thermovirgaceae > UBA4066. The sequence continues at coordinate 36,804 of DFZC01000044.1, read as the reverse complement.
CCCCTCGGGGCTGCTGTCCACCAAAAGCCGCAGAAGTCCCTCCAGCCCCCCCGCCAGGGTCTGCTCTTTTTTCCGGAGAAAAGCCATTGCCTGAACCTCCCGGGGCGAGATAGCCCTAAGAATGATTATTTATTCTAGCATGGAGGGGGCTTTATCTTACCGGGGCGATCCGATGAAGGAGCCAGGCCATGTTCCTACCGAGGGTCTCCATTGTCCGGATGCCTTCTTCATCGGAAGCCACTTCCCCCGGGTTCCTGCCTATGCCCATGTTCCAGTAGCTCGATCCGGGGACTATCATCTCGTTTATCAGGAAAAAATGGTTGATCGTATCGAAGGCATGGATCGATCCGCACCGTCTTACCGCAATAACGGCTGCTCCCACTTTGTGCCTGAGGAGTCCCCCGTTGGCCCGGCTTACATACCCTACCCTGTCGATGAAGGCCTTCATCTCTGAGGTTACGTCGGCGAAGTAGGTGGGTGAACCCAGGATAAACCCGTCGGCCTCGCTTATCCGGGCTATCCAGTCGTTGATCCCGTCATCGGGCAGGCTGCACCTCGAATCGGAGGTCCTGGAACAGCCGCCGCATGCTGTGCAGCCGCGAAGGGCGCGGTCGCCAATGTGAACAAGATCCGTTTCAAAGCCCTCTCTCTGAAGTTCGTTAAGGGCGGTACGGATCAGAAAAGCCGTGTTACCTTCAGTTTTCGGACTCGCGTTGAAGGCAAGTACCCGCATCGGATATTCACTTCCTTCCTTCTGAAATGCATACGTGGCAATTGTAGCAGTACCGGGCGTTTATAATGGGAAAAAACAACGGAGATGATGTCATGAACTCTCTCGAGACGCTGGCACCCCTTATTGCGGCCCTTTCTGCCGGATTCCTCCTGGGAATAATGGCGGCGTTCCTTCTCAGGATAATACAGGCGCGGACGGCAAGAGACCTTGCCGAAGAGCTTTTCCGTGAGAGCGAGGACGAGAGAAGGGACCAGATCGAGTCCATGATGGAACACCTGAAGGCGGTTTTCGGGAACCTTTCGCTGGAAGCCCTTTCAAGGTCCACCGACGAATTCCTCAAACTGGCCCGATCCCGTCTCGAGGCCGAAAGGGAGATGGGCTGCAGGGACCTGGACAGAAAAAAGGAACTGATCGACCGGCAGCTCGAGGATATGGGGGGAAAACTTGAATCGGTCTCAAGTCTCATGAGGGATCTGGAAAAGGACCGCGCCTCGAAGTTCGGAGAGCTTGCAGACCGGCTCAGGGATGTCAGCGAAAGAACGGCCGACCTCACCAGGACCACGGGAACCCTCCGCGAGGCCCTTTCGAGTTCGAGGGCCAGGGGGCAATGGGGCGAGCGTATGGCCGAAGATGTGCTGCGCCTGGCCGGCTTCATCGAAGGGGTCAACTACAGCAGGCAAAAGACGATACAGGAGTCGGGGACAAGGCCCGATTTCACCTTCTTCCTTCCCAGGGGTCTGAGGCTGAACATGGATGTAAAGTTCCCCTTCGACAACTACATGGCCTGGCTTGAGACCCCGGCCGGAGTTGAAAGAGAGAAGTTCTGCAGATCCTTTCTCAAGGATGTCAGGGCAAGGATAAAGGAAGTGGCATCAAGGGATTATATCGATCCCGGCCAGAGTACCGTAGACTACGCCCTCCTCTTTATCCCCAACGAGCAGGTATACTCCTTCATCCACGAACAGGAACCGGGGATGATAGATGAAGCCCTTGAGCGCAGGGTGATATTCTGTTCGCCAGTGACCCTCTACGCTGTCCTTGCAGTCATCAGGCAGGCAGTGGACAATTTCACTCTCGAGGAGACATCGAAGGAGATACTGGGTCTTTTCGGAACCTTCAGGAAACAGTGGTATGAGTTCCTGAAAAGGCTGGATCACCTCGGCAAACAGATCGAAGCGGCCAGGGATGATTACGAGCAGCTCATAACCACACGCCGAAGGAGCCTTGACCGGCCGCTTGAAAGAATAGAGGAGATAAGACAAATGCGGAACATTGAGGCGGCAGGCTTCGAGGATGAAACAGGGGAGGAGCAAAACGAGAGTTCTCAAGGCGAAGTTTCACCTTAATGCATTGTTGCCCTTGCCGTTTGACAGATGATACAATCCAGACAATCCATTCAGGAATATTGTGCACCATGAAGAAGGGGGGAGCCAAATGCGAATAAGAAATCTGATGCTCCCCTGCTTAATGGCGTTTTTTATCCTCCTGTTTTCCTACGCCCCGGCTTTCGGGGTCAACCATGTAAGGGTCGGCTTCTACCAGAACAAGCCGCTGGTTTTCCGGGACACCGACGGGGTGGTCAAGGGCATCTTCGCGGATTTCGTCAACGCAGTGGCCCTCGAGAACGACTGGTCTACGGAGTGGGTGGAGGGAACCTTCGCGGAGGGGCTGGAGAGACTGCAGCGCCGGGATGTCGACATAATGGCGGCTGTGGCCTGGACCCAGGAGAGGGAATCCGCTTTTGACTTCAGCCGCAAGGCGGTTATCTCGAACTGGGGTGTCTTCTACACGCGCAGAGGGGGCTTCCTGGAATCGATCCTTGACCTTGAAGGGAAAACGGTCGCAGTAGTCAGGCAAGATACCTACGCAACCGGCTTCAGGGATCTGGCCGACAGGTTCGGAATGAACTGCACCTTCCTCGAGGTTGACGACTACCCCGACGTATTCACTGCCATAGAGGATCTTATGGTCGAAGCGGGACTGGTGAGCCGGCTTTTCGGTCTGGCAAACGAGAGGGATTACCTCGTACAAAGGTCATCGCAAGTCCTTGAGCCGCGGGATATCAGGTTCGCCCCCCCCAAGGGTTCCAGCGTGACCATACTGCAGATCCTTGACTTTCACCTCACGAAATGGAGGGCCCTCCCTGATTCCCCCCTAAACAGGTCCATTCAGAACTGGCTGGCCGTGGAACCATCCTACGGGCTGATACCAAAATGGTTTCCCTGGTTCGTCGGGACAGCTGTCGCCCTGGTCTTCGGAGTTCTCTTTGCGAACTACGCGTTAAGGCGCAAGGTCACATCGAGAACGAAAGAACTCCTGAAAAGCCGGGCAGAACTCTCGAGAGAGAAACTGTTTTTCGAGAGGCTTTTCGAAGAGTCGCCCGACGCCCTGGTCCTGGAGAGCGGTGACGGACACAGCATCATCAGGGTCAACAAGGGTTTCAGCCGGCTGTTCGGCTACACCCGTGAGGAGGTCGAGGGGAAGACCCTTAACGAAGTGGTAGTGCCTGATGAACTTCTTGAGGAAGGGATATTTCTGGATTCAAGGGTGGGTCACGGGGAACCCATTTTTGTCGAGACCGTAAGGAAGAGCAAGGACGGAACTCCCATAGACGTGTCCCTTATTTCGGTCCCTGTCAAAATTGATGAAGGGGTTGTGGCTTCCTACACGATCTACAGGGACATTTCCGCAGCCAAGGAAGCAAGGCGAGCCCTTATCGAGAGCAGGGAGAATATAAGAAAGAACCTTGAGAGCATGAGCCGCACCTGGGAACAGACCATCGAGGTACTGGCTACCGCCGCCGAGACCCGCGACCCCTATACCGCCGGGCATCAGCGCAACGTTTCGGTCTTGTCTGAGGCCATTGCCATGGAACTTGGTCTTGACGGGGACCGGATCCATTCCATCAGGATGGCTGGGCTCGTCCATGACATAGGCAAGATCAACGTACCGGCGGAGATACTGAGTAAACCGGGGGCACTGGGGGAAGTGGAGTTCGCCCTTATCAGGACCCACCCTGAGATCGGCTATGAGATAATGAAGAACATAGAGCTTCCCTGGAGGCTTGCTGATATGATCCGGCAGCATCACGAAAGAATGGACGGCTCCGGCTACCCTGACGGTCTGAAGGGAGATGACATTCTTCTTGAGGCGAGGATAATCGCTGTGGCCGATGTGGTTGAGGCCATGTCCTCGCACCGACCCTACAGGGCATCTCTGGGTGTTGAGTCCGCCCTTGAAGAGATAGAAAAGAACAGGGGTTCCAGGTACGACGCCGATGTAGTCGATGCCTGCCTGAAACTCTTCCGGGAAAAGGAGTTCAGGTTCCCGAAGATCCATAATGGAACTGATCAACGAGGGGGGTGACAAAGAATGCGCAAGGCACTGGTAGCGATCGACGGAAGTTCGATAACGAAACCGCTGGTCAGGTTCTCTTTTGAGAGGGCCAAAAAAGAGAAACTGGATGGGCTGGATTTTATTTATGTATTTCAGCCCTATCCCGCAGCTCTTTTCCCGGGCATGCCGGTCCCGGTGACCCTGGAAGAGGGTCATGCGGAGGCGACCAGGAAGGCTCTGGAGGCCATGGTCCTGAAGGAGCGTGGAGAGGCAGGTGCCGATAAGGTAGAGGTATCCATGCTGTTCCCCTATGGCAGCCCCTCGGGTGAGATAATCCGGCAGGCCGAGGAGGTTCCTTACAGGTCCATTTTCATCGGTCACAGGGGTATGGGCAGCCTGGAGCGCTTCTTCATCGGCAGCGTGGCCGCCAGGGTGGTGGAGCACGCGCCCTGCACGGTCATAGTTTACAGGCCAAGGGACTGATCTAGCTTTTCCTTCCCGGTTTCGACGGGTTTCCGGTCCTTCTCCGTGGACCTGAAGGCCTTATGAGGCACCTGGGTCCTGTGCCGATGAGATCCTCTCGACCGACGGCCCTCAGGGTCTCTTCGACCAGTTTCCTGTTCGCCGGAGAGCGGTACTGCAGAAGTGCCCTCTGCTGTTTCTTCTCATGGGCTGACCGCGGAACGTAGACCCTCTCTCCAGTCAGCGGGTCGATCCCTGTGTGGAACATGCATGTCGAGACCGTCCCCGGAGTGGGGATGAAATCCTGGACCTGCTCCGGGTGGCAGTGTATATCTCTCAGGAATTCGGCAAGCTCCACAGCGTCGCTCAAGGTCGCCCCCGGATGGCTGGACATAAGATAGGGGACCAGGTACTGTTTTTTCCCAAGGTCTCCGTTGGCCTTTTCGAAAACCCTCTTGAACTCCAGAAAGATCTCTTTACCCGGTTTCCTCATCAGCCGCAGTACCGACGGAGAAACATGCTCAGGGGCAACTTTAAGATGTCCGCTCACATGGTGCTCGCAGAGCATGGAGACCAGGTCCTGCCTGTTCGCAGCGAGAAGGAAGTCATAGCGTATTCCCGACCGGACGAAAACCTTTTTTATCCCGGGCAGTTTCCGCACTCTTTCCAGGAGAGAGAAATACCGGGACTGTCCCCTGTCGAGATTGGGACAGGGGACCGGCCAGAGGCATTCTTTGTCAGGGCAGCTGCCTTGTGATGCCTGCTTCCGGCAAGCCGGTGAATGGAAGTTGGCTGTGGGCCCCCCCACGTCGTGGATATAACCCTTGAAGCCGGGCAGTCCGGTCAGGATACGGGCTTCCTCCAGGATGGACTCGTCGCTCCTGCTCTGTATTATCCGACCCTGGTGCGAGGATATTGAGCAGAAGGAGCAACTCCCGAAACAGCCCCTGTGGGCGGTAATGCTGAACTGTACCTCCTCAATGGCGGGCACCCCCCCTGAGCCTTCGTACATGGGGTGAGGAGATCTTGCGTAGGGCAGGCCGTATATCATGTCCATCCATTCAGTCGAGAGGGGCGGTGACGGGGGGTTCTGGACAACATGCCAGGCACCCTGGTCCTGCACGACATGCCTCCCCCTGAAAGGATCCTGCTCCAGGTATTGCAGCCGGAAGGCTTTCGCGAAGGCCTCCCTGTCATTTGAGACATCGGCGAATGAAGGCAGGATCACTGAGCCGGAGGGCCATCCCCCTTCCTTTGACCTGTAGCAGGTGCCCCTTACGTCCCTTATCTCCTGAACCGGGGTCCCTGCCGACAGTGCATCGGCGATCTCGATGACCGGCCTCTCCCCCATGCCGAAAACAAGAAGATCCGCCTTGCTGTCGACCAGGATGGATCGCCTTACGCTGTCGGACCAGTAGTCATAATGTGCGAACCTTCGAAGACTGGCCTCGACTCCTCCAATGATCAGGGGTATATCCTTCCATGCTTCCCTTGCACGGTTGCAGTAGACGACGGTCGCTCTCTGGGGTTTTCGGCCGGCCTTTCCCCCCGGGGAGTAGGGGTCATCGCTGCGGGGCCTTTTCGCGGCGGTGAAATGCGAGATCATGGAATCCAGGTTCCCCGCCGATACAAGGGCGGCAAGCCGGGGCCGCCCCATTACGAGAAAGTCATCCAGGTTTCTCCAGTCGGGCTGGGCAATTATTCCCACCCTGTAACCGCGCTTCTCGAGAACTCTCGGTATCACCGCGTTGGCGAAACTGGGGTGATCCACGTAGGCATCTCCGGAAATGAAGATAAAATCCACTTCATCCCAACCCCTTCGTTCCATGTCCTGCCTGTTCACCGGAAGATAGCGGTCACGGCCGATCCCCATGAGTTACGGTCCCCCGGGCCCGGCGCAGGGGCTGAAAGCCCTGCAAGGGTTTGCCAGCCCTTTGAGTCCGTTCCTCTCGCAGAAACAGGCCGAACCCTCCCGGTCAGGTTCATCGAGGAAGAGATCTTCCGGCACGGGCGCATCCAGGCGGAGACGGGTCAGATCCCTGCTCATAAAGGCCTTCTCCCGATCCCTTTCGAGACGTGTCCTGAGGGGCAACTTTACCGACTGTATTTTCCCGTAGATCGATTCAAGATCCCCGAAACGCCTGATCAGCCCTTTTGCTGTGACGGGCCCGATGCCGGATACCCCCGGGATGTTGTCGGTCCTGTCGCCCATGAGTGCCTGGTATTCTGCCATGTAGCCCGGTTCGAAGCCGAAGGATCTACGGAAGACGGAAGCGTTCATCCGGGCGAAGGTGTCCCTGCCCGTCGGGCGCATTATCGTTATGTCTCCCTCACCAAGGGTCTGGAAGAGATCCTTGTCCGGCGTCACTATCACGACGCTTTTGCCTCTCTCGGCCTCCCTCACCGCGGCGGCAGCTATAAGGTCGTCGGCCTCGAAAGTGCTTTCCGAAAGAACCTTTATCCCCAGGCAACGGGACAGATCTGCCATAAGGGGCAACTGGGGGATAAAATCATCGGGTGGAAGAGGGCGGTTTGCCTTGTAGGCCGGGTAAAGGGATCTCCTGAAGGTGGGGCCCGGCGAGTCGAAAACCACGGCCGCCTCCTGTGCTCCTGACCCATCGATCAGGCCCAGCAGTGTTCTTCCGAAACCGTAGACCCCGTTCACCAGGGTGCCTTCAGGGGACAAAAGCCGGGTCTTTACGCCGAAATAGGCCCTGTAGGCCAGGGCGTGGCCGTCTATCAGGATAAGGTCGGTCAATGAGAGATCTCCTTTCGGCTGAAAAGGAGATTGCCATCCTTTCAGTCCTGTCGTATGGTATCAGCAAGGGGGGGGTAAAAACAATGGAAATAGTTCAAGCCCTGGGAGACACCTGGTACATCCCCGGACCAACTAACCTTGGGGTGTATGCCAGGGAAGATCGTGCTGTCCTGGTCGACAGCGGCAACGATGAATCGGCGGGGAGGAAGATCCTGAAGATCCTGGGGGAAATGGGGTGGGAGCCTGACCTGATCGTAAACACCCATTCGAATGCCGATCATGTGGGAGGTAACGCATTCATTCAGAAAAGGACCGGGTGCAGGATAGCCTCGACAAGGGCGGAATCGGTTTTTATTGAGGAACCCAGGTTCGAGCCTGCTTTGCTCTGGGGTTCGGCCCCGTTCCGTGCTATAAGCGGAAAATTCCTGCAGGCCCAGCCGTCCAGAGTGACCGATATCATCCCATCATCCGGGTCAGTGCTTGAGACCGGCCTGGAGGCGATACCCCTGCCGGGCCATTTCCTGGATATGATAGGTCTGAGGACCCCTGACGGGGTCTTCTTCATCGCCGACAGCCTTTTCTCGTCATCCATCCTGGACAAATACGGGATGGTGGTCTGTTTCGATGTAGCAGCCCAGTACAGGACACTGGAATACCTGGAGAGTGCCGAGGCAGAGCTTTTTATCCCATGCCATGCCGAAGTCACCGGTGATCTTGCGCCCCTTGTGCAAAGGAACAGGAAAGCCCTGGACGAGGCCCGGGAGAGGGTGATAAAGGCCTGTTCTTCACCTGCCTCCCGTGAGGACGTGCTGGCGGACCTTTCGGGGCACTTCGGGATCGACCTTAACCCCGCCCAGTTCGTGCTTACGCACATTACCGTATCGGCACACATATCCCACCTTGCTGATGAAGGGATCCTGAACCCGGTTTTCGAAAAGGGAAGGATGTTGTGGTTGGCGTCATAGAGACAAAAAGAACTGTTGCTTTTGAAGTCGGCTGTTTGATGCTAAATTGGATTCACAATGAGGGTGTCGGAAACCATGAACCTGGAGTGATACCCGGTCAACGTGAAAACTGGATCCCAGTGACAGGAAGATCCTGACGGAGGTACCTTTTATGCCTGACGGAAAACGCAAGAATGAAAAAAGATCCCTCGTGTCTTTTCTCCAGAGGGTTTTTGACCGCATACCCGTGGGGCTTTACAGGACAACCCCCGAAGGAAAGATAATCCATGCCAACCTGTCCATCGCACGGATGCTGGGTTACGAGAGTGTCGAAGAGCTCAGGAAGCGTAACCTGGAGGTCGAAGGCTACGAACCGTCATACCCCCGCCAGGACTTCAAGGAACGTATCGAAAGAGAGGGTTCCATCCACGGGCTAGATGCCATATGGCGGAGAACCGACGGGAGCTTCATCGAGGTACGGGAATACGCTGAAGTTGTCAGGGACGAAACGGGAAAGGTGATCTTCTACGATGGAGCCGTAGAGGATGTTACGGATTTCAGGAATGCCGAAAGGGCAATTCTTGAAAGAGAAAGAGATTACAGTGCCATGTTAGGCATGTTCCGCCTCCTCTCCGACAACATGCAGGACATGCTCTGGGCAAAGGACACCGATAAAAAATTCATTTTCACGAACAAGGCGATATGCCGCAGACTACTTAATGCAAACGACACTTCCGAGCCCATAGGCAAAACGGACATGTTTTTTGCGGAAAGGGAGCGTTCCGCACACCCCGAGGATCCGGAGTGGCACACATTCGGCGAAATATGCGTTGATTCCGATTCCATCGTTCTCAAGACACGGGAACCGGGCCAGTTCGACGAATTCGGGAACGTCCAGGGACAGTTTATGTTCCTCGATGTTCATAAGGCCCCCCTTTTCGATGAGAATGGAATTTTGAAGGGTACCGTCGGAAGTGCCCGCATTGTGACACGGGAGAAGGAGCTTGAGTCGGAGCAGAAACGTTCCAAGAGCGAACTGGAAAGTGCCTATCGGCGGCTGATAGCTACCCAGGAGAACACACTCAGGGTTATGGCAAAGCTGGTGGAGACCCGGGATCCCTACACATCCGGCCACCAGGAGAGGGTCGCCCGTCTTGCGGTGGCCATAGCCAGGGAAATGGGGCTGGACAAGGATACAATGGAAGGCCTCAGGATAGCATCCCTGGTCCACGACATAGGAAAACTCCGTGTTCCGATGGAGATACTGAGCAAGCCCGGTCACCTGGCCCCGATGGAGATGGAACTGATCAAAGAACACTCCAGGGCCGGAGCGGAGATAATTGGAGAGATAAGGTTCTTCCATCCCGTCGAAGAGATCATCTACCAGCACCATGAGCGCATAGATGGCTCCGGTTATCCTCAGAGGCTCAAGGGGGATGATATCCTTATCGAGGCCAGGATCCTTGCTGTAGCGGATGTCGTGGAGGCCATGGTCGCTAACAGGCCCTACCGCCCTGCCCTGGGGATCGATCTGGCTTTGGAGGAGATAAAGGCCTGCAGCGGGACTATGTTCGACCCCGAGGTCGTGAAGGCATGCTGTGGGCTTTTCGAAAGCGGAAGGTTTGGATTCTAGGGACAAATGCGTGAGAGGTTAGACGTAAGACGTTAAGTCCAGATCCAAGAGGATTTGCGGAGCTTTTGTTCCTGCTTGACATTTCCCTGTGGATAACGATAATAACCCTATTGCCGTGAAGGGATTACACATAGTGGCGCCCCATGGTGGGCGCCGCTTTTTTTGCGTCCTTTCCCAAATACAGGAGGAATTTGCTTTTATGGAACAGACCGCAACAATGGAAAAAATGGAAACAACGGAACAGGAAAGAAAGACCTTCGGGGGTTTCGGCCTCCGGAAGGAATTGCTCAAGGCCCTTGATGACAGGGGATTCAACGAACCGACCCCGGTCCAGGAATCCGTTCTGGGCCAGGATAACCTCAATGCCGACCTTATTGTGAGGGCAAGGACGGGTTCGGGCAAAACCCTTGCCTTCCTTCTTCCGCTTATGAGCGATGATAACCTGGACCCATCAAGACCTGGTGTAGTTGTGATATCTCCCACCCGGGAGCTGGCGTTGCAGATCTCCCGTGAGGCCGCATGGGTATCCAGGGGGATCAACTGCCCCTGCACATCCCTTGTAGGAGGCATGGACATGTCCAGCCAGATCAGGGATCTCCGGAAAGGCGTCGCCTTTGTCATAGGGACTCCGGGAAGGATACTGGACCATGTCCGAAGGGGCACTCTCTGCATGGACTCGGTACACACCGTGGTCCTTGACGAGGGCGACCACATGCTGGACATGGGTTTCCGCGACGAACTTGAAGGCATACTTGACGCCGCTTCCGGAAGGAAGAGGACTTGGCTTTTTTCCGCCACAATGCCTCCCTCTGTTCGCGCCCTTTCCCGCAAATACCTGTCGGATCCCAGGATGATCTCACTGGTGGACGAAGGTGCCCAGCACGAGGATATTAACCATACGGTCTATACGACCCCGAAAAACCGGCAGATGGACGGGCTAGTGAACGTTCTTTTATGGGAGAACTCCACAAAAGGGCTTGTATTCTGCCACACCAGGGCCGAGACTATCGAGGTGGCCAATCGGCTTACCCAGGAGCGATTCAGTTCCTGCTGCCTCCACGGGGATATGAGCCAGAGGGAGAGGAACCACGCCCTCTCGATGTTCGTATCGGGCAGGGTATCCCATCTCGTTGCGACCAACGTCGCGTCAAGGGGCCTCGACATACCCGAAGTGGAACACGTTTTCCAGTTCGGACTTCCGTCCGATGCAGAAACGTTCATTCACCGAAGCGGCAGGACGGGCAGGGCCGGCAACGAGGGGCGCGATATACTTGTCCTTACCATGGCCGAGGCATACAAACTGAAAGGGATGCTCAGAAACACCAATATCTCGCTCAACTGGTTGCCCGTTCCGGATTCACAGGCTATAAGGGCAAGGCAGAGGGCGAGATACGAGGAGAAGATCTTCAGTGTTTGCTCCGATGGTCTCTGCGATACGGGAGAGTGGGCGGAAAGCCTTCTCGAGAGGAGCGACCCTGTGCAGCTGGTCACCAACCTCCTCCGGATAGCTGAAAAGAGCATCCGCTCGGGCTATTCCCTCAAGGCAGACATGGAAAGGGAAAGAGAACGTGAACAGTCGTCAGCTTCCCGACGGACGAAGTCAGTCCCTGAAAGGGGCGGGAAGAGGCCAATGGGCCGCAGGAACAGGGGTACTCTCGTAAGGCTTGCAGTGAAGGACGCTGCTGACTGGAATGCCGGGAAGGTTCTCCGCACGGTCTGTTCCGCCCTTGACGTGAGCAGCGGCGACGTTGCAGAAATAATCCTTGGCAAGGACAAGGTAATGGTGGAGCTTTTGCCCAAAGCGCTTGAGAAGTACAACCGGAACCCCGAAAGCCTGTCAGGGTCGGCCCTTTCGAGGATAGCTTCATCGGGCCGCCGGAGGCAGGAACCCAAAAGGGATCCCGCCAGGACAAGGACCGCCTGATCTAAAATATGGAAGGAGGCCCCGGTGTCGCCCGGGGCCTCCTTTTTTTATGCCTGTTCCTCAAGTTACGCCATGGTAACTACGGTGCCTTCTTTCCCCTCAAGGGCGTCAACGGCCTTGTAAAGCGATGTAATTATGGCCTTCTTGCCCGGGTATGTACGGGCGAACTTGACGGCCGCAAGAACCTTGGGGAGCATGCTCCCCGGGGCGAAATGCCCCTCGTTCATGTACCGGATGGCCTCCGGGACCGTCATGTGGTCCAGGAATTTCTGGTCTGGTTTTTTGAAGTTGAGGCAGACCTTGTCGATCTCGGTGAGAATCAGAAGGATGTCCGCCTCTATGTCCTGGGCGAGTTTTTCAGCCGCCAGATCCTTGTCAATGACTGCTGCTACGCCGGTCAGGGAACCGTCCATGTTCTCGATGACGGGTATGCCCCCTCCACCAGCGGTGATAACGATAGTAGTGTCCCAGAGCCGCTTCACCGCCGAGATCTCCACTATCCTTTTCGGCTC
>DFZC01000044.1:0-24426 GCA_002383685.1 Synergistaceae bacterium UBA4066 | reverse complement strand
CGGTTTCGGTTCCTGAGGGCATCTCTCAATGCCTGCTGGATGTGATAGCCTATGTAGCCCTGGCTCATGGCGCCGCAAACATCAAATGGCATGGCGGGGGTTTGCTCGTTCTCTTTTGATGCGATCTCCTGGGTGAGAACGATCCTCCCCACCTGGGGCCCATTGCCGTGAACTATTGCCATCTCATAATTCTTGCAACTTATCTCCGCCAGAAATTCTGCCGTTTTCCTTACGACCTCAAGCTGCGCTTCGGCCGTTGGCGGTGTGCCGGCTTCCTGAAGGGCGTTGCCGCCCAGGGCGATTACGACCTTGGTTGGACGATCCATAGATCTCTCTCCTTATCCTCAAAGGGATATTTACGGAAAGAATTGTAAACCTTTCAACCCAAAAAGTTCAATAGAGCGATGTCGTTGACTGTCGTTGACTATACCCTTGTGAGTGTGACTGACCAGGAAGAAATTATCCTGCCCCTGGTCATCAGTACCCCCCTGTTGGAGTAGGTGTCGGGGTTGGTGCTCTTGAGGTACTCCGTACCGTAATAGAGGCCGTCGGGGGAGCGGAAAGTGGAGAGGATCGAATCGCCTACGACAGCGAAAGAACCTACCAGGGGGCCAAGGGAAGGGTTCTCGGATCTCCATGTAGTGGAGTCGCTCCCCCTTTCGAAGGGGACGATCTCGTAGCGGTTCTGGACCCTCACCGGGGTATCCCCCTCTATCTCCATGAAACCGTTGTTGATCCAAAGGTCACCCTGGTGCTCTATGGTGGTCATTCCGGAAAGCTGGACCGTGTTCCCATCGCCGTCGCGGTAAAAACCTGAAGCCCTCCAGGTCCCCTCCTGGAAAAGAAATCGATGTCCCATCTTCCTGATAAAAGTTCTATTCTCCAAGGGAACTCCCCCAAATTGTTCGATCAGATCGTGATAGATTACACGATCTTCCCATTACAGGCAACCCGTAAAACATTTCAGATCTCGAAAGAAGGGCTTTCGGGGCTGATAAGCTTTATCACCGTGGTCCCTCCGCAATGGTTCCCCAGGAGGTCCACCAGCTCCCTCGACGCCATCCGGTGGGTTGCCTCGTGCAGTGGCGGCATGGAGTCGAGGTTGATGGCCACATGGGTGGTATGGGGGGTTATCTTGCTCGGGTCGCCGTTCTTCCAGCACCATCCTCGGCAGAATACGCTTCCGTTTCCCGTATCGTGGAGGATTATCTCGCCCGGTTCGGGGTTCTCCACAGCTTCGGGGTTCCCGAGGTGGGCGAAAACCTCGTCGCCTCTTGCGGGACCCAGCCTGAGGTCTCCCTCCAGGCATGCAAGGTCGTCACCGCCGCAGGGGATGCGATACTTAAGGCTTATGATGTTGAAGATCGCTACCAGCCTGTTGATGAACGGCAGGTCCTTGCCGGAGCGTGTCCTCTTGATAAGGTTGGCAATGGAGGGAGGGAACTTGTTGGGGTTCAGTCCCATATCCTCGAAAATGGAACGCCACGACGCGATGAGTGGGTACTCCTTGTAGTTCTCAAGTTCCGGGTCGTTCCTCACTCCCAGTTCGGCCTCCCTGAGCAGGGCAAGAAGGGCAGTATCCTCCTCGGCGTTGTCAAGGCCTTTCCCCACCACTACGTACCTGCGGTATCCCGGCCACTTCTCGAAAACCTCCGGCGCTATGCTGATCTTCATAAGGCGCTTCTCCTTTCAGGCAGGATCTATGGTCAGATATGCCATGTATAATAACAGGACGATCAAAGGGAGGGTAAAGCATGAAAGAAGATCGCCCCGCAGGGAACAGAAAAGCCATCTTCTTCTTCTGCGTCGGCAAAGATCATGACCATGTCTCAAGACTGGCCTTCGACAAGGTGGTGGAGCTTTTCCGCCCCCGTGAGGCTGGAATAACCGTCGACGGCTTTCCCATCCTGGAGCACGTGGATGAAAAAGGCGACAGGTTCTGCTTCATGCGCCAGGAAAACCTTGTGAGCTACGACTTCATACGCTACCTGCCCATCCTGAAAGAGCACTTCCTCGACTTCGACCTTGCCGCCGAGGTCAACTGGCACGAGGGGGTCAACGCGCCCGACAGGGTTTTGACGGTCCACACCGTCGGTGACGTGGACGCGGGGGTATTCCCCCCTGCCGAACCGGCTGCGATGCGAAATATTCTGCACGCCCTGGAAAAGAACCGAAGCGAGGCCGGGCTTGACGACTTCACGGTAGTGACGGAGGCGACACACTGGACTGGTACATTCAAGGGGCAGGAACCATCCTTGTTGAATGAATTCCCCGTGCCGACCCTCGATATTGAGATCGGAAGCACCCCATCCAGCTGGGAAGATGCCGTTGCCATAGAGGTCATGGCAAAAAGCCTGACGAGCCCCTTCCGGGAGACCGAACCTCTCGTGAACATCCTGTGCGTGGGAGGGATCCACTTCGAACGGTCTTTCTCCGAGGCAGCAATCAACAGGGATCTGCCAGTAGGAGTATCCCACATACTCCCCAACCAGTGGATCGTTTCAGGAGGTTACGGCTCCGAAGAGGGATTCGAAAAGCTGCGGTCGGCCGCCTCAGGCATCAGGGGAGGCATCAAGGCCGTGGTGTACCACGAAGGCATAAAGTCCGCATTCCGCGACCAGTGCCGCAGGCTGGGGCAGGAACTCGGCATCCCCGTGCTGAAACACAAGGCATTGAGAAAGCCTGATTCGCTGGACTTGCTGAGTTCGTAAAAACCAGTATCCGGGATATTTAGCTACAGAGTATCATCGAAAGGTCGTTGACGTTCGTTCCCGTAGGTCCCGTGACCACAAGGCCGCCGCAGGCTTTCAGTGCAGTCCCGGAATCGTTTTCGTCGAGGGCCTTCCCGGCGTCGATCCCGAGCCGGGCAAGTTCCGCCATAGTATTTCCGTCCACTATCCCTCCCGCTGCATCCGTCGGCCCATCGGTCCCGTCTGAACCCACTGAGACGATAACAGTACCAGGTAGGTCGGCTATTCCCATGGCCGCGGCAAGAGCCAGCTCCTGGTTGCGGCCGCCTTTCCCTTTCCCCTTCATGTGAACGACAGTCTCTCCGCCAATGATCATCGCGCACGGGGGCTGGATCGGGTTTCCGGAAGATCGTATCTCCCGCGCCACGGCGGCAAGGAAGGAACCTGCCTCGCGAGCCTCGCAGGAAAGGGAAGTGGTCAGCAGCAGGGTTCTGTATCCGTGCTGTGCGAGAAATGTCCCGGCGGCTTCGCAGAGAGTGATGATGCTTCCCGCAATAACTGTTTTGGCCAGAGGGATCTCTTTGGGGGTTTCTTCCCCGATACTGGCGATCAATTCCGGTTTCAGCCGCAGGGAATATTTCCGGGCTATGGCAAGGGCATCTTCCGAAGTGGTCTCATCCGGAAAGGCCGGACCCGAGGCGATGCTGTCAGCTCTGTCACCTTTAACGTCCGACAGGATAATAGAGAAGACTCGGGCCGGGGACGCGATCCGGGCAAACCTTCCTCCCTTGACCGATGAAAGGCGCTTGCGTATCGTGTTGATCTCGACAATGTCCGCGCCGCAGGATAAAAGCTGTCCAGTCACGCCCTGGAGATCTTTCAGTGTGACCCCGACGGCAGGTTTTTCGAAGAGGGACGATCCGCCTCCAGAGACCAGGAACAGTACCGTATCATCACTGCCCAGCCCGGAGACCATTTTCACAGCTTTTGAAGTCGCCAGGACCGAGTTCGCGTCAGGGAAAGGGTGCCCTGCCTCGAAAATTTCAATCCCATCAATACTTCCCATGCTATGACCATATTTTGTGATCACTATTCCGCGCGAAACCTGGCTGCCGAGGAGATCCACGGCGGCCTTCGCCATCCTCCATGCAGCCTTGCCTATGGATACGATCACTACCCTGCCGGGAAAGGTCTCCTTCTGGAGAGATAGCGTCACCGCTTTTTCGGGAAGCACCTTTTTTATAGCATAATCCACCGTTTCAAGGGCGTCCCTGCGGGGGTCCGTCAATATGCTTCTCCTGTATTTTTTCATCATCGTTTTGGAAATTCCTGGCCTGGTCTTCCGTCCGGACAGCCACATCGGCTCCATAGTTCCGAAGGATTTTGCTCAGGTGAGATTGCATGTGTTCTGCGGCATTGTCGGTATCCTGGTTGATTATATCGTTCAATATCATCTTGTGCTCTGAAAGGATCATTTCAGGGTTTAAGTTCACGGCGAACAGGCGCTTTCTTCTGAATTCTATGAAATTCTTCATAAATGCAGAAAAGTTTTCATAGATACGTCCAAGAAGAGGGTTATGTGATGCGTCGACGATCGAAGAGTGAAAATTAGCATCCCAGAAGCTTGCCTCTCCGTCACTGTCAGGGAACTGTACTTCTGACAGGTTTTTTATACAAAGAGCTATCTTTTGGATCTCTTCTTCCGTCCTGTTGGCGGCAGCCATCATTGCTGCAGGGACTTCTATTACGAACCTTACTTCCATTACATGCCTGATGTATTCCTCGGGCCAGATCGTGAGGCTGTCCAATATGACGTCCAGCGCCCTGAGAGGGTTCCTTTTTATAAAGATGCCCTGTTTTTCCCTGATTTCAAGGATCCCTTTTTCTACAACTGAGACCAGGGCCTCGCGGAGCATGTTTCTGCTTATTCCGAAATCCTGCGCCATCTCCCTTTCTGAAGGGAGTTTTTTCTCTCCCTTTTTTGTGTATTCCCTGACCATCTCGATGATCTTTTCCGAGATTTCCTTCCTTGTTGGCTTCATATCATCTTCCCCGTTCAAGAAAATGGATAACAAATAACATAGATAATGAACTTTAATTGCCCGGTTGTTGCGAACGATTTCCCCAAGACTATACATTTTGTCCATTCGGGAATCGGATCCAAGGATAAACCGAAATCAATGAGAATTGTTCCCAATATTCTAGGCGGGGGGGAAACCGGAGTCCAGGTTTGAAGCATCCGGCAGATCGATGCACGCCCGTCGGATCTCTTATTAGTTTCTGTTGCTCGCCTTGCGAGGGGATCATGGCCGGATTATCGTCTTGATAGATGGAAATTCTCCATCATTGGATGTTTCTTCAAAAGCTTTCTGGATATCTTCGAGGTTATAGGTTTTCCCTGCAAGGAGGTTTATGTCTATCTGTCCTTGTGCTACAGGACGCAGAGCTTTCCGTGCCCAAATATGCCTCTCCTGCCATGTATGGTGGACGAGACAGGTCGTAATTATCTCGATGCCGTCATCGTGCCATCTCCCGATATCCAGGGTCACAGGGTCCGTTATCCAGCTGTATAGTACTATCTTGCCATTTCTGGCAGTAACGTCGGTAGCGAGGTTCATGGAATCCTCGCTGCCTGCTGCCTCCACGGCAACATCCGCTCCCTTGCCCCCCGTTATTTCTTTCACGGAGGTTCTGACGTCCTCAAGGAGCGGATTCAGCGCCACATCTGCTCCCATGTCGCGAGCGATCTTGAGTTTCGGAGGGGATGGGTCCACCGCGATAACGCGAAATGCCCCCATTTTTTTTGCGCAGCTGAGGATAACCTGGCCTGCGAATCCGCAGCCTATAACGACAACTGTATCTCCAAGGGTTATTTTCGAGTTCATTGCACTGAAAATGGCACAGGCTGCCGGTTCTCCCAGTGCTGTTTCGATATCCCCGAACTCCTCGGGCGCATGCTGCAGTTGCCATTCCCTGGCAACGAAATAGTCCGCAAAATTGTTGTTCCACCCGAAGGATATTACTCTGTCTCCGACAGAGAAATTACCTGTTTTTCCACCTGTTTCGACAACCTTGCCTCCGCTTTCGTGTCCCAGGGGAAAAGGGTAGACGGGGGGGTGCCGGAATTCGGTGGTTTTGCCCGGCATTTTTCCGGCAAATATGTTCCTGTCGGATCCGCAGATCCCCATAGCTATATTCCTGACTAGTATCTCATCAGGACCGCAGGATATTTCTTTTTCAACTAGCCTTATCTTGAAAGGTTTTTCGACGATTGCCGCCCGGTTTTTCAGATCAGTCACAGCCTTTCGGTTTGGTCAGTTTATTTGTCCTGTCTCCCGATCCCCTATCCCATGACTATTTCAGGGAGAAATGTCACTAAAGAGGGGATATAGGTGACAAGCAGGAGCACGATAACAAGGATGAAGATCATGGGCCAGACCCGGTATGCGATCCTGTCGAACGGTATCGAAGAAACTTTCTGGACCACGTAGAGGGCCATTCCCATGGGAGGAGTGAGAATCCCTATCAGGAGGTTCACACAAAGAATTATTCCAAGGTGCACAGGATCTATCCCCACCGCTACCATTGCAGGAACTAGTATCGGGGTCAGAAGGACCACAGCCGAGTTGGTTTCAACGAAGCACCCTACAACGAGAAGTCCGAAGTTGAGAAGCAGCAGGATGAAAAATTTTGAGATCCCGGCCTGGGAAACAAAAGAAATAAATAGCTGCGATGCTCCGATAGCTGTAAGCAGCCATGAGAATCCGGAAGCGAATCCAATTATCAGCATTATGCTTGCCGAAACCCTTGCCGAGGATTCAAGCACCTCCCAGAGAGCATCCAGTGTGATGCTCCTGTAATATATACCGAGAAGAATGGAGTAGGCGCTCGCTATTGCGGCTGCTTCGGTCGGGGTGAAAATACCCCCGAATATCCCTCCAAGTATGATTATGGGTGAAAGGAGGGAAAGAAAAGCCTCCTTGAAGGATTTCCAGATATGGACCATATTGGGCTTGGGGTGCAGTACGAATTGGCCCGGATTGCTATGGCCCAGGTACCAGATATAGGTCATCAGAGATAGCCCCATCATTATTCCGGGGATTATTCCCCCAAGAAAAAGGCGTCCGACAGAAACTCCTCCCAGAACTCCGTAAAGCACGTAGACTATGCTGGGCGGAATTATTGGCCCGATAGTTGAAGACGCTGCACAGATTGCCGCGGCAGTCTCGTCCTTGAACCCATCCTCTTTCATTCCCTTGATCTGGATGGGGCCAAGGCCTCCTGCCGCCGCAAGTGCCGAACCGCTCATGCTTGCGAAAAGCATGCTAGTAAGAACCGTTACATGTCCCATGCCTGCGGGCTTATGTCCTATCAGGCTCCTTGCGAAGTTCCATAATTTGTCTGTTACTCCCGTGCGGTTCATTATATTTCCGGCCAGGATGAACAAGGGGAGCGCCATCAACGGAAAGCTGTCCAGCCCCACGAAAACCCGCTGGGCGATCAGTGTCAACGGATAACCGTTGAGTTGCATTACGAGAAGTGTGATGATGCCCAGCGTGAAGGCAATGGGGATACCGATGAAAAGGAACAGAACGAATAGTGCCAACATAAGGTAGATCATAGTTTTCCGCCTCCTTTAACGACTCCTAAAGCGTTAAGAAAAGCGGCGAAACTCATGAAAACGAAAGCAGCCGGGAACGACAGATAAACGTAAAAAAGAGGGATCCCGCTTCCCGGAGCGCTTTGGTTACAGATCATCGAAGTCTGGATCAAGCCATATCCGCTGAATGCTACCAGAAGGAAGAAAAGGGCCAGAATGCCGTTTATCGAGGCAGAGAGGATTCTCGTGGGTAGCGGGGGGAGCATCTTTACGAAGAAATCCATGAGGATATGGTCGTTTTTTCTCGTTAAGGTAATTCCGAAGATCAGAACAGACCACACCATAGCCCATCTGGCAAATTCCTCGGACCAAGGAGGTGGTGAACTGAATACGTATCTTGATACAATCTGGAAAAGAACTAGAACTAACATTGCTAGATAGAACAATGTTCCGACATTTTCTGTAAAACGGTTGATCTTCAAGAAAATCAGTCCTCCTCTTCTCAATTGAGGGAGAAATAAAGCACTCAAAATGCAGGAAGTCGCCCGAGGGTCCGGGCGACTGCCTGGTCTTTCCTTTAAACTACTTTGCCAGATCAGCTATCTGCTTGTAATAATCCTCTCCGAAATTGCTTGCCCATTGCTTGTGAAGCGGCTGGACCGCAGCGATGAAGGCGGCCAGATCTGGATTGGTTATCTTGACACCGAAAGTCTGGATCTTTTCAAGCAGTTCAGATTCTTTCTCTATGGCGACCTTGCGCTGATAGTGAGTGGCTTCCATTGCTGCCTCTTTCACTGCTTTCTGTTGGTCTGCCGACAGCTTTCCCCAGAAAGCCTTGCTGACCAGGAGGGGTGCATCAAGGTACATGTGCCTGGTCATGGCCAGATTTTTCTGAACTTCGTAGAATTTCTGGGTCATGATATGGAAAATGGGGTTTTCCTGTCCTTCTACGACACCTTGCTGGAGAGCAGAGTACAGTTCAGGGAATGGTATTGGAACAGGCTTTGCGCCGAAAGCAATAAACGTGTCACGGAACATCGGACTTTCGGGAGTCCTGATCTTGAATCCGGAAAGATCGGAGACCTTCTCGATGGGCTTGTTAGACGTTACCAGCCTCCAGCCGTTCTCCATGTTTGCAAGACGAAGGATTCCCATTTTGTCTAGGTCTCCGTAAACCTTGTCTGAAATAGGACTGTCCAGGAAAGCATAAACGTGCTCGGGGCTTTTCCACATGTAGGGAAGAGGAATAACCGAAGCCATGGGAACGAAGCTATCGATCGGTCCCTCGATGGCAAATTCAAGGGTGCCCATCTGAAGGCTTTCCATCATATCCCTGTCCCCACCAAGCTGGCCGCCCGGATAGGTCTGCACAACGACGGATCCTCCCGTTTTTTCCTTGACCAGTTCCGCGAACTTTTGGGCGCCGATCTCGAAAATATGATCAGGAGCCCCCACATGTCCCAGTTTTGCGTTCAGGACTTCGGCGTAAGTGGTGCCGGAAAGTGCCGCCACCAAAAGCATACAAAACGCGAGAACGATACTCAACCTGCGCATTTTCCCTAACCTCCCTGTTTCAGATTATTGTGTTTCCTTTGAAACCTTGATACCCGTGATCTTTTCATAAACCTGGATCACTGCAGAATGGTCCTTTGTCCCAAGCCCGAGAGCTTTTGCCGACTCGTAAGCCTGCTGGGCAAGAGCCGTAAACGGGAGAGGGACATTGAGCCCCTTGCCTGAATCCAGGGCTATGCCTATGTCCTTGTGCTGAAGATTGATCATGAAACCGGGTTCGAAATTACCTGCAAGCACTTGCGGTACCCTTACTTCCATAGCCCATGAACGTGCGGACCCCGAGCTCAGAACTTTGTGGAGGATTTCAGGGTCGATCCCTGCCTTTACGCCAAGGGTAAAGGCTTCGGCTATAGCGCAGAGGCTCAGTCCGACCACTACCTGGTTGCACATCTTTGCTGTTTGCCCTGTCCCGACATTTCCCACATGAACAAAGCGGCCAAGAATATCGAAAATGGGTTTCGCCTCTTCCAGATCCGCAGAAGACGCTCCTACAATGATGCCGAGTTGCCCTTTCTCTGCTCCTGCCACTCCTCCCGTTACTGGAGCGTCGATCAGGCGCAAACCCTTTTCGGTGGCCAACTGTGCCATTTTTTTGGTAACAAGGGGAGAGATAGAGCTCATGTCGATAATCAGTGTTCCCTTCTTTGCTCCTTCGAACACACCCCTGGGGCCGGAAAGAACTTCTTCGACATGGGGAGAATTCGGCAGCATCGTTATCACCACATCAGAATCGGCCGCCGCGTCCAAAGGGGAAGAAGCAGTTCTGGCGCCAAGAGCCTTGAACTCGGTGAGCGCTTCGGTTACGACATCGAAAACTTTCAGTTCGTATCCGGCGTTCATAAGGTTCTTCGCCATTGGTTTTCCCATGTTTCCAAGGCCGATGAATCCTATCTTCAATGAGAGTCACCTCTTCCGTGTATAAGTAATTTATTTTTGTTCGTGGATCTCCTGGACGAGATCCACGAGTTTGAGCCTTTCGAGGGTCTCCCTGAGAGGGAGGCCTGTTTTCTTGTCCCAGCCGCGTTCTTCGTAGGTTTCGTCCAACATCATGTTGAGGACGTTCTCGGGAATGTATTTCCCCTTGGAAGGGCCTGATGGGATCGGCTCGTTCATGAAGCGCCACGGCAGCGTGTCTGAGGAGCGGTTTTCTCCTTCCCGTATATTGGTCGCACGCTCTAGAATGTAGATCCTGTCAGCAATGTCCTTGAGATTTCCTATCGAAAGGTCCATCCCGGTGACCACCTTGACCAGTCTTGCGTGATCCTCGGTCAGTCCAACAGGACCGAAAATGCCTTCGAGCATCCGGCACATGACCATTGAATCCATGAACGTAGTCATCCTCTGGACCTGGACTTCGTAGGTCCCTTTTCCTTCGGTGGTTGCAGGATCGACTATTCCGGCTCTTTCGGCTGTGGGTCTTCCGTCCTGGTGGGTCCCTCCGCGGTTCGAGGTTGCGTAGCCTATAGCCATACCTGGTAGGCCTCGAGCGGAGTGGGCGGGAACCTCCAGCCCCTTGACATGTATCGCAAATTTATCGGCCCCTTTTCCCAGATGTTCCGCAAAACGGACTGTTCCTTCTCCCATGATCCAGCCTATGCCTTCTCTTTCGCCTATCTTCCGGACCAGTTCGACCATCGCCTCGTGGTTCCCGAAAGAAAGGTCAAGACCGTCTGCAGAATCAGGATCCAGAAGTCCCTTCTCCGAGCATTCCATCGCCATGGAAATTACGCTGCCGCCTGAGATCGTATCTATTCCATACTCATCGCAGAGGCGATCGCCTGCAATAATGGCATCGATGGACGATATCCCGCAGTTAGATCCCAGAGAAAAGAGAGTTTCGTATTCCGGTCCTACCGTTAGATAGTTCTGATATTTTCCTTCTCTGGCTTTGTTGACCTTTGCGCACGCTATTGAGCATCCGAAACACGCATCGTTAGCTACGAAGCAGTTTTCTTTGAGGTATTTGCCGCCTATGAGATCTGCGTGCTCGAACTCTTCCTTTTGATAGTTGTTTGTTCCAAGCATTCCAAGTTTGTTGTTGACCTCTACCACGGCAGCAGTTCCAAAAGTGGGTAGTCCAGTTCCGGTTCCTGCGTTTGCCGATATCCTTCCCCTAATTTCCCTGGAGAAAAGCCTGAATGCCTCGAGGTCTGCGACTTCAACGCCCTTTGTCCCCCTTACAGCGATAGCCTTGAGGTTTTTAGACCCCATTACCGCTCCGACTCCGCCCCTGCCCGCAGCGTGGACTCCAGTCAGAATGCAGGCTATTCGTGCCAGCTTTTCACCGGCGGGACCAATGCAGGCCGTGGCGATATCGCGGTCCCCTGCCATTTTCCGAAGTTCGTTCTGTGTTTCGTAGGTCTTTTTCCCCCATAGGGTATCTGCTTTCCTGATCTCGACTGTGTCGTCGTCGATCCAGAGATAGACCGGTTCAGAGGCTTTTCCCTCAATGACTATTCCGTCGAACCCCGCGTACTTCATGTATGCGGCGAATTCTCCACCAGCATAGGAATCAAGGAACCGGTTATTAAGGGGTGACTTTGTGACAACCACTAACCTTGATCCGCATACTGGCATATTTGTTCCCGTGACGGGTCCCGTAAAGAAAAGAAGTTTGTTGTTTTCGCCAAGGGGATCTGTGCCTGCCGGGACTTCGTCAAAAAGGATCTTTGCCGCAAATCCGTTCCCTCCCAGGTATAACTCCGCCATCTCGTCGGAGACTTTCTCCGTTGAGATCCTGTTGCTCGAAAGGTCCACTCTGAGTATTTTTCCAGCGTATCCACCGTATTTCATTCCTATCCCCCCACTAATGGGCTGATGAAGAGAATCTCGTCCCCATTCTCCAAATTTACGGACAATGCCTCAGGGAAGCGGATCATCCTCCCGTTGAACGCAACAAGGAAGTAACGCATCTCTCCCGTGTCAGGATTTTTGATATGCTTAAGAGGAGTTCCTCCCTCAATGCTCCCCAGGCTGTCCATAAGCGCCTCTATGTCTGAACCATACGGTAGCAGCACATCGAAATCACTCCTGCCCGGAATTCCTTCTATGTGGACCCTGACCGTGATATCCGTGCAGGCCATAAGAACTATTTCCCGGAGACGATGTCGAGTGCTCCCTTTGGACATTGGACAACGCATTCCGGAGAGCCCCCGCAGAGGTCGCACTTGAATGCCTTTTTCGATACTGTGTCCATGAACATCGCTCCGAAGGGGCACGCCGTAACACATCTTCCGCAACCGATGCAGGTCTTTTCCTCCACTTCCCAGACACCGGAGTCATTCAGGGCGATCGCTCCGACAGGGCATGCGGCTGCGCATGGGGCGTTTTCGCACTGTCTGCAAAGGTCGACTTTCAGACCATCGGGAAGAG
This sequence comes from Synergistaceae bacterium UBA4066, assembly GCA_002383685.1. Taxonomy (GTDB): domain Bacteria; phylum Synergistota; class Synergistia; order Synergistales; family Thermovirgaceae; genus UBA4066. Next base: position 12,192 of record DFZC01000044.1, on the reverse strand, counting down.
TCTCCCTTGATACCCTTATTCTGGCCGCAGAGGGTTTGTAGATACCCAATTTCCTCTCAGAGCAAGCCAGCATGCAGATACCGCAACCAGTGCACTTTCCCATATCAACGACCAGATGATCCACTTCTGTCCGCCTCCCTTGTCTATTTCCCGGCCATCATGTCAAGTATCCGTTCTACCCTTGGCACGTTTACCACCCCGCAATGGCACTGTTTTGCTATTACCACAGCGGCATCCCTGGTGGTGATCCGGTTTCTGGAGATATCTTCGGCCATTTTGTCTACAAGCTTAAACGGGATCATGCCATGGCCGCACATTGTGGATATTTCAAGGACAGGTTCGTCGGGAAGCAGTTCCCTTTTGCCCCAGATCCCGAGAGACCTTTCCACGGTGTGCATCTTCATGTCGTTTTTCCGGCAGCATTGGTCTATGGAGTGGATGATCCCTGATACTACGATAGAGAGACCGAGATCAGCCTCCTTGAGTTCCTTAAGGACCTTTACGACTGTCTTTTCATCGTTGAAGACTGCGTGGACGATAGAGTTGTCCAGCATATCCCGGCCAACGGCCTCATCCCCAAGGACGAATTCGTTTCCTTTTTTCATGTCTCCAGTGTTGGATGGGTTGTGTTTTTTTACGATCCTGTAGAAATCCTCGAATTTGGGTGCTATACCTTTCGCGTTGACGCTTTGAGCAGCGATCGCAAAAATCACGAAATCATCACGGAGAGAATCCTCGTTGCCTCTTCTGTGAAGTGTGTGCGTCATCTCTATAACACCTCCGCAAGTGGCCTGCCAAGGCCGACGTTGACCTTCCCGTTAATCGAAAATTCCAGACCCATTTCCTGAACGACCTTTTCGAAGAAGGGTTTTCCCGAAGCATCGGCAACGCCGCAGATGTCGAGGCTGAATACCGTATCAATTTCATTTGAAATCTTCATAAGGTCTTCCAGAACTCCCTTGACTTTTTCATCAGGGACGATGAATTCGACTATGGCCGAGAGGACTTTTTCGTTTAGGAAACGATCGTCGATAAGGCCCTTCTTGCGATCCGTCATTATTGTCGTGACAGGGTTCAGTGGTTCGAATTCGACCTTGTGCCTGGCGCAAGCCTGAGCAACTTTCTGGACATCCGAAAAACGAGTGCCCGTTCCTGGTCTACCCAACTCTGCCGCAATTCCCGTAAAGCCCATTTTGAATCTTCCGGTAACATCGTTTGTTTTCATTTCTTCAGTTCCCCTTCCGGGAACGGAGGTGGAACTATGACTAATAAGTGGGTTGCTGAAAGTTTTTCTCAGATTTCTTTTTTCATCCATTTCCGGTTCGTAGATAGCATCAACAGGGCATACACCGCTGTTTTTGCATACGCCGCATTCGACACATTCGTCTTGATCGATGAAAGAGCGCCCCTCCCTTATCGATATGCAGCTCATCGGGCAGTAATTGACGCAAAGGGCGCACCCGATGCACGTTTCTTTGTTGATCTCCATACATTCCGTCCTCCTATCGTTTGAATAATTCCCCTTTTTCCTGACCCAAGGGGCGGGAACCATTTCCGTTCCTCTCTTTGACTCTCGAAAGGCCTGGAGTGGTTCTTTTCTGGATCGTAACAGCTTGACTCAAATTGGTAGTACCATGGTAAACCAAAATAGATTCTACCACTTGTGCCCGGGGGTGTCCATAGGCAATTTGATATAGGCAATTTGATATAGTGGCAATTTGATATAGGCAATTTGATACTGCGTGGTAAATTCAAACGGTGCCTGATCCAGGACACTCTTATTCCCACCCGTTGCCTCATATAAGAATCTAAGTGAAAGCTATTCGTTGCCTCATGAAAGAATCTAAGCGACCTTGCCTGAGTCGATCTCACTGCCTGTTGACAGGGGTGCACCCTGTCTCTAGACTGTGATTCAATCTTCAGGGTTTTAAACGGGAAGGAATGTTTTTATGGCCGACTCGAAAAAGGAAACTGCAGAAAAGATCCTGGAAATTATCAGGGAATACAAAAAAAGCGGGATCGATAAACTGCCCCCTGAGAGGACTCTTGCCGCTGAGCTTAAAATTAGCCGCAGCATGCTCAGGGAGGGCCTTGCCCGGCTTGAGGCCAGGGGAACCGTAGAGATAAGAAACAGGGGAGGCGTTTTTATTAGGAAAACACTTCCCGATCTTTCCGAGTTCGATGTTGAGAGGATCGGGATCTGGCCCGAGGAGTATATTCGATACGTAATGGAAATTCGATTCATCGTCGAAATTCCTGCTTCGAGGCTCGCCGCACGAAGGAGAACAGAAGAAGATATAGCCAGAATGCGTTCCTGTGTGGTCAATCTCGCCAATGTTTCATTCCCTGACAGCGGTGACGAGGCCAGCCTCTGGGATGCCTATTTTCACTCCACTGTCATTGATTCATCGCACAACCCCTTGCTGTCCAGAATGTACGAGAGATTCGCTGCTTTCATGCGTAATTTCATTGCCTTTAGGAGGAAGAGATTAAAGGCTTTGAATATGGCGTCTGAGGAAAATGTCCGTGAACATGAGAGAATCCTTGATAGCATCATCAGGCAGGATGAGGATGGCGCTGCGGAGTCAATGAAGGAACATCTGGGGAAAAACCTGGGGATGTATGAGATAGAGTCTCCCCTTTTAGAACGGTTCCCGACTTCCGGGAGCATTCCCTATTTCGGCTAGCATTGCAAGCCGGGGTCAGACTGACGTCGGCTGGCCCTATTTTCTCCTTGAGGCTTGCTCTGCCCTCATCCAGGACTGAAGGTCGTTGGATGTGTAGGCCAGGTGGTGGGCAAGGGTAGCAACGGACTTCTCCAGGTCCCCGGCCGCGACTGCATCCAGGATCTCCCTGTGCTGGTGCTCCGACTCCTTCCTGAGGGAGTCGAGATGGGTCCTTATGGTGCGGTCCGTCTTCTGCCTGAGGCGGGCGACGGTATCGAGGGTAAGTGGCCTGCCGGCGGGCTCGTAGAGAAGGGTGTGGAAGAGGAAATTCAGATCCCGCCAACGGATGCAGTCGTCCTCGCTCTCCATCCTTTCCAGCACCTCTTCGGCCTCCCGGACGATCCTTCTTGTTATTCCGGGAAAGGCGATCCTCATAAGGCTGGTCTCAAGGGCGGCCACCATCTCGTAGAGCTCCCTGGCTTCTTCCAGAGACAATTCCGTAACGAAAGCCCCCCTGTACCCCCGGAACTCCACCAGACCCTCAGTCTCCAGAAGTCTCAGGGCCTCCCTGAGCGGTATGGGGCTCACCCCGAGGCGGTATGCTATCTGGGACTGGTGAAGAGGTCTTCCCTCTTCAAGGATCCCCCTGTATATGGCCTCCCTCAGCACGTTGGCTATGTGGTGGGGGGCGCTTGTGTCGCCGGACATCCTGCCGGCAAGTTCCTCGAGAGCCCTTTCACCGTTCATATTCATATCCTCCCGGATCTTTCCCGTTGGTTACGACAAGGATATTATATTATCCAGCTCCGGAAATATACGAAACCTCCCTGAAACTATACTTCATTGACACCCCGATAGCGTCAAAATCATACTGGTTGAGGCAATTAACAAATCCGCAACAGGGAGTGATAGCCGTGGCTGTTCCGATGAAATTCCTCACCGAAGACCTGGAGGCTATGAAAAGCGCTGGCCTCTACGGGACGATCCGGACCATAGAGAGCCCCCAGGGCGCATGGGTGAAAATATCCGGCAAGGATTACATTAATCTTTGCTCCAATAACTACCTGGGCCTGTGCAATGACCCTAGGCTGGTGACCAAGGTCAAGGAATACGTGGACAGGTACGGAGTAGGCCCGGGCGCAGTAAGGACAATAGCGGGCACCATGACACCCCATATCGAGCTTGAGAGGCGCCTGGCCGAATTCAAGGGGGCCGAGGCGGCCATTGTGCTCCAGTCGGGTTTTTGCGCTAACCTGGCCGTCATACCCACCCTGGTCCCTGCAGCCGAGGACATAATCTACAGTGATTCCCTGAACCACGCCTCCATTATCGACGCCTGCAGGCTCACCAAGGCGAAGGTGGTCAGGTACGAGCACTCCGATCTGGATGACCTGACTGCGAAACTGGAAGAGTACAAGGGTGCCCCCGGAAAGCACCTCCTGGTGACCGACGGGGTCTTCTCCATGGACGGGGATATAGCGAAACTTCCCGAGATCGTAGAGATCTGTGAAAAATACGGCGTCATTGTCGTAGTCGACGATGCCCACGGTGAAGGTGTTCTGGGCCGGGGCGGACGCGGCATAGTCGACCACTTCGGCCTTCACGGCAAGGTGGATGTCGAGGTGGGTACCATGTCCAAGGCCTTCGGCGTCATGGGAGGCGTGGTCGCCGGAAGCACCACCCTCATTGACTACATTCGCCAGAAGGCCCGTCCGAACCTGTTCAGCAGCGCCCTGACCGTTCCAGACATAGCCGCCAATCTCGCCTCCGTGGAGATCCTGGAGGAGAGCGAAGATCTGGTCAACAGGCTCAGGGAGAACGGAGACTTCCTCAAGAAGGAACTTTCTGCCATAGGTTTCAACACCGGCAACAGCGAGACCCCCATCACGCCGGTAATTATCGGAGAGGCCCAGGATGCCAAGACCTTCAGCGCAAAGCTATTCGAGAACGGTGTTTTCGCCACTGCCATAGTGTTCCCGACGGTGCCGAAGGGTACGGCCAGGATCCGGTGCATGGTCTCGGCGGCCCATTCCAGGGACGACCTCAACCTTGCGGTGGAGAAATTCGCCAAGGTCGGCAGAGAGATGGGTGTCATATCATGAAGAGGATCATCGTTACCGGATCCAACGGCCAGATAGGGGTTGAACTCGTCCCCTACCTCCGGGAAATTTATGGGGCGGAGAACGTTCTCGCCACCGCGAGGCGCAAAGTCCCCGGGACTGTGTCAGAGGGGGGACCCTTCGAGCTCCTCGAGGTTCGCGATGGCAAGACCTTCTCGGAACTTATAGGCAACTTCAAGGCCGATGCGGTCGTACACCTGGCGGGGATACTCTCCGCCAGGGGCGAGGCATGCCCCCAGGAATCCTGGGATATCAACGCCGGAGGGTGCTTCACCGCTTTGGAGTGCGCCCGCGAGCATGGCACGGCCTTTTTTTTCCCCAGTTCAATAGCGGCGTTCGGACCTTCGACGCCTGCCGACAACACACCCCAGGATACTATCCAGCGGCCCACGACCATCTACGGGGTGGCCAAGGTTACAGGTGAACTCCTCTGCGACTACTACCACCTCAAGTTCGGGCTGGACACCAGGGGGCTAAGGTTCCCCGGGCTCATATCCTACGAGGCCATGCCCGGGGGAGGCACCACGGACTACGCCGTCCACATCTACTACGAGGCCGCATCGAAAGGAAAATACACCAGTTACATTGCGCCTGGAACTCAAATGGACATGATGTACATGCCCGACGCCCTTGAATCGGTGGTCCAGCTTATGGAAGCCGACCCTTCTCGCCTGGTGCACCGGAACGCCTACAACATCTCGGCCATGAGCTTCGATCCGGATCAGATCGCGGCGTCGATAAAGAAGGTTATTCCATCGTTCGAGATCTCCTACGACGTGGACCCCGTCAGGCAGGGGATAGCAGAATCGTGGCCCAACTCCCTGGATTGCTCGGCAGCGAAGGCCGAGTGGGGATTCGCACCGAAGTACGACCTCGATGTCATGACGGTGGACATGCTGGAGAGGGTAAAGGGGAAAAACCGTAACTCGTAACTAGTAACTCGTGACTGGGAAAGGCAGAAAACAAGGCGACAGGAGACAGGCTGCAGGAGGCAGGGAAACCTTAGGGGTGTGAGATGTTAGACGTGAGGTTTTTGAGTGCCTATCGAGAACATAAGGGAAGGTGAGTATCATGAGTGTTTGGCTTCAGAATCTGTCATGGGAAGAAGTGGGCGCCAAGTTGAAGGCCGGCGAAGATGTCGTCATCATCCCAGTGGGGAGCACGGAACAGCACGGCAGACATCTCCCGCTAGGCACCGATACGATGGTCGCGACATTTATCGCGGAAGACGCCGCTGTCGCGGCAGGCTGTCTTGTTGCGCCTCCCGTATGGTTCGGCTGGAGTCCTCATCATATGGTGTTGCCAGGGACGATCACAATCCGCCCGGAAGTGCTGATAGAACTTCTCTACGACGTAATTGACTCGCTTCAGCAGCACGGTTTCAGAAAATTCGTTGTGATCAACGGCCATCGTATTGTTAACATCCCCTGGATGCAAATCGCCGCCGAGAGGGCTCAGCGGCTTTTGGGCGTAAAAGTGGCCCTTTTCGACCCGGCCTACATGTCGAAGGAGATCGTTTCCCGGCTTAATTTCGGTACCGTCGGCCATGCCGAGGAGATCGAGACGTCGCACATGATGCATAAAGAACCTGAACTTGTCCGCCTAGAGATGGCGGACAACAATCCCGTGTACAAGACACCACTTTACTCCGTGGATCCTTCGTACGCCGGAGACACGCTCTGTTACGTTCCGAGCACTAGGGAGCATATGCGAATTCAGGCGGAGAAAGCCGGAGGTACTGGGGGAGAGCCTAGCAAAAGCAGCGCCGAAAAAGGCAAACTATACCACAAGCACCTGGTTGAAAACCTTGTCAAGGTGATTTCAAGCTTACAGGGAAAGATGTAAAAACCGAAAAACAAGGAGGAGATTGCAGTGTCGAAAAGCTCATGGTGGGAAAGATTCACTGTTTTGGTTCTCTTGCTCTTCATCGCAACCGGAGTCGGAGCAGCGGATGCTGCGCAGGTGCTGAGAATCGGCGTCGTCGGCCCGGAGTCCGGCGGCGGGGCACAGTTGGGCCTGGGGCAGCGCAGAGCCATTCAGATGGCAGTCGAGGAGATCAACGAAGGGAAACTGGCCGGAGAGTGGACTCTTGAAGTTTTTTTCGAGGATGACGAGGGAAATCCGACGAAATCGGCCAGCGCCACGAACAAACTCATACAGCAGTCCGGGGTGAAGGTAATAATTGGCGCGATTCACAGTTCTTGCACCCTCGCCGACATGGTGGTCACTTCGAGAGCCGGCATTCCGCAGATCACCGCAGGTTCGACGGGCGCCTCGATTACCCAGCAGGGTAACAAATTCATTTTCCGTACAGCGGCGAACGATTTTCTTCAGGCAGATGCGCTGATAAAGTATGCCCGCGATGAATTCGGCTTCAAGAAAGTCGCTACCTTCACCGCCGCCGACGATTACGGGCAGTCTGGCGCGAAGTTACTCAGGGAAGCCTGTGGAAAGTACGGCGTCGAGCTTGTTGCGGAGCCCACGTACAACAATGGAGACAAAGACTTTAAACCGCAACTTCTCACCATCAAGGACAGGGGAGCGGAGGTCATCTTCATGTGGGGACTGTACACGGAGGCGGCGCTTATTGCGCAGCAGGCACAACAGCTCGGTGTCAACGCACAATTGTGCGGCGCGTCCGGCATGGCGGCTCTGAAACTGATCGAACTCGGGGGAGAGGCGGCGCAGGGGCTTATTTTAACCCAGACGTTTCTCCCCGATTCGGATCATCCCAAAGTCCGAGCGTTTGTCGACAATTACCGTGACAAATTCAACGAGAGTCCTATTCCGCATGCCGCACAAGCATATGATACTGTCTTTATTATCGCTGACGCAATCCGAAGAGCAGGGAGCAATGACCCGCGGAAACTGCGGGATGCCATCAGTGCTACGGAAGGACTGGAGTTGGTGACGGGTGATCCCAATTTCAACGACAACGGCGACGACATCGGGAAACGGCTTCTCATAACGCAGATAAAGGGCGACAAATTCGAGATGGTGAAATTCATCAAGGCAGGCGAATAATACCTTGTTTTTAAAGGCTGTTCCCTTACATAAACGGGGGGAACGGCCTTTTTTTATTTCAAAGCTTTGATCAGAAGGCGGTGTGGGGCATGCAGTTTTTCCTGAACGGATTGCCGATCGGTGCAATCTACTCTCTGGTGGCACTGGGTTACAGTCTAATTTACGCGGCCTCCGGAGTGCTGAACTGGTCTCAGGGTGACATGGTCATGCTGGGCGCCTACGTGGGATTTACGGTCTTTTTTTTTCTCAAGCTCGGATTCATCTCGGCGCTTTTTCTGGCGATTGTCGTGGTTGCCCTTCTCGGGGCTCTCGTGCAATATATGATCCTTCGCCCTCTGAGAGAGAGGGAAGCCCCTCCGATCAACGTGGTCATAGCGACCCTCGGGGTAGCGATCATATGCCGGAACTTGGCTCTCGGAATTTGGGGGCCCGATCCTCAGATTCTTCCCTCCCCGGTGAGTTCACGACCCCTTTCTCTGGCGGGAGTGAGCGTGACGCCTCAGGACATTCTTGTTCTTTCCGTGGGGATAACGCTGATGCTGATATTGCATTCTTTCTTAAAAAATACCAGAGAGGGGAAGGCGTTGCGGGCTGTCGCACAGGATCGGTATGCAGCGCAGTTGGTGGGGATCGACCCGGAGCGCTCGGACGCGGTTGCGTTTGCTGCAAGTGCCGGGATTGGAGCTGCGGCGGGTATTCTCATCGCGCCGATTTTCTTCGTGACGTTTAACATGGGAGCCTCTATAGGGCTGAAAGGGTTTGTAGCGGCGGTCATAGGAGGGCTTGGAACGATACCAGGCGCTATCGCAGGGGGATTTTTCCTCGGAGTGGTGGAGTCGCTCGCAGGGGGTCTGATAAGCTCGGGCTATCGCGATGCCATTACGTTCTCACTGTTGATCGTCGTCCTTTGGCTGAAACCGTCGGGACTCTTCCTGCGGAAAAACCGCCAGAAAGTCTAGGGGGGCGGGTGAAGGCCATGAAATCGATAATGTCGAGGCGAAGAGGGCTTGCGGCGTTTCTTCTGCTGCTGATAGGATATCACTTTACGCCTTATTTTGTAACCAACCTGTACCACCTGCACATATTGAACCTTGCGGGGATTTACACTCTCGTCGTTCTCGGTCTCAACATTCTTTCCGGCTATACTGGCCAGGTCTCGATGGGGCAGGCTGGATTCTTCGCAATAGGGACCTACGTTTCCGCTCTTTTGATGATGAATTGGAGCATCCCTTTTTGGTCGGCCTCGGCCATGGCAACCGTAATGGCTGGCCTGTTCGGAGCCGTTATTGGCATTCCCGCCATGAAGCTGAGCGGACCGTACCTGGTGCTTGCAACCGTCGGTTTCGGAGAGATCGTCCGTCTTGTTCTGCTGAACTGGACTCCTGTAACGAAAGGTGCGGCCGGGTTGGTAGGAATTCCCTTACCAACAGTTCTTGGTTTTGTCGTGACAACGGAGAAGCATTTCTTTTACCTAATTCTCGCTTCACTTCTGGTGGGCGTCTTCATTGCGCTTCGAATTGCGGACTCCAAGATTGGAAGGACCTACAGGGCTGTGTGTGAGGATGAACTGGCGGCGGAAGCAATGGGTGTCAATATTAACCGCTACAAAATATCAGCTTTCATCATCAGCGCCATGTTCGCCGGTTTCGCAGGAAGTCTCTTCGGGAGCTTCTCCGGTGTGACAAGTCCGGATAATTTTACATTCGACGAGTCGGTTGGGTTTTTATGCATGTCGGTCATCGGCGGGAATCGCAGCATTGTCGGGGCGGTCATAGGCGCTTTTGGATTGACTGCGGTCTCTGAGGCGCTCCGGGTGATCCAGGGGTTCCGGCTGGTGATTTACGGAAGCATTCTTGTTTTTACTGTTATATTCATGCCGAAGGGAATTATCGGCCTCTTTCGGTGGATCTGCGGGAACTTTTCCGTCAAAGAGATCGACTGATTTGGAGGAAAGAAAGATGGATGACAGAAATGTTATTCTCGAGGTGCGCGATATTTCCAAGAGATTCGGAGGATTGCGGGCTCTCGATACAGTTAGCGTAGCTATACGCAGGAACAGCGTTCATGGAATCATTGGACCCAACGGGGCAGGAAAGACGACGCTTTTTAATCTAATCACCGGAATGTTGCTGCCCGATTCCGGGCAATTTGAAATTGAGGGGAAACCGATAAAGAAAGTGAGGCCTCACCAGCTTGTCTCCATTGGTGTTTCGAGGACTTTTCAGAACATCCGCCTTTTCAAGGGCATGTCGGTTCTGGAGAACGTGATGATAGGGCAGCATGTTCACACTCCGACGGCTGTCTTTTCTATAATGATCAACGGAAGAAAGTCGCGTTCCGCGGAGAATGCGGCCCGGGAAGAAGCCTTGGCGGCCCTGGGTTTCGTTGGGATGGCGAGGAATGTGGATCAGAACGTGGACAGTCTCTCGTATGGAAACCAGCGCCTTGTCGAGTTCGCACGGGCGCTTGCGGCGAAGCCTCGGATTCTTCTCTTGGACGAACCGGCGGCTGGAATGAATCCGACGGAAAAGCAGCATCTACTCCGGCTTATCAACTCCCTTCAGCAAAAAGACTATACCGTGGTTTTGATAGAGCACGACATGAAGGTAGTTATGAATGTTTGCAGCACGGTAAGCGTGCTTGATCACGGGAAAAAGCTTGCCGAGGGCCGCCCGGAGGACATTCGCAGGCACCCGGAGGTAATCCGGGCATACTTGGGAAAGAGTGATCGCGGTCATGCTTGAAATTTGTGGGATCAAGGCAAAATACGGACATACCGAGGTGCTGCACTCAGTTACTCTAAGAGCAGAAACCGGACGGATTACAACGCTTATCGGGGGAAACGGCGCCGGAAAGACGACCACGCTGAACTGCATCGTGAATATTCTGAAGCCTTATGAAGGACAGATTCTCTGGAAAGGCCAGGAGATAACGGGGCTCAGGTCGAAAGATATCGTGCGCCTCGGCATTTCTCTTATCCCAGAGGGACGGCACGTTTTCCCCCGGATGACGGTACGTGAAAACCTTGAGATGGGAGCGTACATCCGGAAGGATGCAAACGGTGTTCAAAAGGACTTCGAATGGATTTTGGAACTTTTCCCGGTCTTGAAAGAAAGACTCGGCCAGGAGGCGGCCACTCTTTCTGGAGGAGAGCAGCAGATGCTGGCCATCGGAAGATCTCTCATGGGGAATCCTGACCTCGTGCTGATGGATGAGCCGTCGATGGGGTTAGCCCCTATTGTTGTAGAAGAAGTTTTTTCTGTGGTAGAACAGATCATGGCGATGGGAAAGACGGTCCTGCTTGTGGAGCAAAATGCCGCGCTGGCTCTCAACCTGGCGCATGAAGGATATGTCATCGAGCTTGGCAGAATCGTTTTGAGAGGGACAGGAAAGGAACTGCTCAGAAATCCCGAGGTGGAAAAAGCTTACCTCGGCCTGTAAACTGTCTCTCCAGGTGGTACCGATATATCGCCGTCTTCCACTGAACATCTCCGTTATGCCCGATACGGAGAAGGCGTACCAAACGAGTAGCTCCCATCAACAAGCCGAAGAAACGGTCATGATGTAAAGCCTACATAGGGCCCACTTTTTTGACTAAACGGGTTTCCCCTGAAGGTTTTTCACACACCTTCCCCGAAGGGAATAGACCAGGGCCCGGGGGTCTGTATTTCCCAGGACAACAGAAAAAGGGAGAGACTTCCGTCAGGGAGGCAGCTCCCTTTTTTGCGCCTTGCAAACCCAGCAATATGCGTCAAGTGTATGATGTCGCAATGGGTTACAGTTCCATCAAGCGGAGGTCGGCCGATGCGAAAGAGAACGCGCGATGAGTACGAACAGGCGATAAGGAACGTGCAGTTCCTCATCCAGGAACACCTGGACGAGAAAATATCCATGGATGATCTGGCCCGGGCGGCGGGGTTCTCGATGTTCCATTTCCACAGGATCTTCAGCGCCATGGTGGGCGAAAACCTGGGGGAGCATCTTCTTCGGCTCAGGATGGAACGGGCTGCTTTCGAGCTTGTTTATTCATCCCGCTCCATTCCCGATATCGCCTTCAGCGCCGGGTACGAGACCCATGAGTCCTTCACGAGAGCTTTCCGGAAGCGTTTCGGACAGACCCCTTCCGACTACAGGAAAGATGCTCGATGTGAAAGGGGGATGGGAAGTCCCCCCGGGCTCCGGGAAGTCATCCAGAGACAGGGAGGAAAACCGATGAAAGTTAAAGTAGAGCAGTTCCAGCCTATGACGGTTGTTTCCGTTCGCTACACGGGACCCTACGCTGGGTGCGGGGAGGCCTGGGGGAAGCTTTGCTCAAATTCCCGCAACAGCGCCGCGATAGGGCCGAAAACGCTCTTTATAGGGAACCTCTGAACAAAAACGCT